>NZ_CP012069.2:2400000-3000000 GCF_001189515.2 Olsenella sp. oral taxon 807
TCGGCAACGAGGCCCCGCACGGCACGAGCGAACCGCTCATACTCGACCGTCACGTTGCCACCCGCACCCGAGATGGTGAGCGGCGTCATCGCCTCGTCGATGAGGATGGTGTCCGCCTCGTCCACGATGGCGACGGCATGGCCGCGCTGTACGCGCTGTTCAGGGAGGGTGATCATGTTGTCGCGCAGATAGTCGAAGCCGAACTCGTTGCTGGTACCGTAGGTGATATCGGTTCGGTAGGCGGCCTTCCTGCGCTCGGGACTCATGCCACCCTGCAGGAGGCCGACGTCCATGCCCAGGCGATCATAGATCAAAGACACCATCTTGGCGTCACGCCTGGCAAGGTAGTCGTTGATCGTCACGACATGGACGCCCCTACCAGGGATAGCGTTGAGGTAACCAGGGAGCGTCGCGACGAGGGTCTTACCCTCACCGGAGCGCATCTCGGCGATCATGCCCATGTGCAGGACAATGCCACCGACGACCTGCGTGTCGAAGTGACGAAGCCCCAGCGCCCGCCTTGATGCCTCCCTCACGGCAGAGAAGGCCTCGGGGAGCAGCTCGTCGAGCGTCTCTCCCCTCTCGTGACGTTCCTTGAACCATGCGGTCATGGACCTGAGGGCGTCATCAGGCATGGCCTCGAAGCGGGTCGAAAGGTCGTTGACCTTCTTAACCATCCTCTCGAGTCCCCTGAATTGCCTATCGACATCCCGGTGGATGGACTTGAACATGTGATCCCCCAATGGTTCGCGTGACATTCCATAACGCATATACTGTGACTACTTTAGCTGATTCTCGAGATTTGTCAACTTCTATTCAGGAAATATAGACTTGATTTAAATCTTGTCAATACTCATGATGCCACGAGATCCCTGCCCAGGGCATCCTCGAATGCCCGCTCAAGGGCCTTAGAACGCCTGCGTGCACCCCGAGAGGTCTGCCTACGATACTTCTCGCACAGTGCCTCAATCTCAGATGATCTACCCAACTGCGAGAGCGACTCCACGAGGCATATTGTCGTGTCCTCGCGCTTTGGCTCGATCGTGAGCGCGTCTCTCGCGAGCTGAGACGCAAGGTAGGGTCTTCCCTGCCTGAGCGCTGCCATGCCACCGGATGACAATGCGCTCACAAAGAGCCCCTCGAGCGTCCGCGCATGTCTGCGCGAGAGCCCCGTCACGTCGTTGAGCTCAATCGACGGGCCACCTCCATACCAGCGCCGTGCGTTGCACGCATGTCTCATCGCCTTGAGGTCACTGCCCTCATGTCCCAGCGAGAGGAGGGCCTCCTCGGTGAAGTCGTCCACATCGCAAGAGACACACTCAGGGTTCAACGCGATGGTGCCCTCGGTCCTGCTGCTCAGGATGGGATCGATCCCGCACTCCTTGGCCCCAAGGACCCTGCGAACCACCGAGGTTGCCTCATACAAGCGCTGCATACCCTTCGAATACTCATCGTCACCCCAGATCGCGAGCAGGGCGTCGCGCTTCGTGACCTTATGCCCCTTGACGATGGCCAGAAGGGCGAGAAGGTCGCGCGCGTGACGGGCGACGAGCCCCTCCTGCTTGACGGTCCGCCCGTCGACCCTCACCAAGAAGCTCCCCATGAGCGTGATCCTCACCCTGGCAGTCCTGTCGACCTTCTGCGGCGCCTTGGGCTCCTCCGGAAGGTCGCGCTCCTTCCTGACTGGCCTCTCGACGCGTGCCGGCCAGCTCGACAAGTCGGTGGTGCGCTCGACCCTCAGCCAACTGGCGGGGACAACGGAGTTGACGTCGCTCGGTGACAGGTCACCATGGTGCAGGACGAGCATGAGCGCCCAAGCCAGCTCCCTGGGGAAGGTCGAACGCGAGAGCTCATCAAGACGCAACGAGTCAATCCGCCTGCCTCGGCTCATCAACACGGCGGCACGACACAGGTCCCTCAGGGCAGAGCCGCTCCCATGCGTCCGGAGCCTATCCTCGTCGATGTCCTCCCCCATGCGAAGGCGGGAGAGAAGGCCGACGAGCAGCGCCGCGTCAAGAAGGAAGGACGACTCCCACTCCCGGACAAGCTCACAAACCTTAATGGTTCTCACATGAACGCGCGAGAAGGCGCCCGCCTTAAGGTCTCCCACCGCAGCCAAAAGGAGAAACAGGGCCTCCACGAGCACGTCTCCGTACTCGTTGGCCCGTGCGATGAGGTACTCGATCCCACGAAGCTGCGTCCCATCACCGACGATGACATTAATGGCCCCATCCAGGGCCCTTGCATAGGGACCAAGACGGCCCGGGGACGCCTCCTCGATGATGCGGATGGAGCGCTCGACGTCCTGTTGTTCGCGCGGCGTCCGGCTTCCTCCCACCATCGCCTCCGCCACGGCAAAGTCCAGACAGAGCAGCGCTCCTGTCACGTCCTCGGGTTCGTGCCCGTCACCATCATCGAGCAACTCGTCGAAGATGGTGCTGAAGGCGCCCTCGATAAGCAGTCGAGTGCAGCGTTGATGCTTGAGGAGCCGCGCGCCCCGCTCGCCCGTCCACTCGCCCAGACCTTCCTGTGGGATAGAGGCAAAGACGCCCGCAACGAGATCACGCTGGCCACCCATGGCCAGCACGTAGCGGCGCAGACCCTCCTCATGGTGAGAGAGTCCCTTCAGTGCCCTTAGCTGCTCTCTGCCGTGAGACAGCTCGCTGTGACGACCGTTCAGCTCCATGATAGCCTGACGCGTTATGGACGGCAGGGCGCCGTCAGTGTTGCCCGCCTCGCGCTCGTGCCTCAGAGAGCGACTCACCATGACCACCTTGCCGCTCATGAGGAGCTCGACGCCCCAGCGCATGCCGATCTGACTGAGTTCCTCCTCATCCGTGATCAGACCACAGAGCAGTTCGGCCCGCACGAACTGGCCCCGCGAGCAGAGCACGCGGGCGGCATGCGCGAGCAGCTTCGGACGCTCCTTACAGCACCGCTTCATCCCGCTCAGGCAGAAGGCAAAGAGCTCGTCAGAGAAGACACCTGCGGTCTCGAAGCAGAGGCGGTGGAAGTCCACACCAAAGAGCGGGGCCTGGTCCTGAAGCCACATGAGCAACTCATCGTCCACATGCCCGATGACAGCATCGAGGTCATCGAAGCTGCCTTGACCAAGCAGTGCCATCGCGCACCTAAGATCGAGTTCCTCGTTTGTCAGGGAGTCCCTTAGATGATTACAGACGAGGTTTCTGAGGTAACGGGCGAACTTGCCCGGCGAGACCTCGGTCCCGTACATCCCAACGCGCGCAGCCTCGTCCTCCATCAGGGCCTCTGTGAGCATGGGAATGCCGTGAGTCAGACGCCTAAATTCCGGGTCAAGCATCAGTTGGTCTCCCTCGAGTGCCACGAGGGAGAGAAAGTCTTGGTTGTCAAGACGCTTCGCCTCACCAAGCAGGTTGAACAGGTCATCTGCCTCGGGCAGCAGACAGATGATGACAAGCGCTCCTGCTGCGGCCATCCTCCTGATCGCCCTGAGCTCGCGGATCATGTCACCCTCGGACGCCACAGGCACGCAGTCTATGCCAACGGCGACGCGCTGCCCACGCCTTCTGAGGCTTGTGGTCTCGCGCGCGAGCCTACTCAATCGCTCCGCCGGGGACTCCGCCCCAGGGCCATCAAGAGACATGCGCTTGACGGTAGCCCCACGCTGTGCCTCGACCAGAAGGACGGAGTCCATGAAGCTCGACTTTCCCATTCCCGTCTCTGCGCACAGGACAAGGATGCGTGGCTCGTTGCCATCCTTGCGCACGTAGCGGCCTGCCACACGGAGCAGGGGCGCGGTAGCAACCCGAGACTGAACTGGTTGTCCCTTAGCCTGTGAGCTCTTCTTGGGCATGTAACATCCCCCTCTTCTCTCTGCGGCTGGCTGCGTGCGCAAAACGCAACCATATATTGATATGTCAACCTTTATACAACCCCGGCGAGCGAAGCGGTCATGAGAATGGCGAACATTTTTCGAGCATGGGCTGAAATTCCGATAGTTAGCCGCTAGATTCATCTCCGTGGTCGAGACATCTGAATTCAAACCAGCGTCAGATCCTCTCACGAAAGACATGGCGCGAGGTCGCGTCCCTGAACCCACTCGGCCCCATGCAGCAGCTATGCCAGCGCAGGATCATGAGCTAGCTAAAAGAGTCGGATATCGGCGCAGGTAAAGGCTGCGTCTCGCATCGGGAGCTATCTGGAAGCAAGGGAAAGTTCTGCTCCCTGGGTCGGAGCCTATAAGACAGTGCCCCACGGGGTCTCGAGCACTGGTGTCAAGACATCGACACCAAGCCGTTGGCCTGCGGGGCACTGGCTGCAGAAACCGTCCCTTCCTGCGGCCCGACGCTATGCGGGAGTGCCGACCATAACAACGTATCCAATGTCGTTCTTAGCGAGGTCAAAGAAGGTCCTCATCTCACTGAACTGGCCGAAGTTGTCATCGGCCATGGCATTGTCGATGAGCGTGTCCCTGCCCTCCTTGCCCTCGTCGCGCACGAGGCCCTCGTCGCTCAGCAGGGTGAACGCCCCCGTCTTGCTGTCAGAGACCGCAAGACCACTCTCCTCGAACAGCTTCTTCCATGCGTCGAGCGTAAGGGGATGCGCCGGCACGTTGATGACCTTCTGCAGGAGGCGGAGGATGGCAGGCTTCTTCTTCCAGAACACGACATCGTGGGTAAGGACCATGCCCTGTGGCGCAAGCACACGACGGTACTCGACGAGCGCCTTCTTCTTGACGGTATCGGGCAGCATGGTGAGCATGGCCTCGTTGATGAGGACATCGAAGCTGCCATCCTCGAACGGAAGATTCGTCGCGTCGGCAACGCTCACGTCGATGAGATCGGACAGGCCCTCCTTCGAGATGCCCTCCTTTGCCGTGGCGATGGCCTCCGGGTCCGAGTCGATGCCCACCACGTGCAAGCCATGCGCCTTCGCAAGCTGCATGAGCGTGTAGCCACGATTGCAGGCAACCTCCAGCACGCGGGGCCTTGTCGTGAAGTCCACATGAGAGAGCAGCCAGTCCGTACCCTCCACACCACCAGGTCGGAGCTTGGTCTTTCCGAGCCTCGCAAGCAGTTTGTGTCCCATCTCGCGCTTTGGCATGATGTCCTCGCAATCGTTATGCACGCTACCGACGACCATCCGGGTCCTTCATGGAGTGAGTGAAGACTAACTCATATGAGACTGCGTGTCCAGCAAAAAGCGCGGATGATTTCGAGGTCGGTCACTCCCCTAGTCCTCCTGCTCGATGGCCAAGTCCTCCCGCTTCCGGTAGCTTCGCCAAACGGAGTACTGCACGACCAGGATGAGCGCGCCAAACAAAGAGGTCATGCTCCCCTTATCGCTACAGGAGACTTCGGTAACCCCGCTCAGACACAGAACGCCATGTACAGCGGAAGGTAGACACGATGCCCCTCAGACTTGAGCTGCTTGGGATGAACCACGACTTCCTCGCCGACACGCTTCGCCCATCGCTTCCCGAAGTCATCGAGTGACACCGTGGAGTAGCTCCTCGTCGATTTCGCCTCTATTGGGCAAATACGAAGCTTCCCTGCCGCATTGGAATACCCTTTGGTTATCAGGAAGTCAATCTCTCGTGGACGCAGCTTATGCGCGTTCTTGTCCTTGGGCGGCTCTTCCCATGTGTAGTAGAACAAGTTTCTTCCAGCTGCCTTGAGCTGCTGTGAGACATAGTTTTCAACGATCATCCCTTTGTTAACGGAGACCCTGCCAAACTGGAGAGCCTTCTGGACTTCAAGAGATTCTTCGCCGTCCGAGAACGCATGGCTTACAAACAGCCCGGTGTCCCCAAGGTAGAGCTTCATGGCTGTTTCGTCTACACTCAACCTGTAACCAACATTCGGATCATTGCACCTACGACAGATATTGACTATGTGGGAATCTTCGAGCCAGCTAAGCGCACCCTCATAATGCTCTCGACGGGAACCTTTCCCCAAAGACCCGAACTTGAACTTCTTACTGGCAGCTGAGAGTTGACCAGGAATCTCATCGAAGACAGCAAGCGCTCTGCGAGCATCCTCGCCACCAAACTTCTGGATGTCCTCCCGATACAGCGAAAGGATGCGTCGCTTGGTCCTCTCGCATTGGACGAACGTGCCATCCTCAACAAACGCCGTCACTGCCTGCGGCATGCCACCAACCACGAGGTACTCATCGAGCATGCGGTTTGCGAGCTTGTGGATGGGATTCGGGAGCGGAGCCATCCTCTCCCTGCAGCTTCGGATCTCATCTGCAAGGGCCTCACGCTTGACTGCCCAGAGATACTCCTCGAAATCCATCGGCCTGAGATAAACGCGGTCCTCTTCCGACGGGATAACGATATCGGACACGTTCTTCTTGATGGAGATGAGGGAGCCCGTCTCTATATAGTCGAACCGTCCATCTGCGACGAGGTGCTTGACTGTCTCTCGGGCTTTGGGAAGATGCTGCACCTCATCGAATATGATGACCGATTGCCTCCGGGGTAGCTCGACGCCATAGTAGAGCTGCAGCATCCTAAGCAGGGTATTAATGTCGTTGGAGTGCTCGTCGAAGGCATTTTTTACCTCGCGGCTGGCCCTGGAGAAGTCTATAACGAGATGGGCATCGTATTCCGCATCGGCGAAGGACTCCGCGAGGGTCGTCTTGCCAACGCGGCGCGCTCCCTCGATCAGGAGGGCAGTCCTCCCCTTCGAGCTTGCCTTCCACTCAAGAAGCTTTTCATAGCACTTTCTCCTGAACATATGCGGTATCTACCTACTCTTATACAACTTTTCGTTAGTTCAAAGTATGCCATAGGCACAACTTTCCGTTAGATCATAACATGCTATGACAACAACTTCTCGTTAGGTCAGATATAGACCGTCTCAGATTTTCGATCGATAAAGACCACTGCCTCCCGCGCACCTTCTCTCTACACGGTACAGGCATACGGGCGCCCCACCGAGGATGGCAGGCGTTCGCTAGATGCGTCGCAGGCCCTCCCAGACCCACATCGCGAGGGGGGCGGGGAGGAACTTGTCGGCGACGCGCATCACGCAGCCTGTGACGCAGCAGGTAGCAATGGGGTAGTTGAGCGAGTTCACGCGCCAGGACCAGCGCGCGACGCGCCTGGCCTCAAGCAGGGGAAAGAAGTGTCTGACCGTGGCGCCGTTGCTGGTGTCCTGGGCAACCTCGATGAACTCGGTTTTGATCCACAGAGGACAGACTGCCGTCACGCGTATGCCCCGACCACGAAGCTCAAAGCGCAGCGCTCGGGTGTAGCTTCGCACGAACGCCTTGGTCGCCGCATAGACGTTGAGGCCCGGAAGCGGCTGGAACGAGGCGCTTGATGCTATCTGCATGAGACGCGCACCGCGCCGCATGTAGGGCAGGGCGAGCTGCGTCACGTCCACGAGCACACGACAGTTGAGGCCGACCATCGCATCGACCTCCCGGCGCGTAACGTCGGCGTAGGTACCAAGCTTGCCGAGACCGGCAGCGTTGACGAGAAGGGCCACCTCAAGAGTATCGCCCGCTGACTTCGCCTGAGCCGCCGCATCCGCGAGCATGTCCCCAAGCTCGTCCATCGCACTCGGATCCAAAAGGTCGAGCACGACCTGCCGTACGGGTGTCCCAAGCTCGCAGGCAAGCGCCTTAAGGCGTACTACGCGACGGGCGATGGCCCAGATCTGGTCATATCCGCCCCGCGCGTCGGCGAGCCGCGCGTACTCGCGCCCCAGGCCGCTCGACGCCCCCGTTATGATCGCAACACGCATGTCCGCACCTCCCTTGGCCCCACCGGCCCACCCTCACTTTGAGCGGCGCTCGCAGCTAGCTGCGCTCAGCAGGACCGCACGATCACATCGTAGCGAATGAGCTTGCCTCGAAGGGTATAGCTCGGCTTCCGCCCTGCGAGAAACGGACCCCTGAGAGGGCGCTTGATAACGGCCTTGCGCGGGCGCACGGACAGCGCCGCGTCGAGCAGGGCGGTCTCCTGTGCCGCAGGACCCTCGAGGCGCTGGAGGAGCTGGAGCTTCTTCTTGGCTGCGGCACTGCCGCGTTTGGCCGGAAACATCGGGTCCAGAAGGATGACATCGACAGGCCCCTTCAACTCCTGCAGGCCTGCAACGCCATCACCGACCACCAGCCGCATGCGAGAGACGATCTCGGCAAGCTCTGGCTCGCGCGAGGCGCGCTCAAGCGCATCGGCAAGGAGCGCCGCGATCACCGAGTTGCGCTCGAAGAGCGTCACCTCAAAGCCTGCCGCTGCCAGAAGCAGCGAGTCCTCACCCAGGCCCGCCGTCGCGTCGGCTGCTCGCAGCCCCCTGTCGCAGCCTCTGATACGGGTCGCCCGCAGCAGAAGCTCTCGGCCTAGGCGCCTTGGCTCCAAGCGCGGCAGCAGGCGAGAGAAGTCAGCGCGCAGGCTCATGCCGCCTGCCGCAAGAATCAGTCCCTCCGGCTCGCGCCGAAGCTCCATGCCTGCGGGGAGGCTCTCGTTACCCGTCAACTCGCCACCCTCCGCCCTGCCAGCTCACCAACGGAACGACCGCGTCCCGTTCACATGGTAACCACGATCGAGCCACCTCTTGGGGCCATGTCGAGAAAACGTAGGCCAAGCGCCTCCTCGACTGCGCCCGGCCACGTGAGGTTGATCCATTTGAGCTGGGCGATACCTGTTGATGAGGGGTTCTAAGGCTACCTGGTCCCTATGCCGGCAGCCCCTCATAGAACCTCACAGCCCCATCGATCTCCTCCTGCGTGGGATTCTTCCTGTGGATGCCACCGATCAGCCTGAGCGGACCAAAGCTGTCGAACCCAAGGCACAGGTACTGCCCAAGCACCTTACAATGCCTCTGATCTGCGACGTTTTTGATTGAGTTGAAGTTGCTCTGCCTGCAGGCCCCGCACGTCGCAATGAAGAACACTGCCTTGCTTTCAGGCAGGCAGGCCTTCGCAAATTCGAGTAACTGCTTCGCGAACTTGCCGTAGTAGATCCCAGACGCGAGTCCAATGCGATCATATCCCGCAAGGTCGCTGCGCTGACCCTTCTTAACATCGATCAGCGTGACCTCATGCCGACTGGCTATCGCGTCAAGCAACTTCTTCGTATTCCCATGATGCAGCGAGCAGTAGCAGATGGCTGTTCGCGTCTGGCCTGTCGTTTCCCTCATGTCATTGTGACCTTTCCCGAAGGGCCTCTCCCACTGGTCGCCACGCGAGACATCGAGCTCTCCTGGAATCCCACGTAAGAACTCTCCCACAGCGACAGGGCAGATGATCTCTTCTTCGGTTTATCATAAGTATGGAGACTCTGCTCAGGGCAAAGGGCAGGGGGCACGGCCATAAGGCCCTATGCCCACGGGCACGCGCCGCGCAGGACATGCCTACCGCAGCACGGCCACGTGGGCTGTCCCAGGCTTAGAGGTAGCGCACCATCTCATCCAAGGGACGGGTCTCGCTGTGCATCCGCGCGGGGTGCGCGTCATCAGCCGCATAGCCCACACACATCAGGAGCACGCTGCTCTCGTTTACGGGAATGTCAAAGGCCCTCTCGAACGCGACGGGGGCGTACCAATTGATCCACGTGGTGCCGAGGCCCAGCTCCTGCGCTCGCAGCATGATGTGCGTGGCAACGATACTCACGTCCTGCTCTCCAGAATGGAAGCCGCTCTCGATCGAGTTCTTCCAGTCCTCGTCCTTGTTGTAGGTAAACGCCAGCACGCATGGGGCGCCGTAGCGGCACTTGGTAAGCTCGTCGAGCTTGGCGAGGTTCTTCTCGCCCTCGATCACGTACACGCGCACCGGCTGGAGGTTCTTTGCCGTCGGTGCAATGAGCAGACACTCCAGCAACTTGTCGAGCTGCTCCTTCTCGAGTGGCTTGTCCGCGTACTTTCTGACCGTGTAGCGCTCCTTGGCGAGTTCCATGAAGCCCATGGCAACCTCCTGTCAGTGAGTTCTCCTATACCTACGGTGGGATTATAGGAGTTCGGACGAGCGTGGTACGCAGGAAGATTGAGAGGGCTAAAGCCTGATATGGACCTGCATAGAGCTGGACGAGCAGCCGCAGCCATCCCAAGGATCCAACCGCCAAGCTCGCGTACGCACACAGGACGACGCCTCGGCCACGAGCGGCACCGAGGCGTGGGTCACATCCACAACTCAAATAGTCTTGTCAAAAAGTACGGTACATCACGTTGCATTATGCCCGCCGTGCGGGCGAGCTGCTTTACCTGCCCGCACGGCGCACCCAGAGGCCCGACCACCCACCTGCCGATGATCGGGTGCAGGTATCGGGCCTACGCCAGCTCCTCATTGCTACTCGAGCCCGCGAGAACGCCGGTAGTCATCGAGCTTAGCCTTGTACTCGATGCCACGCTTCTTGAGCGCATGCCCAAAGGCTGCCGTAAGCACGCCAAAGATCCCAAGGTAGATGATCGCAAAGCTCGCCCAAGCGTAGGGGTTCTCCCGAGGAAGCCAGCTGCCAAGGTACGCGCAGGCAACCAGCACCACAAAGTACGTGACCCCAAAGAGGAAGAGGCGCGTACTGTAGGCGAAACGCCGTGCTGGCAGGTAATTGAACCACAGCTGCTGAAAGATACCCCCTGCGATGCCTGCCCCGATACAGGACAGGCACCCGACCATCCATGCGGTCATGCCACTGAGCAAGGCGCTCGCGACGATCATACACAGGAGCACGATCGTCGCCACCAGGCAGCCCGAGACCACCCCCATCTTGCATGCACCCACAAACGTTCGCCTATCACCACCCGAGAACACGGAGCTGTCCAGAATTCCGTCATCCGTCTTTGTCATCTCAATCGCCTCTCTTTCACGATCCCTGACCCTTAGCCCACACGATCAGGCTGATCAGTTGTCAGGAGTCACACCTATCTTCTTCTTGATGCCTGTCGCATAGCCGCGCGAGACGGGCACGTGTCGGCCACCCACCTCAAGGTCGAGCTTGCCGTTGGGCTCGGGACGTATGCCCCTCACGTGATCGAAGTTCACGAGCGCCTGGCGCGACGCGCGAACGAACTCGGTGCCCTCGAGGGCAGCCTCCAGCTCGAAGAGCCTCATCGGGCTCTCGAGCCGCTCGCCGGACACCAGGATGATCCACGCCTTGCGCTCGCTCGTCTCGATGAGGAGCACCTCGTCGAGGGGAACCACGCGGCGCGTGATCGACCCGTCTTCGGGATAGCCCACGAGGCGGCCCCTCAGCGCCCTCAGGCGCTCGACGAGCCTGCGCGCGCCCTCGTCTGCCGGCGCGCTGCGGATTGTAACCTCTATACCGCAGCGGCCTTCCTCCTCTATCAGCCTCACCTCCACGGACCACACCCTTCTCTCTCCGTCGCCTAGTCGTCCTGTCAAGACCTTGACAATGTCACTGTATCCAAAGGAGGTGGCCCAAGGGCGAACGTGCAACCCAGTCGCATGTTTTGGCGACCGAATTGCACCGGCGCTGGAGGTTTCGGCAGGCACCCACAGGCGCCCGCCTTCAGCATGCGGGGGGGGTATGTCCACCTGCCTGTCAAGTCAGTCTTGGCAGGGGCGCCCATCTTCAGTGTGCGTGGGGTACCGGGAGCGCCCTGCGAACGTGCCTGACGGTCTCCGCGCCGACGAGGGACGCGATGTCACGCAGCGTGCCAAAGACCACGTCCCGCATGTCGGATGGAAGCTGCCTCAGTGCCGAGACGATGGCCCCAACGCTTGCCGGACAGTTTCTCCCAAGCTCATTCCACGTCTCGGCACCAGCGGCGCCAAGCACGTCGAATAACGTGTTCACGAACAGCCTGCGCCTGTCCACCCCAGAGGACGCCGCCCAGCCGTTCAGCGTGGCGACGACGACGGATGCCTCGGGGCTGATGGCGTCGAGCTCGACGAAGCTCCCGTCCTTGACCACCCAGTGCATGGGTGCATGCTGGTCGAAGAGGAAGCCCGACGAGCGCACCACGCGAACGAGGCTGCGGTCCTCCATCAGCATGCCGACGACGCTACTCCCCGGAACCGTCTTGCTCAACTTTGTCGCATACTCGTCCGACTCGATGCGGGCACTCGGGGCGAACGCGAAGCCGGGGCCGTCGTGGTTGAAGACGCGCCCTATCCTGCCGTAGGTCTGGTCGTCGCAGGTAAGCGCCGCGTACTCAGCAAGGTGGCCTCCTTTGCTGTGGCCGCCCACATAGAGGCGCGAGTCGCCCTTTCGCGCGACGTCCTCCAGGTACGCCCGCGCGCGTACCTGGCTGGGGACTCCCTCCTCGAACATGAGGTTGAGATCCTCCTTACCGCCTGCGAGCGAGTTGTCGGTGCCTCGATAGGCGACGTAGGCCGACCCCTCGGGCAGGAAGAACGTAATGGCAGAGAACTGCTTCGCAGGACGGCTGGACAGCTCGCTGACGTAGCCGCCCACCTCCAATTCCATGAAGCGCGGAGACTCGAGCAGGGCCGTAAGAAGGGTGTCGGCGCCCATGAGTGAGTAGAGGGGCCAGTTCGCGCCAAACAGCTCCCTGCGCCGCACCCCGCGCAGCGTAGCGGGCAGCGGCACGCGCTGCGCGGGGTCGGTGTGCCCGAGCACGCCGCTCTCGAAGTACAGGTACGCAAGTGTCGAGAGGACCAGGCTGTCCACCTCGGTCAGCTGTGCATCCGAGAACGACTCACGTCGCTCTGCGAAGTACTTGACGAGCACATGCGCCATGTGACCCTCCCTTGCCGTGATCCCCCGCCTACAAAATAGTTCTGGATAAGAGAAGCATAGAGCAAACTGGACCCTAACACCCACCTGAACCGAGACCTCAGGAGTGGAGATCGATCCATCCAGGCCGCGCCTCTATGTGAGTCATCGAGGCAGGGATGGAGGAGAAACTTTGTGCCACCACATTCATTACACAGACAGTATTCTCGCCATACTGCCACGTGGCGAGCCCCCCGCACCCACAGCTCTCATAAAAGGAGTCATGATGATTATAGAGGTCATAAGGGAAGAGCAAAGGAAGTATAACACCTCCTTTAAAAACTGGCCAATGATCCCAAGACGAGACCAGATGCAGTGAAAGTAGCTCAGAGCCGTCTTCGCTCCGCAGGAATCTTGGACAAGGACGGAAAGCTCTCAAGTCCATATCGCTAGCATGGACATGTACTCAAGGCTCCCAAACCTTGTCATCGGCTTTCATGGATGCAACGAAGAGGCTTTAATGTCGTAGTGCGTCAAATGCTGTGGCACGTCGAGGTGAGGCAAGAGCCAGACTGAGCCTTTTCGTGAGGTGATGGGTACAGAATGCGCTTTTTGGTGACATCGTGGTTGCAGAGTGCGCTTTTCCGTAAGCGACTTCGACGTTTGCCCAGATAAGGAAAAGCGCATTTTACGAAAAAGCGCATTCTGCGCCGGCACCCTCACGGAAAGGCGCATTCTGCGGTCGCGTCGTGACGGAAAAGCGCATTCTGAAGCCCACCGGTTGGACAGAGTGCGCCTTTCCGTGAGGCCAAGCTCCGAACCGAGATTTGCGGACCCTGGCGCAACCCGCCCCGCAGGCTGGCGGGTGGTTGCTCGAGCGCATTTGCCCAGTTGAGGCATTCTCCATAGTGCCCCGCAGCCTAGCGGGGGGTTGCCCCACACTTCCCGGGCGCCGCAACGTAACGGAAAGGCGCAGTTTGCGCGACCTGGGAATCGCAGAGTGCGCTTTTCCGTGAGTCGATCAGGCCAGAATGCGCTTTTCCGTGAGACGCAGGTAACAGAATGTGCTTTTCCGTGAGACGGCGCCACGTTTGCCCAGGTAAGGAAAAGCGCATTTTACGGAAAAGCGCATTCTGGTGTGTGTGCCTCACCAAAAAGCGCAGTCTGCATGCGCTGCGTGCGGGTCCCGGTACGCTTCGCGCAACCGTCACAGAAGACCCGAACGATCCCCCTACATTACCCCTCCAGCGGGCGCTGGTACGGGCGAGAGGTTCGCCATTGACCCCATCGCCTCATCGGCAACCGCAGACAGCGATGCCGCGTCCACCTCGGTTCCCCCACGGCGGGACCACTCCTGCATGACCTCAAGCCAGTACAGCACGATCGTAGCTGCCGTCAGCCGCGTCGAGAAGCCATCTGCACCACGTAGCGAGTCGGGAAGCAGCAGGCCCACCATCTGGACCCAGCGGGGGACACGCGCGTACAGGGCCCTCAGAAGCGGTGGGTTCTCGCGCACGATAACAAGCCTCAGGGCAACGTCCGAGAGGCCCTCTTGTCCAAGCGCCTTCGCAGCGGCCCTCAACACAGCGCGCGCGGCTTCAAGCGGGGACGTACCTGCGGCTATCGCGCCGAGCGCCTGCTCGGCGGCCGCGACGCCATCGCTGTCGGGCGGCATGCCCAGGACGACGTCCTCCTTGGACGGGAAGTGGCGAAAGAACGTCATGGTGGAAACCCCGGCGGCCGCCGCGATGTCCTGCGCCGTCGTCTTCTCGTAGCCGTGCGTGGCGATGAGCCGTATGCCGCAGGCGCGCAGCCGGGTGCGCGTCGAACGAAGCCGCTTGCCCTGCCAGGCCTCCCTGGCCCGCACTGCCCTCTTCGAGACACCGCGCCTGTCGTCCCGCTCATCCTCCCGCATGATCCTCCTGTCCCAGCCGTCTCGAACCTGACCACCACGCGATCACAACCGCCATGAGGATGATCACGACGGCCGTCACGCCAAACGTCACTAGGATAGCATGGGCATACGCCTCACCCGCCGCGACGCGCATCGCCTGCCCCTGAGCTACGTCCCGCGTAGACGCCAGCTCGAAGGCCATGGAGATGGTCGCAGGCCCCTCAGCGGCGCTCCCCGCACATGCCGACGCATAGGCCGTGCCCACGAGTGATCCAAGGCAGCCGATCCCCAGAAGGCAGCCAGTCTGCTGAAAGGTCGAGATGAGCGCGGAGCCGCCCCCACTACGCTCACTCGGCACCTGCTCCATGCCCCAGCCCTGCATCGTGGAAAATCCCACCCCCATACCGATACCGCAGACGCACTGTCCCACCGCCATGAGGGGATACCCCACGGCAAGCGTCGAGACGCCCATGATGGTAAGGCCGCAGGCGATGATGGCGAGGCTCCCTATGCAGGCACCCCGCTTGCCCAACCTACGCGCCGCAGGTTGCACGAGCGCGGCGCCAGCCATGGCGGCGGCGACCATGGGCATGAGCATGAGCGCTCCTGTCAGCGCGTCGTTTCCAAGCGCCGTCTCGACATAGGGCGGCAGCACGAACATGATGCCCGATACCGCAAGGTTGAGTGCGAGCAAAGACAGCGAAGCGGACGCGAACGAGGGAATGCGCAAGAGCGCAAGCTCGGCAAGATGATTTGTCGAGCGCAGGTCATGATGGGCAAAGAGTGCCAAGGCCGCCATGCCGGCCAGAGCCAGGCCCCAGGAGTCTGGAGCCGCCAGGGAAGCCTGGGCGTTGATCAGGCCCGCCGAGAGGAGGGAGAGGCCAAAGAGCGCAAGCAGCGCCGAGAGCAAAGGCAGGCGCCCTGTGTCGGGTGCCTCGCAAGGCGAACTCTCATCCCGAGGAATGAGGAGGGCACTGAGCAGCGTGACGACGGCAAAGGCGGCGATATCGAACGCAAAGATGGAGCGCCAGTCAGCAAGGTGGACGAGCAAGCCACCAAGAACCAGGCCAAACGGCACGCCAAGCGTTATGGCGATGGAGCGCATCGTCAAGGCACGCAACTGGGCGTCGGCGTCGAACATGCGCCTGATGAGGGCAAGCGCCATGGGGACGTACAGGCCGGCACCGAGCCCCATGAGCCCACGCACGGCGATAGTAACCTCGCAGTTAGGGGCGAGGCTACCTACGGCCGAGGCGAGGGTAAAGATGCCAGTTCCCAAGATGAGCGTCCGCTTGACCCCCCACCTGTCACCCAGCGTTCCCGAGAGCAGCATCGACGCCGCAAAGACCAGGTTGTACGCCGACACCATCCACTGCTGCGCCATCTCGTTGGCCCCAAGCGAGATCGAGATAGCCGGAAGCGCAACGTTGAAGGCCGTCGTGTTGGCAAAGCACACGAGCGTCCCAAGACACAGGCCCCCCAAGGCCCTCCAGACCTGCCTCTGCCCCACTGCGGTGGGCGCAAGATGACTGTTTTCATGGCTGACGGACATGGGCGACATCCCCTTTGCGACTTCATGTGATATCGAGTACCTATGAATAGGTTACTAAGTATCATATGAATGTCAAGGGATGCCCTCTGGTCATGCGACACGCAGAAGCGACGTGCAGAGCGGCCCGCCTACCCCTTGAGGGGAGACGGGCGCCCCGCCGCCACCCACGCGGGATAGAAGCCCTGAAACCACTTGGTGAAGAGCCCCATGAGCAAAGACAGCCCGCTCACCACCAAGCCCGAGTAGGCGTGCGCGGGAGTCGAGGCCAAAACCTGCGCCACGACGGCGTTCAGCGCGAACACGGCCGCCCAAGCAAGGGTGAGTATGCGGTTGCAGGACATGAAGAGGGGGTTGCCAAGAGCCTTGTCCCCACCGTAGAGAGCCTTGACATAGTAGGCGGTAAACGGGACGCTCGTCGCGCACGATGCCGCCCACATGGCCCCAAATAGCAGGTATGATGCGGGTTGCGCCCACAAGTTTCCCACGCCGGCAAGCATCGCCAGCGCGAGCAGGGACGCCATGGCCATGGAGATATCGTCGTAGACGGTCAGCTCGTGCCGATGGAGCAGCAAGGGCTCGAGCGCGCAGACGCCAAGCACCACCATGCTGCCCAACGTCGCATCAATGGGAACGCAGGCCCAGAACACCGTCAGTGGCAGCAGCGAGGCCAGCATCAGGGGAGGTCTTGCGGCAGGGCGCGAGGATTTCCGCACCGTGGCGGAGTCGGAGGACCCATCCCCTGTGCCAAAGACACTGTCCCAGTGAAGCATGAGAGAGAAGTCCCCCTCCACCGTGTAGAGGCCCTGCCCGAGCGCCTGCGAGCCCTCAATCTCGCCACGTGCTATCCTCTGCCAGAGCTCGAACGGCGTCTTGATCACCGTGGTCGCGGTGGCGGCGCGTCCCTCAACGACCGTTGCCTCCTGCTCGGTCAGGCTGATCTGGTATACCTCGCCTATATCGGTGTAGTCCATCTCGATGACGCGTAGCGTGCCTGAATATGACTTCGGGTTGTATAGCAGGGCCATCTGGCGGGTAAAGGCGAGGGCCTGAGGAGCGCTGGCTCTGGCCTTGCCACCCTGCCCACTCTGCTCAGCCTTGCCAGCGGCAACGTCCTTGTCGATGCCCCAGCTCGCATCCGCCATCGCCTCATAGGTCTCCTTTGGAAGGATGGGCTCGCTCAGGCGGCCTCTTGTCTCTGCGCCGATCGCGCCAGCAGCTGCGAACTCTCTTCCTGCCTGGCGCACGACTATCAGGTATGGGTCGGTCTTGCCGCGAAGCTCCCTCACACGAAACAGCTCGCCCTGCCCGCAGAACACGGTCTCGTAGTTGCTGCGCCCACAGATGTGATCAAACATGCCCGTCACGGCGTCATAGTTGCCCTTTGAGGTGTAGAACCCGCAGGTGGAGATCAGCACGTTACGCTTGTTCGACCGGTCGAAGCGCGAGGGGTGCGCCCCGTTTCCCACGCCGTCGCTTCGCTCGACCATGAACGGGAGCATGGTAGGCAGCTGCCTGTCTATGAGGGTCTTCAGGGGACCGGGCACGCCAAAGTAGTACAGGGGAAAGCTCCATATGGTCACGTCGGCCCATTTCTCGCTCTTAAGCACGCCTGTCATGTCATCGTGCATGCAGCACTCGCCGGGCGTCTTGCTCCAGCAGGCAAAGCAACCCTTGCAGGGAGAGATGTCCGCCGTGCTCACGGCCATGGTGCGCAGCCCGATGTCGGGCATGGCGTCTCTCATGCCATCCAGGAACGCAGATGCAAGCCTCATGGAGTTGCTGGCGTCACCCTTTGGGCTGCCGTTGATGAGCAGGACATTCATCGCTGGTCTCCTTGCATCGTGTCGAGTCGTTCCCTGCAGGCTTGGCTCCACTCGCCGAGCATGCGGGCGTAACGCAGGCCGAAGTCAGCCGTCATCTCCCAGAAGGGCGACTTGTCGGCGTTGCCCGTGCGCGCACCGTAGCCCCCTACGATGTCGGGCACCTCTGACATCGCCGAGGCGAAGCGCTCAGAGGCTGCGACCAGCCCCCGCACGTAGCCAAGCTGCGCCTTTTCGTCAGCCTCACCCATGAAGAAGAGCCTCAAAAGGAGCGGAAAACGCATGCGCATGTCTGAGAGGGCACCGTCTTCGCCGCAGTCGAGCCAACAGGACAGCTCGCCTCGTCCGGCCTCGGTGATGGAGTAGACGCGGCGATTGGGCCGCCCGTCCTGCTCCTGCACGCAACTGGTCGCAAGCCCCCCATCCTCGAGGTGCTGGAGCTCGCGGTAGATCTGACTGGTGCTCGCGTTCCAGAAGAACGCGAGGGAGTCCCTGAATATGGCCATGATCTCGTATCCGGTCATGTCCCCGTAGCTCAGCAACCCGAGCACGCCGTACTTGAGCATAGGTCCCCTTCCCTAAGTAGAATATTCTACTAATAGAGTATACTACTAGTAGAATATGTCAAGAGGACTCTGTGCCAGGTTGCTCTGCACCGACCCACGGTCAGCGTGACGGGTGGTGACATGCCTTCGAGTCTTGTATGTCATCCGACGGGCGACATCGCCCGAGCTCCATGTGGCGCTATCGTCTCCTCGCCCGCTCGTCCACCTCCAGACGGATACGACGTGCGGGGACCGTGAGGACGGCATGCGCCACGATGAGAAGGACGAGCGCCGCGCCAAGAGCTGGATGTACGGCGTGCAGGGCCTCTGCAGAGCGAGACCCCGAGACCAGCGTGATAACGAGCGTGATCGGCAACGCCACCCATGAGATAATGCTATGTGCAGCATAGACGGCGGCGTCCTTGCGGGCCTTTGCGGCGACAAGGGCTCTGAACCTGAAGCCAAGCGGGGGGTTGATCTTCCCAGCGCTGGCAAGCTTCACCACGACAACCTCCACGACTTCTGCGACAAAGCAGAGGAGCAGCAGGGCGCTCGAGACGCCGTGCGCCCTGCGGGCAGCCTCTCCGACATCGGGGTGCACCGCCATGACCACACCAGAGATAACGACCACCAGAAAGGCTACCATGCCCACCATGTGCGTTATGAAGAATGTGAAGGGATGAAGGCGATAGTGGTCTTCCAGGCGGGTCATCTGGCCCTCTTGAGCTCTGGGATCGCCGCGATGTCCTCCTCAGTGATGGGCTCATAGGCACGTTTACCCAGCACACGAGCATAGGAGGCACACCATGGACAGAGCTTGTCGTCGCTCGCGCGAACGGCCTGGTACCAGAAGCCCCGTTGCTTCTTACGAGCGATCTTGCACCCTGGGCACGTGTTCAAACAGAAGCTGACGCGCTTGAGGTCCTTCTCGCGCAGCCTCGCTTCCTCTTCGGGGGTTAACGTGGTCTCCCAACCCAACGCTTCGTCCACAGTTGCCTCCGTCTCGCACGTCAATGGTCGGTCGTACCGTACACGTTAGCTAACTTCATGTCAATCACCTGTCCCGCCTGGCGCGGCGGCGTCCCTGGACCGTTCGCACGAAAACCATGGACAAAGGAGGAATATGGCTGGGGCATGTCAGCCAGGCACGTCACCCAAGCCTGCGGGAGGCGCAGCTTGCCCGCTTGCCAGAAAACGCGATGCCCCAGCAGAGCCGACCTGCACCCGCAAGATCGATCCCGTAGCGCCTCTCTTCGGCCTGCCTGAGAGCGGCTTGTGAGAGCACATCGAGCCCTGCAGGCCCATCGTGCGCATCCTTGACCTCGATCACGATAGCAGGCAGAAGTCCCTGGTTCTCGAGCTCTGGCTCAAGCGCGATGTCAGGCCTACCGTCACCGGACTCACGGTTGGACTGCGGAAATCGGTAGCCCGCAATGTCGTAGACCAAGCCAAGAAGCAGCATATGGTAGCTGTTCTCGCTCACAAGGTCGAGGTAGCTTGGCGAGTCAACAAGGATGTGTTCGAGCGCACACGCAAGGCCCGTCGCATCGCCCGAGACGAGTGCGTCTTTGAGCGATAGCAAGAGGTCGTAGTTTCCCACGGCAACGATGGTGCGCTCTGCGAACTCACGACGATAGAGCCAACCCACCTCACGATTCGGCCTGCGCAGTCGCCTGGGCACCATGTCATCGTGAGGCATGGCGACGTCATCGGTCGTAACGTAGCCCGCCAGGTAGAGCTGACCCCAGAGGGCGGCATCAGAGCGCAGACCTTTGCGCTGGTCAAGCTCCGAAAAGACTGTCGCGAGATCGAGCGGCCGTACCACCACGCCCCCTGCGGCCAGGTCTTGGAGCTCTGCGATCGACTCCCCCGTCGCCTTCTGGAAGAGCTGATGCACGATGGCATTGTCGCTCGTATTGCCCCAGTATGGTTGAGCGACGCCGCCTTGCCTGAGATAGTTGAGCACAGACCAGGGGTTGTACGCCTCGACGCCACCGAAGTTATAGCCATCATACCAGTCGTGCATCTCCGGCAACTTATCCTCGGCAAGGCCCTGGTAGCGGGCAAGCGCCTCGGCCTCTGCGCGCGTGAAGCCGAACCCCTCGATGAACCCAAGGTCCATGGCGGTGTCCACGACGACGTTGTTGAGCCCAGAGAATATCGACTCGCAACTCACGCGCTGAACGCCCGTGAGGCAGGCTAGGAAAAGCGAGGTCGTTGCCTTGAGCGCGCCTGTGAGCCAGCGACGCATCACGTCAATGGCAAAGTCACGATATCCATTGAGATGGCCCTCCGTCACCATGTGGTCATACTCGTCGATGAGTATGACCACATCCGTGCCATGATGGCGAGCCAGGCAGTCGGAGAGGCTGGCCAGTGAGGCAAGCAGCTCTGCCTCGCTGGCCCTTTGCCCCATGACCCTCTCGAAGGACTCGCGTTCAACCTCAGCCAACGCCGCACCTTCGAGTACGTAGCGATGACGCACGTACTCGGCTGAGACCTGTCTTGCGAACGTTGACCAGCAGCCCTCCCGCGTGGGGCCACCCACGCCCCCAAGGCTCAGGAACACCACGGGGTGACAGGCGCGCTCAGAGAGGTAGCTCTCCTTCGCACGAGCGATGGCAAGCCCGTCAAAGAGGCGCGAGCGGTCAGGCACATATCCTTCCACGGGGGACTCAAAGAAGCACTGGAGCATGCGCATGGCAAGAGACTTGCCAAAGCGACGCGGTCGGCAAAGGAGGGTTACGTCAAGGGAGCTGTCGAGAAGATCCCTGATCAGGAGCGTCTTGTCCACATAGACGCATCTGGAGACGACCTTCTCAAAGTCCTCGCTCCCTATGGGAAGCCTGTGCCTCCCCGTCCTGTCGACAATCGCCGCAGCCACAGCACCCCCCAATCACTGACCTCGACCGCCATCTCCATTCTAGCAGCCGACGGGTGCTGCTCCATGTCCACGCCCAGAGAGGCACTATAGTCGCCCGGCGCTAACAACGCTGCACCGATCAGCCGGACCGGCCAAGAAACCGTCCTGCCCGCACGGAGACACCCTGCCACTTACAAGGAGGCCGTCCTGGGCAGGGTTGGGGCACACCCCTGTCAAAGCGCTCCGACGTCGGCATAACGCCTACAGATCCAAAGGTCACCCCAACCCGCACTGCCACTCGGGCCTGAACGTGCGGTCCCGTGTGGATGACACTGCCACTCGCCCCTGAGCGTACCGATCGCACTGCCAGTCGGGCCTGAACGTTCCACTCCGTACGTTCAGCATCGAGTGGCAGTGTGGGTGGCACTGCCACTCAGGCCTGAGCGTACCGATCGCACTGCCACTCGCCCCTGAGCGTACCGCTTTGGTACGCTCGATGCCATGTGGCAGTGCGAGTGACACTGCCACTCGGGCCTGAACGTGCAGTCCCGTGTGGATGACACTGCCAGTCGGCCCTGAACGTTCCACTCCGTACGTTCAGCATCGAGTGGCAGTGCACATTGCGCTGTCAGGTGCTCCCTGAGGGCCCACAACGGCCGTAGGCGAGATCCCGCGACGATATTGAGGTAGTCCGCGTGTCCCTAAATGTATGTGTTTGCGCCTAGAACCCTGCGGTCCGCAGGATGGCCGCAGTCGCGATGGCACCCTCACGAAGAATGTGTGGCTCCGTGCCCGTGCAGTCCACGATGGTCGAGGCGACGGCGATGGGGGCAAGGCCCGCGTCAAGCGTGAGGTCGGACATCTTGATCAGACGTCCCTCGACGTCAGAAGCGCTCGTGGCAGAGGCAGCCCCGTGCGTGTTTGCGCTTGTCGTGGCGAGAGGCACGCCCAGCTCACGCGCTATGTCACGCACGAGCCTAGAGTCAGGGCAGCGCAGGGCGATGGTGGCAAGGGCAGGAGCGTCACCGGCATCGCCTCTCGCAACGACTCGACGCAGCGAATACTCATCTGGCACAAGGGCGCTTGCCTCTACGACCAGCGTGAGCGCCCCTGGCCAGTATCTCTTGGCTAGGGCCTGTGCCCATGCGGGGACATTGCAGCCGTAGAGGTTAAGATCACGTGCGTCGGCCACAAGCCAAGGCAGGGTCTGCGCGCGGTTGCGCCCCTTGATGTCAAAGATGCGCTCCAGGCCAGGATTTCCCGGAATCGCGGCACAGCTTATGCCATAGACAGAATCGGTCGGAATGACCACGACACCGCCTTCCAGAAGGAGTTTGGCAACGTCGCGCACGACGATGGCGCTCGGCTTCTCCTGGCTCACGGCGATGACCTTGTCGGTCTCGACGAGCGCTCCCCCGTCGGCGAGGTTGCCCTCACGCACGGCAACGAGCACGCGCGGCCTGTGGGTAAGATCATCTCGCACCTCGATGCGAGCCCAGCCACCCTGCTCGTGGCAGAGCTGTGCGGCAGTACCCACGCTGGTCTCGAAGAGCTCACAGACGAACATGCCGCCCGCACGAAGCGCCTGCGGCGCCAGCTTCAAAAGACGGCGAAACACGTCCAGGCCGTCCGCTCCCCCGTCGAGCGCCAAACCAGGCTCAAAGCCCGCAACCTCGTAGGGCAGGGTCGACAGCACGGCACTCGGGATATAGGGAGGATTGGACACGAGCAAGTCGAAGGTACCCATGAGTCCCTCGTCTACGCCAGAGGCAAGGTCGCACTCCATGACGTCAATCGCCCTCGCAAGACCCAGCGCATCGCGATTGCGCATAGCAAGGCTCACGGCAAGCTGCGAGACATCGGTTGTTGTCACGTGCACACCCGGCCGCTCCGAGGCGATGGAGCAACAGATGCAGCCGGTGCCGCAACCGATCTCGAGCACCTGGGCACTGTGACCTGCAGCCTTGGCCGCATCCACGCCGAGAAGCGCCGCATCCACCAGGATCTCGGTCTCTGGCCTCGGAATGAGCACTCCCCTCTCGCAGCGCAGTATGATATGGCGAAAGGGCATCTCGCCCGTCACGTATTGCAGGGGCTCTCCGCGCCCACGGCGCAGCACGCCATCGTGCATGGCAGCAAGTTCCTTGGGCGTGAGAACGCGACCGAAGCCGGTGTAGATCTCGATGCGCGAGAGGCCGCAGGCATTGCTGATGAGCCACTCCGCCGAGAGGCGCGGGTGTTCGTCACCCTTCTCTGCAAGGTAGCCTCGCGTCCAGTCGAGGATGCGTTTGACGGTCCAAGTCTCCTCTGCCATGAAGCCTCCCAATGAGCTGGGCCCTCTGCGCTCCTATGTGGCGACCATGGGTACCCCCTGCACGGTACTGACCGGAGCCGTGTGCCCCTGCCCGTGCGCACAGGCCAGACTCAGACGGCCTTGGCCAGCTTATCCGCACGGTCGGCCGCTGCCAGGGCGTCGATCACGGAGGGTAGGGTATCGCCCAGGAGCACGCCGTTGTAGGTGCCATTGAAACCGATGCGGTGGTCGGTTACGCGATCCTGCGGCTGGTTGTAGGTACGGATCTTCTCGGAGCGGTTGCCATGGCCTATCTGCGCGAGGCGATTGGCCCCCTGCTCTGCCTGTTGCTTCTCAAGCTCCATCTCGTAGAGGCGGGCACGAAGCATCTGCATGCAGACCTCTCGGTTCTGTATCTGCGAGCGCTGTTCCTGCGACTGCACCACGGTGTTTGTGGGCAGGTGCGTGATGCGCACGGCCGAGTAGGTCGTATTGACGCCCTGGCCACCGGGGCCTGACGCGCAGTAGGTATCGATGCGCAGGTCCTCCTGGTTGATCTGGATGTCGATCTCGTCTGCTTCGGGGAGCACGGCGACGGTGGCCGTTGAGGTCTGGATGCGGCCCTGGCTCTCGGTCTTGGGGATGCGCTGCACGCGATGGACACCGCTCTCGTACTTCATAACGGAATAGACCTTGTCTCCCATGAGCTTGAACTCGATGGTCTTGTACCCCCCTGCCTCGGACGGACTCGCCGAGAGGACCTCGACCTTCCACTTGCGCGCCTGCGCAAGGCGGCCGTACATGTCAAAGAGGTCACCCGCGAAGATGGCCGCCTCGTCGCCGCCCACGCCGGCGCGAATCTCGACGATGGTGTCTTTCTCGTCGTTGGGATCCCCGGGGATGAGCATGACCTTGATCTCGTCTTCGAGAGCAGGTAGTTTCTCCTCGTTTTCTGAGATATCCTGCTGCAGCATCTCCTTCTCCTCTGAGTCGGAGGCCTCGTGCAGCATCTCCTTCGCGGCATCGATGTCATTGAGGGCACCGAGGTACTCGCGAGCCTTGGCCACGAGCTCAGCCTGACTGGCATGCTCCTTGGCAATGCGTGCATATTCCTTGGGATCGGCGACGACCCCTGGGTCCATCATCTTCTTCTCGAGCTCCTCGTACGCAGCGATGAGCCTCTCTAGCTTGTCACGCATGGTTGTCTCCTCGCACTGGTCAGCTTTGCCAGTCTACCACGCACAAGCGCGCTTCATGCATGGGGGCAAGTGGAACATGCCGCGTTCACGGCATGACCGGGCATGTCCTAGAGCCTCGGCGCACCCTGACTGCTGCCATTTCGCATCAGTCCCGCGCGTCTCTCTGGTAAAATGATCTGTAATGGTCATGGATACCATTGACAGGTGCTTGACCCGATCGATAGCGGAGTAAAGGGAGCGAACATGTTCTGTCCTAACTGCGGAGCTCAATTGGAAGACGGTGCCACGTTCTGCACGCACTGCATAACGGAGATAAAGCCACGGCAAAACCCGACGCCAACACCAGCCCAAGCGGGCGCTGCTCCACAGGCTCCTATGGGGCAACCGAGCGCAGGGCATGAGGCTCCTACGGCCCAGGGACCCATGTGGACGACTACGGCACAGTTTGGCACAGGCGTCCAAGGCACGCCAGCCCAACCGGGCGCACAGGCAGGCACAGCCCAGACGGGCATGTGGGCGCAGGGGCCCACAACTACGCCGAGCACAGGGGCACCCGCGACCACGCCGGGCAGTGGGGCACAGGCAGGCCCAGGCGCGCCGACTCAGCCCAGCCCGTGGCCGCAGCGGGGCGCGGGCGCAGGTCCAAAGGCGCAGGCGGGCGCCTGGCAACCCTCGTCACAGCCCAAGGCACAGGCGGGCCCGGGCGCACCGGCGCAGCCCAGCCCGTGGCCGCAGCCGAGCGCGGGCGCAGGTCCAAAGCCGCAGGCGGGCACAGCCCAGACGGGCATGTGGGCGCAGGGGCCCACGACTACGCCGAGCACAGGGGCACCCGCGACCACGCCGAGCAGCGGGGCACAGGCAGGCCCAAGCGCACCGGCACAACCCAGCCCGTGGCCGCAGCGGGGCGCGGGCGCAGGTCCAAAGGCGCAGGCGGGCGCCTGGCAACCCTCGTCACAGCCCAAGGCACAGGCGGGCCCGGGCGCACCGGCGCAGCCCAGCCCGTGGCCGCAGCCGAGCGCGGGCGCAGGTCCAAAGCCGCAGGCGGGCACAGCCCAGACGGGCATGTGGGCGCAGGGGCCCACGACTACGCCGAGCACAGGGGCACCCGCGACCACGCCGGGCAGCGGGGCACAGGCCAGCCCAGGCGCGCCGACCCAGCCCAGCCCGTGGCCGCAGTCGGGCGCGGGCGCAGGTCCAAAGCCGCAGGGCCCCTCAAGAATGGGTCCGCAGGCCACCACGGCCCCACCTGAGACAGGTACGCGGGGAGCCACAACTCCGAAAGCCCCCTCGAGCACAGGCACACAACCGGACGCAAAAGCCCAGACAAACGCAACCTCCACAGCCCAGACGAGCGCAGATGAAGCACGGCCGAGTGCAAGCACTGAAGCCCAGCCAAGTCCCTGGAGGCCCGCACCCAAGACACGATCGAACGCCCTGACACAGGAGCGGAAAGCGCATTCATCTCTAAGTGCGTCCACGTCAGAGTCAGACGCCGATTCTCATGACATGCAGGAGCGAAAGGGCCCGTGGAGACCTGCCCCTAAGACGCCGATGAGTGCTCGGGCATGGGGTACACAGGCGCAGCCGGGCGCGGACGCAGGTCAAAAGGCGCAGCCGCAACCAAGCCCATGGGCACAGGCAGGGGCGGACACAGGTCCAAAGACAGAGGCACAGGCACGCCCCTGGGCGCAACCAGGCGCAAGCGCGCAGGCTCCCTCGAGCCTGAGCCCACATACCAGCACGACCCAGCCCTCAGGCACAGATGACCAAGCGATCGCGGCTCCGAAAGCCGAGCCAGACACGGGTACACAGGATGCGCAGACGCACGCAAGCGAGTGGATGTCAACGCCCATAGCACGACCTAGCTCAAAGGCGCGAGACACACAGGCCCAACCGCCCACGGCCGCGCAGTCAAGTACCAGCCCCACGGGCGCGCAGACACGGCCGGGAGCGGGCACCCAAGCAGCGCAAACACCCACCATGAAGCTGCCGCAGGACTCGCCCACCCCGGACCAAGCTACACCCTTTGGTACGCCGACGCAGTCCACGTGGCAGCCGACGTCTTCCCTCCCCGACCAGGCCATGCCAACCAACATGCCATCCAAGGATACGAACGCGCAGACGCGCAAGAGGGGGCGCGGTTCCCTCCTTGTGGCGGCACTCGCGCTCGTCGCCGTCATAGCTGCAGTCTGGTTTTTCGTTCTCCCCGCCATCTCCGGAACCGCAGCCAACGCTAAGATCTCGCAAGTGCTTACGGGAAGCGGCGACGTTAGTGCCGTCCTGCCAAACGCGATCTGCAAAAACGTTTCCGGGAACCAGCCCATGTACTTCTCGAACGAAGCGATGGCTCAGTTTATCACCAACAAGGCCAATGGCCTCGAGCGCCAAGCACCAAAGGATCTCGACGGGCTCCTGCAACTGAGCGACCAAGAGCTTGACCAGCTCAATGGACAGTGGGCCCTTGCCAACTTCGATTACCGCAGTTCAAGCTCATCTACTCTCTCCGCATCGAGCACGGGCATCGTCGCATACATGACCGTCGTGAAGACCAGTGGACTCACAAGCCAGCAGCTTGTTGATACGATCCAGAAGTCCGGCCTCGACTTCGACCACGCGGGCGCGGTCGAAGTCACGACAATTGACTTGCAGCGCTTTATCGACTCCACCCCCATCAATGCCTATGTCGGTAACAGTAAGTACGGTCTCGACCTCTACGATATCGTGAGAGGCGACAAGATCTCCAACTACACGAAGGCAAAGAGCGTCCATACAGCTTTATTCACAGGCCGCGCAAGCATGGGGTGGGCCGTCTCGATAGAGTACGACAACTACAGCATCATCGTACTCCTAAGTGGCACACCTGAGGCTATTCAGGAGAGCAGCAACCTCAAGGGCTTCGCCGACCTGTACAACTCGATGCAGTCTGATTACTACGTGCGCTAGAACACGAAAAGCGGGCCGATGCTGCAAGCCACAGACATATGCAAGGGCTACGGGGAGCGCCTGGTCTTAGATCAGGTCTCCCTTTCCTTTACAGACACCGGTCTCGCCTGCATCTTGGGACGCTCGGGCTGCGGCAAGACAACGCTCCTCAATATCTTGGGTGGCCTCGAGGGCGACTTTGAGGGAGAACTCGAAATCGACGGCAGGTCCACGAGGGACTTTCTCGAGACAGACTGGGACAGGTACAGGGGACAAGACGTCGGCTTCGTGTTCCAAGACGCGTCTCTCATCGGCTATCTGAGCGTAGGCGACAACGTGCGCTGCGCCCTCGACCTCAAAAACATCAGCAGTCCTGAGGTCGAGGGTCCTGTCGGCGGTGATCCAGACGCAGCTGTGGCCCAGGCGCTCGAGGCTGTCGGTCTGGGAGACTTTCAGGACAGAATGCCCAGCGAGCTCTCGGGCGGGGAGACCCAGCGCGTCGCCATCGCCCGGGCCATAGTCAAGGGTCCGCGTATCCTGCTTGCAGACGAACCCACAGGTTCGCTTGACCTCGCGAGCGGGGAGGGCGTTATGTGCACCCTCTCCACCATCGCCCAAGACTGTCTCGTCGTTATCGTGACGCATGACCAGGGGCTTGCCGAGCGCTACGCCGATCGCATCATCAGGCTGGGAGAGGGTACGGTCGAGAGCGACCTGACTCGGTCCGGGCCAGTGTCCGACGCCTGCGGGTCGCGCGCGGCAAAGGCTGACGACGCAGGTGATGGGGGCCTTGGGGGCCTAAGGCACCCGAGGCATCCGGGGCACGCTGGCATGTTTGCCCGTCTCATACGACAGCACTTGGGTAACAAGCTCCAACGCGCGCTCATCACGCTACTCGTCGCAACCATAGGCATCACGGGCACGGGCCTGACCTTTGCCGTCCAGAGCGGGGCACACGCCTACATGGACCGCATAGGCATCGCCTCCTTAGCCAGCAACCCGCTGGTCCTCAGACAGAACGGCACGCAGGCGTCGCTCGTGGGCGTCGCGCTCAGTGCCCTTGACACGCTCCATGGCAACGACCAGCAAGGCGGTGATGCCCCCAGCGAGGTGACGCTCAGCCATGTGGCCCAGAAGGTTGCGGCAACAGCCCTCGCGCACAGCAAGAAGAGCGACCTCGAGCAGTTCATGCGCTACGTGGACTCAGACCGTTCGCACATCCGGCAGAATGCCTATGACGTCCAGCGCCACTATGACGTCGGCATCAACCTCTATGACGCCAACGGTAGGCAGATCGTCCAGGATGGCAGGGTGACCATCCTCGACAACCTCTCGCTTGATCACATCTTTGGCAAGGATGGTGAGAGGGCCGTCTCGGACATCCTGCCTGACGCAGCGTCGCTACTGCGCGAGATCCCCTACAACGAGGAAACGGGCGCCAGTCCCTACGAGGTCATGGCCGGCCACATGCCCAACTCCTACGACGAAGCCGTCATCATCTGCGACCATGACGGACGCGTGTCCGACTACTTCGCCTATGCCACTGGCTTGGCAGACCTCGAGGGCATCCGCGAGGTGTCCGTTGACCTTATGATGGGCAAGGATGTCCGCATCCCGGGCCTTGATGACGCATATTCCTTCGAGAGGCTGTTGGGACTCGAGTTTGACATCGTGCCCCAGAGCGACTACTACTACAAGGGTGACGGAGGCTGGGACCTTGCCAATGGCAACGCCAGACGCATGAAGGACGTCCTCGCAAGCGCCCCGAAACTCAGGATCGTCGGCGTCGTACGTGCATCTGACAAGATAGCCAGCGTCCCCGAGGTAGGCGCCATAGGCTACAGTTCCAAGCTTATCCCATGGGTCATAGATCACAACAGCTCGAGCGAGATAGCGCGTCAGCAGGCGGGCAGCCCCAACGTGGACGTCTTCACCGGAGTGGACTTCGCGTCCGAGTCGAGGGGTTCCAACCGCGCGATAGAGGCAGAGCGTACCAGAAATGCGCTTCTCTCGGCCATCGACAGCTCCCTGCTCTCGCAAAGAAAGCTCGACTACCTCAAGAGCCTCAATGACGAGCAGGTCATGGCCTTGGGCGATCGCTTTAAGGACTACTTTGACGCCTCAGGCAGACTCTATGTGTCGCAGGATGACGTGCGCAAGGTCGCCGCGCTTCCTGATGACCAGTTCACAGCCATCATCGAGTCATATGCACCCGCAACCCTGAATCATGCCTATCAAGAGAACATGGACAAGCTCGGTGTGGCCGACTTATACGAACCGACATCAATCCAGATCTTCCCATCGAGCGTGGAGGGGCGCGAGCAAATCATCAGTGAGCTTGACTCCTATAACGCCACCCTCGCAGACGGTGAGGTACCCGTGACCTATGCCAGCCTCAACCAGGCCGAGGTCGATCAGGTAACGAGCGTCATCAGCCTCGTGAGCTGGGCACTGATCATCCTCATGATCTTGGCCTTGGGACTGAGCGCCATCATGATCTTTTCGGTGACATCCGTGGCTGTCATCGAACGGCGGCGAGAGATCGGCATCCTGCGTGCGCTGGGAGCATCGAGGCGTGATGTCGTCTTACTGTTCTGCTGGGAAAACGTAACCGTGGGGATGTGCGCGGGCATCCTCGGCGCACTCTTTGCCCTGTTGCTGTCTGTCCCGCTGTCCCTCGTCATCCAAAGTCTGACGAAAGAGGCAGCTCTGGTATCCCCCTCACCGCTTATCATCCCCGTCTCGGTGGTAGTGGGAATGACGTTAAGTCTCGTCTCGGGTCTTACGCCCACCTTGCGTGCGACACAGACGGACCCTGCCCACGCGCTCAGGCAGGGCTGACGCACGGGACTGACCTAAGTTCACCTACAACTCGCCGAGGACCCACCCGAGAAGCTTACCTCTCCGGGCAAACTCCAGGCAAAGTTCCCGGGCGGCTGCCCTTGGACTGCCGCCCGGGAACTCATGGCTACTCTGCGGAGGTCTCCTCAACGGGCGCGACCTCGGTCGTCGCCTCGGTGGCCTCCACAGCTCCGGCCTCGGGTGCCTCGGGAGCCTTGGCAGCGTCCGCCTCAACAGTCTTGGCCTCGGACCTCTTGGCGTACTCAGCGGCACGCTTGGCCTTCTCGGCAGCCTTGGCCTCCTTGGCGGCCTTCTTCGCGGCAGCAGCCTCGGCGGCCTTCGCGGCCTTCTCGGCCTTGGCCTCCTGGGCCCTCTTGAGCTGGGCTGCGGCGGCACCACCAAACTTGTCAGAGAAGCGCTGGACACGCCCACCGGTGTCAACAAGCTTCTGCTGGCCGGTGTAGAAGGGATGGCACTTGTCACAGAGATCTATGGTCATCTCGCTCTTCGTGGAGCGGGTGACCCAGGTGTTGCCACAGGTGCAACGAACGGTGCATTCCACGTACTTGGGATGGATACCTTGCTTCATGTTTGGAACTCCCTTGGTTGGCCTGGTTTCCGACCAGGCGAGGATGGTACGCCCTTGGGGCCTTCCCTTAGGCTTCGAGCCGTATCACTGTATCAGATTTGTTCGCTCATGCCGATGCAGACGTAGTCAGATTGTGAAGACGGGGTGCAGAGCGCTAAGCTAGACGCAAAACAGAAGCGCTCTTGATCACCTGGCGCCGGCACGTGGCGCCCCGCACTGGTTGGAGACCAGCATGCTTCTTACAGTGGACATCGGCAACACGCAGACGACGCTTGGGCTCTTTAATGAGGCAGGACAGCTCCTGCGTCAGTGGCGCATGGCATCGGACAAGACCGACACGGCTGACGAGCTGCACGAGAGGCTCTTCGGCTACTTTTTGATGCTTGGCCTCGACCTCGCGGACGTGAGGCACGTGGCCATTGCCAGCGTCGTGCCCGTGCTGACACGAGAGTGGCACTACATGCTCGGCCATATCCTCGAGCAAGAGGACGTGCTCACGGTAGATGCGACGCGCGACTGCGGGATCAAGATCGCCATGCCAGACCCGCGCCAGGTCGGTGCCGACCGCATCGCCAACGCAGTGGCTGCGCGGGCATCCTATGGGGCGCCGGTCATCGTAGTCGACTTTGGAACGGCAACGAACATCGACGTCGTAGATGGGCGCGGTGCCTTTCGGGGAGGTGCCATCATGCCGGGCCTCATGCTCTCGGCGCGCGCGCTCTTCTCGCAGGCGGCACGCCTCTCGAGCGTGAGCCTCGTCGTGCCAGCGCACGCTTTGGGCACCGACACCGAGACGGCCGTGCAGTCAGGGATAGTGATAGGTGCGGCAGCGCAGGCGGAGGGTCTTGTCAGGCGCATCATAGATGAGCTAAGAGCGGAGGATCCCGGACTGAGCAAGGTGCCAATCGTGGGCACTGGGGGCCTCGTGCGGGAGATCGCGCGGGCGACAAATCTGTTTGATGCCCTCGATCCCGACCTCACCGTACGGGGCATCTACCAGATATGGGAGCATCGCGCCAAGAAACGCGAGGGCTAGGCTGGTAGGGGTGCACGGCAGGCCCTGTCCACCCGGTCACACCTGAACCGCCGCCACCGCACCCATCGCGACCCTCGCTACTCCTCCCGCCAATCGAGCTCACCCAGCTCGGAGACCACATGGCCCACACGCTCCTCTGGAGCATAGACGGGAACGCCCGCATGCATCAGGAAGCGCACCGGATCATGCAGGAGATCCTCCATCGGGACGAGAACGTAGTCCCTCTCGCCCAGATGCGGATGGGGCAGCGTGAGCCTCTTGCCCGCATGCTGCTCCCCCTCGACGAAGACGAGGTCACAGTCAATGGTGCGAGGCCCGTGACCGGCGAGCTTGGGATCGCGCACACGCTTGAGCTCATCCTCCACGCCAAGCAGGGCATCGAGCAGCACGAGCGGATGGAGCTCCGTGCGAATCTCCGCCACGGCGTTGGCAACCGGCGTCGCGATGTTGTAGGCCGGCTCGGTCTCGTACGCACGGCTCACCAGAACAACCCGGGTAAGCGGAATCTTGTTGATGAGCTTGACCGCATGGGTAAGGTTACCCACGCGGTCACCAACGTTCGACCCAAGTGACACGAAGGCCTGACGCGCATCAGCCTTGGCGACGGACCAGTAGCCATTGATGGCCTGCACCGTCGCCGCAACGTCATGCACACGCACGATACGCGAGCCGTCCTCTATGGCAGAGAGGCACATGCCGACGCTGGCCGCATCCCGCTCCCGTGCCTCCCGGATGCCCGACACCGCACCGACCGAGCGCTTGCGCGAGAGGGCAGTGATGACCGGATAGCCCATGGAGACGAGCTTTCTCGTGGCTCGCTCGATGACGATGTCCTCATCGGCAGACTTGTCAAAGCCAGGACCGGGGTCTATACAGATGCGATCGTGACTCACGCCGGCACGCATGAGCGTGCGGGCCTGGTCGCCCAGAAAGCCCATGACCTCACGCATGAGAGGGGCCTCCTCGGGCAGGGTGAAGCGGCGCGTGCTGGTGGGTACCGTGCGCGGCTGTACCGGGCGACGCGAACGGAGGCGCGGGGAGTCGAGCGTCACGGAACGACGGGTACTCACGCCCCTGATCTTGCTCCAATGCATGATGATACAACCGCAGTTCGACTCGGCCGCCACGCGCGCCATTGCAGGATCACTAAAGCCCGAGACGTCGTTGATGATGGAGACACCAAGACGCACCGCAATCTTGGCGATGGCGGCATGACGGGTGTCAATGGACACGATCGCCGTGGGAGCCTCCGCGAGGATACCGCGAATGACGGGAATGACGCGATTGCCCTCCTCCTCGGGATCTACGGGCGTATGACCCGGACGCGTTGACTCACCGCCCACGTCGATGATATCGGCGCCCTCATCGAGCATCTGGAGCGCCCGGGCAATGGCCGCCTGCGGATCGAGGTTCTCCCCACCATCCGAGAAGGAATCTGGCGTGACGTTAAGGATGCCCATGACGCGCGGACGCGTCAGTGACAGCTCATGTCTGCCACAGCACCAGATTGAGTAATCCTCTCGAAGCATGGGTCGAACCTCCCGGGGCAAGGATGCCGCGCACCGTGCACAACAGCACAATTGTCTCACTGATTGTAGCCTCTTACACCCCTATCGCAAAATCACGATGCCCCGGACCACCTCACGCCCATTCGACGCGAGCCACGCGCGCATGCCCGTCACTACCAATCGAACGCCCCTGCGATGTCACAGTCGCACACGAGGTCTGCCCGACCATCCTGCGGGGTTCCCCCCATGTTGCATATCACGAGGTCATCCCCAGAGAAGTACTGCACGAGCCCTGCGGCCGGATACACGACGAGCGACGTCCCGCCGATGATTAGCATGTCACAGTGCGAGATGGCGTCCACTGCAGCCACGATGTCCCTCTCGTCGAGCGCCTCCTCATAGAGCACCACGTCGGGCTTCACGCGACCGCCACAACTCTCGCAGACAGGCACACCCTCGGTTGACAGCACCCATTCCTGCGAGTAGACGGTACCGCAGCTCTGGCAGACGTTGCGGTGTGTTGAGCCATGCAGCTCTATCACGTGCTTGGAGCCCGCCGCCTGGTGCAGGCCATCGATGTTTTGCGTGATGACGGCGCTCAGCTTGCCCTCAGCCTCGAGCTGAGCGAGCTTCTTGTGCGCCTGGTTGGGGCGGGCCTCGGGCGCGCACATCATCTTGCGGTAGAAGTCGAAGAACTCCTCGGGGTGTTGCAGGTAGAAGTGGTGACTCAGCAGCTCCTCGGGCGAGTAGCTAGTCGAGAAGTGCTGGTTGTAGAGGCCGGAGGGACTCCTGAAGTCGGGTATGCCGCTTGCCGTCGAGACACCCGCACCACCAAAGAAAACCACGTCTTTCGCCCGCTCGACCCTCTCTTTGAGCTGCTTTGCCGCCTCGGCCGCGTTGGTGATCGTCTGTGCCATACCTGCCTCCCGTCATAGCCTTCACTTCCAGTATCCTACCGCGCCTCGTGCGAGCGCGTCGCGGGCATTCGACGGTTTTGCGCAGACGGCAGCCCCCTCGTCGAGGAAATTGGGGAAACTGTAGACAACAAGACCGAGGAAAAGAGGCCTTATCCCATGACAGCACTCGACACCAACATATCGGACTGCGCCCTCGTCTTCGAGGGTGGCGGCTATCGCGGTGCCTATACGGCAGGGTTTGCCCGCGTCCTCCTCGAGCAACAGTTCCACTTCGGCTTCGTGTGCGGTCTCTCTGCGGGGGCAAGCCACACCGTCGATTACACCTCACGCGACCTGCATCGAACACGCGCGGCGTTTCTCGCCAGGAAGCCAGCGGGCGTACAGATTGGCGGCATACGGTCGATCGTCCAGGGCACGGGCCTCTTCAACGCCGATTACCTCTATGCGGGTTGCGTCGAGGACGGCTTTCTGCCCTTTGACTGGGAGACGTTTTGCGCAAACCCCGCTCAGATTCGCATTCAGACGTTCGAGCGTGACACCGGCAGAACCGTAACGTTTGGCAAAGAGGACATGCCGGATGTCATGACCATGATCAACCTCGTGCGCGCAAGCTCCACCCTGCCGGGCGCCATGAAGCCGCTTCCCGTAAACGGCAGGGTGCTGCTGGACGGTGGTTTGGGCAAGGGGGCCGGCATCCCTGTCAGACTGGCTGAGGAGGCGGGCTACCGACGTTTCTTCTTTGTGGCAACGCGTCCCAAGGGCTATCGCAAGCAACCCCCCACCAAGCGCGAGCTGCGCATGCAGAACCTCGTCTCACGCGACTACCCCTATCTACGCAACGCCATGCTCACCCGCTGGGAGCGCTACAACGAGGAACTCGCCCGCATGGAGCGGCTCGCACGAGAGGGGCGCTGCCTCATCGTCTATCCCGACGCCATGCCCGTCGAGAGCGACACGCTGAGCACGGCAAGGCTGACCGAGGCCTACGACCGGGGTCACGCGCAAGGCATGCGCGACCTGCCGATATGGCGCGAGTTTCTCTTTGGGTCCGCCGACGCGGGACCGCATCCCGATCCCTCCGCGATTCAGGCCCAGATCCGCGAGGCGGATGGTGATGACGGGTACATCGTCATCGAGCCGTAGGCATGGCCTGTGCGAGAGACCACACACGCAAAGGGATGGAGGACCCTCCCTGACCTCAGACGGTAGGGCATGAGGCCCGGGGTTGCCGCAAGAAAGTCAGGCGCACCCAGACCGTCCCTGTCAACCAGACACAACTTCCCAGCAGAAGGAGACATTGTGAGTGATACGCCCAGTACCCCCACGACCGACTCAGACACCGACGCGAGCGAGCTCACGCTCGTATCGTGGAACGTAAACGGCCTGCGCGCCGTACTCAAAAAGGAGCCAAGCTTTGCCGAGGTCTTTAACTCCTGCTCGGCAGACGTCTTCGCCATCCAGGAGACCAAGCTCCAGGAGGGGCAGGTGGACCTTGACATCCCGGGCTACGTGCAGACCTGGAGCTTCGCCAAGCGCAAGGGCTACTCAGGCACGGCGGTCTTCAGCAGGGAGGAGCCCCTGCAGGTGGTGCGCCAGATAGGATCTCCCGTGGCAGAGGACGAGGGTCGCGTCTGCGCCTTGGAGTTCACAGGCTACTGGTTCGTGAATGTCTACACGCCTAACTCGAAGAACGGTCTGGCCCGCCTCGACGAGCGCATGCTGTGGGACGAGCGCTACCGTAGCTTCCTGGCCGGACTCGCCAAAGAGAAGCCGGTCGTGAGCTGTGGGGACTTCAACGTCGCACACGAGGAGATAGACCTCAAGAACCCCGACACCAACCACCAGAACGCTGGTTTCTCGGATCAGGAGCGCGAGGGCTTCACGCGCCTTCTGGACGCTGGCTTCACGGACAGCTTCCGTAAGCTCTATCCCGATCGAGCGGATGCCTACAGCTGGTGGAGCTACCGCATGCGCGCCCGCGAGAGAAACGTGGGTTGGCGCATCGACTACTTCCTTGTGAGCGACGACGCGGCTGGTCGCATTACGGGGGCATCCATACTCGATGATGTCTACGGCAGCGACCACTGTCCCGTGGAGCTACGCATCAGGCTGTAGGGCCGTGGGGCGGGCGTGGGGCGGGCACTCGCACGCGACCGTTTGTGCTCCTCAGGGCGTGGGGCGGGTGCTTGACGCGACCGTTCGTGCTCCTCAGGGCGTGGGGCGGCGCAACGAAGGCAGGGGTATGCGGGCACGCTCACGCGCGACTCACGGCACGACAGCGCGACGTAGCGCCTCAAGGAAGCTGTCCGCGTCCGTTGTTGCGATGAGCTCCTGCGGAAAGTGCAGGTCCTCAAGCAGGCCGCGCACCCGCCCAAGACGACCAACGTCGTAGCTGATGTGGGCATCGGAGCCCGTCGAGACCATGCAGCCAAGCTCGGCCGCCCGACTCGCGATCGCACGACACGAGGCCGCAGCCTCGGTATGGTTGGCAAGGGTGGCCTCGTTTATCTCGACCATCTTGCCACGCTCCCTAGCAGACATGAGCACGGCGTCAACGTCAAAGGGAACTCCCGATCGTCCCAGATGGCCCAGGATGAGAACCTTTGGGTCCTCGAGCGCCCGTAGGTACATCTCGGTGGTCTTCGCGAGCGTCGCGCCCTTGGTGAAGTCATCGTTGTGAACCGAGGCGATCACGTAGTCACAGTCTTTGAACACGCGTTCCTTGAGCGTGGTGGACTCAGGAAGGAGCGTGCCGTTTATCTCCCGATCGACCGCAACGTCCCAGCCAAAGAGGTGACCCTCGAGGTCCACGATGTCCGCCTCACAGCCATGTAGCAGGCGTACGCCACACCACTCGCGTGGCCAACAGTGGTAGTTGATGAAGTACTGATGGTCGCGCAGATCATGCACATGCGCCCGCCTCGTGTCTTCGACCTCAGGAAACAACATCGACGAGTAGTGGTCGGTGGAGCCAAGGAGCCCTATGCCGAGCTCGGCGGCAGCCCGGACGTTCTCCTCGACAGTGGAGTAGGCATGACGCGAGTAGATCGTATGCGTATGTGTGTCGCAGCGTATGTGAAGCATGAACGTCCCCCTCGGCTATAGCGCACGGCATCGGGGCGAGGCACCCTGTTCTTGTGCCTCACCGATACCTCCTACGATACAGCAGCAGAGACGTTCGAGATGTCCAACAGACCGACGGTCGTTCCTGGCCCCCGTACCTGAGTCAGACTGACCCGACGCCAACGGTCTGACCCGACAGCAAGGGAGCGTGGAGTAATCGCTAGGGGCTACGTCTTAGAAGAGGCTTCGTGAGTCCGTGTGGGTGGGTAGTTGCGTCATCGCCCTGGCGGCGTGGGCGTCACCGCCCTGGTGGGGCGCAGGAGTGTACACAGATCGGCAAAAATGGTCCCTCGGTGCCGTTTCGGGGCATTTGTGTACACTGTTGCGCCGTGGGCTTGGGTTGTGGGTGGCCTTGGGATCACAATAGTGTACACAAATGGAAGGATCGGGCCTCTCCGCACCGGATTGGGGCGTTTGTGTACACTGTTGGGCTGTTGCGCTGTTGTGGACAGACGTGGGGACGCAATAGTGTACACAGATTGGCTAAAATGACCTCTCGGTGCCGTTTTGGGGCATTTGTGTACACTGTTGCGTCTCGCGAGGTGCCCCGTGGTGACGCAGGGGGACGCAATAGTGTACACAGATCGCCGAAAATGGCCTCTCGGCGCCGTTTTGGGGCATTTGTGTACACTGTTGCGACGCGAGTCGCGATACGAATCGCGACGCGAGCTGCGCCAGGTGGCACGAGCGCCTCGACCGCCATGGCGTGCCGGCGGCGCCTCCTCGCTGGCCCCTCTTGCTTGGTCGGGAAGACAGGCTCTGAGCGAGCGGCGTCGCCGCTAGGTTGGCATCTTCGCCGAGGCATCAACCCACACAAACCCCCGAAGAGCCTCTTAGAACCAGGGTTTATCCCCCCACACGTAGGTACGCTGAAAGTCCTCGTCGCTCTTCGTGAGGTAGATGATACCCTCGATCAGCCCACAGAGACCCATAAGGATTGGACCTATCAGGATGACCGCCCCAAAGATGGATATCAGAAGCATGGCGACGCCAGCACCCGTGTAACCCAGGTAGAACTTGTGGACGCCAAGCCCGCCGAGAAATATCGCCAACAGACCCGCTGCCAACCTGCCCTTCTCGGAATCCGTTCTGCGGACGCTTGCTGTCTGCGTACTTGGCACTGTGAGTACTTGCGTCTGATCATACGATGCCTGCGCAGAGACGGATACTTGCGGGAAACTTTGATCTGCTGCGCTAGGTGACAAGGGAGATCCATGTGGCGAGGGAGACCCATACATAGCCCTACAGTACTGTGCGGGTGTAATTGCGCCCGAAGACAGAAGAAGCTGCTGTATCTTCTTCATGGATTTACGCAGCTCTGTAACTTCTATGCTTAGCCTCGCAAGCTCGTCATCGGTAAGACGCCGCGCCCCTCGTGCCCTATCCTCCGGTATCGCTTTCGCAAGGGCAGTATATGACCCCGTCTCTTTGTTCGTGTTCGCATCTTCGAGCGCATTCTTCGCACCGAGCCCATCAGACTGAGAAACCGCAGTCTCCTCCTCGCCCTTGGACGCTTCCTCTACGATCCCCCTTTCGACCTCGCCAGCAGTCCGTGTCTCTGTGTAAACCACACCTGTGACGGTCTGGTCAGGGTCGTTAGCAACAACGGTTTTCATGGTTGGTGGCTCGCGAGGTGCCGCAGGAAGTGCCGCGCCTTCGGCGGGAAAGCTGTCGTCTGTGACCGTCGGCATAGCCTCACGGTCCTTCGCAACAGGTATGTACGTAGGAGCCGGCCCCGATGCTGAGACGGGCTTGTCACGAGCGGCTCTTTCTCCCACTGTCTCTGATACCGCACCCTCTACAAGGGAGGGCACAGCTGCGCTTACTTCCGCTACGGGGACTGTTGCCGTAGCGGACACATCGACCTGGGCGAGCGTTGTCGCAACCTGCGCGACATCTGAAGCTGCAACGGGCACAGTAGGGTACGTGTCTGATATCGTGCTCTGTCTTGGGTGGTAAGATGTTGTTGATTGGGTCGCCAGCGCGGTGGTTGGTGCTACCGGCACCACAGGCTGCACGCCAAAGACGGGGTTGCCACACCTAGAGCAAAATCGGGCGTTGGCTGGGAGGGAGTTTCCGCAGCGCGTACAAAACATGGTTCTCCTCCGATCTTTCCAGCCGTGCCTACGGTCAACGTAGGGGCGGGCACGAATACCGAAAGGACTCAAGGAACTAACGGGTGACACTATGTGTGGCATAGTAGCAGAGAGCAACGCTGGCCGACGGCTATTATGCAGATTGAGGTCATATGGGAATGGCGCCTGTGAAAGTACGTCCAGAACGCGCCAATCCAGTGGGCACAGTCGAGTCCCTCGAAATCGGCTCAGCAGCTCATGACGCGGAGCGATGGGGTTGGCGTTTTCCTATCTCTGATGTGACATGCTAAATCGAGTGGGCGTACGGCATCGCCTGCCAAAATCTGGTACCGCACGCAACGAGCTTAAAATCCATGCTCCAAAGGCGCTGCTCCACATCGGGAGGAGCGGCGGCGTCGGATTTCCTACCTCTTGTCTCCCACATACTCGCCCGAGTACTTGGCGTACGCATCCGAGTAGCCAGCCAACCGCAAAGACGAGGCCATGCTCTCTGCCTCTTCCCTATCTCTCCACATGCCTGTCGTAACCACGTACCACTCCTCGTCATTCAGGTTCGACCAATCGGTGGTCAACTCGACGGTCGAGTCAAATCCCTTGGCAGTCATAGATGTGGCACGCTCCATGGCCTCACTTGCCGACTTCGAGGCAAACGTCCATACGCCCCAAAACGGCTCGTGATACCCGGTACGGTATCCTGGGTCTCGCTCGCCTTCGGTAGGGGAGTTCTTTGGTGCACCGCTTGCCGCTGCACCTTGGTCGCTGGCGGAACCTGAACTCTTGCTACCTGCGTTTTCTGATGGGCTACTGCTCGTCAGATCAGCGTCCGAAGACTGTTCCTGCTGCCACCCAACAGAGGCGATGCGGTTGGTGGCAGCGGGCCAGACAAAGAGGTACAGGAGGGACAGGGAGATGGAGAGCACAGAGAAGACGATTGCTACGGTGGCGGCAATCACAGGTCCCCTCCCTCCTCGCCCAGTGCGGTCAGGTTCAGCCCGCTCTGCCCCCGTGCGGACAGAAACGGGACTTGCCGTCTGGATAGGAAAAGCATGGTCGACGGCGCCACAGGGCACAGAGGGGTCGGTCGATGCCGTAGGATCTACGGATGCTTGTACAGGCTCCTGCACGACCGTCGCGTTGGCCACGGCAGCCCGCTGGCCTTCATCGTCCTGCCTCGACTGTCCGCATGACACGCAAAACTGCGCGTCCCGATCCAATTGTGCTCCGCAGTTTGTGCAGAACTCACCAGTTGCCATGGTCATGCCTCGCTCTCGAGTCGGCGTTGAGCCTAAGCCCCAGGCTCCTTGGACTCACGCCTTCTTCCGCCAAGCAGATACGTCCCCAGAACGTCCCTGTCAATGAGAAGACAGTGCTCGACGACACGCATAAGCACCTTAAGCACCTCGGTCACCCACTATAGCAGAATACGATCAGGTTCCAAACCAAAGGCTTCGGACCTTGGCGCAACCCGCCCCGCAGCCTGGCGGGCGGTTGCTCGAGCGCATTTGCCCAGTTGAGCCTCTTTTCATAGTGCCCCGCAGCCTGGCGGGCGGTTGTCCCACGCCTCCCGAGTGGTAGCGTAACGAAAAAGCGCAGTTTGTACGATCTCGGGAATCGCAGAGTGCGCTTTTGCGTGAGGGGCTGCAGCCAGAATGCGCCTTTCCGTGAGGGCTTGGGGCCAGAATGCGCTTTTCCGTAGAATGCGCTTTTCCTTACCTGGGCAAACGTCGAGCCGCCTCACGCAAAAGCGCATTCTGCGCAGGCAGCCTCACGCAAAAGCGCATTCTGCGCCGATGCCCTCACGGAAAAACGCATTTTGGCCCGATATGGAGTAAAATGAAGTTGTTCTGCATGTACCACAGCCTGCGTCAACCCGCATGACATGTGTCACACCTCATACTGGAGGGGCATGTCGCAGGGCATAGGCTAACGCTTCTTTGCTTCTAAGCTTGTGGGGAGGGAGGATCTATGGGATCTATGATGTCGTGGCCTGTGACCCGAAGGTCGGCCATTGCACTGGGCGCCATCCTAGCAACGTCGGGGGGCACCCTGCTCGCTGGCTGCTCTCCAAAGGGCACCGCGCCTACGGGGGATGACGCGAGCAATACTGATGGCACCTCAAGGAATGGAGATGTCCCTGCGCAGGGCACACCCGCCGACCCTATGACCACCCGAATCGATTCTACCCTCTCTGCCCTGACGCTCGAGCAGAAGATCAACCAGCTCTTCTTCCTTGAGCCCGAGTCGATCTTTCCCGCAAGCCCCGTCGTGTCAGCAGGAGACGCGAGTCGTCGGGCACTCACGGAGCATCCAGTAGGTGGCATCTGCTATTTTGGTCAGAACCTCAGGGGTCCCGACCAGACTCGCACGATGCTTTCCAGCATCAGGCAGTACTCTCAGGACGCCGTGGGCCTACCCCCGTTCATCTCGGTCGATGAGGAGGGTGGCACCGTCTCGCGCATAGGGGGCAAGGGTAGCTTCAACATTCCGAACGTAGGTGACATGCGTGATGTCGGCGCTAGCGGCGACACGCACCAGGCCTTCGAGGTCTCGCAGACTATGGCGAAGTACCTCGTTGAGCTTGGCTTCAACTTAGACTTTGCCCCGGTTGCCGACGTCGTCAATGGATCGAGCCAGACCATGGCCCGGCGCTCGTTTGGCACGGATGCCCAAGCAGTCGCCCAGATGGTCGAGGCAGCCGTACGGGGATTCACTGAGGGTGGCATCCTATGCTGCGCAAAGCACTTCCCAGGGATCGGCAGTGCGGAGGGCGACCCAGAGGTAGAGCCCATCAGCACGCAAAAGACGATGGAGCAGCTGCAGGCAGAAGAACTCCTACCCTTTCGGAGTGCCATCGCGGCGGGCGTACCCTTTGTGATGGTGGGACACCTGGCATGCCCTAGGCTGACTGGCGACGACACACCCGCCTCGCTCTCGAGGGCTATCCAGACGGACATTCTGCGTGCCCAACTAGGATTTGAGGGTATTATCATCACGGACTCCCTCAAGATGGGTGCGATCGGCGACCGCTACAATGCCACAGAGCTTGGCGTCAAAGCCCTTGAGGCCGGAGCAGACATGCTTCTGATGACGCCTGACTTCTCAGCCTCATACGAAGGGGTCCTCTCCGCTGTAAGAGATGGGACGCTTGGCGAGGAGAGAATTGACGATTCCCTGAGAAGGATCATCAAGGCAAAGCTTCGCCTGATGGATGCATCCGCATAGGGTGACATGGCTCGGACCCCAAGGGCTAACCCACAGGTGGGGCCTAGGCACGGACGTACGGGGGTGGTTTCATGTATTGCACCAACTGTGGGGCACAGCTTGAAGATGGCACGCTATTCTGCACACAGTGCGGATGCAGGGCAGACGCTCAGGATGACAGCGCGAACGAGACCGGAGCGGCCACCACCATTGCCTCCCCGCTCAGCGCGCAGCCCTCCGCCAGTACCACCCAGGTATCCACCGCAACTCCAATCCAGCCTCCCCTGCCGGCAACCCAGACGTTTGCGCCTCGTAGAGAGGCCTCCGGAGGCCTTGCGGCGCAGGGCTTCGAGCCCTACGCGAACCCCGTCTCCGTCAGCCCCGGAAAACGCAGACGGCGCAAAAGCGGAGCCGCAGTGGCCGGACTCACCATCGCTGGTCTGATGGCCGTGACCGCACTCTCGATAGTCATCCTGCACTACTTTGGTGTCTTGGGAGACCCCGCGTTTCTGAGATTCCTGCCAACGCGAGCAGATCCTGCCGCACGTACCCAGAGTTCTGGAGGCGCGGAAGGGACCAGCTCCCCAAGAAGCGACCTGGGGACGAAGGCCGCCGTACCCAACGTCACCGGTATGACGCAGGAGCAGGCAAGCTCCGCACTCAGGAGCGCTGGCTTCAACGTCGGCACAGTTACAACGAAGGAGGGAAGCGGATCGGCAAAGGGGGTTGTCCTCACCCAGGCAATCAGCGGAGAGGCTGAGAGGGGTGCAACGATAGACCTGGTCGTCTCTGCGGGCAGAAGGATCTATACGGTCGTCCCTGGACAGATGACCTGGCCCGATGCAGAGGCATACTGCGAGCAGCATGGTGGGACCCTCGCGACGGTCACATCACAGGAGGAATGGGATCAGGTCCTCGCAGCCATGAGGGCAGACGGCCGCGAAGTGTACTGGATTGGTGGGCGTCGCGAGATAGATGGAGGTAATTTCACGTGGGTGGATGGCCGGACATTCTCCTTCACGGCATGGGCGACAGGCGAGCCCAACTACCAGACCAACAAGGTCGGCCCAGAGAACTACCTGGCCGTTTACAAGGTGAATGGTCAATATGGCTGGTACGACGACCCCTATGACCTCGACCCCTTCTACAAGGCAAGCGTTATGGCCTTCGTGATGCAGACCGTAGAGTAAGATTCGATCGGGGGCCAGCACATGACAACGCCAACCGGAGACGTGTCACACCCCACATGACAGCCTGAGGAGGCGCCCATGTTTTGTATGAACTGCGGAGCTCAGATTGCGAGCGGCACGAGCTCCTGTCCAAGATGTGGAGTCCCCCTTACGCCTCAGCCTAGAAGCGGGCCACGCTGTCCGAGATGCGGAGGCGAGCTTCCGCCCGGCCAAGCGTTTTGCCCGACCTGCGGATTCATGGCTGCGGGTGCGTCAATGGGAGGACCAACTCCACAGGCCCAATGGACCTGGCAGGGGCAGGGTACCTGGCAGGGGCAGGACGTCCCACAGGCGCAGTCGGTCTTGCAGGGACCAGGCACCCCACAGGCGCAGCAAAGCGCCCTCTCGTGGGCGGCACAGGGCATTGCCGACCAGGTCAACAAGCTGGTGGGCGGTACGAGTCGCGTCGAGCTAAGGTTTAGGGACTTCTTTGACGCCGTACCGAGGCACCATGCGCGCGGCGAGGCAGAGGACCTGTTCATGTGCGGGACCCGTAGCACGACCCCAAGCATCACCCAGGCCGTCACAGAATGGCCCCATCCCTGGCTCTACTCGAGGGTCCTCCTCGTGCTTGGCATCGTATTTCTTGGTCTCGTCATTCTCAGCTATGCGATGAGCGACCCGAGCAGCCTTCCCGGACTGCTGTTCATTGGCTCCATGGCAGTGCCATTCGCGACAGTTATCTTCTTCTTCGAGACGAACGCACCCCGAGACATCAGCATCGTCGAGGTGGTCGCAATCTTCTTTGTTGGGGGCGTGGCGTCCATACTCATGTCATATCCGATAGACGCCCTCTTTCCCGGCTCGGGAGTGGGTGACGTGATACCCTCACTCCTCACCGGCCTCATCGAGGAGCTGGCAAAGATTTCCATTGTTATCGTATTCCTGATGCGCAGAAACAAGCGCGTATACATTCTTGGAGGCATCCTCATAGGTGCGGCGGTCGGTGCGGGCTTCGACATGTTTGAGTCTGCAGGATATGCTTTCGTCAACTTCCTTGAGACATTCATATCCAGTACGTACGATGAGCTTGCAAGCGCCTACATGGCAGGCGTGGGCGACGCAATTCAGATCACCCTGCTAAGGGGTGTGACAACCATAGGTGGCCACGTGGCCTGGGCCGCCATCGAAGGGGGCGCGATAGCGCTCTTTCGGCAGGACGAGCGACTCGACTTCTCGTATCTTGCCCAACCACAGCTGCTGGGCATCTTTGGCATTACCATCGTGCTCCACGGTGTCTGGGACATGGACATTCCCATCCTCGATAATCTTGAGCTGTTCTATATGACCCCCAAGACGGCACTTCTCATCGCAGTCGCGTGGATAGTGCTCGTCGTGCTCATGCAGCAGGGCCTCCAGCAGGTCAACGAGGAAGCCATGAGGCACAGGAATGTCGCAGCCCCAGTGGGGGCGCCAGCGGGATTTGGCCTTTGATCGCTTCCATGATGGCATTGAGCGCCCACCAACAATCTTGGAGGAATGTGGTTTATGCGAGAGGAGACTTTTCGGCCGACAGAACTATTCGGCTTTGGCCCCGTTGTGCCCTCCTGTCGATGACAAAGCCAAGCCATCTCAAGTGGCATTGAGTAGTACCTAACGTCCGTGTATAGTTGTGCCCTCCTGTCGATGACAAAGCTAAGCCATCGATATTGACATCTCACCCAGCAGATATAAACTAATGCTTGTTTCATGAGACTTTAAAGTCTTTTTATCTCACATGCCTGCATTCAGCCATTTGCAGCACACGTTATAACAGAGAGGAAGACCATGTCATTTTGCTCACACTGCGGAGGTTCCGTTCCAGATTCCGCACGCTTCTGCCCAAAGTGCGGTAGTCCCGCACACGCCGTGCAGCCCGCTGCTGCAACCATGGCACCAACAAGCACGTCTGACACGATGGGTGTCGTATCAGCATCTATGACCACAGTCACAACGGCCACCGCGCCTGTAGTGGCCGAGCCAATTCCAACGCCATACAGAGAGCTCGAGTCGACTGTCCAGAGCACTCCCCCTATGGCAGAACAAGTTCCTGAGGAGGAGACGGGCACAGACTCTGCAATCGGCGAGGGTGTGGATACCCAGGATATCACCGTTAACGACGTACCAGAATCAACGGAGGGGGATGAGGGCGCGAAGGCACAGCCATCGACAGACCCCGAGGAATTGGTCGACACAAGGCCCTCGGAACTCGATGAGCCTACGCCCAATGAGCCTACACCCACAAATAGCGAGGTAACTGGCGAGTCGGAGACAAAGCAAGAAGACGAGAAGCCTTTGTTCTCGGAGGCAATCGATCATGGCGAGCATCCCGAGGGTACGGACAGCTCACCTTCGCCCCAGCCCCAAACAGAGACTCTCGAGACGCAGTTGCACCCACAGGAACCGTCACAGGCACCGTACTCGACGGGGCAAAAGAGTCACCTAGCCTCAGACGTGACCCAGTGGAACCCACAGACGCAGGCGCAGGCTTCGTACCCTCAGACGCAGGCACAGGCGCAGGCATCATACTCCCAGCAGGCGCAGCCGCAACTACCATACCCGCAGCAGGCGCAGCAGCAGGCATCATACTCCCAGCAGGCGCAGCCGCAACTACCATACCCGCAGCAGCAGGCATCATACTCCCAGCAGGCGCAACAGCAGGCACCATACACACAGCCCTACCCGCAGCAGCAGGCATCCTACACACAGGTACAGGTCTTCACAAACTCACAGCCCACTGGAGGAGGCCCCACAAAGAGCAAGGTGGCGGCTGGGCTGCTGGCGATATTCCTTGGCACTCTTGGCATCCATAAGTTTTACCTTGGCCGTACAGGCGAGGGCATCCTCATACTCGTGTTGGATATCCTTCTTGGATGGACCTTCATCGTACCAGGCATCATAGAATTCGTGTGCTTTATCGAAGCCCTCATCTACTTCACAAAGAGTGACGAGGAGTTCCAACGAGACTGCGTGAGAGGATAGGGACCGGTCTGCCTGACCCCCCAAGCTAAACGGTCATGAGCTCTACGTAGATCGGAACTACGTAGATCGCCCGGGCGGAAAGGGCGATCGCTATGGCAGACGGTGCCGGCCAGGCGTAGGAGGTACATCGGACACTTATGCGGCGTCCCAGACCGTCCTCGACACCCTCGCCATGAGTGAGTTTGCCGCGCCGTCGGACATGCCGTGCGTCATGATCACGAGCACATAGGGCCTCTTGCCGTATACGATGGCCCCGTCGTGTCGCACGCTATCGAGCGTGCCGGTCTTATGGGCAACGACGGTGCCCGAGGGAACACCCTGAGCGATACCCTCTGAGTCCTCCTGCTCCTTGAGCCAGGCCAGCGCGGCCTGGCTTGCCTCAGGACTCGCGAGATCGCCTGATGCGACGAGCCTGAGAATCCTTGCCTGGTCACTTGCGCTCGTGTAGTTCTCACGCCCGGCGGCGGCCGCCGCCGTGTCCATCATCTTGCGTGCAAGGACGGTCTGACCGAGGCCCAGCCTAGCGCCCTCGTCGTTCACGGTGCCCATGCCCAACCGATCTATGAGCACGTTGGTGGCCACGTTATCGCTCTGGGAGATCATAAGCTCTGCCAGGCGGGAAAGGCTCAGCCTCGTTCCCGCCCCCATGGACTGGACGGACCCCGTGCCACCGACGATATCGCTCTCCCTGATGGTGTAGCTGTCACCGAGCGAGATCGAGCCGTCTGCCTCATGTTGCAAAAGCGTCGCCATGATGAGCGTCTTGATCATGCTCGCGGAGCGCATTCGCTCATCGCCGTTTATCGCAAAGCCGCCGTCAGGGGCGTCCACAGGCGTGTAGACTACGGCAACCTCATCGCCATAGGGACTAACGAGTGGTTCGACAGCCGCTCTCACGGCATTATCCCGGCCGGAATCGGCGGGAGTGGGATTGTCGTGAACGGCAGGCTCATCGGACCTTACGGCCTCGGGAGGTGCATCGGATACCCGGGCGCCCTCCTCGGGGTTGGTGGCCTCGGCGGGCGCCTCGGCGCGTGGGTCCATGACGGCGGGAAGGGACGAGGCCGGGACATCTTGTCCCCCATCGTCCGAAGAGTTTTGGCCTGTTGTGCCGGTGACAGGTCTTGGCGAGCCGTGCGTCCAGATAATTGCTCCACTTACCATGAGAATGGCGATGGCTGCCATGATGACTGCGCACAGACGCAGCCGCCTGTGGTTTTCGAGAAGCGTACGCAGGATGTTGGGCTTGACCATGTGTTCTCCGTACCAGCTCTGATTGTCGACGGACAGAGGATGTGCATACGTAAGCGTGGTGCTAGTACCGGCTATATACTACCTGCAAACAATCGACCTTGCTGAGAAGATATCCCCATGAGGGCAACGAAGACAGACGATTTATGCACAAACCATGGAGGCCGATTGAAGCCGGATGTACAAAGTGGCTTGTAAAGGACCGGTCGATTGGTACTCCAGAATCTGCGGGGTCACCTTCTGATCTGCAGGGGCAGCTCCGAAGAGATGACAATCCATCTGGCGCGACGTGAGCACACGCCAAGCGATAGGACACACCCTGATCTACGCCCCCGACGTATCTGCGTGCCGGACGAGCCCCTTGCGGGATCTAACGCCATCGTGGAGGAGTGTCCCGGGCAGTCGCTCGCCCATCGTCTCTATAAGCCCTGACGCTGTACGCAATCGGTCACATCAGTGCCAGCTATCAGTGCCAGCTGTATGACTCGGGGACTCCCTGTAGACTCAGCAGAGGGTCGCACCAACAAGGGAATCCCTCCAAGAGATTAAAACATATGTTCCCTTTCTTACCATTCTGTGCTATGATGGAGGGCAAGACACGGCGGGGGACGGAAGGACGGTGGCCGGATGGCGCAGGCGAGGCGAGACATGGGCGAGCTGAGGCCCATAGACGACCTGATGTTTCGGGTGATGGCGAGGGACAAGGCCTTCTGCGGGGAGCTCCTGAGGGTGCTGCTCCAGGACCCAAAGCTCGAGGTCGTGGAGTGCGAGCCGCAGTCCGCCGTCACGAACCCCCACGGCCGCTCCGTGGTCCTCGACGCCCTCTGCGAGCTCTCGGGCGGCAGGTTCGTGGACGTGGAGGTGCAGCGCACCGACAGGGACGACCTCCAGAGGAGGGCGCGCTACCACGCCTCGCTCGTGACGGCGGACAGGACGAGGCCGGGCACCCCCTTCAAGGACGTCCCGGACGTCTGCGTCGCGTTCGTCTGCGAGTTCGACCCCCTCGGGGAGGGCAGGTCGCTGTATCATGTGGACAGGGTCGTGAGGGAGAGCGGGCGGACGCTCGAGAACGGCCTCTCGGAGGTGTACGTGAACGCCCTGGCGAGGGACGGCACGGACGTCTCCGCCCTCATGAGGGTGTTCACGGAGGCCGAGGCGTACGACGAGGGGCGCTTCCCGGAGACGTCCAGGGTGAAGAGAAGGCTCAGGGAGACGGAGGAGGGGCGAAAGGACATGGGCAGCGTCATAGAGGAGATCCGCGCGGAGTGCATCGCGGAGGGCAAGGCCGAGGGCATCGCCGAGGGTGAGGTCAGGGGGACGCTCAAGACGCTCGTCCGGCTCGTGCGCGACGGGCTCGTGAGCGTGCAGGACGCCGCCGCATCGGCGGGGGTGGACGCCGACGAGATCAAGCGCACGCTCGCTGCGGAGGGGTGAGGCCGGCCGCAGGGGGTGACGCGCCCCGCCCGCCGGCGGCCGGAGGCTGTCGGGGCCTCGGCAGGGCCCGCCCGCACGAGCGCGCCGTGTGGCCCCCGCCCTCATGAGGGTGCTCACGGAGGCCGAGGCGTACGACGAGGGGCGCTTCCCGGAGACGTCCAGGGTGAAGAGAAGGCTCAGGGAGACGGAGGAGGGGCGAAAGGACATGGGCAGCGTCATAGAGGAGATCCGCGCGGAGTGCATCGCGGAGGGCATCGAGACGGGCAGGGCCGAGGGCAAAGCCGAGGGGAGGCTCGAGGCGCTCGGCCGGCTCGTGCGCGACGGGCTCGTGAGCGTGCAGGACGCCGCCGCATCAGCGGGGGTGGACGCCGACGAGATCAGGCGCACGCTCGCTGCGGAGGGGTGAGGCCGCGAAACAAGAGATAAGCTAACGGTCACGGCCATGCGCACAAGCAGGCCACCCGCCTTGCGACCGGGTGGCCTGCTGCTCGATACCAACCAAGCTGGATGGGCCTATATTGTGCCCTTGCCTAATTGCCTAAGGTGCGCTACGCCCTTAGAAGCTGCAGCCGCTCCCATCGAGGGAGCACGCCCCACCGGACGCCTTGGCGGGAGCTGCCGCATCATCTGTAGCGTTGGCCGAGACGCCAAACTCACGCCCCAAGTAGTCGATGATGTCGTTGGACTCGTACATAGCCTTACCATCGATGAACAGGCAGGGTACCTGACGCTTGCCGCCATGCTCGACGAGGTAGCTTCGGTCCGCATCGCTCTCGTCGATATTGTGCAGCGCTAACTCGATACCCGACCGCTTCATGAAGCCCTCAACCTTACGGCAGAAGGGACAACCATTCTTTACATAGAGCTGGAGATCCTTTTTGGCCATATCAACCTCACCTTCCGATCAGTTGCGATTGCGTCAGAGCCTTGTATACCCGAGCAGGCGGACAGCTACGCAGCCGCCGCAAGCATCCGCGCAATTGCCAAGCCCACCGCTACCGCCACGAGGCTTGATATCACGTTTGCCGCGATATTAAGCGCGGCAGTCCAGACGTGACCCATGCTGAGGAGTTGGAACGTCTCGTTCGAAAACGTGGAGAAGGTCGAAAGCCCCCCGCAGATTCCCGTCGCTAAGAAGAGCTTTGCGTGTCCTGGCAACGGGCGAGCAAGATCCAATCCCGTCACCAGACCAATAACGAATCCGGCCACGACGTTGGCCACGAGAGTCCCACCGGGGAGCGCGGGGATAGCCCGTCCCAGGACCTCTCCGATACCCCAACGCACGATACTGCCAAGAAAGCCGCCGCACCCCACAGCCAGCGCCTGTCCGAGCATGAAAATCCTCCTATCAGCCGTGGACCACAGGCAGCGTGAGTCTTGGCTACAGCAGCCTCAACGAAACCTCCCTGAGTTGCCTGCCAGAGACCTCGGCCGGGGCATCACTCATGAGGTCCGAGCCGCTCGACGTCTTGGGGAAGGCCATGACCTCGCGAATCGAGTCCGAGCCCGCGAGCAACATGCACACGCGATCGAGACCGAGCGCAAAACCACCCATGGGAGGGGCGCCATATCTCAAGGCATCCATCAGAAAACCAAATTGCTCCGTGGCCTGCTCCTCGCTGAAGCCGAGCTTCTTGAGGATACGCAGCTGCAGGTCAGCATCGTGGATACGCACGCCACCACCACCAGCCTCAAAGCCATCCATCACAAAGTCATAGGTATGCGAACCCACGGAGAGCGGATCGCTGTCAAGGCGTTCGATGTCTGCCTCTATCGGCTGGGTGAAGGGCTGGTGCTCGGCCGCGTAGGCCTTGCGATCCTCATCCCAGTGGAAGAGCGGGAAGTCCACGACCCACAGGAAGTCATGCCCCTCACGCGGGATACCGAGGGCGTCGGCCATGTGGGAGCGCATGCCACCAAGGACCTCATCGGCCACGCGACGTGACTCGACGGCAAACATCACGAGATCGCCAGGCTCAACGTCCATCTCGAGGCGCAGCGCCGCCATCTCGGCGTCGGAGAAGAACTTCACGATGGGGCTCGTCACCGAACCATCCCCGCGAAAGGCTATGTAGGCCAAGCCCTTGGCGCCAAAGCTCGCCGCGACACCTGCGAGCTTGTCCAACTGGGCGCGAGGCCAGCTACCGGCTCCCTTGGCGTTGATAGCCTTGACGTAGGTCTTAGGGTCTGCTGCAGCACTTGCAAAGAGCTTGAAGGCAGAGCTCTCGAAGATGTGCGTGACGTCGTGGAGTCTCATGCCATAGCGCGTGTCGGGCTTGTCGGTACCATACGTGTCCATGGTGTCCCAGTACGACACGCGGCGAAGCGGCAGCTCCATAGAGACCCCTACCTCACCGAAGGCGTCGGCGAGCGCCTCCTCGAGCACGCCCATGACATCATCCTGCGTGACGAAGCTCATCTCGACGTCCACCTGCGTGAACTCGGGCTGACGGTCCGAGCGCAGGTCCTCGTCGCGAAAGCACCGGGCGATCTGGTAGTAGCGCTCGACACCGCCTACCATAAGGAGTTGCTTCAGGAGCTGCGGCGACTGCGGCAGCGCATAGAAGTGCCCCGGCTGCGTGCGGCTCGGGACCAAGAAGTCACGGGCGCCCTCGGGCGTCGACTTGAAGAGCGAGGGCGTCTCGACCTCCATGAAGGCGCGCCGGTGAAACGCCTGGCGTATCGCGAAGGTGAAGTCGCTGCGCAGTCGCAGGGCGGACATCATCTGGGGACGACGCAGGTCCAGGTAGCGATAGCGCAGGCGCACGTCCTCAGCCACCTCGACATGGTCCTCGATCTGAAAGACGGGGGTCTTTGCCGTGTTCAGCACCTCGATGTCAGAGACGAGGACCTCTACCTCGCCAGTCGCAAGCTTCTCATTGTCCTGGCCCTCGGGACGCTCGCGCACGACGCCGCTGACCTTTATGGGCCACTCGGAGCGGATGGTCTCGGCCCTGTGGAAAGCGACCCCGCCCGAATGCTCGGGGTCAAAGGCAACCTGCGTCAGGCCCGCACGATCGCGCAGGTCCACGAAGATAAGACCACCGTGATCGCGGCGGTGCCACACCCATCCGGTGAGCGTGACCTCCCGACCGATGTCCTCGCGACGAAGCTCACCGCAGCTGTGCGTATGCATGCTGTGCATGTGCATGGGATCTGTGTCATATGAAGCCATGATCATCCTCTCGTCCCTGCCGCCCCGTGCCGTACGGGCGACTCCCCAGCAGACCACCCGTCGACGTAGACTGCGACGATGGGCACAAGCGATTATGATAGCAGCGATCTTGCAAAAGGCGACCACCATCAGAGAGCCTGCATGTCAGCGTTACAGACTTGTCACGAGCGATGGTGCGAGATAGCTACCCACCCGCACGGCGTCGGGATTCTTGAGGATGATGATGGCGGGAGCAAGACGCTCTCCGTACGCGATAGCTCACCCGCACGGAGTCTGGGTCCCTTGCGTAGCCCCTATGCCGCAGGGCCGAGAGCTGTGCCGCCAAAGTGAAGGATCGCGCTCGTGGCACGCTGGCCGTCCGCCGCGTCAAAGTCACCTGACGATATGGCCTCTGGAGACATCGTGCCGCTAAGCTCGCTGGTCTCAGTATCGTACGCGTCTCCCAGGACCGACGAGCAGAAGCCCTGCGCCCAGGCAGGCGTAAGAGACGGCGTCGAGCTCTGAGAGGCGAGGGCATCCGTCCAGTCCCTGAGAAGGTACGTGGTCATGCCTTTTCCCCTGTCTATAACCAGCGGCAAGAAGTGATAGGACCAGACTGACGCATGGCCACTCGAATCCTTGACAAGCCGTAGCTTGGCCATGCCACCGATCAGCGATGAGTTGTCGCTCTGCGTGCAGATGAAGTTGCCCACCGACCAAAAGCAGAGAGTCTGTTTGTCACCCTCATCTCCCAACATCTCGACAGGACCGATCACGTGAGGATGCCCCCCTATGATGACATCAACGCCAGCGGAGCGGAAGACCTCGGCCCAACTATGCTGCTCGGCGGTCGGGGCGCTCACGTACTCGGTCCCCCAGTGCGGGAAGGCGACCACGATGTCGGCACCCCGCAAGCGTGCCGACATGACATTTGCGCGAATGCGCCCCTCATCAAGCAGCGAGACCGCCCCCTGGGGGTCCGGGATACCGTTGAGACCATAGGTATAGTTGAGGAGCGCCACCTTAAAGCCATCCTTCTTATAGATGTACACGTTATCTAGGGAGCCTGGGTCAGTGGACTGGACATCTCGCTCGCCAAGAACGGCCACGTCGGGATGTTTTTCGTGCCAGAACTCGAGCTCATTGTGGATACCCGCGTAGCTGCGATCCATGGCGTGGTTCGTTGCCTTGAGGATGACGTTGAAGCCAGCCGTAACTTCGGCGTCACCCATCTCTTGTGGGCCGTTGAAGCTGGGATAGCCTGTATACCCCAGCTCGGCACCACCCAGCGGCGTCTCTTGGTTCAGAACCTTGACATCCACCCCCTCGAGTGCGGGGACAATATGCGAAAAGACATGATCGAAGTTGTAACTGCCGTCCGCTTGCTTACCACTCCGATAGACACCCGTATGCTGCAGCACGTCACCGACCATCACGAGGTCGATGGTCACGGACCCTTGGCCGGGTGTCTTCTCGCGGATCGCCACTGCCCCTCGCCCCGACGTCCCCTGTACCAAGGGATCGGAAGGGCTCGCGCTCGGGTCACCCAGCATCTGAGCGAACCATGATTGAATGGAGTTAAACCCATTCGAAAGCGGCTTAGTCAGGCCAGCTAGCCCGATGACCACGAGCACTGTCACGACGAGCGTGACCACGACCGACACACGTATGACCCTGCCCTTGCGCCTGCGGCCCTTGGCGGAAGCGAACCTGGCGGGAGCGGTGTGCAGCGCGTCCCTCCTCGGAGTCCTACGACGAAAGTCGGACCTTGCCGAATGCCGTGATGGCTGCGTGTGGACAGGACGGCATGGAGGGCGAGCAACTCTCCGCGATCTTGGGACCGCACGTTGGCGCGAAGGCTGATGCTTGGGCATGTAAGCGGCCATGTCACTCCAAAGAGACTCAGTGGTTGAGATGGACCCACGGACCCACCCTCGGTACGCTGTCGTGCGCTAGGCTCTGTGCCACACCCACGATCCGACCTCACCAGGGCCATCGTAGGCACAAGCCACCACGCCGAGGATGAGAGCTTGGATGAATGCCACCTCAAGTGTAACGCAGACCCACTGTCCAAACGTCACCGACATGTGCGGACATCCCCATACTTGGGTCGTGGTGATACTGTCACGACCACCTTCTGAAACGAAGTGCTCAGCACGACAGCGCTACGAGATTCTCTGGCTCACAGTTGCGACTAGCTCTGCCAAGGGAAGTCTGACCTGCTCGTGGGTCTGCATGTCGCGCAGGGTCGCCGTGCCCGAGGCGACCTCGTCCGCACCGAGCACCACACACAGGCGAGCACCCAGCCTATCCGCCTGCTTAAACTGGCTTTTGAGCGAGCGTCCCTGGTAGTCCGCCTCGGTACGGACACCCGCCCGGCGAAGCGCCAGCGAGGTCGAGAAGACGGCATCGCGCTGCTCGGGAGCCGCACACGCCACGTAGACGCAGGCCGGCGGCTTGGTCTCAAGTGAGCCCCCACAAGCCGCAAGGGCAAGGGATATCCTCTCGAACCCCACCGCAAAGCCTATGCCGGGGGTAGGCCTGCCGCCCTCAAGCTCTACCAGATCATCATAGCGCCCGCCTCCACCGATGGCGCCGACGCCAGAGTCGAGCGCATCCACCTCAAAGACGGTGCGGGTGTAGTAGTCAAGACCACGCACGAGGGTCGGATCCTCGACATATGCGACGCCCGCCTCGTCCAGGTAGCACTTGACCTGCGCATAATGCGCAGCACACGTGTCGCAGAGGTGGTCGGTAACAAGCGGTGCGTGAGCCATGATCTCACGGTCGTGATCAACCTTACAGTCGAAGGCACGTAGCGGGTTGACATCCGCACGCTCCCTGCAGTCGGCGCACAGCTCATGTGCGTGGGCGATGATAAAGTCGCGGACCTTCTCACGATAGGCAGGCCGACAAGTGGCATCACCCATCGAGTTGATGCGTAACCGAAGCCTGGCCGGATCGAAGCCCAGGAGCCTGAAGTACTCCATGAGCACGATGACACACTCGGCGTCGGCTGCTGGATCAGGTGCCCCCATCCACTCGATACCCACTTGATGGAACTGGCGCAAACGACCTTTCTGTGGGCGCTCTCCACGAAACATTGCCTCTGCGTACCAAAGCTTAACCGGAGCCGCGCCCTGAGAGACGAGCTTATCCTCCACAGCGGCTCGAACGACACCTGCCGTCCCCTCGGGACGCAGCGCCATGCGCTGCTTGGCCTTAAGACCACCTTCACCCCCCGCGCCAATCAGCCGCTCCATAAGAGCACCCGAGAAGACGCGAAACATCTCCTTGCGAACGACGTCCGTCGACTCACCGATGCCGTGGACAAAGGTGTCCACCTGCTCGATAGCCGGCGTCTCTATCATATCGAAGCCGTACGTGCCAAAGAGCTCACGTGCCGTATCCTGTATGTGCTGCCAACCACGCATGTAGCCGCCATACAGGTCCTCTGTTCCCTGGATCCTCTGCGCCATGGCCCCTTCTTCTTCCCGTATGATCATCTACCTCAGGTGATAGTCGAGCGACACCGCCATCCGCCAGTATAGCCGAGGTAGTCGCAAGAGCGGACGGCGGGCAACCGCCGCAGCCTACACTCATCCCGTCCGATGAGACCACGATCCATGGCACGGAGGTAGTACGAGGTCGGACAGCGCGCCAAACGCTCAGGAGTACGACTACAGGCCCGGTGGCATCACCACCGCCAGATAGAGCGAGAGGATATCCGAGGGAGAAGCGCGAACGGGACGGTGACAGAAGGCCGGGGCCTTGCGGTCACGCAGCGATTGTCCCGGCGTCTACCACGCGAGCGCCACGGCCTCATACGGTCTGAGGCTCAGCGCGCCCTTCTCGTCAAACGTCGGATCCCCGCAGTTGGCGATCAGCGTGCTGCTGCCCGCAACCGTATCTGCCGACAGAGCCGTGACGTCTTCGCCAGAGAAGTTGCAGGCAACGACTATGCGATCCTGCCCCAAGGTGCGCTCATAGGCAATGACCTTGTCTGATGGGCTCTCTAGGAAGCGCACGGTACCACGCTGTATGACGGCATTCTCCTTGCGCAGACTGATCAGGTCACGGTAGAAGATCCACACGGAGTCAGGGTCGCCCTCCTCCACGGCGGCATTAAGCCAGAGGTGATTGTCCGGCACGCCGATCCAAGGGGTACCGGACGTAAAGCCGGCATGGTCGCTGCCATCCCACTGAACAGGCGTCCTCGAGTTATCGCGGGAGCGCTCACTCACCACATGGAAGGCCTCGTCCGCACTCATGCCCCCATCCTGCAAGATCTTGTAGTAGTTCTTGGTCTCCACGTCACGATAGTCATCGATGGACGCAAAGCCTGGGTTGGTCATGCCCAGCTCCTCCCCCTGGTACACGTAGGGGGTCCCCCGCATGAGATGCGTGCAGAGGCCGAGCAGCTCACTTGAGCGACGCCAGAGCTCACGGCTCGACACATCACCGAAGCGCGAGTTGGGACGGGGCTGATCGTGGTTTGACCAGAAGAGGGCGTTCCATCCTCCGTCCGCCGACATTCGCTCCTGCCACTCGGCAAAGAGACGCCGCAGCGCGCTGATATCAGGTTCCGCAAGCGCCCATTTGTCGCCATTCAGGTAATCCACCTTCAGATGATGAAAACTGAACGTCATGGCCAGTTCGTGACAGTCGGGCTTCGAGTAGCGGACGCAGTCATCGATGGAGGTAGAGCTCATCTCACCGACCGTCATCAGATCGTCGATGCCAGCCTCACGCACGAGCTCCTGTAGATACTCATGGACGTGCGGACCATCCGTGTAGAAACGCCTGCCATCTCCCTCATCGTCGCTCCTCAGCTCGGAAGGCTTCGAGATCAGGTTTACGACGTCAAAGCGGAAGGCAGAGACGCCCTTTGCCTTCCAGAAGCGGATGACATCCGCAAGCTCGTTTCGCACGCGGGGGTTATCCCAGTTGAGATCGGCCTGGCTCTTGTCAAAGAGGTGCAGGTACCACTTGTTGAGCGAGGGTACGTACTGCCACGCACTGCCTCCGAACTTGGATACCCAGTTCGTGGGAGGCTCCCCGGGGTTCTCCTCGGTGGCACCCTCTGCGGCGTCGACGAACTTATAGTAATCGAGATAGGTGGGGTCTCCCTTGAGGGCCTTCTGGAACCACTCGTGCTCTGTGGACGTGTGGTTGAACACCATGTCGAGCATGATGGCGATGTCCCGCTCCCTCGCCTCGCTCACGAGCTCGTCGAAGTCCTCCATGCTACCAAACACGGGATCTATATTCCGATAGTCCGCGACGTCGTATCCATTGTCGTTCTGGGGAGAGACGAAGAACGGCGTTATCCACACGCAGTCAACTCCGAGTTCCTTAAGATAGTCCAAACAGTAGGTGATGCCTCTCAGGTCCCCGATACCATCATCGTTAGAATCCTTAAAACTTCTAATATAGATCTGGTAGACAACCTTATCGCCAAATTGCTCAGCTCGATCCATAGTGCCTCTCTCCTCCTCAACGAAGGTGGCGCCGCACAGAGAGTGGGCTTGCGACGCCACCTGACCGACAGAGTTTTACACCTTATTGCTTAGTCCCATATCCAATGACTGTGGTCTTTCCAGCCTCTACCTCACCCTTGGACACAAGTTCGAGCTTACCCGCCCGACCGACACTCGTTACGATCATCATGACCGTATCCTTGTGACCAGCGGCCGCGATCTTGTCTCTGTCGAAGCTGACGAGCCTCTGACCGGAGTGGACCATATCTCCCTGATCGACGTAGGTCGTGAATCCGTCACCCTGCATCTCTACGGTATCCAAGCCGATGTGGATGAGAAGCTCGAGGTCATTGGAAAGCTTGAGGCCAACGGCATGGCCTGAGTTCGCCATCATGACGCTGACCTCAGCGTCGCAGGGTGCGATGACCTCTCCGTCAAAGGGGTCGATCGCGATGCCCTCGCCCATCATACCGGAGGAGAAGACGCCGTCTTCCACGGAAGCGAGCGTACGAGCGGTACCGTTCACGACTGCCTTGATACTGCCATCTGCGACTACGTCGCCATGGGCGGAGGGTGCGGGAGCATTGGCTGTTGAGGTCGCAGCCGCAACGGTGGCGGTCTTCTCTCCCTCAGGTACGCTGTCATCGACACCAGCACCTCCGTCAATGCCCCTGCGCTTGCCCACGACGTAGGTGAGCGCAAACGGAACCGCGATGGCAACGACCATGCAGATCGCAAAGCTCAGGAAGAACCTAGAGTTGATCGAGAGAATACCTGGCAGGCCACCTACGCCGATGGCATTAGCGGTAGTTGAGGTCGCGGTACAGATGACACCCGCAATGGAGCTGCCGATCATGGCGCACACGAAGGGGAACATGTGCTTGAGGTTGACGCCGAAGATGGCAGGTTCGGTGACACCCAGGTAGCACGAGAGACAGGCAGGGATGTTGACCTGTTGGGCGTCCTCGTCCCTCCTCTGGAGCACGACCATGGCAAGGACCGCCGAGCCTTGTGCGATGTTGGAGAGCGCGATCATAGGCCAGAGCATGGTTCCGCCCGTCTGGTTGATGAGCTGCAGATCGACGGCATTGGTCATGTGGTGCAGGCCGGTGATCACGAGCGGAGCGTATACGGCTCCAAAGATGGCGCCGAACAAGACGCGCAAGGGTCCCGAGATGCCAACCATAACGATGTTGCCGATCCATGTGCCAATGATCCAGCCGATGGGACCGACGATGAAGTGGGCTGTCATAACGCCAAGCAAAAGCGAGCAGAAGGGTACGATGATCATCTGTATGAGGGCGGGAGTTATCCTCTTGAAGAAGCGCTCATAGTAGTTGAAACAGATGGCGGCAAGGATGGCGGGCAAGACCTGTGACTGGTAGCCCACCATATGGACCTGTGCAAAACCAAAGTCCCAGGTATACTTGACCCATTCCTCTGGTGTGGCACCCGCCACACTGTACGCGTTCATGAGCTGACCCGAGATGAGCGTGAGGCCGAGCACGATGCCCAGCATCGGCGTGCCGCCCATCTTCTTGGTGATTGAATAGCAGATGCCTACGGGAATGCCCAGATGAAACACTGCCTCGCCGATGAGCCACAAAAAGCCGTAGACACCGGTCCAGAACTGCGAGAGGGAGGCGAGCGTCTGGTTGCCGTCAGGCCCGAAGTAGGGCATGTCTCCCAGGATGTTTCGAAAACCTAGGATGAGACCACCAGTGATGATGGCGGGAATGAGTGGCGCGAAGACCTCGGCAATGGCGCCCATAGCCTTCTGCAGAGGATTCTGGTTGCCGGCGGCCGCAGCCTTGACGTCAGCCTTGCTACCTTCGCTCACGCCCGAGACGGCCACAAAGTCATCGTAGAAGTCGGCGACGTCGTTGCCGATGATGACCTGGAACTGCCCCGCCTGCGTAAAGCTGCCCTTGACAGAGCTAAGCTTCTCGATGGCTGGCACATCGGCCTTGGCGGGGTCAGCCAGGGCGAAGCGCATGCGCGTGATGCAATGCGTCACTGCGCTGATGTTGTCCTTGCCGCCGATGAGTCGCAGCAACTCCTTGGCATCGCCCTCGTACTTTCCCATCTCTACTCCTTCGTCCTGACGTCGCCAGGATCTCTTACCCTCATGGCAACCTTCGCAGCTCTCTTCGCCGACGAATAGGCTGATGCCAGCATTGAATAAAATTATTGCTCGCGTATTCAAATAGGTCAAGGGAGGACGTCGGGCTGTAGCAAACGGCGATACTCTCACCGCGAACGGTAAGGAGACCTGCAAACGGGGTATGACATGAGATGTTGCGTTGTCAATGAAGCATCAGAGGCGAGGGACGAAAAGATGCAGGCGATCTACGGTTCAATATATGAGGATCTCCTAGAGCAGATCAAGATGGGTGACTACCCCTACCAATCGTTCGTGCCCTCCGAAAGCACCCTCGTCGAGCGGTACTCATGCTCACACAACACGGTAAGAAGGGCGCTCGGATTGCTTGCGCAGCAGGGGTACGTACAGCCCGTCAACGGCAAGGGCGTGCGGGTGATATACCAGCCGCACGAACGGGCGCTCTTCAAGGCCTGCGGCATCGAGACGTTCAAGGAGGCCGCCGCCCGCAACCATCTCTCCACCGCGACCAAAATCGAGACGTTCGAGCGCATCGCCGCTGACCTTCGTCTTGCGAGACTCAGCGGTTTTAAGGCGGGTGACAAACTCCTCCACATAGACAGGGTCCGGATAGTTGAGGGACGCCCGCACATTCTGGACCGTAGCTACTTTCTTGAGGACCTCGTCCCCGGCCTCACGAGAAAACGAGCGGCCGGCTCGATCTACGAGTACCTCGAGGACAAGTTGCGCATGAAGATCGTCACAAGCAAGCGAACGATCACCGCCGAGAAGGCGACGCAGACAGACCACTGCTACCTTGACCTCGAGGGCTTTGACTTCGTCGCCGTCATGTGCAGTCGGACCTTCAACGGAGACGGGCACATGTTCGAGTACACGCAGTCACGACATCACCCCGACTGCTTCTCGTTTAGCGCTGTGGCTAGACGGGTGTAGGGGCTAGACCCCCAACTACAGCCCTACGCGGCGCGCCGGCGGTACGCGGGCACGCGAGCGTGCAGACGGATGCAAGGCAGGCCCCGCACCCGCCGCCTAGACTGGCCACTACCCCAAGGTGATCTTGTGAACCCAGCCAAACTGGTCAGCTATCTCGCCAACCTGGATGCCTGTGAGGGTCTCGCGAAGCTCCCTCATCACGGGACCGACGTGCTCCATGCCATAGACGATCTGTCTGTCGTCGGCGTCTATCTCACCGACGGGGCTGATCACGGCTGCGGTGCCACACATGCCACACTCGACAAACTGGTCAACCTCCTCGAACATGACAGGGCGCTGCTCGATCGTCATGCCAAGCATCTTTTTAGCCACATCGACAAGCGAGCGACGAGTGACGGAGGGCAGGATGGAGTCAGTATGGGACTGCGGGACGACCAGCGTGCCGTCCTTCCTGACAAAGAGGATGTTGGCACCACCAGACTCCTCGACGAAGCTGCGCGTCTTCGGGTCGAGAAACAGATTGTCCGCGTATCCCTTAGCATGCGCCTCAACGGAGGGAAGCAAGCTCATGGCATAGTTGAGACCGGCCTTGATGTTGCCGGTGCCATGTGGCGCCGCGCGGTCGTACTTGGAGACCTGCAGCTTGACAGGCTTGACACCGCCAGAGTAGTACGGGCCGACGGGCGTCACGAGGATGCGGAACTGGTACTCGTCTGCGGGCCTGACGCCGATAACGTTGCCCGTGGCGACCATGAACGGTCGGATATAGAGCGTGGCGCCCGAGCCAAAGGGAGGCACCCAGGCGGCGTTGGCACGAACGACCTGCTCGACCGCCTCGATGAAACGCTCACGGGGAAAAGGCGGCATAACGAGACGCTGTGCCGAGTTGTACATACGCTCGGCATTCTGGTCCGGCCGGAAGCAGACGATGTCACCGTTCTGGGCGGTGTAGGCCTTGAGACCCTCGAAGACCTCCTGGCAGTAGTGGAAGATGCCAGCACACTCAGAGAGCCTGAGGCTGTGGTCCGCCGTCAGCGCACCCTCATCCCAGGCGCCATCTTTGTAGTTGGACACATAGCTATAGTCAGTAGGCTGATAGGCAAAGCCGAGGTTACCCCAGTCGAGATCCTTCTTATCCATATGATTCCCCTCCGTGAGTCAAGAGCGCTGCCGGGCGAGCGAGAGGACGTTTGCCCGCGCACGATACATATCCGCTTGAGTAGTGTAGCGCCTTGCACGAAAACATCGACGGCTGAGACACGCTCGAAACATCGTGCGCACGCGACGTCCACGCACGGGCACACAACTGGCAACGCACAGCGGTCACGCCAGGGTTGACTCAAGTTCCCAGGCCGTGCGGCTGGCGAGAAAGCCCCTGCGACCCAACTCGGTCTCTATCTCGTCGAGCACCCCCTCGTCTGGGGCGCTCACATGATGAAAGTGGTAGCCTGAGGTAATCCCGCTCAGGAGCGATGAGCGACTGCTCGCCAGTCCCTCCACAAAGCGTCGCACGTCACGGCGGCTCGACACGTTTAGAGGGGCGCAGAGTCTGCCGTAGCTGTGATGGTTGACGACCGTGTCCTCGACTGTGCCTCCCAGGTCGACGATGAGATTAAGTTCCTCGGCCACCTGGCTCGCATCGTGGCGCACCTTGATGAGCCTCCGGGGGCGAGCGTTCGAGGGCGGCGCCAGGCAGTAGCCCCGGTTGGTGGAGAGGATCTCGACTCCCTCCGCCTTGAGAAGTGCCATGTCCTGCACGATGACCTGGCGGCTCACCTCACAGCTTTGGGCGAGTCCGGCGCCAGTGAGGGTGCCTCTCGCTCCTGAGAGCAGGGAGACGATGCGACGCCTTCGCTCCTTTCCCGTCATGGCCCAGCCACACCCTCAGTGTCGTCGCGACCCTTTCCTGAGGTCTGCCCTGCGAAACGTTCAGGTGCCACGGACCCTCCCCCTGCGGTGATGATCGAGAGGTGCTTGAGGCTCAGGTCCAGGATGGGTGCCGAGTGGGTGAGGGCCCCACACGAGACGATGTTCACCCCAAGGTCCACGAGCTGGGTGACGTTCGCCGCCGTGACGTTGCCCGAGACCTCAATCTCGGCCGCACCGTCCACGATGCGAACGGCCTCAGCCATCGTCCTGTGGTCCATGTTGTCGAGCATCACGATGTCGACCTTGGCGTCGAGCGCCTGGCGAAGCTCGTCGAGGGTCTCCACCTCGACCTCCACCTTGCACAAGAAGGGCGCATGGGCGCGGACGGCGGCAACCGCCTGGGCGATGCCGCCCGCCGCGTCAATGTGGTTGTCTTTGAGCAGCACGCCATCAGAGAGGTTAAAGCGATGGTTGGAGCCGCCGCCCACACGCACAGCCTCCTTGTCGAAGACGCGCATGTTGGGCGTGGTCTTGCGCGTGTCCGCCAGACGGGTCCCGGTGCCAGCAAGGATACGAGCCATCGCGCGCGTGTAGGTGGCGATGCCGCTCATGCGCTGCAGGTAGTTGAGGGCGACCCGCTCCCCCGAGAGCAGGGCGACCACGTGTGCCCAGACGACACCCAGCTCCTGGCCCGCCACGACCTCCTCCCCGTCCTGAACCGTCGCGACCAGCCGTGCCGTGTCATCGAGCAGCTGGAACGTCCGCTCGAACACGTCGAGGCCGCAGATCACACCCCCCTGCTTGGCGACCAGACGGACCTGGCCCTGGGCACCATCGTTTATGACCGATGCCGTCGAGATGTCCTCGCTCGTGATGTCCTCACGAAGGGCCGAGCGTATGAGTGGCTCCGCCTGGAGCCTGAGGGTCACCGAGTTCATGCGTGATGCCTCCTCCTGACGATGTCCCGTGCGGCCAGCCTAGAGAACACCAGGCTCTCGAGCAGGGAGTTGCTGGCCAGGCGATTCTTGCCGTGGACGCCGCTGCAGCTTGTCTCTCCCACGGCATAGAGGTGTTCCATGGAGCTGCGAGAGTCTTGGTCCACGCGGATGCCGCCCATGAGGTAGTGCTGGGCCGGGGCGACGGGAATGGGTCCCTCGCAGATGTCGTAGCCCTCCTCGAGGCAGCGCTCGCGAATGTTGCGAAAGTGCCTACAGGTCACGCTACGTGGGATGCGCTCGAACGAGAGGCGCACGAAGGGCAGGCCGTCCTCCCTCATCTGGCGGTAGACGGCAGCAGATACGACGTCGCGGGGCTGGAGCTCGTCCACGAAACGCTCCCCCTTAGCGTTGAGGAGGATGGCACCCTCCCCCCTGCAGGACTCGCTGATGAGGAAGGCCCGACCAGTACTGCCGGTATAGAGCGATGTGGGATGAAACTGCACGTAGTCCATATGCTCAAGGGCGATCCCATGCACCCTGCAGATGCGGCAGGCGTCCCCTGTCATGCACGGGAAGTTCGTCGAGCGCTCATAGAGCCCTCCCACACCGCCCGCCGCCAGGATGGTGTCGGTAGCGCGGACGGCTAGCACGTCGTCCTCCTGCGTCGTGCAGACGACGCCCTCGCAACCCCCCTCGTCTGAGACGAGCAGGTCGACCATCGTATGCCATTCGAGCAGACGCAGGTTGGGAAGCTCGAGCGCCCGAGCAAGGAGCGTGGTCGTTATCTCGCGCCCCGTGTCATCCGCGTGGTGAAGCACACGGGGTCGGGAATGGGCGCCCTCGCGGGTATAGGCGAGCCGTCCGTCCTCGCGCTTGTCGAACGAGACACCCCTGCGAATGAGGTCGTTGATGATGTCGCGACTCGACCAGATCATGGTGTCGACGCTTTCGGCGCGGTTCTCGCCGTGCCCGGCGCGCATCGTGTCATCAAACCACGGTCCGTAGTCGTCGTAGTCGCGCATGACGCAGATGCCGCCCTGAGCAAGCATCGAGTCGCAGCTGGCCAGGTCCCTCTTGGAGAGCAACACGACCTTGAGCGAGCGCGGGAGGTTAAGTGCCGCGTAAAGACCGGCGACGCCACAACCCACTATAACGACGTCGCAGGTGATCCTGCGGGCGGGCTGGCCCGTCGATGGGACCCCGGTAGCTCCCGCGCCCTCAACTGGCGTCCCCGCGCCCGTCACCATCAGCGCACCGCCAAATCGAGCATCCGCCTGAGAGGCGCGTTGGCGCGCTCGGCGTCATCGGGCAGCGCGATCTCGCCATAGCCCTCCTCCAGGGAGCGGAGCAGCTTCTCGGCACTTATCATGCGCATGTCGGGACAGAGGAGGGGGGTCTTCGTGTAGAAGACTCGCTTGCCCTGACCTGCCGTAAGCCTCTCGATCTGCGCCTGGACGCCTGCCTCAGTCAGCACGATGAACTCCGTGCGCGCAGACGCAACGATGCGCTCGATGATCTGCTTCGTGGAACCGATGAAGTCGGCCTCGGCGAGCGCCGCCTCGTCGCACTCGGGATGCGCAAGCAGCTCGGCAAAAGGGTGGTCGCGCCTGAGCAGATGGATCTCTCCCAAGTCAAGTCCCTGGTGAACGGGACAGAAGCCATCGTTCAGGATGAAGTGCTTCTCGGGGACCTGTCGTGCGATATAGCGTCCGAGGTTCTTGTCCGGAATGAAGAGGATGTGCCCCTGCGGCAGCTCGCGAACCACCTTGACAGCGTTTGAGGAGGTCACGCACACATCCGACCAGGCCTTGATCTCGGCCGTGGAGTTGACATAGCAGACGACGGCCAGGTCATCGCCAAAGCGCTCGCGCGCCATGTCCACGTCCTGCCTGCGCACCATATGTGCCATGGGACAGTCTGCCAGCGGCTCTGGCGCGAGCACGGTGCGCGAGGGGTTCAGGAGCTTCACGCTCTGTCCCATGAAGGAGACGCCGCAGAGCACGATGACCCTCGCCTCGAGCGTGCACGCAAGGCGTGCCAGGTAGAATGAGTCACCCACGTAATCAGCGAGCGCCTGGACTTCGGCAGGCACGTAGTAGTGGGCAAGGACGACGGCGTCCCGCTCGCGCTTGAGGGCGCGGACGCGCTCGGACAGAGACTCGAAGCCCTCAGGGAACTCATGCGGCACGGGACCACCATCCCTGTGGTAACGCTCGAGGGCCTCCTGGTAGCTGGCCTCCTCCAGAGGCGTGCGCGTGTAGGTCTCCACCAAGTCCCTCCCCTCCCTGGTCGCTCTGCCTCGTCCGGCTACGACAGCGCCACCCCCATACGAGCTTGCGTCGACGTCGGACCTGGACCTAGTATGGCAGTTTCTCCGCCCACTGACAAGATAGCTGTCTTGTCAGTGGGCGGCCGCAGGACAGTAAGGACAGCGTCCTCGCCAGCAGGCAAGGGTGCCACACGAGGACTGATACACCCCTAGAGCGCCGAGCGGCCCGCATCCGGCACCAGGTGGCCTACGCGCTCTTCATGATCACGGAGCGCACGACGCCGGCGGTGGCATCGCAGGCGTCGAGCGAGGCCTCCATACGATCGAAGACGCGCATCCAGCCAACAATGTGGCCGCGGCGCGCCTCATCGAGCGTGTCATCGTGGAAGAGTCGGTGCATGCCTTGCTCGTAGACGTCATCCCCCTGGTCCTCGATCTCGCCGACTGCGATGGCCTTCTCGCGCACGATGGGGTCCTTCTTGTAGTCGGCCAAGCGATCAAACATGAGGTTGAGCTCCACGATGGCCTGGTGAGTGAGCTCGGCCATCTCGCGCGCCTCAATGCGGGTGGAGCTCATGTTAAAGAGGTCGAGCCCCGTGCAGACGCCCTCCATGTAGTCTACGATGTCATCCATCTTGAGGGCAAGGTCCGAGATGTCGTCGCGATCGAATGGCGTGATGAACGAGGTGTACAGCTCCTTCATGATCTTACGTACGTGCGCGTCGGCACGCGACTCGTGGAGCTTCATCCCGGGGATCATCGTTATGGTCTCCGGGTAGCCCTCGACGAACTTCACATAGTCCTTGGATGCGTCGAGAATCTCCTGGGAGAAGTCCCTAAAAAGGGCGTAAAACGGATCTTCCTTCTTTGCGCGAGCCATGTACCTCTCTTTTCTCTCTGAGTCTCTTACGGACGGGCGCGCCCCCGAGTGCGGGATGAGGCCCGAGAAATACCGCCTAGAACACGAGCAGGAAGAGCCTCGCCAAAACGTAGCCGATAAGCCCGCAGCCCGGGAAGGTGAAGACCCAGGTAAAGACCATGTCCTTGGCGATGGCCCAGTTCACGGAGCGGACGTTCTCGGCGGCGCCCGCACCCATGATGGCTGCGGTCTTGGTGTGGGTGGTAGAGACGGGCAAACCCGTGAGCGTGGCGATGAGCAGCGACGCCGTGGCGCTGATGGACGCGGCGAAACCCTGGTACTTGTCAAGGCGCACCATGCTCATGCCCACCGTCTTGATGATCTTCTTGCCGCCCACGGCGGTGCCTATGGCCATGATGCCGGCACAGAGCACCATAATCCACAGGGGAAACTCGACGTTTGCCATGTTGGTCGAGCCGGTGGCGAGGATGATGGCCATCATCGCCGTGGACATGAACTTCTGGCCGTCCTGAGCACCGTGCATGAGGGCGACGCCTGCAGCGCCAAGTACCTGCATGCGCCCGAAGAAGTCGTTGGCGCGTCGTCGGTCGGCATTGCGGCACAGGATTGGTATGACCTTCGCGATAGCCCAGCCCGCCGCATAGCCCAAGACAGTCGAGAGCACGAGGCCGTAGATGACCTTTGCCCACTCCCCCATGTTAACGCCCTCAAGGCCCCCCGAGACGGCAAGGGCGGCGCCCGTCAGCCCCGCGATGAGCGCATGGCTCTCCGACGTGGGGATGCCAAAGATCCAGGCACCAACGCCCCAGCCCACGATGGCCACGGTCGCAGCCGCCAGGGCGATGAGCGCGGCGTGGGTGTCCCCGCCAAAGTCGACCATGCCGCTCATGGTGTCCGCGACTGCCGTAGAGATGAGGGTCATGCCCACCAGGCCGATGAAGTTGCAGATGACGCTCATGACGATGGCCTCGCCCACCCCGATCGAGCGGGTGCCCACCGGCTCCGCGATGGCGTTAGCGGCGTCCGTGGAGCCATTCACGAAGATGGACCCCAAGATGAGGACCATGACGACGACAAGAAAGGGACTCTGGAAGAGGATCTCCAGAAAGTGACCGATGGTTATCATGCATTACCCTTCGCGAAGGGAGGTCGCGGTGCGCCTCTGTCCCTATCAGTAACCTCCCCATCATAGACGAAACGGGTCGTTCGCAAGCCCAAGACGGTGGACGGCAGACCTTCGAGCGCGGACGAAGGGCCGCGTCAGGTTCCTCGCTCTGAATCGTATTGTAATCAGAGGGCAGAGAGGAGGAGGGCATGCACAAGGCCACGGGCGGGGCAGATGGGGCGACGGCACGCGAGGCCGAGCGCCTGGTGCAACTGTACTCAAATTCCATACTGCGGCTGAGCTACAGCTACCTACGCTCGACGCACGACGCGGAGGACATCTGCCAGGACGTTCTGCTCAAGCTGCTGACAGCGCGACCCTCCTTCGCGAGCGACGAGCACGAGCGGGCCTGGGTCATCCGAACGACGGCGAATGCCTGCAAGGATCAGCTGCGCGCAGCGAGGCGCAAAGACACGACCTTGGAGGGCGCACGGGAGCCGGCGACAGAGGGCGACCCCACGTTCCAGGGGCTTCTCGACGAGGAGGCTGATCTGCTCAGGGCCCTGCGCGAACTGCCGGACCAGTACCGGGAGGTCATCCACCTGCACTACTTCGAGGAGCTGCCCTTACGGGAAATAGCGCGAATGACCGGCGTGAGCGAGGCTGCAGCCACGAAACGCCTGAGCAGGGCACGGAAGCTCTTGCGGACACGCTTGGCAGAACAAGGAGACTGTTGAGGACAAGGTAAGGAGGACATCATGGATGACATGACGGACAAGACGCTCGAAGTGGAGGGGAGACCCGAAGAGAGACTCAAGGCCACCTACGCGTCCGCGATGGGCAAGCTGTCCTTCTCGGACGGTGCGAAGGCGAGGATGGCAGGCAAGCTCGAGAAGGAGGCGGATGGCATGACAGGCACAGGCAAGAACAAGGCACAGATCCTACACTTCGGGAGGAAGTGGCCCGCTTGGCGCATCGCCGCTGCCGTGGCAGCGGTCGTCCTCGCGGCAGCCTTGGGAGCGGGTGGCATCGCCTACGCGAGCGGTGTGCGCATAGGCGTGCTCGGCCTCGTGGATGACGTCTTCAACGGGGCGCCCGCCAACACCGAGGTCGTGAGTAAGATAGGCAGGCCCATCGGCGCGAGCGCACACGCCAATGGGGTGACCATCACCGCAGACGCCGTCATCGGCGACGCGCAGAACTACGTCATCGTCTACAGCATCTCAAGGGATGACGGGAAGCCCATAACGGAGGTCAAGGCCGACGAGTACGGAAACCTGCCCCTCAAGTTCGGTGACCAGACCACATGGGTCCATGGTGTCTGGGGGGCGAACGGAAGCAGCCACTTCTACGACAGCGACCCCTCCGACAACTCCATCCAGTACGTCGAGGAGATGTCACTGTCAACCGATGGCGCAAGCATCGTGGGCCAGACCGCCTACGCCAGCTTCACCGACCTCTGCGTCTTTGATAGCGAGTCGGCCCAGACCGAGCCGGTCATCTCGGGGCACTGGAACCTCAAGTTCAAGATGAACTACGAGGACGCGGCTGTCGAGATCCCAAGCGGCCAGGTCTTCTCCATCAACGGGCTTGAGGCCACCATGGACAAGCTGTCCGTCTCGCCCATCGCACTCTCGCTGAGCTACACCGTGCACGAGGCGGCGAACCTTCCCGACGCACCCAGCGGACAGATGCCCCCAGAGCTCGAGGCGCGTATGGACCAGCTCCTGAACCTGGGCATGGTCACGATCACCCTGCGCGACGGCAGCACGATCACGTTCAAGGATCTTGGGGGCGGTAGCACCGGGCCCGACGACCAGAACAGCACGCGAGTCGAGAAGTCCAGCTTCCTCCCCAGGATCATCGACGCAAGTGAGGTGAGCTCCGTCACCATCGGTGACACCACGTTCAGCGTACAGTGAGGCCACGACCGACCCTCGTGGGCGACGAGACACGGATGACTTCGACTGAACACAGGTGACGCGGGCGGCATCGTCAGTACAGCAGGCAGACGAAGCTGACGATGCCGTCCTTCCACATCGCCTTGATGGAGCCCCCCGCCTCCTCGCAGATGCGCTGGGCAACGGAGAGGCCGATGCCATAGCCACCCTGGTTCGAGTGGGCCTTGTCGCCTCGGTAGAAGCGCTCAAAGAGCCGCTCGTAGTCCACGTCCTTGCCCTTGGCATAGCTGTTCGAGACCACGATGCGGATCCCCTGCCTACGAATATAGGGTATCCCTATCTGCCGCACCTGTCTGGCGCGCACCGACACCTTGCCGCCACCGTCGCAGTACTTGACCGCGTTGTCAACGAGGAGGCGGACGAGCTGGCGAAGCTTCCCCTCGCTCACAGCCAGGTGAACTCCCGCGTCCACACCTATGTCAAGTGTCACGTCCCGGCTCTGTGCCAGTGACTCGAATGGCGAGGCCGCCGACGCGACAATGGCAGAGACGTCAAGCTCCTTGGCCTCGCCCTCGCTCTCGTCCTCGACCTCGTTGGAACGGGAAAACTCCACGAGGTTCTTCACGAGACCATCGAGGTAGTCGACCTGCCGGAGCGTGGACTGGCTCCACTCGCTCTCGCCCTGGATGGTCTCGCTCAGCTCAGTGTTGGCACGTATGACGGCAAGCGGGGTCTTGAGCTCGTGACTCGCGTTGGTGATGAACTCGCTCTGGCGCCGTGCCGCCTCAATCTCGGGCCTGATGGCCCGCATGGAGATAAACCACACGAGCACGAAGGCAAGGAGCAACCCCACGCCCAGAAAGACGAGGGTATAGCCCATGACCTGCCTGCCCTCTTCCAGCTCGACCGAACCGTTCATGAAGGCTATGACCTTCCTACCGTCTGCGGTTGGGGAGTCTGAAACCTTATAGTAGTAGTTGTCGATCGATCCCGACGTAAAGATGGAAGAGGCGGCTTTCCTGGCCAGTTCCTGGGCGTGCTGTCGATCTATTGACTTGTCGCTGTCATTGCGAAGCTCCTCGAACGTACCGTCAGCACGCAGCGTCACGACGAAATAGCGCAAACCAAGCCCGCTGCTAGGAGCCAGGTTGTCCACGTCGATCACGGGAAGCTGGCCATTGTTCTCGATGATGGACTGCAAGGTGCTGTTCATCCGCGCCTGCGCAAGGCTGACGTACGCCCCATTGACGAGCAGCGCTATGAGGAGCATGGTCAAGAAGAACGCACCCAGCATGACCGCGATGAACTTCGTACGTAGGCGTTGTATGGACGTGGCCCCCATGACCTGCTCCCCCCGTGTGCGCGTGAGTACTTGCCCTCAGGGTCCGTCAACGCACGGCGACCTCGCGGGCAACGAGCCGAATACCACCCTCGTCGTTCACCATCACCGCAAGCGTTGATGCCACTGCCTTGAGCTTGGCCCTAAGGTAAGAAACATAGAGGGCGAGCGTCTCCCCCGTCGCCGAGCGATCATCCTCCCAGATCCGGCCCAACACGAACTCAGATGCCAGGGGATGGTCGGCATTCCGTATCAGGAGCTGCATGAGCTCCAGCTCCTTCACGGAGAGGCGCACCGTGTTCTCGCAGGCAAGCTCAAAGGTGTCAGCGCGCAAGCGAATGTCCCCAAAGCTGAGATCGACGTCAGAATAGCCCGAGCGACGCTTGCACAAGGCGCGTACGCGGGCAAGAAGCTCCTTCATCGCGAAGGGCTTGGGAAGATAGTCGTCAGCCCCGGCGTCAAGGCCAACCACGCGATCGTCCACCTCGGCCTTCGCCGTAAGCAAGAGGACGGGCGCCACGATACCACGCCCGCGCATCTCGCGCAGGGCTTCGAGGCCGTCCATCTTGGGCATCATGATGTCGAGGATGATGCCGTCAAAGCTCTGCGAGAGCGCCCTGTCGAGTGCCTCCCGCCCGTCAAAGACACAGGTCACCTCATAGCCGCTCTGCTCGAGTATCACCTCAAGGGCACGGTTGAGGTCGCGTGTGTCCTCTGCGACCAAGATCTTCATTGCACGTCCTCCCTCACTGCAACAACATCGCGCGGGATGGTGCCGCGAATCATGTCACGAATCGTCTGCATCGAGATGTCCGTCGAGGCAAGCTCATCGGCACAACGCTTGAGCTCGGCGATTATGAGCGACGCATCACCTGCGATCTCGTGCTTGTACTTCATCTGGTGCTCGAGAGCCGCCCAGGTATCCTGCGAGATCGTCCTGATCTGCACCTCGATGTAGGTCCTGCCGTCCACCAAGAGCACCAGATGCAGGCTACGGTAGCCGTTGGGCTTCACATGACGGATGTAGTCCTTCTCGCACGCGACCTCGACACCCGGCAGCTCAGAGATGCTGTCACGCATCAAGTAGACGTCGTTCAGAAAGGCGCAGACCACGCGGATACCGATGATGTCGCGGACGTGCTCGAAGGCTGCCTCGCAGGTCTCGGGCAGACCCTTGCGCTGACACTTCTCATGCAGACTCGCCGCACTCTTGACCCTGCCCAGGCAATGCTCCACGGGATCCTCTCCCCGCTCGGCCTTAAGCCTCGCGCGAATGGCCAAGACCCTGCCCATGAAGTCATCAAGCATGGTCACAAACTCGTCGCGGCGCCCGCCGAAGATGGGATCATCGGCATCGATCGGGCTCTGGCCACCCGTCATGTCCGTTTTGTCCACCAAGCGACTCCTCCTCAAGACCTGCTCACCTTAGAGACCTGCATGGACGATACTAGCGTAGCAGCATCTCAGAAAGGGGGTCGCGGCTGAGGGAGAAGGGACGACACCATCAAGAACATATTTGCCAGCTGAGAGGAGCGGAGCCGCCACAGGAGCTGGCTGCGCAAACGGGACGAGCGCAGGCACTACAGCGCGTCGAGTGCGAGCTGTCTGAACTCGACGCCACCTACTAGGTCGTGCGCAAGGATGTTCACATGCGTGAAGCCGCACTCGATGGCCGTCGCGATCGCCACATCGAAGCCGCCGTCCAGCTTCTCGGCCTGGTGCGCGTCAGAGTTGATGAGAATCTCCCCGCCAAAGTCATGCAGCGCATGAAGCAGCTCATGGCGCGGATAGAGCTCGGCCTTGCGTCCCCTGTTCACGCCACCGCAGTTGATCTCGAAGGGCACGCCCTGCTCCACCAAGTGCTTCATGGCCTCAAGGGCTGGACCCGTGTAGCGTGGGTCGGTCTCGTCGAAGTCGTGCGCTCGGTCGTTGAAGCGCGTCACGAGGTCAAAGTGCCCCACGAAGCTACAGTGCGTGCGGTCATACACCTGCGCCTCGAGCTCATAGTAGGCGCGAGCGAGCGCGTACCAGTCACCGCCAAATGACTCGAGGCAGAGCTGCTGCAACACCTCATACGTCCAGTCCACGGCCATGAGGCCCTCGTCTGTGGGCAGAAAGTGCGTCGATCCGATCACGTACTCCGCCTCAGGGCAGCAGGAGGGATCGTAGACGATATCGAGCTCGACACCCATGAGGATATCGAGCCTCTCCCCATAGAGCCCTTGCAGGCGGCTGACCTCTGCCACGTAGGTGGGCCAGTCCATGTGGACGCCCGGATCCATGTGGCCAGAGAAGCCCAGGTGTTCAAAGCCAAGGTCCAACGCGCGCTTGACCATCTCCTCAGCGGTGTTCTTGCCATCGCAGAGCACGGTATGGGTGTGATAGTTCGCCTTGAGCATAAGCCCTCCTCACAGGGAAGCCGTCGTGAGCGCCTGCCATATGCGCGTGCCTGCCCAGCGCCAGACACGCGATCCTCGCTGGCCTACTGATGATAGTAGCTCAAGAAGTCCTCGATCGCATCGAGGGCGTCCTGCAGCGTGTGCATGCGCGGCAGGTAGACGATGCGAAAGTAACCGGGCGTCTCCCAGTTGAAGCCCTTGCCACCCACGATGAGCACGTGCTTGTCTTTGAGCAGGTCAAGCGCGAACTGATCATCATCCGTGATATGGAAGCGCTCGGGATCGAGCCTCGGAAAGATATAGAACCCCGCCTGCGGCTTTACGACCGTGACGCCCTCCATCCTCGAGAGGCGATCGTATGCATACTCGCGCTGGTTGTAGACGCGCCCGCCAGGCACCAGGTAGTCCTTGACGCGCTGATGGCCCCCAAGGCAGGTCTGGACGATGGACTGGGCGGGAACGTTGGAGCAAAGACGCATGTTAGAGAGCATGTTGATGCCGTCGATGTAGTCTCTCGCGATGCGCTTGTTTCCCGAGAGGCTCATCCAGCCGATACGGTAGCCCGCTATCATGTGCGACTTCGAGAGGCCGTTGAACGTGACGCAGAAGAGGTCGGGAGCGAGGCTCGCGATCGAGACGTGCTCCTGCCCGTCCATGACCAGACGGTCGTACATCTCGTCCGAGAAGATCACGAGGTGGTGCTCACGGGCTACCTCGACGATCTCCTGCAGGACCGCACGCGGGTAGAGGGAGCCCGTGGGATTGTTGGGGTTGATGATAACAATGCCCTTGGTACGCGGCGTAACCTTGGAGCGGATGTCCTCGAGGTCGGGATACCAGTCCTGCTGCTCGTCGCAGACGTAGTGAACGACCTCTCCTCCGGCAAGCGTCGCGCAGGCGGTCCACAGCGGGTAGTCCGGGGAGGGAACCAGAAGTTCATCTCCGTCGTCGAGAAACGCCGACATTGCGAGGTTGATGAGCTCTGAGGCGCCGTTTCCGGTGTAGATGTCGTCCACGTCCACGTTGGGGATACCCTTGAGCTGGTCGTACTGCATGATAGCCTTGCGCGCCGAGAAGAGGCCGCGGCTCGACGAGTAGCCCTCGCAGTTCACGAGCTGCCTCTGCATGTCGCGCACGACCTCGTCGGGGGTGCGAAAGCCAAAGGGCGCGGGATTGCCGATGTTGAGCTTGATAACGTGCTCGCCCTCGTCCTCCATGCGGGTAGCCTCGTCGAGGACGGGACCCCGCACGTCGTAGAGGACGCTATCAAGCTTAGAGGACTTCCTGAACGTGCGTATGACCCTGCCCTTCCCCGTGCCGCTGCGCCTGATTGCCTGGGTGGGCCTCCTGTCCCTGGCGCGCGTCGCATCGTGGGCAAACACGGCACCCTCTGCGGGGACCTTCGGGATGGACGCCTCGGGCGCGGTGACGCTCAGCCTGTCTATGGACACCCCGAGCAGTTCGGACAGGACGTTGAGCATCTCGGGCCTTGGCTCGGTCTTGCCACTCAGGTACTGCGAGAGCTGGCTTTTCCCCAGCTTGTGACCGCGCTCTGAGGCAAGCTGCACGAGATCAACCTGCTTGAGGCTCCGCTCTTCCATGGTTTCCTTCAGTCTTGTAGCAAATGTCGTTTGAGTTACGTGAGCCATGTGGCACCTCCTAGAAGTTCAATATCGTCCGTTCACTGTTGGGAAGTTCAACCCAGTTCATGAGAATAGCATTGATTGGCTAAAGTTCAATAGATAAGTTCAATAAAGTATGGGGTCACGGTATCCTCACGTAACGCTCGGTTGAACTATGAGTTGAACCGCATGGATCGCGCGGAGCGGGGAGGGTGAGGCTCGCGGGGGCGCGGGGCGGGGGCTTAGTGCCCCAGAATCTGGCGGGCGGTTGCTCGGCAGCATTTGCCCAGTTGAGCTCATTTCGAAGGTACCCCAGAATCTGGCGGGCGGTTGCTCGGCAGCGTTTGCCCAGTTGAGCTCATTTCGAAGGTACCCCAGAATCTGGCGGGCGGTTGCTCGATGACGTTTGCTCCTCTGAGTTCCGCGCCTGCGGGCAACCCTACCCCTCGCTCGCATCCGCACCCTCAAGAAAGCCGCCAGTCTGACGATCCCAGAGGCCGGCATACTCTCCGCCCGCCTCGACGAGTTCATGATGTGTACCGTCCTCTACGACCCTGCCGTGCGAGAGGACCACGATGCGGTCGAGAGAGGCCACCGTAGACAGGCGGTGCGCGACCACGATGGCCGTGCGTCCGTGCATGAGGTTCTCGAGCGCGCCTTGCACGAGCGCCTCGGACTCGGAGTCAAGAGCCGAGGTCGCCTCGTCCAGGACCAGGATCGGGGCATCCACCAGGATGGCACGGGCGATGGCCACGCGCTGGCGCTGTCCTCCCGAGAGCTTGACGCCCCTCTCGCCCACAAGGGTGTCGAAGCCCTGGGGCAGGCGCTCAATGAACTCGAGGGCGTTGGCCCTGACGGCCGCAGAGCGAATCTCGTCCTCACTCGCAGCTGGCCTGCCATAGGCGATGTTCTCGCGAATCGTGCGGTGAAAGAGCAGTGCCTCCTGAGGCACGTAGGCGACCTGCTGGCGAAGGGACTGCTGGGTGCAGTGGCTCACGTCCTGACCGTCCACGAGCACCTGGCCCTCCTGCACGTCATCCAGACGCAGCAGCAACTTGGTGAGCGTCGTTTTGCCAGAACCCGAGCGCCCCACCAATCCCACGCGCTGGCCCGCCGGTATGTGCAAGTTGAGGTCAGAAAAGACCCTATCATCCTCCTGCGCGTCGGGGTAGCGAAAGCCTATGTGCTCAAAGTCGATGGTGCCCTCGCGCACGACCAGCGGCTGAGCTCCCTCGTCATCCGCCACGAGCGTGGGCTCGTCGAGCACGCGCGTCATCTCGGCCGCATCTCCCAGGGCATGGTTGATGCGTGCCATCATGGAGTTAAAGTAGTTGAAATTCATCGTGAGGTGATAGGTGTATGTGAACATCATGACGAGCGTACCCGCACTGATGCCGAACCAGGCATTACCGCCCGAGACGAAGATCGAGACGATGAACATTATGATTGTGATGAGAAAGGAGGTGGTGAACCCCCGCCTCATAGTGGCGCGCATGTTGCGGTTCTCCGCCGCCATGGCATCGCGATCCGCCCGCGTGAAGGTCTCACGCTCGAAGTCCTCGCGACCGTAGGTCTTCACGGCGAGGATGTTCGTGACGGCATCGGAGAGCACGCCCGAAAGCTTGTTCTGGGCGTTGGAGGCATCGGAGGCGAGCACGAGGATCCTCTTGTACATGCGGTAGGCCAGAACCACATAGAGCACGAGCATGGCGCAGAGAATGGCCACGAAGCTCGGCGCGATGGGCGCAAGTATGGCGATGGTAAGAACGACCGAGGCGACCGTGGGCCAGAGCGCATAGGTGAGGACGTCCACGAGGCCCGAGTATCCCGAGACGAAGCGCGAGGTCTGGCTCACGAGACTCCCGCCAAAACGGCTGTTATGGAAGGTCATCGACTGGTTTGAGAGTGTGTCAAAGCACAGACGCGAAAGCTGGTAGTTAGCGTTGATCTCGAGTCGGTAGACAGAGTAGTCCTGCAGCTTCGAGAGGGTCTGACCCACCACGTTCACGACGAGCAGCGCCAGGATATAAGGTCCGAACACCGAAAACACCTGGTCTGCGGCGACCGGCGACGCCTGCACGCGGTCAACGATACGACCCATCACGTAGGTGTTGGCAAAGGTGAGCAAGGCAATGTAGCCCACGGAGCTGATGATGGAGAGTGCGAAGGCGCCGGGCCTCTGCTTGGTTACCCACCAGAAGTAGTGGAGGGTGCGCCTAATGGTGGCGCGGTCATTCGTGTCCGTGGTCTTGCGAAGCGCCATGGGGAAGCTCCTTGCCATTCGTTGCGGGTATGGCCCTGGGTCGGGTTGGGTCGGGACATCGCCACGCCCGCCCTCGTACGAGAGGGCACACCCCCGCATGTCGTGCCACTCACGCACGCCGTATTGTCCCTCTCTTGGTACCCGCTGCGCCTGCGTTTCAGAAGCGCTTGCGGGTCTCAGAAAAAAGAGACGGGACACCCTTCGAGTACTCCATCTCACGGCATGCGAAGAGCTACGAGCTCAGAAGCGTAAGTATCTGGAAGGCATAGAGGATGGCGAGGACGGGAACGCTGCGGATATCGGCAGCTCACCTCACTCGACGTTGAGAGACGACTCCATGTATGTAGACGCGCGACATCTGCCAAAAAGGAGCTGGTGAGTATCAACCTGGCCATGGTCGGACAATCCTGGCGAGTGTCTCAACGCAACAGCACTCTTTGCCGCATCAATACCCTCAACGCAATTGCCCGCCTCAACGTCCATGCGTCTACGTAGGATTGCCTGCGAAACATGCTCCGCATAGAGCGCTCGCTCCACAGCATCTGGCCATCTCGCGCTTGAATACATCCTCTGAGCAGAACACGTGGCGCCGCCGTTTTCGGTTATCCGCACGAGACCCCTGCGTGCCGCCTGCTTCACCTCACACGGATGGTCGCGTAGTGCCGTTGCCGAATAGATGGCGTCCATGCCACCTCCCCATGAGGCATGCCACGTTTTTCTGATGCGTCGCGAGTAAACATGTACAGAATAGTAGACGGGAACGGTGGCATGCCCACCACCTAGTAGACGGGAACGGTGGCATGCCCACCACCGTGACACAACCATATGATCCTGTCATCGACGTGGGCACAGGAGCATCGCTCGAGGCCGCGCCTCCGGGCCCGCTTGGTCGCCCCCGTTCCCAGCCGCCACCCGCCCGCCGGGCGAGGTCGGCAACCGGCGGTCTTTCCCGTGGGATACCAGCGAGCTTGCGTGTCTGCTTGCTGGCATCCCAGTCTGAGCGCTCCTACGAATCCGGCCCGCCGTGGTGCCCTGAAAAGTGGACTTATCGCCTTTAAGCCTACAGACGGCGTGCATCCCACCTCATCCTGGGCTTAGTTTCGCTAAACGAAACTGATCTCGAGTCTCTTGCCAAGACCGTGGGCGATGCGCCCGAGGGTCTCGACCGACGGGTTGGCGTTGCCGTTCTCCAGCCGCGAAAGATTCGACTGCCTCATGTTGCAACGCTCGGCAAGCTCCTTCTGGGATATGCCTGCGTCAATCCTCGCCTGCGCGACCTTCCGCATGATCTCGCGCTCCGTCGCTTGAGCGTCCCACTCAGCCGCAAACTTTGGGTCTTCCATGGAGTCGGCAAGATGCTTCCTGAAATCACTCATTTCTCTTCCCCCAATCCTCCCGCAGGGATTTCGCCTTGTCTATCTCGCTTCTAGGCGTCCTTTGCGTCTTCTTGACAAACCCGTGGGTCAAGATGACCCTGTCGCCGACGGCGATGAAATACATGACCCGGATGATGTCGCTTCCTTGCACGATGCGCAACTCGAAGATGCCGTCCTCGAGGTACCTCGAATACGGCATCCCCAGCTGGCTGCCATGCTCCTCAAGCAGCTCGAGCCTGCCGAACAACTTCGCCTTCATTTTGACGCCGAGCGAGTCGATGAACTTCTCGACCGGCCTGCACCCAGACGAGTCGGTGTAGTAGTCAATCTCGAACATGTATGTTCTTTCTGCCGATATATCATATATGATATTTTTTTGACATACAAGCTCGGTGCATAGACGCACGTTCGCTACATGAATCACTTAAAACGGCTCTGAACAGCCAGCCGAAGAACGTGAAGATTTCTGGGGCACTATGAGATGATCCTCAACTGGGAAAACGTCGCTACGGCGGTACCCCGCAGATTCTCGGGCACGAAAGTCATCGTCCATGGGGGGCGAAGCTCTAACAGACCCTCAAGTCCGCAGCAAGAGTGCATTTTTTGGTAAAATGCGCTTTTTCTGAGAGGCTTCGTGAGCCCGTATGGGTAGGTGGTGGCGTCACCGCTCCGGTGGCGTGGGCCTCAGGTCCGAGCGCCCTGGCATCACGGGGGCCATGGGGCCGTCGGTGTCGTGGGACCCGTGGTCCCGCCCGGTCGCGCGAGCGACCGTGGGTATGCAGGAGTGTACACAGATCAGCGAAAATGGCCTCTCGGCGCCGTTTCGGGGCACTTGTGTACACTGTTGCGCCATTGCGGGCAGACGTGGGGACGCAGGAGTGTACACAGATCGGCGAAAACGGCCTCTCGGCGCAACCACCGCTCGCATGCAGAACGCGCCCTTTGGTGAGGCCCACACGCAAAATGCGCTTTTCCGTGACGTCGCCCGCCCAGAGTGCGCCCTTCGGTCACGTCGCGGTGGCGTCGCCGGCGCAGAGTGCGGTTTTCTGTGAGGTGCCGGGTGCAGACTGCGCCTTTACGTGAGGCCGTCTGCGCAGAATGCGCCTTTGCGTGAGGTGGCTCCACGTTTGCGCAGGTGAGGAAAAGCGCACTCTACGGAAAGGCGCATTCTAGGCGCGGTCCCTCACGGAAAAGCGCACTCTGGGCGCGGGCTCTCACGGAAAAGCGCACTCTGCGCAACCGCCCGAGTTGCAGAATGCGCACTTTGGTGAGGCCCACACGCAAAATGCGCCTTTCCGTGAGGGCGACACCCCCAGAGTGCGTCTTTACGTGAGTCGCCGGTTGCAGAGTGGGGCATTTGCGTATGCTGTTGCGATCCCAAGGCCACCCACAACCCAAGCCCACGGCGCAACAGTGTACACAAATGCCCCAAAGTGGCACCGAGAGGTCATTTTAGCCAATCTGTGTACACTCCTGCGTCATCACCCTGACGGTGAGGCCCACGTCGCCAGGGCAGTGACGCAACCACCCACACGAACTCACGAAGCCTCAGCTTATGGGTGGCTGCTCTCGGAGCCCGATCGAAAACCAGCCCTATCCCCTCGGTCTGGCCCACATCACCGCATCGGCGAAATCGTCCCCTGAGTCTTAGGCCCTGAGCTTATAATCTGAACATAGGTTCAGTTCTATTCCAAGGGAGGTATCATGAGAAAGAGACCGTTACATACCGTTGCCATGCTACTGGCGCTTCTCACCCTGGTCATGTTGCCCACGGTGGCGCAGGCGTCGACCACCCAGCGGATCTATCGCCTCTACAACCGGTGGAACGGCGACCACCTCTTCACGAGGGACTCCGGCGAGCGCGCGGGCCTCATGGGCAGGGGCTGGAGCGACGAGGGCACCGCCTGGGAGGCGCCGGCCTCCGGCGCCAGCGTCTGGAGGCTCTACAACCCTTGGTCGGGGGAGCACCTCTACACCACCGACAAGGCCGAGTACGACGGCCTCGCCAGCCGTGGCTGGAGCCGGGAGGGCGTCTCGCTCCACAGCGGCGGGAAGGCCCCCGTCTACCGCCTCTACAACAGGTGGCTCACGGCGGGGACGCACCTCTACACCACGGACAAGGCCGAGTACGACAGGCTGGTTAAGATCGGCTGGTCGGGGGAGGGCGTCAAGCTCTACGCCGCCTCCTCGTCGGGCGGCTCGAACCCCGGCAAGCCCTCAAAGCCCGCCAACGGCCAGAGGCTCTTCGAGTCCCTGGGCGTCAACGTGGGAGCCCTCGCCAGCCAGGCCGAGGCGAAGGGCTACACCGCCGCGGCCGGCTACACGCTCGTCGACGCCGACAACCCCAAGAGCGCGTTCCACCTCGACAACATACGCAAGGCGCTCACGATAGTGGACCAGACCAACGCCGCCCGCGCGGCGCGCGGGCTTTCCGAGCTCAAGCTCACGCCGACCCTGATGGCCCAGTCCGCCATACAGACCAACGTGGGTACTAAGCTGTTGTGGCACCCCGAAATATTTAGTGTTGGCGAGAACCTCGCGTGGGGTTGCGCACATGACAGGGCCGTTGATGTTTGGATGGGCGAGGAGGCAGTCTACAACGCATACGTGGCGGAGCACCCCGACAGACGGCTCACGTGGGAGAACGCCAACAGCCTCCATAACTGGTCTCTAGCGTATCCCAGCGAGTATCTTCGGATGGGCCACTACTTCAACATCATCAACCCCTACTACGTCGCCATGGGCGCGGCATACAGCAGGCTCAACACGCAGTGGGACGACTTTGAGGGCGAGGTCTTCACCCTCTCCCTGCCGTCCGGAGAGCGCACCTACACGACAGCCGAGTTCAGGGCGCTGCTCGGCTAGCCGAGATGCGCCAATGATAGTGCCCCGCAGGTTTTTGGGGCACTAAGAAATCGTCTCAACTGGGCAAACGTCATTGGGATAGTGCCCCTCAGATTCTGGGGCACTATCCCAGATGTTTACCGTCAAGGTCTATGATTACGTTTAGACGATACTCATCACAGAGATTAAACGCATGTACCTGGAGTCCTTTTTGAGGGTATGCATTGTGATCCCTTTTAGCGTTCACGTTCGCCCTACTGACCACCAGAAAGAATGTTGATGCTTACATTATCGGTCTTCGCAGATGCTGCTAGACCGGCTATCACGGGTGAGCCAATGCCGATTAGCAGGGGAAGGGATATAGACAGAAAGGAAAGGTGGCCCGCCCATCCCAAGGCATGTTCCGCTGCTTTAGAGAGTCCGATTCCACATATAAGCCCAAAGACCGTACCAAGTAGCCCGATGGCAATGCTCTGGATAACATAGATCGTCTTGATTTGTCGCCGAGATGCGCCAACGACTTTATAGATGGCGATATCGCGGTACTTCTCCTGAATAGTGATAACAAATATGTTAACAATATTTATGGGACTGCGGTGGGAATCTTGGACCGAGACGGGACCGGGAGGAAGACCACATGTACAGCCAGGAGAGGAGAAGGCTCGCGATAGAGACCTTCATCAAATTCGACCATAGCTATGCTGATACCATCGCCGAGCTCGGGTACCCGACGAGGTCCGCGCTGCGAGCATGGTGGAACGAGTACAAGAGGACCGGCGAGGTGCCCGCAAGCAGGTTTGCCACGAACCCGAAGTACACCGCCGAAATGAGGCGGCGAGCCGTCGAGCACTACCTCGAGCACGGCAAGAGCCTGGCAAGGACGATGAGGGCCCTTGGCTACCCCAAGAGCCGCGAGAAGCTCTGCGAATGGGTCGACGAGCTCGCGCCGGGACGGCGAAGGCACCGAGGTCCGAGGCCCAGGAGGGAGGCGATTTCCCTCGAGAGGAAGGTGCGGGTCGTCGCCGAGCTCGAGGCGAGGGACGGGTCCGCCGCGGAGATAGCCGAGCGACACGGCGTGTCGAGAACGGCACCCTACCTCTGGCGCAGGGAGATGATGGGCGATAATGGCGGGGAACCCGAGAGGAAGGGAGAGCCCGTGAGCAAGAGGTTCGACGACCTGCCCGATGACGTCGAGGTATTGCAGGACATGCTGCGCGAGGCGAAGACGCAGCTCAGGAGGGTGCAGCTGGAGCTGGACGTTCGCCAGGCGACCCTCGAGATAGTAAAAAAAGACCCGGGCGCCGACCCGGAGCTGCTGACCAACGCGGAGAAGGCGGCGATGGCGACGGCGCTGAGGGACAAGTATAAGCTCTGCGAGATCCTGCCTGCGGTGGGCATGGCCAAGAGCAGCTACGAGTACGCGAGGAACGCGCAGCTCAGGGGCGAGACAGAGGAGCATGCCGCTGCCAGGAAAGCCGTGGTGGAGGCATTCGAGGCCAGTGGCGGCACCTACGGCTACAGGCGCATCACGGCGCGGGTCAACGCAGGCAGCGAGCCGGGAGGGCGCGTCGGCGAGTGGACCGTCCGCAGCATCATGGGAGAGGAGGGCCTGGTCGCGAGGGTGGCGAGGAGAAGACGGCGCTACAGCTCCTATGGGGGCGAGATCTCCGAGGCGCCCCCGAACCTGCTTCGCGACGAGCGGGGGAGGCACGACTTCGGGGCCGACGCCCCCAACGAGAAGTGGGTGACCGACGTGACCGAGTTCCGCATCCCGGCTGGCAAGGTCTATCTCTCGCCGATCGTGGACTGCTTCGACGGCATGCCGCTGAGCTGGTCGATCTCGACCTCGCCCGACGCGGAGATGGCAAACTCGTCGCTGCTCGGCGCGTGCGAGTGGCTGCGCGAGGGCGACCGTCCGACCGTGCACTCGGACAGGGGCAGCCACTATCGCTGGCCGGGGTGGATCGGGATTTGCGAGGCGGACGGCCTGGTCAGGTCGATGTCGAGGAAGGGGTGCAGCCCTGACAACGCGAGGTGCGAGGGCTTCTTCGGCCGCCTCAAGATAGAGTTCTTCTACGGGTGCGATTGGAGCGGGGTTACGATCGACGAGTTCATGAGAATGCTCGACGCGTACCTGAGGTGGTACAGGGACGTCAGGATCAAGAGCGACCTCGATTATAGGAGCCCGATGCAGTACAGGAGAGATTTGGGGTTGGCAGCATGAACGTGGGCCAGTTGATAGGGTACCTCAAGGACTACGACGAGGACGAGGAGGTCGAGGTCGAGGTGCGCTTCGGGGAGGCAGGCGAGTCGCGCGCGTCGACCTTCGACGTCACGTTGCTCTCGCGTGGGGAGGTCGGGGGAGGCGACGAGAGCCCCTGGCCGACGATCGGCGCGAACGTGGGGCTCGGGACGATGACAGAGGCGGGGCTCGACCTATTGATCGAGCATGTCAAGGGAATCGACCGGAGATTGGGCTATCATAGGGGTGGTGCCTGATCCGCACCACGTGTCCGGGACTTGGACCATACCCCCTTACCATGCAGCTGGCTCAGCGATCGAGCGAGTCTCGGTCCAAGATTCCCACCGCAGTCCCTATTGTGCAGATTATTCCGATCAACGCCGCCACTGCATAAATGAAGAGAGAGATGTAGCCAAACCACGTGCCGAGCATATCCAAGACGTTCTGCCGGGTGGCAACGAGGGGCCTCAAGCCCGTGTTCTGAAGCGCAGCAGTGAGGTCGTCATCCTCGCCAAGCTTACCCTCTATCTCTGCGCTAATTTCGGAAAGTCTCGATGTGTCATTGGCGATAGCGGACAGGTACATGTAATCACTGCCGGCAAACAGGGGGTTACTGACATTCGTCGCAACAAGTTGGTTAACCTCCGCAGGGAAAGTGGAGAAGAGCTGCTCTTCCTGTCTATCCAGGATTCCAGAAACCCTTAGTTCGCGTTTCTCACCCTTGACAGTGGCCACCAACCTGTCCCCTATCTTGAGGTCGGATGCGCTGGCCACCGATGCACCTATGAGAACTTCTTCGTCCGTATTCGGGAAGCTCCCCGAATACCCTATATTGAAGTTCGTGAAAAAATCAGCGCTGACTCCCTTGAGCGTTGAGGCGAGTATTCTCTTGCTGTTACCATACACCAAGGACTCAATGCCCACCCCCTTAACGCCAGTAACATTCGACACGTCTTTGACTTGCCTGACGAGGCTGATGTCACGTTCGGTATAGAGACTCTGATACGTATAGTTGAGGGGATTTGCCCCACTACCAAATGCGATCGTGAGGACGTTTGCATCCGAGACTTTCATCTCATCCAACATTTTCGCATAGAATGACTCGGACAGCGCGAGTACTGACGAGATGAGGAGCACTGATATCCCAACCGCAAGTATAGTCAGCCTATTACGTCTTCCGTTGATTTGGTAGTCCCTGCGAGCGAGAAGGAGCAGGCCTGTCTTCATCTGATTTCCCGTCTTTAGGATCTAGCACTAGGATTCTTTGACCCGACGACAACGAAACCGAAGCCGACGCCAGCCCCGAGCTGGCGTTTTTGCTGTCTCCGCGAGACTTGACAAGATTTCTCACATGGATCATGTTTCTAGTGCTATAGTGCTATATCAGAGCATGGGAACCGACGGGCGGAAGGGGGCCCGGGATGTCGTACTTCCTCAAGCAGACGAGGAACAAGAAGGGCACGTACCTGCAGATCTACGAGAGCACCTACGACCCCGGCCGCGGCTACGGCACGCACCGCTCGGTGAGGGCCGTCGGCTACGTCCACGAGCTGGAGCAGTCCGGCATCCCCGACCCGGTGGCGCGCCTCAGGGCCGAGGTGGCGGCGATGAACGAGGAGGCCAGGGCGTCGAGGGCGAGGGAGGGGGCGAGGCTCGTCGGCGACTCGACGCCCGAGCGCCACATGGGCCACTTCCCCGTCAAGGCCCTGTACAGGCGGCTCGGCATCCCGGCCGACATCGGGTACCTGCAGATGGCGTCGGGGTTCCGCTTCTCCCTCGACGGGCTCCTGGAGTCGCTCGTCTGCGCGCGCGTCGTCGCCCCGTGCTCGAAGTCGAGGACCTTCCACGACGTCCTGCCGCTGCTCGGGGAGGAGCCGTCCTTCTCGCTCGGCCAGCTCTACGACGGGATCTCCTACCTCGGCCACGAGTACAGGAAGGTCGTCGAGGCCGCGAACGCCCGCGTGGGCGAGCTGTTCGGCCGCGACACGTCACGCTCCTACTTCGACTGCACGAACTTCTACTTCGAGATAGACCGCGAGGACGGCCTGCGCAGGAAGGGGCCCTCCAAGGAGCGGAGGGCTGACCCCATAGTCGGCATGGGGCTCCTGCTCGACGCGAGGTGCGTGCCGATGGGGCTCGAGATATATCCCGGCAACGAGAGCGAGAGGCCGAGGATCCGGGAGGTCATCGGGGCGCTCAAGGAGCGCCACCACATGACCGGCAGGACCGTGCGAGTGGCAGACAAGGGCCTCAACTGCGCGGACAACGTCGCCGACGCCGTGCTGGCGGGCGACGGGTACCTGTTCTCCAAGAGCGTGAGGCGGCTGCCCGCGAGGGAGCTCGCCTGGGTGCTGTCGGAGGAGGGGTGGGAGGACCACCTGGGGAGGGACGGCAGGATCCACCATCGCACGAAGTCCGTGACCGGGGACTTCGAGTACAGGGTGTCGAGGGAGGGCGGCGGGAAGGGGACTGTCGAGCTGCGGGAGCGGAGGGTCGTCACCTTCAGCCCCAGGCTCCGCTCCAAGCAGCTCCGCGAGATCAACCGGCAGGTGGAGAAGGCGAGGAGGCTCAGGCTCGCGGAGGCGAGGAGGTCAGAGTACGGCGACAGCGCCAAGTACGTCACGTTCGTGGCCGTCGACTCCGAGGGCGAGGTCAGGGACGACGAGCGCGTCGTCGCCACGCTCAACCGCAAGGCCATAGGGAGGGCCCGCTCGCTCGCCGGCTACAACATGCTGGTCACGAGCGAGGCCGACATGCCCGAGGCCGAGGTGTACGACACCTACCACCGCCTGTGGCGGATCGAGGAGACGTTCCGGGTCATGAAGTCCGAGCTCGACGCGCGACCCGTCTACCTGCGGAGGCACGACTCGATAGTCGGGCACTTCCTCATCTGCTACGTCGCCGTGCTGCTCGTCCGCCTGCTGCAGGTGCACGTGCTCGGAGACGAGTTCGGCTCCGGACAGCTCTTCGGCTTCATGCGCGGGTTCAGGGCGGTGAGGGTGTCGGAGCGCAGGTACGTCAACATCTCGCGGTCCTCGCCCGTCATCGACAGGCTCAAGGAGGTCACGGGGCTCCCCCTTGACCACTACCACCTCACGAAGGGTGAGTACGACAGGATCCTCGGATACAGGTTCCCCTCCCTCAAGGCCACAGGCCAGGAGGAGTCGAAAGGGTCGATTTAGCACTAGAAATCAAGGTTGTACGCCAAAGTCAGGTACCATACACCAAGGACTCAATGCCCACCCCCTTAACGCCAGTAACATTCGACACGTCTTTGACTTGCCTGACGAGGCTGATGTCACGTTCGGTATAGAGACTCTGATACGTATAGTTGAGGGGATTTGCCCCACTACCAAATGCGATCGTGAGGACGTTTGCATCCGAGACTTTCATCTCATCCAACATTTTCGCATAGAATGACTCGGACAGCGCGAGTACTGACGAGATGAGGAGCACTGATATCCCAACCGCAAGTATAGTCAGCCTATTACGTCTTCCGTTGATTTGGTAGTCCCTGCGAGCGAGAAGGAGCAGGCCTGTCTTCATCTGATTTGTCACCCATCCTGACTGCATAAGCGGCTAGACAAGAAAGTCATCAAGAGAAACCTGGCGAACGTCTCCCTCAATGATTGAGAAAAGCATATCAGCACCCTCGGCCACGGCATGACTATGGGTAACAGAGATGATGGTAATGCCCATCTCATCGTTAATGCGTCTAAAGAGTTCGATGACCCTGCGTTCGTTGTTAAGATCAAGGTTACCGGTAGGCTCGTCTGCCAGGAGAACGGTGGGGTTATTGATAAGGGCACGTGCTATAGCAACGCGCTGCTTCTCGCCCCCGCTGATAGTTGAGACATTTTGCCCCAATATAGACTTTGGCAGATCAAGGATCTTCAGCAGATGGTCAAGCCCCATCATGCCAGTATCATGCTGACTGAAGAACCGTGGGAGCAAGATATTCTCCTCGACCGTCAACGCGTTGACGAGATTAAACGTCTGAAATACATAGCCTATGGTGCTGCGCCTGAGATCCCGAATAACAGAAGGACTCGCAGACACAACATCAGTCCCATCGACTAGGATTGACCCGTTGTCGACCGATTCGACACCAAAAATGAGTTTCAGGATTGTCGACTTGCCCAACCCAGATCTGCCAACAATACTTGAAATCTTTCCTTGGGGAAACGTGACCGAGGCATCGCGCAGGATAACATGCTTGTAGGCGCCGTCCGAAAACGATTTTGACACATTGACGAGCTCAATCATTGCGAGAGCCTCCACTAGACGATATGACCCGAATCGAGGAAGTGGAACCTGTTCCGGGTTGGGGTCCCAAGGGGGACCTCCTGTGAACCGGAATGGTTCCGTCGCGACAGGACGATACCGAGGCGCCACAACCGGCAGGAGGGTTCCCATGGCTATCTATTGTACATACTTCGAAACCGGCGGCTATCTGCGAACCACGACGATATGCACACTGACGCCAGAGGTCGGCGAGCTGTCTTGTTCAATAGGAACTGCGCAGAAGGGACTGCGGTGGGAATAGTATGTACTTCCGAAGTCAGGGGGCGTAGGGCTGCGACCCTACGGAACGAACGTTACAGTTTGTATGATACTCTCATGTAGAGATACTATGCTTTACGTAGGGGCGTACGTCTACGACCTGCCGGGCACCGGCTGCCAGATATGGGTCAAGATCTACTATAAAATCACCGCAGACCTCAACGACCCCATAGTCGCAAAGCTGTCGGACGGCGGCGTTGACATACTCCCGCCGGGTGGAGGGTGAGGCCGTATGCCCAAGGACTACGTGGCCGCGTACGAGAGGATCGCGCGCGAGGAGCACCGCGAGCATGGCTTGGTCGAGCTCGGGGGGTGGGACACGGAGCCGGTCGAGGCGCTCGTGGCCGAGATAGGGGCGGACCCCGCGCTCGTGGAGGACCGCGAGGCCTGCCGCGCCCGCGTACGGGCGCTCCGCGACCTGTACCACGGGGACCGGGCGTTCCCGAGCGACTGCCCCTCGGGCCGCAGGCTGGCCGAGGCGGCGCGCTCCTACCTCGGGCGCTGGCCCTACGACAGGGAGGTGCAGGACGCCTACTTCGAGGCCATGGTTCTCTCGTGGCGCTACGGCGAGGCCTACGACTACTACAGGGAGCTCAGGAAGGACCCGCGCGCGAGGCTCTACGCCGTCTGGCGCATGTCGGACCTCGCCAGCTCCCTCTATCACGAGGGCTTTATCGGCGCGCGGGAGCGCGAGAGGCTCTGGGCTGCCGCGCGCAGGCACGACATCAACACGAGGGGGGACTGGCTGCCGCCCGACGTGCCGCCGTACGGGTGAGCGCGCACGCGTGCAGGGGGCCGACACCCCGCCTCGATGCGGATACGCCTAGCGACAGGCTCGGACACCGCCTCGCGCGCCGTTGCCGTTTTCGGTTATCCGCACGAGACCCCTGCGCGTTGCCGATCCGGGCATACCCAAAGAGACGCCCGACAGGCGGGCGTAGGCCATGACAGCTGACCGAGCCGGGCGCGCCAGGGCAGAGGGGATGCGAGAACCCCCGCAAGGAGGCCGGGCGCCTAGCCTGAGCCCCGCCGTGGGCCGAGGCGGAACGGACGTGTCCGCCTTCCGGCGCGTCCGGGGCGTTCGCACGACACGCTCAATTATCGCCTCCGTAAGTTTGTCGTCACCCAGGGCCGTGCCCCACTCCCCGGGCTCGATATCGCCCATGATGGCCAGCTCCCTCCTCTCGTGGCGATCCAAAGGTATGGACGACGAGGTGCTCCTGGCTGAGAGGCGCACGCTATGGCGCAGTTGGTGAAAGAAGGGTTCGAGAGGCTGCACGGACCTTTGCTCTGCGATTGCCACCAGGGAAGGCAGCTATCGATCCTTTTCGTCGGGCGAGGCGTATACTTAGGAAGGTACAGAGTAAACCAGTCTGGCCAGCCGCAGAGTCTCTTCGGCCTACGGAGATATACGTTTACGACTTGTTGAAAGCCGTTTGTTCTGCGTCTCCTTAAATGCAACCCTCTTGGATGGGCTTAGTAAACGGAAGGAGGAAGCTTGATTCCAGAACTGCAGGAAATCGGCGCGCTTCGCAAAGTTCTTCCGTATGGCAGGTACCTGACGACCATGGATGAGCTTGGGGAAACATACGCGCCGACAGACAATGCCGTCCGTCGAATGATTTGGGATGCGTTTCAAGAGGTCACCGCAGTTGTGCGGCAGGCATATGGCAAGTTGGCCGCAACATGGATCGGCGGAAGCTTCATAACTTCCGAAGAGGAGCCGCATGACATTGACGTAGTCTATCTCGTAGACGAGAGCAGCTACAGCAACGGCATCTCAGATCCACGCAGTCAATTTGTGACTCAGGTGCTTCTCAGGAGAAGCCCCATTACAGACAAGCTCAACCCTTTGGTTGATGCCTATTTGTTCCCAGTGCCGCCTACGACCATTGACAACAATTATAACTATTCGGCAGCGAGGGGGTATTGGGACCAATTCTGGTCTAAGACCCGTTATGAAGAGGGGAACTGCCGATGGCTCTACCCATCGGCAGGGTATCTGGAGGTGATGATCGATGGCTACGAGAACTAAGCTGGATGACTATCTGGCGCTACTGGGTTTTGACCCAGAGGCCACCTATGATGTCCCAGAGAACCCGGCAGATGCCGCTCTTTCTGGCGTCGCTGCCTTCGTACGCAAGCACAGCGCGGGGCAGGAGCCAGAATCGACGGGCATCATACACATCACCGGACCCTCCGCCCTCGGCAATTCGGCACCAGTTAAGGCCGTTGGCAACCTGTTGACATCCATCCAGAGCACCATTGACGCCGTAGGCGCATCTCTTATGGGAAATAGGTCTGCGGAGGGCTCGCTTCCCTCGGCCATCACGAGCCGCACAGAGATGTCGCTGATAGCCAGTCCTATGCCTGGCTCGGTTGTCATACAAGTCGCCCCCTCCTTAGCACGCATGGATGACCTCTACCCAGAGGGCCTTGGCCTCTTCGACGTGGAGGCGGAACTTGATGCCAAACCCCTTGCGGACCAAGCGTTCATCGAGTTCTCAACGCTTATTAGCGAACTGAGAGAAGATGACCCCGACAATTCCCAGTTCGTCGATCACCTGACCGACCTTGGCCCGCGCGTCGCCACCGCCATGAAGAGCTTCTGCGAATCCGTCGATAAAGGTGTTCTTGACCTGGAGCTCGAATGGACTGAGTCCAGTAGAAAGGCTAAGACTGCGAGCATATCGCACAGTCATGCTGAGCGTGCCGCAAAGCTTATCGCGAGTGCGAATATCGAAAACGAAGAGGTGGCCATCGAGGGCGTACTTTTGACCGTCACGCAATCTACCAAGGACAAACTGCGTATCCTGGAAGACGACGGTCAAGAAGCTGTCGTGATGATCGGTGACATACCTCCTGCTGCGACGTATCCGCTCCATACGGGAGAGAGGGTGCGGATACGTGCCGAGAAACGTGTGAGCCGAAAGCTTGGCGGCACGCGTAGCGAAAAGCTTGTTGGCAAAGCAGTTGAGCTTGCGACAAAGCTCGAAGCTTAGCTCACACTCATTCACTCGTGCGACAGTCCTCCAAGCGGTTCACAGTGTTAGCCTGGATTCCCGCATCCTACGGTGTGACCCAACTCTCAATGTTAGCGAGCAATTTCAAGGCGATGACATAATGATACTCGAGTATGCTTACGACCTGCCGGGCACCGGCTGCCGGGTATGGGTCAAGATCTACTACTGGATCACTGCGGATCTCAGCGACCCCATACGCGCAAAGCTGTCGGACGGCGGCGTTGACATACTCCCGCCGGGGTGAGGGTGAGGCCGTATGCCCAAGGACTACGTGGCCACGTACGAGAGGATCGCGCGAAAGGAGCACCGCGAGCATGGCGCGGCCATACATGGGGGGTGGGACACGGAGCCGGTCGAGGCGCTCGTGGCCGAGATAGAGGCGGACCCCGCGCTCGTGGAGGACCGCGAGGCCTGCCGCGCCCGCATAAGGGCGCTCCGCGACCTGTACCACGGGGACCGGGCGTTCCCGAGCGACTGCCCCTCGGGCCGCAGGCTGGCCGCAGCGGCGCGCTCCTACCTCGGGCGCTGGCCCTACGACAGGGAGGTGCAGGACATCCACTACCTGGCCATGACCCTCTCGTGGCGCTACGGTGAGGCCTACGACTACTACAGGGAGCTCAGGAAGGACCCGCGCGCGAGGCTCTACGCCGTCTGGCGCATGTCGGACCTCGCTAGCTCCCTCTATCACGAGGGTCTCATCGGCGCGCGGGAGCGCGAGAGGCTCTACGCCGCCGCGCGCAGGCACGGCATCAACACGAGGGGGGACTGGCTGCCGCCCGACGTGCCACCGTACGGGTGAGCTTGTGGGGCCGATGTCCTGCCCCTGCCCAGCGCGGTCGCTAGCCGCCCGCTCGCAGCTCCTGCGCGAGGTAGCGGCCCGTGACGCTCCTGGGCTCGGCCGCCACATCCTCGGGCGTGCCCGCGCACACGATGTGCCCGCCCTCCTCGCCGCCTCCAGGTCCCATGTCCACCACCCAGTCAGCGTTCGCTATCATGTCCAGGTCGTGCTCGATCACGATGACCGTCGCCCCGCTCCCGATGAGTCCCTGCAGCACGCGCAGGAGCGTCTCCACGTCGAGCGGGTGCAGACCGATGGTCGGCTCGTCGAAGACAAAGAGCGCGCCGTCCTGGTGCCTGCCGATCTCGCTCGCGAGCTTGAGGCGCTGCGCCTCTCCCCCGGAGAGCGCGGGCGTGGCCTCTCCCAGGGTCAGGTACCCAAGACCCAGCTCGCAGAGCACCCTGAGGCGTGAGGCGACCCTCCTCAGCCCCGAGAGCCTCTCCAATGCCTGGCTCACCGTGCAGGCCATGAGCTCAGGGAGGGAGACGAGGCCCTCGCTCTCGCCGCTCACTCCATGACGTGCGGGCATCTTGATCTCCCACGCCTGAGAGGCGTAGCGCGATCCCTCGCAGTCGGGACAGGGTATGTCCACATCAGGCAGGAACTGCACGTCAAGTGATATCTGTCCCGTGCCGCCACAGGTAGGGCAGCGGAGCGTGCCCGTGTTGTAGCTGAAGTCGCCTGCGCGAAGCCCCAGCCGCTCGGCGTCAGGCGTCTTCGCGAAGCTGCGGCGCAGCTCGTCGAGGACGCCTGAGTAGGTGGCCAGCGTGGAGCGCACGTTCACGCCAATGGGCGTGGCATCGATGAGGTTCACGCGTCGCATGCCCGGCGCCGCGACGCTCACCACGTGCTCGGGCAGCCCCTCACCTGCCAGCTGGGCTCGCAGGGCAGGTATCAGGCTCTCGAGCACCATCGTCGTCTTGCCCGAGCCCGAGACACCGGTCACCGCCGTGAGTTTGCCTTTTGGGATGCGCAGCGTAAGTGGCCTCACGGTATGGATGCTCCTGGTGACAAGCTCGATCGCCCCCTGCTCGAACACAGCCTCGCGCACCGTCGCCCCTGATCCCGCGCCTGCGCGCTCACGCATCCGCACCCGCCGCTCGCCCGTCAAGAAGGGGGCGATGCGAGAGGCCGGGTCGCCCCCTACCTCGGCGACACGACCCTGGGCGATGATGGTCCCGCCGTCGGCACCGGACGCCGGCCCCACCTCGATCAGGTAGTCTGCCCGCCCAAGGACGCGCACGTCGTGGTCAACGACGACGACCGTGTTGCCATCTGCGAGCAGGTCGTCTACCACCTTGAGAAGGCCGTCCACGTTCGATGGGTGAAGGCCTATCGAGGGCTCATCAAGCACGTAGAGCACGCCCGTCGTCCGGTTGCGCACCGCTCGGGAGAGCTGGACGCGCTGTAGCTCTCCCGTCGAGAGGGTCGAGCTCGCGCGGTCGAGCGAGAGGTACCCCAGCCCCAGCTGCTGAAGGCGGAGCAGGGGCTCGCGCAGCCCGTCCACGATGGCCTCTGCCATGGGCCGAAGCTCCACGGGAAGCGACCCCGGCACGTCGGCCACCCACTTCGCGAGCCCATCGAGCGTGAGCGCCGAGACCTCGGCGAGGGTTACACCCCGGATAGTGACGGAGCGCGCCCGCCCGTTGAGACGCGTGCCCGCACAGTCCTCGCAGGGACCCACCTTGAGGTACCTCTCGACGCGCCTCATGCCCTTCTCGTCCTTGACCTTGGAAAGCGCGTTCTCGACGGTGCGGACGGCGTTGTAGTAGGTGAAGTCAAGCTCGGCGAAGGTCTCACTCTTCTTCGCGCGATAGAGGATATGCCGCTTCTCGGCGGGGCCGTGAAAGACGATGTCGCGCTCCTCGGGCGTGAGCTTTGAGAAGGGCACGTCGGTCCGCACGCCCATCGCCTTGCACACCTGCTTCATGAGGTCCCACATGAGGTTGCCCCAAGGCGCCACCGCGCCCTCGTCTATGGTGAGGGACTCGTCCGGCACGAGCTTCGACTCGTCCACGACGCGCGTGACGCCTGTACCCCCACAGCTGGGGCAGGCCCCCTCGGAGTTGAAGGCGAGCTGCTCGGCTCCCAAACCCATGAACTCGACGTTGCAGCGGGGGCACACGAGCGGTCGCTCGAGCGCGACAGCCATGCTGGGCGGGACCTCGTGCCAGTTAGGACAGCGATAGGTCCCCACGCGCGAGAAGAGCAGGCGCAGGTGGTTGAGAAGCTCCGTTGCGGTGCCGAAGGTAGACCGCACGCCCGGGACCGTCGGACGCTGACGTAGGGCGAGCGCCGCAGGCACGTGCAGCACCTCGTCCACCCGTGCCCTCGAGGCCTGCGACAGGCGGCGACGCGTGTAGGTGGAGAGTGCGTCCATATAGCGGCGCGACCCCTCCGCATAGAGCACACCCAGCGCAAGCGAACTCTTGCCCGAACCCGATACGCCGGCGATGCCCACGAACTGCCCCAGCGGCACGTCCACGTCGACACCCTTGAGGTTGTGGACGCGAGCACCACGCACCTTGATATGGGTGGGCGGACGGTGGACGTGGGTCATGTCTCTCCTCCTCTGCGAGCGATCGCTCCTCTGCCTGATGCCTCAGGGCAGCTTCTACCCGTTTTATTCGAGTGTCCGTTGCGAAGCGAGGCGAACAAGGCGAAAATAGGCGAACAAGGCGAAAATAGGCGAACAAGGCGAAGGGAGCTGACCTACCCATGGCAGAGAGAAACCCATTTACGCCCGCCTTCGGCACCGTCCCACCCATTATGGCAGGTCGAGACCGACTCCTCGCAGAGCTTCATGCCGCCCTCGAGCAGGGGGTCGGCGACCCCAACCTCTCGAGCATCCTCGTCGGCGCCCGAGGTACCGGCAAGACGGCCTGCCTCACGCGCCTCTGTGAGGATGCTAGCGACGCGGGCTGGGTGAGCGCCAGCTCCTCCGCCATACCCGGGTTGCTCGATGACATTCTGCAGCAAGCACAGCGTGCGAGCGCGCAACTCGTCAAGCCGAAGCCGCAAAGACAGCTAACGGGGCTGAGCGTTGGCCCTCTTGGTGCGAGCTGGGACATGGGTGACGAAGAGCGAGGTAACTGGCGCACGAGGATGTCTGCGCTGCTGGAGAGGCTCAACGCGCGCGACGTGGGCCTCCTCATCACCGTGGACGAGGTGGACGCCTCGCTCAGCGAGCTCATCACGATGGCCGTGGTCTACCAGCATTTCGTACGGGAGCGCCGCAAGGTCGCTCTTCTCATGGCGGGACTGCCCAGCCACGTGCACGCCCTGCTCAACGACAAGAGCGTCTCCTTCCTGAGAAGGGCGCAGCGACACCCCCTGGGAACCATCGCCGACGCCGACGTGCGCGACGCGCTCAAAAGGACCGTGGCCTCAGGCGGCAAGACCATAGACGAGGAGGCGCTTGAGATCTGCGTCGAGGCGACAGGGGGATTTCCCTACATGCTTCAGCTCGTGGGGTATCGAAGCTGGCAGTCGGCGCTGGGCAAGGCCGAGGTGGGGAAAGAGGATGCGAGAGCGGGGATGCGGGCTGCGCAAGAGGATTTCAAGGAGCACGTCCTGGCATCAACGTATCGAGAGCTGTCTGCGGTGGACCTGCGCTTCGCAAAGGCGATGCTTCCCGACAAGGCCGAGAGCCGTCTCGCTGATATCGCGAGGCGCATGGGCGTAACGAGTCGCTACGCGTCAAAGTACCGAGGTCGCCTCGTGGCGGCCGGTATCGTCGAGGAGCTGTCGCGTGGCGTGCTCAGGTTTGCTATCCCGGGCTTCAGGAAGTACCTGCAAGAGATGGAATAGCCGCGCCCGGCGCGGCGGAGGGGTGCGCCGGCAATTCTCCTCCCCCCATTTTGGGGAGGAGATGTCCGTCTGAGGATAAGACCTCTGCCATGTACGCAAGAGACAGTCTAGCGTGTATAATCGCTACAGGGTGTATATATTCTAGCAAATTTGTGTACATGATGGGCTAATTGAGTACGAGGTGGGACATGCAGGCAGAAGTTCTGAGGATCATCGAGGGTGGTCTGACCGGTAACAAGACCAAAGTCCTCAATTATGCGAACACGCTTGCCGACAACCTTGAGCAGTCAGGAGATGCCCGCTTCGCCAAGAGGATTCGGAGCACCATCGCCGGCAAAAGGTCGAGCATCGCCACGCTCGACGGCCTTGCGGCCAAGCCGGTGGACCAGGAGAGCCGCATGAACATTGTGGATGTGCAGACCATCCTCCCCGATGATGTGGACATCGTGCTCGGCTCCTTTCTCAAGGAGGAGATCGACGGCGTAGTGGCAATGCGCGGCAAACGCGACGTGCTTGCTCGCCATGGTATCGATGCCCAGAACTACCTGCTGCTCTATGGACCTCCCGGCTGCGGCAAGACGAGCATAGCCCGATACGTAGCGGCCCAGACCGGACTGCCGCTCATCACGGCGCGTTTGGATAGCCTCGTCTCATCGCTTCTAGGCAGCACCGCAAAGAACATCCGTAAGGTTTTCGACTACGCGGCCCAGCAGGAGTGCGTTTTCCTTCTTGACGAGTTCGATGTGGTCGCCAAACGTCGTGATGACGAAAACGAGCTGGGGGAACTCAAGCGCGTCGTCAACAGCCTACTGCAAAACATTGACGACTTCGGTCAGGGCAGCATCCTTATCGCAGCCACCAATCACCCGGGCCTCCTAGACCCGGCCGTATGGCGCCGTTTCAACAAGGTGGTTGAGGTACCCACGCCCGGCAGGGCGGAGCTGGAGGAATATGCTGAACGGTTCATCCAGCCCCACATGGCCACGAAGTTCAAGAAGAAGCTCTATAGCGTGCTGGAGGGCCTCAGCTACTCCGCCCTCAGCACAGCGACAAAGAACGCGTTCTACAGCGCTGCGCTGGATGGGAGCGAAAATGGCTTCACGACTTACCAACTGGCCAGAGAAGCCTACACCTTGACGCATCACAGTCTCGACGATCAGGAGGGGTACATCCGCCACCTCATCGAGGCGGGATGCACGCTTAGGGAAATACACGATAAGACTTCCATTTCGATGCGCAAGATTCAGGCAATCTCACGGTCGTTCAAGGAAGGGGTGTAGGCCATGGCAGAGGAATTCCTTCCCATAACGGTCTTCCGCCAGCGGGAGATAGATGAAACGCGCGTCGAGGGCATGGGGAACAAGGACAAGCCGAAATGGGTGCTGTCAGGCGCGGATCTTCACGAACATGCGCAATCGCTCATCGCGGGGCTGAGCGATGCCTATGAGGGCGTGCTCCATAACGAGGGACTTCCCTATGTCTACGACGTAAAGCTGAACGAGAGGGACACATCCAAGACCAAGCGCAAGCCAATCGTTGACATGCTCAACGTCGATGGTGCCAACGGCGAAGCTAATGTCATAGGCATGCGAGGTGCCAACAGCCTCATTGTCAGGGCAAAGGACGCGGGCCAAGTAAGAGCCATGGAAGAGCGCCTATCCGATAAAGAGCGTTACGACCTGCCGCTCACGTGCATCGAGTCCATCAGCCGGTTTGTGCCCGAGATCAAGCCTACTCCGGATGAGACCGTATACAAGGCGCGACTCCTCGACTTCGGGCCGGACGCCGCCCTGTGCGAGCGGGTATTTGAAGACCAGCTCGATTTCCTATGCATCGCATTCCAGAAGGTCAGCTACGCGCAAGACCTAAACGTATATCGGCTTGAGGCCAATCAGTCACAAGTAAAGATGATTGCGGACGGCGTAGCCAGCGAGACGCTCTTCTTCATACGCCCTATGCCACGATGCGTTGCAACGCTCGACGGGATGCCCAGCGTGGGAGCACCCGACCCCATGGAGCCCGACTTGAGCATGGAGTATCCCGTCGTCGGAGTGCTCGACAGCGGGATTGCGCCGATCTGCCAGCTACAACCGTGGCTCATGGAGAAGCGCCTATCGACATACACGGACAATGAACTTGACAAACAGCACGGCACGTTCGTGGCGGGTGTCATCACCTATGGCGACAGGTTCGAGCATTCGGAGTGGGTCGGAGGCCTACCGCCGAAGCTCCTGGACGGTGCCGTGTTCCCAGCAGATGGGAATATCGACGAGTCGACGATGGTTGACTCCATCAGAACCATCGTTGGCGCGACGCGCGATCGTGTGAAGGTATGGAACCTCTCACTGAGCTTCATGGACGAGATCTCAGACAACGAGTTCTCGGAATTCGGCATGGCGCTGGACGCAATCCAAGATGACCACGGCGTCCTCATCTGCAAGTCGGCGGGCAACTGCGATGTGAGGGCGGATAGAACCAAGGGCCGCCTCTGCGTTGGCTCGGACTCAGTGCGCGCACTCACGGTCGGTTCTGCCGCCCAGGTGAAGGCCCCGCTCGATCAAGCAGGAGTTGGCGAGGCCTCGCCCTTCTCGCGCAAGGGCCCAGGTCCCCAGTACATCATCAAGCCCGAGGTGTCGCATTATGGTGGCAACGTGGGAAGGACGCCAACAGGCTACGTCAGGTCGGAGGTCCATTCATTCGACGTCACGGGAAACCCTGCGGGGGCCGTCGGCACGAGCTTCTCAACGCCTCGCGTGTCAGCCTTGGCGGCAAACCTCCAGCTTGCCTTGGCAGGAGAGTTCGACCCACTGCTCATAAAGGCTCTCATCGTACACTCGACGTCATTTCCCGGCGACAGCCTCATTCCCAACACCGAGAAGGTCGAGGAGATGGGGTTCGGCATCCCGGTCAACCTTCGCTCGATACTCTCGGACGAAGAGCATTCGTCGACCCTGGTACTGCACGGATTTCTCCCGAGAGGACAGAAGGTTGAGATCAACGACTTCCCCATGCCAAGCTCGCTGGTTCGTGATGGGTACTACACTGGCCAGGTCATCCTGACTGCCGCATTCTCTCCTATCAGGGAGCCAAAGGAGGCTGCCGAATACTGCCAGTCCGACATCGAGGTGAAGCTCGGTACCTACGACCACAAGGAGCTACGCGATATCACCAAGCAGGGAATACTCAATCCCATCGGTCGCAAGGACAACAAGAATCTGCTGAATCCAAGTCGGTACAGCCGCCCAAAGCTCAGATCGGCCGAGGACGAGTTTTCCCGCCGGGAGAAGATGCTCATCAGGTACAAGGGCAAGTATGCACCGGTAAAGAAATATGCTCTCGACCTGGCCGATCTTACCAAAAAGAACCGTGAGGCCGTTCGCGCCGACCGCCTGTGGTATCTGGACATGAAAGGAACCTACCGCGACAGCGTGGAACGAAGGGCACTCCAGACAAACGAGCCGCTGAGGCAGGAGTACTGCATCATCATCACCATCCGTGACCCAAATGGTCTTGCCCCTGTGTACAACGAGGTGCCGCAGCTCCTCGAGCATAAGAACTTCTGGCACCAGAACGTCCAGCTAGCTAACCAGGTCAGAGCCATGGTTGGACAGTAGGTGGAAAAGCTATGGCTTAGGAGTCTCCTGCCTCCCGAACCCATATTCCCCGATGTGCAGCGTGTTGCAGCTTTCGCTCATGACGCTCTGCGTGGTCACGAGAAACTTATATTGACAACATGTCGTCAGTAACTTAGACTTTCTCCCATGATAGATGGCATAAGATCATTTTCTATCCAAGGAGGCGGCATGATTCTAGAAGAGAGCTACAGACTGAACAACGGCGTTGAGATTCCTAAGCTGGCACTGGGAACGTGGCTCATCGACGACGACAAGGTCGCTGACGCCGTGCGCAGCGCGGTCGAGATCGGCTACCGCCACGTGGACAGCGCCCAGGCCTACGGCAACGAGCGCGGTGTGGGAGAGGGCGTGCGCAACTGTGGTGTTCCCCGCGAGCAGCTCTTCGTGACCTCAAAGGTGGCAGCGGAGCACAAGACCTACAGCGCTGCGGCCGCCTCGATCGACAAGACGCTACGAGTGACGGGGCTCGACTACCTGGACATGATGATCATCCACTCCCCACAGCCGTGGGTCGAGGTCAACCAATCCGATGACCGCCACGAGGCGGGCAACGTCGAGGCCTACCGCGCGCTGGAGGACGCCCTGGCCGCCGGCAAGCTGCGCGCCATCGGCGTGTCCAACTTCTTGGAGGGCGATCTGCAGAACATCCTGAACCATTGCGAGGTGAAGCCTGCGGTCGACCAGCTGCTCGCGCATATCGGCAACACCCCCTTCGAGCTTGCCGCGTTCTGCGAGAACAACGACATCCTCGTGGAGGCCTACTCGCCCATCGCCCATGGCGAGGCGGACAAGATCGGTGCTATAGTCAAGATGGCGGAACGCTACGACGTGTCCGTGGCGCAGCTGTGCATCCGCTATGTGCTGCAGCTTGGCATGGTCGCCCTGCCCAAGACGGCCAACCTTGAGCACATGAGGTCCAATGCGGACGTCGACTTCGAGATCAGCGCACAGGACATGGAAACACTGAGGGGCGTCGAGCGCATCAGCGACTATGGGGACAGCTCGTTCTTCCCCGTGTTCGGCGGCAAGCTGTAGGCGCCGCGCCGCGATGCCTCCTTGGCAATGCAGACCATCAGACGTTAGGAAAGCACTATGAGCAACATCCTTGTCGCATACTTCTCTGCAACCGGCACCACCAAGCGCGCCGCAAAGGGCCTGGCAGAGGCACTGGGTGCGGATACCTTCGAGATTGTGCCGCAGACGCCCTACACGAGCACCGACCTCAACTGGAATGACAGCACAAGCCGCAGCACCAGCGAGATGAACGACGAAGCGAGCCGACCGCCCATCTCGGGAACGGTGGATGGCATGGCCTCCTATAACGCCGTGTTCGTGGGCTTCCCCATATGGTGGTACACAGAGCCCCGTATCATCGACACGTTTTTGGAGTCGTATGACTTCTCGGGAAAGACCATCGTCCCGTTTGCGACAAGCGGCGGCAGCGGCCTTGGCAAGGCGCCCGAACGCATGCAGCGCATCGCCACGGGCTCCACCGTTGCGGCCGGCAGGCTGCTCAACGGCCACCAGAACCCCAATGAGCTACGTGATTGGGCGCAGCGCCTGGGCCTCATGCGGTAACGGGAGGTAGGCCATGCCACGCATCTCCGAAAAGGAGTCGAACGCCCGCCGCACCGAGATCATCGACGCCTGCGAGGCGCTCTACCAGCACACCAGCTATCGCGACATCACGATGGCGCAGATAGCAGGCAAGCTCAGCTTCAGCCGTGCCAACACCTATAACTACTTCCAGTGCAAGGACGAGATCTTCTTGGCGCTGCTGCAGCGCGAGTACGAGCGCTGGACGGCCGATCTCAAAGCGCTTGGAGGCTTAGGAGAGTCGCTCGACGACAGGGCGCTTGCCGACGGGCTGGCGAGAAGCCTCAAGAAGCGTCCTCAGCTCCTGAAGCTCATGACCATGAACCTTTACGATATGGAGGAGAACAGCCGACTCGAGAAACTGGCGGAGTTCAAGGGCGTGTACGGACGTGCGGTCGAGGCGATCCGAAGCCTGCTCGTCAAGCTCAAGGGCAACTGGGACAGCGAACGGATGGATCGCTTTGTCTTCTCGTTCTTGCCGTTCGTGTACGGCATCTACCCCTATGTCTTTACCTCTAAGAAACAAGAGGCAGCCATGAGGGCCGCAGGCATGCATCCGAAGCGCCTCGGCATCTACGAGTTGAGCTACCCGTTCATCCTGAAGATGCTTGAGGATGACACGAGAGGCCAGGGCGTGACGCGGGCGGGCGTGACGCGCAAAAGCGACGAGGGAGGCGCCATGAGCGAGCTCGAGAAGCTGGAGGCCGGTTTGGAATATAGCTTCGAGGATGCTGGGGTGGCCGCGCGCAAGGCAGAGGGCGTCGCTGCCTGCACCAGGCTTGCGGCCGCCGACCAGAGTGACGCTGTGGGCTATGAGGCGACGGCGCGATCCATACTTGCCGAGGCGGGTCCCGGCCTCGATATACAGCCTGGGTTTCGCTGCGACTGAAGCAAGAACATCCATGTGGGCGACAACTTTACCGCCAACTACAACGTAACCATACTCGACATCGCACCCGTCACCATCGGTGACGGGTGCATGTTTGGCCCGGGAGTGACCATCTCGGCCGTCACGCACCCCGTCAATGCAACAAGGTGTCGGGACCGCATAGCCCAGGCGAAGCCCGTCACCATAGGCAATGACGTGTGGCTGGGGGCAAACGTCCTGGTCATGCCAGGGGTAACCATAGGCGACAACGTGGTTGTGGGCGCAGGCGCGGTAGTCACGCACGACATCCCCTCAAACAGCCTCGCCATGGGCGTCCCCGCACGCGTGGCCAGACGGCTCGACCACCGCGAGCGCGAGGCCACGAAGTAACGACGGAGGACAGCACGCAGAAAGGAAGCGCATCATGATCAACTTCAAGATGAACAACGGCAACACGATACCCGCCCTTGGCTACGGGGTCTTCCAGATGACGGGAGAAGAGGTAAGGCAGCACCTGCCCGAGGCCATCGAGCTGGGCTTTCGCCACATCGACACCGCAAACGCCTACTTCAACGAGGTTGCTGTCGGTGAGGTTGTAAAGGCAAGCGACATCGCGCGCGACGAGTTCTTTGTGACCACGAAGCTGTTCCCACAGGACTACCCGTACGACAAGTGTAGGAGGGCCATCGACGAGACCCTCGCGCGTCTTGGCATGGACTACGTCGACCTGCTGCTGTTCCATCAGCCCTACGGCGAGTACGTAGACGGCTGGAAGGCCATGGAGGAGGCGGTACGTGCGGGCAAGGTCCGCGCGATCGGGCTCTCCAACTTCAGCGAACAGAAGGTCCGCCAGATCCTGGGTGTGTCCACCATCAAACCCTCCATCCTGCAGGTCGAGATCAACCCCCGTTGGAACCAGCACCCCCTCAAGGAGGCGCTTGCCGCCGAGAACCTCGTGTACGAGGGCTGGTATCCCTTGGGACACGGCGACAAGGAGCTGCTGAGCCTCCCTGTCTTCACCACGCTGGCCGAGAAGTACGGAAAGTCCGCCTCGCAGGTCATCCTGCGCTGGCACATACAGGAGGGCAACGTCGTCTTTCCCAAGACGCTGAACCCCCAGCACATGGCCGAGAACATCGACCTCTTTGACTTCGCGCTGACCGACAAGGAGATGACAGAGATCAACGCCCTGCCGCAGGAGCCGTACTACCACGTGCCCGACGAGGCACCGGCGTGGGTATGGGGCCCGAACGACTACAGCAAGCAGCGCTAGGACGATCGGTGGCAAGGCACCTCTCGGCTGAGGAAGGTACCCCGCAGATTCTGGGGCACCTTGAAGAGGATCCCAACTGGGCAAACGTCCCTGAGAAGGTACCCCATAGATTTTGGGGCACCGAGATCGTCCTTCATGGTTGGCGAGAGGACAGCCACTGTTCGTGGGAGGGTCTCAGCCAGAGAGGCGAGAGAGGTCGGGTGGGGGAATGACGAGGGAGCGCTCCGACAGGCCGAGCCGCCCCAGTTCCTCGCGGGCTCCGATGTCTTCCGCCACGAGCATCCGCGCCAGGAAGGGCACGAGGTAGAGAGGGATGTAGTGCATGGGCTTTCCCGCGCGAAGCTCGGTGGAGACGTTGGCCTCGGAGACTACGAATGCTTTCTCGATGCCGAACTCCTCGACTGAGAGCAGGTTGTTTAGGGCGACGTGGCGCTTATAGGTCTTGCCGGACTTCACCTCGATGGGCAGCACCTTGCCCTGCAACGTCTCCCCGATGAAGTCGACCTCTCCCCTACCGCTGTGCCGGTGGTAGCGTAGGGCGACCCCTGCCGAGGCAAGCTCCTGTGCCACGACGTTCTCGTAGATGCCGCCGCAGTTTACGTCCCGCTCCCCCGCAATAACGGCAAGGGAGACGGGCACAGGGTAGCGGCGCATAAGCATACCCGTATCAGAGAGGTAGAGTTTGAAGCGATTGGGCTCCTCGGTGCGCCGAAGCATACTGCGCGGTTCGGTAACGTTCACGGTCTTAAGCGCCGCTCGTGCGGAGACGAGCCACTGGAAATCATTGGCGTATCGCTCGTAGGTGGCCTTCTTGCGCAGCGACCGTAGCTTGAAGCGCTTGTTCTCCTTGTCGAGCTGGCTGGGGATGTCGTCGTAGATGGACGTGACCTGCAAGGCCCGCTCCCCCGCGTAACGAGATATGTCCGCGCGATAGAGCTCGATGAGGTCCCTCTGCGTATCCCGCACCGCACCGAGGTCATTGCGTGAATCGATATAGCGCTGGACGGAGGCGGGCATGCCTCCCACCACCACGTAGAGATGGAAGAGCTGGAGGAGTTGATCGTGCAACGATTCCTCGACGGGGGAGAGGCTCGTGAAATGCCGCTCGAGCCGGGTGATAAGCGAATCGGTCGCCCCCTGCGACCAGAGGAACTCCTCAAAATCGAGGGGATACATCGTCTCGATCCTCAGGGAACCCACGGGGAACGAGCGCACACGGCGAAGCTCGACTCCCAGTAGCGATCCCGACATCACAAGTCGGAACCGTCCGTCCTGCACAAGGTATTTCGAGAGCGTGACGAGGTTTTGCGCCTCCTGCACCTCATCGAAGAAGACAAGGGTCTTTCCTGACACAATCTCGTGGCCCACCATCAGGGACAAACGCTCCACCAAGGAACGGACGTCCTGTGCCCCAGAGATAGAACCGGCCTGCGCATCCCTAAGGAAGTCCACTTTCACATAGTCAGCAAACTCCTGCCGAGCGAACTGCTCGATGAGGAAGGTCTTTCCCACCTGGCGCGCCCCATCAACCAGAAGCGCCTTCTCAGGTGCCTCGGCCTTCCAGGAGAGGAGCTTCTCATAGGCTCTTCTTTTAAGCATATATACCTCGTATTTGTTTCTAACATAACCGATTCTGGCCTGCAATTATAGTTCAACTCAACTACCTCACGACCTCTGTACCCTCCCCGATGCAATCCCCTGCCCCCAAAGAAGAGTCATATTCCAGGCGAAGGCCACCTCCTGGTCAGAGTGCGTCTTTCCGTGAGGGCGCCGACTCAGAGTGCGCTTTTACGTGAGGCGGTGCCGCGTTTGCGCAGGTGAGAAAAAGCGCACTTTACGGAAAAGCGCATTCTGTGAGGCCGGGCTCACGGAAAAGCGCAGTCTGGCTCCTGCGGCTCACGGAAAGCGCAGTCTGGCCATTTACAGGAGGCCCGATAAGCTGGGGATAACCGCGTTGCCCTGAGTCTCGTTACTGTGAACATCAAAAAATACACTGGCTTTGCGATCGAGAAGGGGGCAGAATCCCTTTGAGAGCAGGACGGGAGCAGGAAGCGAGGCAGAAGCAGGAGGGGGCGTCCCATGGGGATGTCCGACTTCCTTGAGAGGAGCCTTTCACGATGAACACGCTTGCCCGGGGCATGGCCCTTGCGGGCGCCCTGTCGGCTGCGCTGGCGCGTGAGCTCAGGGCAAGGACATCCAAGCAACGAGGCGGCGAAGCCGGAGAGGCCCTACGTCGTGTCTCGACCACATACCACGAGAACGAGTTTTGGGTAAACGTGGACGGACAGAACGTCTACGGGCTGTCCTATGTCCCCGACGTCGGAGGCAGGTTGCCCCTCGTCATCCTCTCGCACGGCCTGGGTTCCGACCATGCGATCGCGGGGCCTTACGCACGGGAGCTCGCATCGCATGGGATCGTCACGATGACCTTCGACTTCAGAGGAGGCGCCGAGACAAACAGGAGCGACGGCACGCCTCGGGACATGTCAGTCATGACCGAAGCCCACGACCTGGAGGCCGTCCTCGCTATGGCACGCGGCTGGGACTGCGTAGACGAAGGGCGCATCGTGATCATGGGGGGTAGCCAAGGCGGTGCCGTGACCAGCATCGTAGCCGAGCGCGCGCAACCCCAGGTGGCTGGCGTGGTCCTCCTGTACCCGGCGTTTTCCATCTTTGACCACGTGCACCGAGCCTGCAGCTCCCTCGACGAAGTACCCGAGAGCAACGACCTCCTCGGCTGGCTGACGGTCGGCTCCCGCTATGCGACGGACGTATGGGACTATGACTTCTACCAGCATATGAGCTATGAGGGGCCCGTTCTCATCATTCACGGCAGCGATGACAGCGTGATACCCATCTCGTACAGCAGGCGCGCCGCCCGAACCTACCGCAACTGCGAGTACCACACCATCAGGCACGGCACACATGGGTTTTCCGGCCCTGCATACGATGAGGCGATGTCCTACCTGCTTGACTTCGTGGCACGCGTGTGCGCGTAGGGCCAACGCGATCCCTCGGCAGCCCTTTGCCCCCTATGTCCAGACCTCCCCATCCGTGCGCCAGCCGATGAACGCCCACACCACGGGTAGCGAATAGTCCAGACGCCAGCCCTCGCTCGCCTCGCCCCCGGCACCCACGTGCCACACACGCTCGAGGTGCTCGGCCGCAAACGCGTCGAGCAGCGTCCGCTCCCGCCCGTCAAGAGGCTCGGAAACCACCATCTTCCGCAGCTCTGCCAGCCCATCGTCCAGCGTGGCAAAAGTCATGGGGCGAAGCGTGGGCAGGTACGCCACCACGGGAAGCCGCCCCAAGTCGCACAGGATGCCCACGGCGTCCGAGACCCTCTCTGGGCGCTCGTCGACCTCACGACCCAGCAGCGCAAGCAGCCTGGGGTCGCGCGAGGGCGTCACGCCAGCCGAGACGGTGATCGCTGCCTTGTGCCTAGCAACGCCATCCAGCCTCCGAAGGCGCTCCCGCATGCTCCTGGACCCGAGCGAGCGCGACGCGATGGCCGCGTCAACGCAGTTCTCTCCCAAGCCCTCCGCAGCCCAATCGTCTTCCCAGGCCAAAAGATGCGCCGTCACGGGCAGTCCTTCGTCAGCAACGACCCTGCCTAGGACCTTCAGCATCCTTTCGGCAAAGTCACAGGCATGTACCGCGTGGCCCCGCCGGCCGAGCGGCACGGCGAGGGTGCCGGTCGCACAGCCCATGTCAAGCACCGTCTGTCCCGGCTCAAGCGCCAGCAGCCCAAGGAGGCGACTCTCATAGGTCCCGTCCGACCCTTGCGCAAACGTGGCGGCGCGCTTGTTCCAGTAGTCCCTGCCATCCAGAACCGACCCCTCCGCAACCGTCGCCCCCACCCCCCATTGTTGTCCCCACACTGGTGTCATCCGCTGCCTCGCTACCCCAGTATAAGCGCGGACGTATGGATTCGACACGATTGCTGTAGGCATGGCTCTTATGCCGAGGGCATATGATATATCTTTGGTGCTGTAGGCTGCGCTCGGATGCGGGAACGGTGAGTTCGATGGGCATCACGTCTGGGAACAGGGAGCGGGGCTTCGGCCCGCCGCCTTGGCGGACCTTCCTTTCCGTGCGTCGCACCCTGCGGGAGAAATAGGAGTAGAGCATGACGCGCGCCAACGTACAGGCAGCCACTGACGTAGAGCAGCAGGCCGACATGGCTGTCGCCCATCAGAAGCTCGAAGACCTCAAAGACTATCTTTGCGAGCTGGGCAGTGTTGCCGTAGCGTTCTCCGGCGGGGTCGACTCGACTTTCCTCATGAAGGTCGCGCAAAACACGCTGGAAGACCATGCCTTAGCCGTCACCGCACGCCTCAAGTCGTTTCCCGAGCGTGAGTGCACAGAGGCGATCGACTTCTGTCACAAGGAGGGCATCCGCCACATCGCGGTCATCTTCGACGAACTCAGCATTCCCGGTTTTAGCGAGAACCCGCCTGAGCGCTGCTATCTCTGCAAGAGAGCGCTCTTTACCCGTCTCATGGAGGACGTGCGCAAGCGGGGCTTCTCCCATCTCTGCGAGGGTTCGAACATGGATGACGAGGGTGACTACCGCCCCGGCCTCAAGGCGGTTGCTGAGCTAGGCGTCAAGAGCCCGCTGCGCCACGCGCAGCTCCACAAGGCCGAGATCCGTGCGCTCAGTCACGAGATGGACCTCCCCACTTGGGACAAGCCGTCCTTCGCCTGCCTCTCGTCGCGCTTCCCCTACGGGGAGGAGATCACGGATGAGAAGCTCGAGATGGTGGGCAAAGCCGAGCGGCTCCTGCTCGATCTGGGCTTTCGGCAGGAGCGCGTGCGGATCCACGGCGGAGGCGACCATAACAGCATCGCCCGCATCGAGGTGCCCCCCTCCTCGCTCCAGCGGCTGCTCGACGAGCGAGAGAGAGTCTCTGAGGCCCTGCGCTCATATGGGTTCGCATATGTCACGATGGACCTCATGGGGTACCGCACGGGATCGATGAACGAGATTCTGTCACAGGACGGGAGGGCATGAGGCAATGGAGCGCGACGAGCTGAGGGCCCTTCTCAGGGCGGTGGCGGCAGGCCAGGTCGATGTGGACGACGCCTGCGCGCGCGTGGGCGAGGCACCTTTCGTCGAGCTGGGCTATGCCAAACCCGACGTGCAGCGTGGCGTACGGCAGGGTGTCTCGGAGGTCATCTACGGCGCCGGCAAGACAGCCGAGCAGATAGCCGGCATCATGGATGCACTTGAGCAGTCGGGGCAGAGGCGCATCATCGTCACGCGCCTCGATGCGAAGAAGGGCGACGAGCTCGAGACGCTCCTCAAAGAGGAGATGCCGAGGCTCGCAGACGGCTACCGCTACCTCGCCACCCCGCGCATGGGCATCCTCGGTGAGGCGCCTAAACCTACGGGCGTAGGCTACGTGTTGGTGATCGCGGCAGGAACGAGCGACCTCTACTGTGCCGAGGAGGCCGCCGTCACGGCTGAGATGCTTGGTAACGAGGTGCGTCGCGTGTACGACGCAGGCGTAGCGGGCATCCACCGGCTGCTCTCGCATACAGGGGACATCCAGCGCGCCTCGGTCATCATAGCCGTGGCTGGCATGGAAGGGGCGCTCGCGAGCGTGGTGGGCGGGCTCGCGTCCTGCCCCGTGATCGCATGCCCGACGAGCGTGGGCTACGGCGCCTCGCTCGGCGGCATCTCGGCACTTCTCTCCATGCTCAACTCTTGCGCGAGCGGTGCCTCCGTCGTAAACATCGACAATGGCTTTGGGGCCGGCTACCAGGCAAGCCTCATCAACCACGTGGGAAGGTAGAACGACCATGGGAAAGACCCTCTATTTGGAGTGCGAGAGTGGCATCAGCGGTGACATGGTGGTGGGGGCCCTGTTGGACCTCGGCGCCAACCAAGAGAGGCTCCTCGCCGCCCTGGAGAGCCTCCCTATGGATGGCTTCTCCGTACAGATCACGCGCAGGGCGGTGAGCGCCATCGACGTCTGCGACTTCGACGTCGTCCTCGACGAGGGGCACCAGAACCACGATCATGACATGGCGTACCTCTATGGCGGCCTAGACGAGGCAGAAAGTCACAGCCATGAGCACCACCACGAACACCATGGGCACGGCGAGGGCCACCACCATCACGCACACCACGAGCACGGTCACGGCGGGGGCCACCACCACGAACACCGTCATCTCAGCGACATCGAGAGGATCATCAACAGCGGTAAACTCACCCCCCGCGCCCGCGAGCTTGCGAAGCGGATTTTCTCGATCTTGGCTGAGGCGGAATCCAAGGCCCACGGCGTAGGCGCAGACGAGGTTCACTTCCATGAGGCGGGTGCCGTCGACTCCATCGTCGACGTTGTGGCAGCCGCCGTCTGCCTTGACGACCTCGATATCACACACGCGATCGTAGGGCCGCTCGCAGAGGGCCACGGACGTGTGCGCACCCAGCACGGCGTTCTGCCCGTGCCCGTGCCTGCCGTCGTGAACATCGCAGCCTCCTGCGGCCTTGTGCTCGCGCAGCGCGCCATGGAGGGCGAGTTCGTGACGCCCACGGGCGCCGCCATCGCCGCCGCCATTCGCACTGCCGAGGAGCTGCCCGCAGCCTACGTCATCAGAGCCGTTGGCACGGGTTCGGGCAAGCGTGCCTACAAGCCCGTGAGCACGCTGCGGGGCATGATCATCGAGCCTCGCGGGACAACAGCGACGGAGTCCCAGCCGGACGCTCACACCACTACGGACGCTGCCCCGAGCCGACTCTGGAAACTGGAGACCGAGGTGGACGACTGCACGGGCGAAGCCTTGGGCCATGCGCTCGAACGCCTCTTTGAGGTCGGCGTGCGCGAGGCTCACTACGTCCCCGTCTTCATGAAGAAGAGTCGCCCGGCCTACCAGGTGGAAGTCCTCTGCGACGAAAGCCTCCTCGAGGCTGTGGAGCGGGTACTCTTCGAGGAGACCACGACCATCGGCGTGAGGCGTCACCGTATCGAGCGCACGACACTTTCCCGCCGCGAACAGACGATGGAAACGCCGCTCGGCCCAGCACGGGTCAAGCTCGTGACCCTGCCCAACGGCAGCGAGCGTCCCTACCCCGAACACGATTCCATAGCCTCGCTTGCCAAGGAAAAAGGCGTCTCCTACCAAGAGGCCTTCCGTACCACCCTACTGATCGCCGAGGAACGGGACGCGAGGTCCTGAGAACTGTGCGTATCTCACGCGCCCCTGATGGGTCGACTCTTACGGGCCCCTTTTCATGAAAGGACCGCATCGGAAGAGCTTCCGATGCGGTCCTAAAGCACGGTATCGATGCCACTGATGACAGAGAGCCGATCGCGCCCGAGCAGGACCCGATGGGACCCGTGCTCAATCGGCCCTCATGTCAGCAAGACTGTAGCGACGGCCTCGCTGACATCTCCAAGCTACGCGCTGCAGGGCTTTACGATAACGGAGATGCCCTCGGGGATCACGGCTATCTTGGCGTTCTCGCCCTTCTCCTTCACAGCGATGTCTAGCGCCTCCTGAAGGGTCGGCACGAAGCGAATGTGCATGTCCTCGAGGATCTGCTTCGCGGATGGATCCGCCACGTACAGTACCTCATGGCGCGAGAGGATACGGGCAAGGATCTGGCTCTCCCACTGGTCAGCGATGGTGTCCTCCATCTTGACCTTCAGGATCATATCCTCGACCTCCTTGGCGGAAGCGGCATTCTTAAAGGTCTGGTAGAAGCCCTCTCCCCCGTGTCCATCGTTGCACTTGGACATCTCTATGATGATGCCGTCCTTGTTGCAGCACGCCTCTGCGGCGGTCATGCTCTTGACGGACTGGTAGATGTTCTGGTCCAGTGGATATCCGCCGTTGGTGGTGATCACGATGTCCGCATCCACACCGTCCACCGAGGAGAGATCCTTCACGAACTTGCAGCCGGTCTCGTGAGCCTCGGTCGGATCTCCCGCAAAGGCGGCGATCACCTTCTTGTCCGCGTCAATCGCGACGTTCAATATGAAGGCAAGCTTTGCCTGCTCGGCAGCAAACAGCATGTCCTTGTGGATCAGGTTGCCATCCAAGACGCCGGTCCGCGACTTGTCGGACGCAATGAAGGTGGAGCAATGGTTCGCAAAGACCGTCTTCTGGGATGCGATGCCCGGAAGGATGGACTTCCTGCCGCCGGAAAAGCCCGCAAAGAAATGGGGCTCGATGAAGCCCTCGGAAACCAAAAGGTCAGCCTCTACGGCGAGCTTGTTGATCAGAAGGCTTCCGCCCGAGGGAAGGGTGCCAAGGTGAACCATGTCCTCGTCCTTCTCGGACTCGTGAATCACGAATTTCTCGTTCTTGACCAGATCCTCGCCGAACTTGTCGATCATCTCTTCCTTGGTCGTGGGCCTGTGGAACCCGGTGGCAATCAGGATCGTGATGTTACAGTCGGGGTTATTTTTCCTAATTTCCTTCAGATAAAGGGGGAGGGTGACCTTGCTGGGGACGGGCCTCGTGTGATCTGACGTGATGATCACGATGTTCTTCTTGCCCTCTGCGAGCTCGCAGACGCGCGCACTCCCGATGGGATGCTCCAAGGCCTCCTGCACCAGCTCCTCCTGGGAACCCTTGGGGACGTACTCCACCGCCTTCGACTCCAAGACCGACGTGGAGTCCGGAAGCGTAAGCTCGACCTTCTCTCTTCCAAATGGGAATTTGACTAGCATGGCTACCTCCTTTTTCGAAGCACCGCCTGAAACGTGCAAAGACTAAACACCCTTTTGCATCCCTATACCTACACCTCCATACTATTATGTTTTGGAAAAATGTACGTCAAGAAACCATGTGATTTGGCCTGCAAGCACCTGAAGTCGAGGGTCTACTGCTACTGCATGGATCATCTGGTCTTCCCCGTATTTTTCAGAGGCTTCGTGAGTTCGTGTGGGTAGAGATCACGTCACCACCGCCCTTCCCGGCAGCGTTGGCCTCAGGTCCGAGCACCCGGGCATCACGAGGGCCATGGGGTTGTCGATGTCGTGGGACCCGTGGCCCCGCCCGGTCGCGACCCTGGCCTTGTCGCTCGCCGCCCAGACGCGGGCCCGTCGGGCACGCTGTCTGGCATGGCGGCGGCGCCTCCTCGATGGCCGTTCTTCCCTTGGTGGAGAAAACAGGCCCACGCGAGTGGTGGCGCCGCCGCTAGGTTGGCGTCTTCACCGGGGCGTCAGCCCACGCAAACCCCCGAAGAGCCAAGAATTACGGGGTTTTGGGATCGTTTTCCCGAACATTGTGAATATGTCATCCGGCAAACTTGCAGGTTAGGTGCGGGAGCTTTGCTTGCTCCATCCGACTGAAGAATACGAGATAGAGGAAATAGACAGGCCTGCCGCTACAGTTGCTCTTGCGAGGACGAAGCTCCGTTTCCAAGACGAATCATGGACTGCACTGACTCGCCTTTGCCGATTCGACGGAGCTGACTCGGCAGCAGAGTGGGAGCCGGGTGCATGAAAAGTGAATAGGTACGGAGTCGACCCATTCACCGATATCAAAGGAGCGGAGCCAAAGGGGTAGATTTCGTTAGTGTGTAGCGAGGCGACGCAACTTGTCCACAGAGAAGGCACGTTGCCGCTTGCTTGTAGTCTCGTAACGTGATTTGCTGCTAATAATCTATTGATATCCCAACTATTAATTGTTGTTTCATGGTACTATTTGCAGCATGAAGTTCTCTGACTACATAGGTCGCCACCATGTGTTCACCACACCCTCCCTCCTCGGGGCCATGGACTCCCCAGCTGCGGCCGAGGAGCAGCTACGGCTCGCCGTGAGGTCCGGGGCCGTGGAGCGCGTGCGGCGTGGGCTTCTCGTCTCCAACCGCGGGCGGTTCGAGGACGTCCCTGTGGACCAGTTCGAGGTTGTCGCGGCGCTCGATGCCAGCGCGGTCGTCTCGTACCACTCGGCTCTCGAGGCGCACGGCGTCGCGCACAACGCGGGATTCGTGTGCCGCTTCCGCTCGGACACCGTGAGGGCCGGGTTCGACTTCCGCGGCGTCGCCTACCGTCCCTGCGGCCCGGTGAGGAATGTGCGGTCGAAAACTTTGAGATCTTCTTGGGGACCCTACCTCGCTACCACGAGGGAGCAGACAGTAATTGATTGCCTGGGGAAACCCGCCTTGGCGGGAGGGGTCGAGGAGACGGTACGCAGCTTGACCGCGTTCGTGTACCTCGGCGTGGAAGAGCTGGTCGGGCTCGCCTCCGAGGCAGGTCCCTCGATGGCCTCCCGCGTCGGGTGGCTGCTGTCGGAGAAGGGGGATGAGTGGCATGTGGACGAGGGAGATCTTGCCCGACTCGAGAGCGCGCTCGGACTTGGCCCCTACCGTCTGGGGTATGCAGCAGATGGAGCCCCAACGGGCTGGTCCGCCAAATGGAAGCTTATCCTGCCCGAGAACAGGGAGGAGATGGAGTCGTGGATAACGCGCTCGTGAGGGAGTTCCCGCCGCGCGCGCTTGACAAGGTGGAGAGGCTTCTCGACCTGCTCGCCGAGCTCGGCGAGCATCCGTTTCTCAAAGACAAGATCGCGCTACACGGCGGGACCGCGATAAACCTGTTCATGCTCGACGCACCGAGGCTCTCCGTCGACATCGATCTCTCGTACGTCGGAGCGCTCGACAGGGACGAGATGCTCGCCGAAAGGCCAATCGTCGTGAGGTCTATTGACGAGGTGGCCCGCTCTCAGGGATACCCCGTCTTTGGGGCGCGAGGCGGGCATGCCGGCAGGACGTTCCTCCTCGGCTACAGGTCGCAATGGGGTCCAGACCATGTCAAGATCGACTGCATCTACATGAACCGCTCTCCGCTGATGCCGATCGAACGCAGATCCCCGATTCTCAGACCAGAGTTGGATGTCCCGCTCTTTACCGATGCGGAGCTTGCCGGAGGGAAGGTCAAGGCGTTCTTCGATCGTGTGAAGGTGCGGGACCTCTATGACGTCGCGAACCTCAAGCGCGTGCTCGACGGAAGAAGCGCTGCTGAGCGCGCCGTCGCTCACAAGGCGGTTCTCTTCTACGCGTCGCTTTCGGCGTCGTTCCCGCACGGGTTCGAGGACCGTCCCGGACGCTTCGCCGGCAGGGGGCGCGAGCTCGAGGAGCAGCTCTTGCCCATGCTCAGGAGAAACGAGAAGGCGCCCACACTCGACGGGCTGATCGGAACTGCGCGAGAGTTCGTCTCCGCCTATGTCTTGCCGCAGACGGATGCCGAGGAAGAGTATCTCGAACGGTTCTCGCAGGGATTGCTCGTCCCGGACCTGCTTTTCGAAGACGAGGCGATGGCGCGTGCGGCCGCCGCCAGCCCGGAAGTCCGGTGGAAGCTGCAGAACATCCGCAAGATGCGAGGGCATGGCCATGGAGGTGCCTAGCTGCATGTAGCCACTTCTTGCGTACGTGGACATGTCTTCCCAGCTCAGAGGTGTCACTCTTCAGCTGGGAATTATCACTCTTGAGTCGGAGAGCTCCTCACTTTATCAGAGCTGTTTTCACCTATGTAGTCAGTTGCATGCAATCAAATCGCATCTCCGCACCGAGCCTGTCACTCTTCGGATGCCCGAAAATACTCTCTTGAAGTGACTACATCCCGTGTAGTCACCTCCGACTACACGGTGGCTACACGCTTTTTCAGATGGAAGAGTGATGGGAATCGCAGGTCAAGCGGCACGCTGACTACACGGAGATGGCCGATGTGACAATCGAGTGGGAGTAAGGCAGAGGTGGCTTGCAGGTTGCAACTTTAACCAGCTGACCTGCAGTCATTCATAGCTTGAGTTCATCTAAAATGGACCTGTGGACGAGATTTGACCCGCCTTGCGCCCTCAAATCGACGTCGTGGGCCTTTTTTCATGGGCATCCAAGGGTAGCGTCAGGTCACGGTGGTCGAAACTGGCCCATAATGATCAAGGCTCAGCTCACGTATCGATCGACGCTCAGCTCACTTCCCTTTATGGTCGGAATCAACCAAGAATGGCAGTTTCCGATGTCGGAATCGGCCATCATTGGCAGTTTCCGAAGACTAGCATATACTGAGATGAAGACCGGAAGAGAGGCGACAGGGGTAAGCTGCCGCCTGCGCACAGGCATCCGCACCACATCGGGAGGTCGCATGGAGCGTGAGGCGATGTCACAGCTAGAGGCTTGGATGACCTCCTCGCGTCGAAAGCCGCTCATCGTTCGCGGCGCGAGGCAGGTAGGCAAGACGTGGCTTGTTCGCGAGTTTGCCCACAGGAATTTTGGGGCCCTTGCCCATATCGTCTTTCTCGAAAATGAGGTCATGAGAGCTGTCTTTGACGGAAGCCTCGATCCCGATCGGCTCCTTACCGCCATAGGTGCCTATACAGGCACAAATTCACTTGATGGGAATACCCTCGTCTTTCTCGACGAGGTTCAGGAATGCCCCCGAGCTCTCACGGCACTCAAGATGCTGTGTGAGCAGCGGCCAGAGGTGCCTGTGGTGGCTGCAGGCTCTCTTCTTGGCATCGCACTGAACCGCGCAGACGACGCGCAGGGTAACTTGGCCCGCATATCATGGCCTGTCGGCAAAGTCGAGTACCTGAATATGCACCCCATGACATTCAGGGAGTTCTTACACGCTGTGGGCCAGGGCCAGTTGGCTGAGCTCATCCGGCCCGATGCGATCGAGCTGGTAAGCGCGATGGGCGAAACGTATGAGGACCTGCTGCGCAGCTACCTGTTCACGGGCGGCATGCCCGAGGCGGTGCAGGCATACGTGGATACGCGCATGCTGGGTGCAGCACGCAACGTCCAGCAACGCCTTCTGCTCGACTACGAGCATGATTTTGCGAAGCACGTGAGATCCGCATCGGAGGCGGAGCATATCCGAGAGCTGTGGCGATCGATCCCAACGCAAATCGCCCGCGAGACGGGAAGCAACAGATTCATATACGCTCAGGTAAAGAGGGGCGGTCGAGGCCGAACGTACAAGGATGCCGTATCGTGGCTCACCGACTCGGGCCTTGTTACCAAGGTCCAAAGAATCACAAGACCCAACATCCCGCTTCGGGCCTACGAGGATGACAGCTCGTTCAAGCTCTACCTGCTCGATGTGGGGCTGCTGGGCGCCGCACTGCACCTCGACGTGCGGACCATCTTGAGGGGAAACGAACTCTTCACGCACGCAAAGGGCGTCTACGCCGAGCAATACGTATGCCAACAGCTCGTCGCGACAGACGGAATCAGGCCCTCGGCCACTGGCAGCGAGTCACAGACGACCAGCATGGCCCCCTGGTACTGGTCGGCGGACGGCAAGCGCAGCAAGGGAGAGGTCGACTTTTTGTATGAGTGCGACGGCAGGGTAGTTCCCCTGGAGGTCAAGGCGGGTACAAGCGTCAAGAGCGGAAGTATTGCCAGGTTTGCGAAAGAACACGGCATCACGCGGAGCCTTCGGCTGTCGCTGAAGGGCTATGCCGACCAGGGCTGGATCGTCAACTATCCGCTCTATGCGGCAAATCTACTGCCGCTCGTACCGTAAGCGCCTGCCCATGGCACCATGCGGGCACAGGCTGCGAGCTATATTGGTCGTAGAGCATAGTAAACCTTGGACGCGGTAGGAGCACTGGGGGACAGGTGGCGGCGCAGGCCGCACTGCCACTCGATGGTGAACGTACGGGGCCGCACGCTCAGGGCCGAGTGGCAGTGCGAATTGATATGTCCTTTGGGCCCGTAGGCATCATACTGGTGTCGAGGTAGGCCTCGACCAAAGACACCTCGACCAGGGCGTGCACCTCATTTCGTCTAGCCGAGCGCACTGAGATCCACCTCATACGGCAGGGTCTCTGGATGCGGTCTTGGCTCGAGGAACATGCTCATGTAGAGGGGCAGGTATGTGATCGCCCCCGACTGCCTGACGTTGCCCTTGCATAGGACATAGGCATGCCCAAGATCCCATTCGGAGACCTTGAGCAACTTGTCGAGGGCAGGGTGGGACGCCCAGTCATTTCCAGACTTCACCTCGATGGGTATGACATCACGTCTGTCTTGGACGACAAAGTCAACCTCGCCGTAGCGCTTTGCGTTGAAGTAGTGGAGCTTGAAGCCATGGGCATCCAGCTCCTGCGCCACTACATTCTCCATGATTGAGCCAAGGTTAACGTGCAGGTTTCCTTTGAGCAGATCAGGCGTGCGCTCGCGGCGGAGGGATGAGGTCGGCCGCAGAGGGGTGACGTGCTTGGCCCATCGGCGGTCGGGGACTGACGTACGCTCGTGACCTGGCCTTACCGGACAGGCTCTTGACAGGCTGAGGCCCCATATCTCGCCAACAGGTCGTCCTCATGCTTCACGAGGTACTCGCGCATGAACGGCATCGAGAACGCCACGTACCCGGGTGCCGTGGCCTCGATGACCTGGCGGCTAATGAGCATCCTGCGGTACGTGTTGGCGCTGGCGGCCGGCTTTCCCATACGCCTCGCGACCGCGGCGGTGGAGGATGCGGCGTTGTCTTCAGTCATGGCCAAAAGATAGTCCAGCGCGGGCTTGGTGAGTCCGGCAAGCGCCGTCTCGATCATCGACTGCCCATACTGCCTGACCGCCGCCGTCCCACGACGCACGTCCTCCACGTCTATGGTCACGGACTCTGCGACGTGACGCCGCCCCTCTCGCCAAATGTAGTATCCGACGAGTTGGATGAGATACGCATAGCCGCAGGTGTCCGCAGCGGCCTGCGCGAGCGCAGCGTCTTCGATCGCAAGCCCCGAGGCCTCGATGGTCTTCCTAAGCGCTCGCGCGACATCAGCCCTCGGGATGCTCGCAAGCTCCTCTGCCTGGGCACGACGCAAGAACGTGACGCCCTCGCCGTTCAGAAGATCGAGCACTCCCGTCGTGATGCCCGCGAACAAGAGCCCGACATTTTGCCCCTCGCGAATCATGTACTGCACGTTTGCAGCGATGACAGCCATGTCATCACGTGAGGCATCCTGCGCCTCGTCCACCGTGATGAGCAGGCCTGCGCCATCCTGCGAGAGGGACCGCGTGGCACGGGCGAACACATCGCGAAACGAGGGCTCCCTGCCAGAGTCGCCAATCTTTGCTCCTGCCGACACAAACGGAAGGGAAATCTGGACGTTCAGGTCTCTGAGCCGAGTGTCCCCCACGAGCTGTTCCTGAATCGAGGCGCAGAGGGCCTCCTTGCCTGACACGTTGACGACAGACCACCCACGCCTGGTGGCGATGTTGCCAAGCGCCGTCAGGAGCACCGTCTTTCCGGAACCGCGAGGCCCAGTGATGCGCATGAGGCGACCAGGCGCACCCGGACCCTCATCCAGACCATCCATAAAGTCATCGATCACCGATTCGCGGCCGACGAGCACCGGTGGGGTCATGCCTGCGGTTGGCTTGAAGGGATTAACGTAGATCTGACGCTCGGGCAAGGCCGCTCCTCTCTCGCCGATAGAAATCGTATCTCTAGAAAGTATAGAGAATCTAGGAGATATAGAAGTTCTCAAGCGACGTCATGACACTATCGGAAGCCATGCCGGATAATAGTCGCAAGTCGCTCACCCCGTGACGCAGACGACCTTCCCGAAGCTGTGTGAGCTCTCAAGGTAGCGATGGACGTCGACCACCTGATCGAGCGTGTACACGCGCTCGGGCGCAACGTCCACGGCCCTCTCACGTATGTAGTCAAGAAGTTCCTGCATGAGGCTGGGACTCACGTTTCCGGAGTATGCGCTCGTGAGGTAGCCGTTACGCGGCAGGTCATCGATGGGAGAAAAGTCGTCGTCCATGTACCACTTACCTCCGAGCAGGCCTGTGGAGCAGACGATGCCGCCCTCCGTCGTGTGCCGACAGCTGTCCTTAAGCGTCTTGGGACCGATGAGCTCGAGGATACGGTCGAAGCTCTCGTCCGTCTGCAGAGCGCCGTCCGCATCAACCACGGCATCGTCGAAGCCCGCAGAGAGGAGCCTCTCTTGCTTTGCCACGGATCGGGTCGTACCGCAGACCGTGACGGACAGTCTCGCCGCGTGCGCGAGCCGCGAGAAAGCGACCCCCACGCCGGCGGTCCCGCCGCGCACCAGCAGGCGGTTACCGCTCTCGACGCGCAGGTTCTTGAGCGAGAGCCACGCCGTGTAGTAGGTCTCTGGAATGGCCGCGAGCGTCGCCCAGTCGCCGTCCCACTCCACGGGGCAGACCTGCTCGTTGGGCAGCAGGCAGTACTCGGCGTATCCGCCATCAAACGCACGGCCCATCTCCCCCATGATGGAGACGACCGTCTGCCCCTGCGGCAGACGGTCGGGGTCCGTGGTTTGTGCCACCCCGCCCACGCACTCGATCCCCAGGATGCGAGGAAAGCGCACGCTGGGAGAGAGGCCCTGGCGGGTGAATAGCTCGGAGTGGTTGATGCCGAAGCCCCGAACGCGCACGAGCGTCCAGCCGGGCTTTACCTCGGGCGTAGGCACCTCCATGACGACCAGCTTCTCTGGCCCACCGGCCTCAAAGACGACTGCCGCTCTCATATCGCTCCAATCATAGGGGGTCCCTGGCAGCCAGTATACAGCTCCCAGCTTTCGTGACAGTCACGCGCCAGGGCCCCGTCTCGTCAGGCCCCGAGGGATCCAAGGAACCGCCCGGGAATCTGCGGGGCACTTTCCCTGGAACGTTTGCCCAGTTGGCGTATATTCTTAGGTACCCGGGAATCTGCGGGGCACTATCACGCTGTCTAGCAGGCAGGCCGACAGTCAGAACGGCAGCCTCGCTCACTCGTCGTTGTGCGCGACGACCATGACCACGTTGCCACCGAGCAGAAGCATGACGCCGAGGATGACAAGCGCGGTCTGAGTCGGCTCCGCCACGAAGTCGGCGGGCAGGTACAGCCCACCCATCAGCAGGAAGATGCTGATGATGATCGCGACGAGGCCAAGCATCTTCTGTGTCGCTTCGCTCATCGTCTTGCCTCCTCGCCTCTGCCGTCGCCGCAGCGGGAGTCATCCGGCTGTGCGCCTCCCTGCACCGGCGCCACATCCCAGCCGCATGCCCGCTCGCCTGCCTGCACCATGCGACGATAGACGCCGTCCAGCGCCATCAGCTCGTCGTGCGAGCCGCACTCGAGCACCTGACCGTCACCTACGACCGCAATCCTGTCGGCGTTTTGGATGGTGGGCAGCTTATGGGCAATCACCAACGTCGTCTTACCGCGACACAGCTCCGTCATGGCCTGCTGGATATGGCGCTCGTTGTCGGCGTCGATGCTGGCGGTCGCCTCGTCGAGCACGACGATGGGCGCATCCTTGAGGATCGCCCGGGCGATGGAGACGCGTTGCGCCTCCCCGCCGGACAGGCTGGCGCCGCCCTCACCGACCATCGTGTCGAATCCGTAGGGCATACGCATTACGAAGTCGAGGCAGCATGCCTTTCGGGCAGCCTCGTATACCTCCTCGCGCGTTGCGCCGGGCCTACCCATGGCGATGTTGTTGAACACCGTGTCCTGGAACAGATAGACGTTCTGGAAGACCATGCTGATCTGAGCCATGAGCGCCGAGAGCGGCAGCCGTCGCACATCGACGCCGCGCAGCAGCACCTGACCCGCAGAGACGTCCCAGAATCGTGCCAGGAGGTTCGCAAGGGTAGTCTTCCCGCTTCCCGACTGCCCTACTAGGGCGACCATCTGACCGCAGTCGGCTGCCAGGGAGACGTCCCTCAGTACGTTTTTCTCGCCGTAGGAGAAGGACACGTGCGAGAACTCGATCTCGTGACTGCCTAAGGCAGCTGCGGCAGCCGCATCGGGCAAGTCATCCGTGCCCGCATCCTCCAGCTCGTCTTGGGAGAACAGGGACTCGATGCGGTTCAGAGCGCTCTCCATGATGGTCAGGCGCGTGCTCTGCTGGTATAGGTCCCTCAGCGGTCCGAACAGCTGGAACAGGAACAGCGCGATGCCGACGAACGTGCCGGGCGTCATGGCGCCCTGCTCCAGCTGCCATACGGAGAGCGCAAGCACCGCCGCCGACCCCAGGCCATACAGCGCCAGGAGTGCCGCCTCGAAGGGCGACTGCTCGCAGGCAAAACGCAGGCTGGTATCCCGCGTGGTCGCGAAGCTATCGCGTAGATCCTGTGCCCCCTCGCCCGTAAGGTTATAGCTCTTGACGACTGCGAGACCCTCGACGTACTCGAGCACCGAGTCGGTCAGTCGCTCGATCGTCCGTTGGCGAACGTCTGAGTTGCGACGCGCCTGCGCGAGCATCGGTTGGGCGACTAGGACGGCGATGAGCTCGACCACCAGTACAATCACCCCGACGAGAGGGCTCATCGTGAACAGGAACACCGTCAGGATGACCTGGGAGAAGACGTCACTCATGACGTTCGCGACGATCGACATGCTCTGCTCCTCGATATAGACCATGTCGGCCGAGAGGATGGAGCTGATGCGCCCGATGTTGCCTGCGGTGAAGAACCCCATGGGGAGGCGACGTAGGTGCTGGCCCAGCTCGACGCGCTTGTCAGCGAAGATCTCGTAGCCCGTCCCCGACTGCAGGCGATCGGCAAGGTATTGGAAGATCGACTGGAGCAAGAGGAGCACCAGCATCCCCGCCGCAAGAAGGCAGCAGGAAAGCGGCGTCGCCTGGCCCGCCATGAGAAGGCGCAGCGCCATGATGGCAAGCATCAAAGGGGCGGTGGCGCACAGCGCCCTCAGAAACGCAAAGACATAGGCGATCCGCACGCGCCGTGCGTAGGGTCCCGAGAAGGCAAGGATGCGGTGGACGAGGCCTAGCATGATAGTGCCTCCCTGCCGCCTGCGCCCTGAGCGTCGATGCGCCCACCATCCCTGAGCGTCCAGCCACTCACCTGCTCGGAGGCGTCCCACAGCGCTCTGTACTCGGGACAGGACGAGAGAAGCTCGCCCTGCGTCCCCTCTGCGAGGACACGACCCTGATGCAGCATGATGATCTTGTCGGCACCCGCGATGGAGCGGAGCTTGTGGGCTATGACGATGACCGTCTTGCCCGCGATGATCTCGCGGATGGCACGGCTCATCCTCTGCTCGTTCTCCGGGTCGACGAACGCCGTCGCCTCGTCGAGCACGACGATGGGCGCATCCTTGAGGATCGCCCGGGCAAATGCGATGCGCTGGCGCTGGCCACCCGACAGTCGCCTTCCCGCCGTTCCCGCATTAGTATTGTAGTCGTTTTCCAGATCTCTGATAAAATCGTCGCATTGCGCCCGCTTGGCGGCCTCAATAACCTCCTCGTCGGTCGCGTCGGGCCGGCCGACGCGGATGTTCTCGAGGATGCTCCTGTCAAAGAGGAACAGGTCCTGCGACACATAGGATATCTGCTCGCTCAGGGCGACCTGGGTCATATCGTCGATGTGCTGACCACCTATAGAGATGGAGCCGCTCGCCACATCGTAGTGGTGGACCAGAAGGCGCGCGATGGTGCTCTTGCCGCTTCCGCTCTCCCCCACCAGCGCGGTCATGCGGCCCTCATCGGCCGTGAACGAGATACCCTTCAGCACCTCGGCATCGCGGTATGCGAAACGCACGTCCTCAAACACCACCCTGTGGCCCCGGCCGACAAAGCCCGCGCTCCCCGACTTGAGTGGCGCCTGGTCCAAGGCCTTCTCAAGCACTTGGATCTTGAAGCTCACCTGAGGGATGGCACCGATGAACGCCATGCAGTGCAGCAGCAGCGGTCCTATTCCGAAGCTCAGGCACAACACCAGCACGCAGCTCGAGAGCGTCATCCGCCCAAGCAGCACCATGAGCACCCCAAACGGCAAAGAGTACAGCACAACGCTCGAGAACAGGCTGCCGTAGAGCGCCATCCAAGGCCAGCAGATCTTGTACCATCCCAGGGCCTGATCGCGATAGCCCGACACCGCACGCTCGAACTTCTCGCCGGAATCAGCCTGACGGTTGAACACGCGTACGACCTCCATGCCCTCCACGTATTCGACGATGGTGTTGTTCAGGCGCTTCGTCGCGGCAAAGTAGCTGCCCATTTTGTCGATGCCCACGCTGTACATCTGCCGGGACACGATGACGCCAAGCCCCACCACGATGAGGGTGAGAAGCGCCATCTGCCAGTCAACGGCAAATGTCGTCAGGAGCACGACTGCGACAACGGTGATGTTCGCTGCACCCTCGGGGATCATGTGTGCTAGCAGGAGCTCTATGGACTCGATATCGTCGGTGAACAGCTTCTTCACGGCCCCCGCGCCCAGATCCCTCACCGTCCCGATGGACTGGCCGTCTAGTCGCTCCTGCAAAAACTTACGCAGATTCTCGAGCGTGCTGAACGCTGCCTTGTGAGAAAGCACCAAGCCCACCGTGTAACTTGCGGCATGCACGACCTCGCAGACGGCAATCGCTGCAACAGCGGGGGCTGCGGCGGCAAGCGTAACGGTACCACCCGAAAGAGCCGCATCGATAAGGCCGTAGATGAGCAGGTAGGGAACGACGCTTGCCAAGGCCCCGACGATCATCAGCGTCGCCGCGAGCGCGATCGACCTTCTCTGCTCACCCGCATAGCGCAGGATCTTGCCCACCGCTCCGGTGCGATCGCGCCTTTTGCTGGTGCTCTCATCACTGGGAGACAGAAAATAACCGCGCACACGGGCCGCGCCCTCATCGTCGAGCGGATAGAGCGCCACGGCTCGACCGTCGCGCACATGCAGCACGTGCGTGCAGCACTGCAAGATGAGTTCGGGGTCGTGCGTGATGATGAGCGAGCAGAGCACCTTGTCGCGCATGGCGCGCAGAAGCGTGCCGAAGCGCTCCATGCCGCGACGGTCGAGGCCACTTGTGGGCTCGTCGTAGAACAGGATGTCCTTGCCTGCGCAGAGCGCCGAGGCAATGGCCACGCGCTGCTTCTGCCCACCCGAGAGCGAGGCGGGATGACGGTCCTTGTACTCGAGCAGGCCCAGGCCCTCAAGAACCCGGTCGACCTCCTCCTCGGAGACTGACGCGTTCAGGCTGACCTCCTCGGCCACGTCATCCGCGAACAGCTGACGGTTGACGTCCTGCATCACCATAAAGCTTCTCTTGGAGCGCGTCCGTGCGGTCTCGAAGGTCCCGCCTATCGCCACCGTGCCGTCGGAGGGAATGATGCCACAGAGGGACTCAGCCAAGGTACTCTTGCCGCAGCCGTTGTCCCCTATCACCGCCACCACGCTATGCACGGGAAACGCGATGCGATCCACGTCTAAGATGCGCGCGCTGCCCCGGCTGCAGCTGAGGTCAACCGCCTCGAGGGCGGGGCGCCCGACAGTGCGGGCGTCGGCGTAGGCATCGTCGTATGGGCCATCCTGCCCTTTGCCACCGTTGCCATCCGGGCCGCCACCGGCGGGCGACGTCGCCCTGACCCTGACGAGCCGACGCAAGTCGGTGCAGCGCAGACCCAGCTCTGACAGCCGAGCGTCGTCGAGCAAGCGCAACTCCTGCGTGGAGAAGGTCCTCTCGATACGCCCGTCCTTGACGTAGACGAACTCATCGGCCAGATCCATCAGGTAGTGGAGGCGATGCTCCGACAGCACGATGGTCTTGCCCTCGTCCTTCATCTTCGCCAAGATGTTGTGCAGGCGTCGTATCGCCTTCTTGTCGAGATTCGCCGACGGCTCATCCATCACGAACACGTGTGGTCCGGACGCGTAGACCGAGCCGCAGGCGATCTGCTGCTTCTCGCCGCCGGAAAGCTCAAAGATGTTGCGGTCCATCAGCGCGTCGAGCTGCATGTCGATGCGCGTCCTGTCGAGCCTGCGGCGCATCTCGTCACGAGACAGAGCTTGGTTCTCGCAGCCGAACACCAGCTCACCTGTGGTGTCCACGTTGAAGAACTGGCTCTTGGGATTCTGAAATACACTGCCGATGAGCGCCGCCGTATCATGGAGCTCTGCGGTGGTGGTGCAGATGTCGTCCACATAGACGGCACCTTCCATCTCGCCCTCATAGAAGTTGGGGGCAAGGCCGTTTATCAGGCGCGTGAGGGTCGTCTTTCCGCATCCGCTCTCGCCGACAAGCACCGTGAAGGCCCCGTCTGCTATCGTGAGATCGATATGATCGACGCCGTCTCCGGTGCCGCTCTCGCCACCGTAGTGAAAGCTCACGTCATCAAAGCGAATCATAGGCTGCTCATTCCTGATGCCCTGAAGGCAAGTATCCAGGCGGCAACTATGATAAAGAGACTGATCGCTATGAGGTCGGCCCCGCCAAGCTGTATATCCTCGAAGGAGCTGCGCTTGCGCGTACTGTCCATCCCACGTGCCAGCGAGGCTGCGGCCAGCTCCTCCATAACACCGACGGAGGAGAAGAGCAGGGGTACGAGGATGTACTCGATGGTCAGGAGTGGATGTCGAATGATCGCCCCCGGCGTCATCGATATGCCACGAAACGCCATCGCCTTGCGCACGCCGCTCCACTCGTCCTGTACCGTCGGGATGAAGCGAAACAGCACTGCCAGAGGGATGACAAGGGTCATGGGTAGGTGCATTGCCTGGAACGCCGAGAGGAACTGGCTCACCCGCGTGGTGCGTACGAGCAAAAGAAAGGAGACCATGATGGGAAAAAAGAACACGAAAAGCGAGATAAGCCCCATACACACACTAACGACCGCCTCTGCACCCTGCTCCCCTGACGCCTCAATGCAGTAGCGGATGAACAGGATGACATAGAGGCTCGCAAGGCATTTGAGCGCCAAGGCCTGCTTTCCGGACAGAGTGAGCATGACGCACTGCAGCGTACCGACCACCAGGATGGGAAGGTTGCCGTGCATCGAGAGGCTTAGAAAGCAGCTCACAAAGAAGACCAGCAACTTCGTACGCGGATCAAAGCGGATACGCGCCCCTGAGTCATCACCGTAGAGTTCGAACTCCACCTAGACGATCCCAGCCTTGGCAAAGTGCTTCTTCACGAGCCTGCTCGCGACAAGGGCGCCAACGGCCCCTCCGACAAGTGCGAGGGCAATGGTAAAGACATAGAAGCCGGATCCGAAGAGAGTCTCGTATGCCTTTGCACGAGCTTCCCCATAATAGTCTTGCGTAACCTTAAGAGAATCTTGAAGATTGAACACAAAGCTCAGATACGGTGCTGCCATGGTGAGGTTGAAGAACACGTATGAAAGCAGGTACATCTTCTTTGATGTATACTTGCCGAGGAAAATCATGAGCTCGGCGATGAGCGAGGCACCAAGAACCACTGCAAGCGAGTACCACGTGAGGTGGCCGGTCGCCAAGATAAAGAGTATCCCCAAGATAAGCGCCGCGCCAAACTTATGTATCTTGAGCACGTAGAGCATGTAGATTGTGCCGCACACAGTGCCGACGGTGAGCGGGGCGATGAAATACAGGATGGGAAGCACTATGCCCGAGCCCATCACGACGATGAGCATCGCCACGATGTAGAGTGCACAAAACGCACCGGCGTAGATGAGGTCCTTCGTGTTCAGCTTCCCACCGCCCTTGGTGGCGGCTTGAACTTGGGATTCCTGTGCCATGCTATCCTCCTCTTGCGATAGTGTTAAAAGCAGCTAACCAAATGGTGCGACACACTATACGTTTTCCTACACAGCATGTCAACCATAGCGTACTTACTGCAGCCACTGCACTATGAGTCGGAGAAGGGGTGCGTTTACTGGGCAGCGTGCGGAGCCTGTGCATCCGTAGTGCGCCCCATGCAGGGCCGAGAGGAAGGAATGCGAGTGAGAAGAGGCGGGCTGATACGTTGCTTGCTGAGCGTATGCACTCCCACAAGCCAACCCGTCCGCGCCTCGTGGAGCGCATACCGCCCACACGGGCATGGCTTGGGCTTCAACTGCAACGCCATGTGAGGTTCACGGCCGGGACGGGCGCGGTCCACCCCGGCCGTCCGGGACTATGCCGAGGTAGCCATGTAGAAAACGGGCAGGCCAAGAAAAAGAAAGTCAAGGAGCCAGTGCCCAATGACAAGAGGGACGGTCTTCCTCTTCCATAGCCAGAGGCCACCAAAGAGTAGTCCGGCAAAGAGGGTGGTCAGGGCCCTGGACAGCATCTGCTGCCCGTCAGGAACAGCAAACCCGATATGCTGGAGCCCAAAGAAGACAGACACAAGAAGCAGTGCCGGGACCTGGCCCATGCGACGCGCGAGGCGAGGCAGAAGGTAGGAACGATACAGCCCCTCCTCGGCGAAGGCTATGGTCAGCGGCATAACGGCAAGAGCAAGAGCGCCGAGCCACAGCGGGGGAACGAAACTCGAGGGTTGGGCGGGCGGGGCACCGTGATAGACGATGAGGTTCGCCAGAACGGTCGAGACAAAGAAGCCAACGATTATGATGAGTGAAAACAGGAGTCCCCACGCGATGTCGGCACCACCGGTCGGAACATAGAGGTCACGCAGGCGTCGTCCCTCCCCTCTCATAAGATGAGCCAGCGTAGCGAAGGTGATGGCATCGACGACAATGATGCCGAGGTCGGTCCACAGAAGCGATTGCCCCGCAAGGTGAAGGCACACCCCCATAAGGAGGATGAGGACGAAACGAAGCGACAGGGCAAGGGCGAGGTGAGGCATGGGAGCGACAGGCTCTCCTGAGCCGCCGTGGGTGTCCCCGTCCCCAGATGAGGCGGACCGAGGCTGCAAGAGGTCTGTGTTCTCGTTCATGGTGGTCTGGTTTCCTTTCGACTTCCACGCCATCAGAGCACAGCGGATTATATCACCTGTTGCGTCGTCAGCATGACCAGTGCAGTTTCAGCATTCGCTGCACCCGATGCCCTGTTGCCGCGCAGCGAGACAGGAAGACGGGATGCCCATAGAACCTTTTGACAGCGGGACTCTCGCTGGTGACCTTACCCTGAGTTCCCGGCACCTCCTTAGCCCACAACTGGCAGCCTGATGGTGACCCGGCCTGACCCGGGGCGCGCCATCGGCGAGGCCCTCTGCCCAGACTGCGCTTTTCCGTGAGGCCGGGCCCGCCGGCCGAGGCCTGCGGGCCCCGGCGCACCCCCCCGCAGCCTGGCGGGGGGTTGCTCGAGCACGTTTGCCCAGTTGGGCCACTCTCCATAGTGCCCCGCAGGCTGGCGGGGGGTTGCGCCCCACGCCTCCCGAGCGGCGACGTGACGGAAAAGCGCATTCTGCGCAACGTGGGAGCCGCAGACTGCGCCTTTTCGTGAGGCATCGGGCCGGGAGGCGCCCCTCCGTGAGGCCGCACGGCCCTCCTCCGCAGCACCAACGCCGTCCCCCGCAGGCCTGGCGGCCGCCGCGCGCCCGTAGGTGAGAGCCTCATGCCGCATGGCGCCGGAGACGGCCGCCGCGCACAGGCGACGGCCCATGGGTCTCCACAGCCGGGCGCAGGCCCTCGGGGCAGGCGACGGCTCGGGTCTGTGTCCAGCGGGCTAAGGAAGCGCCGGAAAGTCGGACTTACTGCCACTCAGCGGTGAACATGTCGTGCGATACGTTCAGGGGTAGGTGGCAGCGCGGACCGCGCCAAGGCCCTGTGGGATAAGCGGATCACAGGTGATAGGTAACGTCACAGCAGAGGATGAGGCACCCAGCATGCCGGGACGGCGACATGAGATTGGTCACAACGGCTCTGTGCCACCACAGCGTTCGTCTCAGCCCCATGTGCTATATTCGAGAATACGTAAAGGCGATGTGGACAGGAGCGAATAGCCCACAGCTCGGAGATGGTCCTCATGCAATTCCTCACGGAGTGCTTTGTTCTTGTCATGCTGGTCCTAGCGGCATATTGCGTGTCCGAGCTGCGTATGTGCCGTCGCGAGATCGACGCCCTCAAGGACTGGGTACGAAATCTCAACAGCCGAGTTGAGGTGGAGGAGATGAGGGCGCGCGGCGACCAGAGGGAGTCGGCGGCCGCACCCCCACAATATGGCGGCAGCGAACAAGGCCCGCCCATCCCAGCGGCATGGCCCTACGCCAACGAGTCCGATGCCCCGAGTCCTTGGCCCTACGAGCACGGTGTCTCGAGCCCTTGGCCCAACGCAAACGCGCCCGTCGCACCAGCATCCTGGCCCTACGAGTCAGGCGCCTCGACGCCTCTCTCGTCTGCGCCCGAGCGCCCGCCGGTACCCGGGCGCCCACCTGCACCTATCTCCTCTTCCGGGCAACCTCCGGTACCCCCCGGCATGATACCGGCTGCTCCGGCTACCTTCGCCGCAATGCCCGAGGACAGGGACCTCGCCGAGAGGTCCGATTCGCTCGAGGGAACGTTTGGCAGAAACGTCATAGGCCTCGCTGCCGTCCTCCTCGTCTTCCTCGGCCTCGTCTTCCTCGGTATCCTCGTGATCCCCACCCTTGGCAACGAGGTCCGCTGCGCGCTCATGTGGCTTCTCAGCCTCGTCTTGGCGTCTGCGGGGCTGGCGGCAGCGCGACGCCGCGTGAGCGCCTTCTCGATATCCCTCCTGGGGGCGGGCATGGGCGCGATATTCATCTCTGTGCTCATGACCCACGTATACTTTCGCTACCTTGGCGAGGTACCCGCCTTCGGCCTGATGCTCGCCTGGATGGCAGCCTGCATGGTGCTCGTGAGGAGGTTCGAGTCCACTGCGCTCTCCGTGCTGGTCCATATGGGGATGGTAATCTCGGTCTGCTTTTCCTACTCCTTTGGCTTCAGCGAGACACGCCTGCCCCTTGTTATCACGTACCAGACGCTGTCCTGCACCCTCGTCGTGGCGGGTAGCGTCCTGTGCCTGAGGCGGACGTACCGGTACGGGCTCTTGGTCTCGCTCGTGCTCACCCTGATTGCCAGCCTGTTCATGCGCGACTACTTTGGGGTGGGAGGCATGGGGTCCCGTGACACGTCCCTGTCCACCCCAATTGCCGTGGCCTTCTTCCTGCAGTTCGCAGGCGCAAGCGTCCTCTCTCTACTGCTGGCGCTCTCTGGGAAGGAGGAAGAGGAGCGGGACGTGACAACGACGCTGTACGCGATGGGCAAGCTTGCCTGGTTTGGCGTGCTTCTCGTAGACGTATGCGCCGTCGCACGCCAGCTGATCCTCCAAGCCAGCGGCCTCTCGGCGAGCACAGTGCCCCCTGGGAACGATGCGGCACGCGCAGTGATGCTCGCCGAGGCACACTCGACGCTCATCGGTATCGCCTGCCTAGCGGCAGGAGTCGCGCTGATCCTCTGGCTGATGCGCAAGCGCCTGGTGGATGCGGAACTCGGCAAGCTGTCCCTCTGCCTCTTGGGGGGCATGGCGGCGTTTCTTCTGTTACTGCGATATCTCTCGACGCATCTATCGCTTTTGCCCCAGCCCAATCTCTCCTATGTGGTTCTTGTCGCCGTTTACTTCTATGTGCTTGCGTACGCGATGCACGATTCGGCGTATGCGTCGATCGGCGACGTCACCTTGGGCCTGGACGCCCTGCTGATGCTGACCTCCGGGTACGGTGAACTGGTTGAGCGAGCAGGCGTGGGCACCGCGTTTACCTATGTCGTGATGCTCACGGCATTGGCATACCTCTCGTGGCGCATTCGCTCGAGAGTTGTCGAGGCCTTTGGTGGGGATGTTGAGGCTCCCAGGCTCCGCCCCCGCATGCTCACCTGCCTGGCGGTGGCCGAGCTCTCGATACACATCATCGTGAACGCGGCAGGTTACCAGCATGCCCAAGAAATCGTCGCGGGGATTCTTGCCGTACTGCTTGTCGGCGTATATGCGCTTCAGGCGTGGAGACGAAGGGTGGCATCCGGCACGTTTTGGATGGGGGCGGCAGTCAACGAGCTGGCTGTCTCCGCTTTGGTTAGCCTGTGGGCTCTCACGGGAGATGCCGCGGGCCTGTTGCCTAGCCGACCGAACTCACCGGATACCTATGCCTACGTCCCGTCCCTGATCATCCTGATGGCGCTCGTCGGCTTGCGCCTATGGGACTTCTTGTCCGAGAGGCCCCGACCGACGGAGGCGCTGCAAGTAGCGGAGGGTATAGTGTTCTCGCTGCTCGGGCTAGCGCTCACCCAATGCTCGACTGCACAGATGGACATTCCCTTCGCTGCCGGAATCGTCGTCATGATGACGGCTCTCATCTGCATCATCGTCGGTTTCAAGGCACTCCTGAGGGCGCTACGCCTGTACGGTCTGACGATCGTTATCGTCTGCGTCTTCAGGCTCGTGCTGGTGGACGCGGCGTTTCTCTCGCCTGTCGCCCGCGTGGTCTCGTTCGTCATCGGTGGTGCCATCTGCTTTGCCATCAGCGCGCTCTACTCTCGCGCGGAGCAGCGCATCAGGGGACGAGTAGGCGAGGGGGGCAAGTAGGGCACGATCCCCAAACCAGCCAGCGGTCGGCCCGGTCGCCACCCGGTCGCCTGCGAGACACTCGGTCGCCCCCGAAGCTCGAGAGCCGGCTCAGCGACGGACCACGGTCCTTCTAGAGCTACTGGTCGAAAGGTGGTTGGAAAGGACATGGCAAAAGCGGTCTCGCAAAGAGAACGTGTCTCGGTGCCTTCGGCCCCATGCGCAATGGCCTCGCCCCCATTGCATCTGCTCGTGGAGGACATCATGTTGAATCTTTACCTGAATTTTTATCTGCGCCATCAACGTGCGGCTGCGACCACATGCCTTCTGCTCGGTGTCTTCTACGCAGCGGGAATACTCTGCATAGACGTCCTCTTTACCGAGAGCACCCCAAACGCCGCCAGGCTGCTCTTTGTTGGCTGCATGCTCATGGGGGCTGTTTTGTTCCTCATCTCCCTCTTCCGCGCCCGGAGGGACTCTAGCCTTTGGCTTCCGGCTCACCTTTGCTCCATGATCGGCTTTGGGGTGGGTACGGGGCTAGCTGCAGGCACGACGGGCGCAATCGCCTGCGCCATGGCAGCGATAAACGGTATGTGTGCGCTTGCCGTCCTGCTGCTGCGTGTCGAACAGGATAGCTAAAGTGATGACAGGTGCCCGTGAGATCGAGGATGAGGGACCTTCTCCTCGCAAACGATCTTGTGGACGCGGCCTTTTCTTGATACGCTGAGCTTGAAGGGTACGTATATCCATGCGGAGTGCCCTTATGGATAGCGCTCTGCATCCTATCCTCGATTGAGGAGGGGGCAGTCTTCCTTAGATACTGAACGAGCCCTTTGATGCCATGGCACCCGACCGTCTGGCCTATGGTCAAGGGTGTTAACCCGTGGTCGAGTAGTCGAGAGGTAGCCTCCTTATACTCAGCTCACATTTGCCGCCGGGTGTGTTGGAGATACGCGGGACGCTTGGTCACGACAAGTCCGAGGCAGGTGATTGCGGGACAGGTGTGCTGCGGCAGCCATGCGATACCGCCGACCCCACTGGGAGGCTGGATTCGCCCAACGCCAACCCTCCCATCCCCCCAGGCAGGAAACGTGCTCGTCTCTCAGCAGCCCCTCGATGGCGCAGGGCACGTCCTTTGCCGTGTGGCGGTAGCGAAAGCCGCACTTCTCCTGGACCCTCTTCGATCCTATGTTCCCGTCAAAGTAGCCGCACCAGATGCGAGCAAGTCCTAGGGGCACGCGGAACCCGTGCCGCACCAGCTCATGGACCGCCTCCAAAATCAGTGCTGGTGACGGCATGGGCCGTACGTATGCGGACCAGCCGCTCGATCCTCTCCCCGTCCTTTGCGCTCAGCAGCACCGTCGTCTTCAATCCTGCCAAACCGTGCCTCCCGCCCTCGCCCTTCGTCAACGGGGCTATACCACACTTACAGTTCAATTACTTTATGATAACTATACTAGATCCCAGGTCATAGCGCTACATTTGGCAGCACCTTAGGATCATTCTTGAGATAGGAAGCTAGAAATTCACTCCAATCTTTAGAGGACTCTTCACGGAATAACTCCTTAAGGAAGTCAATCATTATGGCTTGTCGCCTTTTAGCCTCAGCTCTCCCCGTCTCGGTTAACATCATTGATGGAACTCTCAACAATTTGTCGAAGAAGTGTTGGACACTGTGCTTGCTTGAATTATTCCGATATCCATCTGCAGAGAGGTTGTTCACTTCAGGCACTAGCAATTTATTGAAGAAAGGGATTTGCCTGGATATCCCATATTTATGAACTCTAAGAATGCCTTCGGCGCCAATAGCATCGCACATATCAGCATCGCTGACGACCATTCCTTCAATAGTGCTTGGACGGACTCCTTCAAGACGTTTGCTAAATCCAATGGTTCTTATGATCTGCAAGATCGTTTCGTACGCCTTGCTCCCTATGCCAGCATTTTCGAGAAATCGTTTTGCATTATTGAGTTCTTGAGATTTATTGGTGCCCACAAGTTTGTAGTCATCAACATCATGCAGAAGGCTCGCGAGCTCAACGATATCTGGATCAGCTCCCTCGCTATCTGCGAACAATAGCGCTAGCGTTCTCACGCGCAAAACATGATCCAGGCCATGTCCACTTCTGTCATCTAAGGTATCCTTAATAGAACTAATGAGAGAGTTCTCTATGCCAATATCAACGCACATCTCAGCGCCCTCTTCTTGCAAGCGGATAGGTCTATATAATAACGCCTGTTGAGTAGTCCTGCTCGACTCGGCGGCTGGACCCTCTTAGCGTAACATTCGTGCTTATCCATTAGGCTGGCATGTGGAGGCAGGAATGGCAGGGGGTCGGGCGGGGGATCTCGACGGACCCAAGGGCACCGAGATAAAGCGTCTATGGGGGCAGGCGGTGCCCCTGCGAGAGGTCGTGGCGGCACGACCCAAAGACAGGATGGTCGGAGAAGGTCTCGGGCCGTCTCTTGGGCAGGACCGCGCCAGAGAGGCTGACGTCGGATGCAGGCTAAGATGCCCGCAGCCCCAACGTCGCCGGGGCCGGCGCCCCCGACCTCGCCTAGTCGCTAACGGACGGCATGCAAGAGGGGTTTGCCCGCGCCATCATCGATGCTCCTTCTCGACCGAATATCTTCTGTTCCTGTTCGCCCCGAAGGAGGAGGCGAGTCCCTTGTCGACGAGGCGATTGAGCAGCTTCTGCGCACCGCGCTGCGACATCCCAAGCAAGTCAGCCACTTCGGAGCTCCTGACGGATTCCATTCCCTCCATGTGCGAGAGCGCCTTCCGTTCCGACGCGGAAAGGTTATCGGAACTCTTTCCGCCATTATCGGAACTCTTAGCATGGTTATCGGAACTGCTGGGGGTTCCACCGGGCATTTCATTGCTCGAATCAGCTGAGTCACGAAGGAAAACCCCGATCTCCGAATGCGCTTGCGCATCGGCGTCCGCAGCGCCCGCGACGAGGAGCGAGAGCACCTTCTCCTGCCGCTCCACGAGGTTGACGCAGAAGAACGCGGCGAACGGGTATGGGTCATCGCCCTCCTGGAAGGCACGTATGGCGGCGATGTAGCGCGCCCTTGACTCCGCCTGTATGTTCACAGGCTCGAAGCCCGAGGACATGAGTAGGTAGTTGCTTATGAGCCTGCCCGTGCGCCCGTTGGCGTTCACGAACGGGTGGATGCTCTCGAACTCAAGATGGAACAGCGCCGCGACGATGGCCGGATGCCGATTCGTGTTCGCGCACATCTCGACCAGGTCTGCCATCCGCTCGGGCACGTATGTGCTCGGCGCCGGCTGGAAGCTGGTCCCGGTAATCTCGACCTCGACCTTGCGGTACACGCCCCTCGTCGCCAGGTCCTTAGCCTCGGCGAACACGAGCTCGTGGGCGCGCTTGATGAGCGCTTCTGAAAGCGGTGCGCACCCGGGCACCACGGAGCGCAGGAACCTGAGCGCGGCGAACCCGCCCTCAGCCTGCCTGATGTCGTCTTCCAGGCCGTCCACCTGAACGCCGCCGTAGAGCAGCGCCGTGTCGCTAAGAGACAGCGTGCTGCCCTCGATGTTGTTCGAGTTGTAGGTGGACTCGATTGCCCACGACTCCATGATGCGATCGTATGCATCGGGCTGCGCCGCCTTCGCCTCGTCGACCCTTTCCTGGAGCTCGTCTATCCGAGCGAGCACAGGATGAAGCGTTTCCAGCTGCTTGAAGCTCATAGATGCTCCTCGTCTTTAAACACGAAGATGCCGATTCACCGTTTGCGACAGTATATAATTTGCAGCAAGCAAATATATTGCAAACTGCAAAGGAACGGGGCAGGACCATGTCGTACAGCGAGCTCGTGAAGAGTAATGCGGACGAGACCGACATCCGCAGTTACCTCACAGGGGGAAAGCAGGTGGCGGTCACCTTCCGCATCCCCGAGAACCTCCGAGAGAGCGCGAAGGAAGCCGCGGAGCTGCGCGGCATGAGCTTCTCCGCATTCATGCGCGCGTGCATGATGGATGAGCTCTCGAAGAAGGTGCTCTAGCATGGCCGCTTTGACAGAGGAAACCACCAAACTTCGCTACATCACGCTGGCTCGATCGCGTCGTGAATGTTGGTGTAGGAGCAGAAACGCGCTGCTAGTGTAAATTACGCTCGTTTTGACCCAACCATCCAGTCCTGCTGACCCACCAATCCAAATTAAACTGACCCATGTCAGCACGCGGCGCACCCTCTGTGCATGACGGTCGAATAGGCGGCCGCATGGACATTGGAGGCACATATGCGTGTCAGCAGAAGGAAGGTCCTCGAACTCCACGACTTCGGGGACGGCCTTTGGAACTCAGCATGGGATATCTCTTTTGTTGCTCGCCATCACATCGATTGCAACCGAGAGTGTTCCAAAAATCAACGCGATGACGATGGCTCTACAGAATGCTTGATCCGGCATACTCACAGAGAGGCCATACATTGTTCCCAACGGGAGAAACGCTTCGATTCTAAAGCTTGGCCCAAGCAGGGGAGCGAGAGCCAGGTTGACTATGCCGTACACGATTCCGCTTCCATACACCAAAGCAACAACGATCCCGATGACATGGTTTTTGCAGAGGCGGATGAAGCACGACATCACATACGTCGCGCATACTAGCAATGCGCAATACGAGACGGCGAAACGGCCCAATTTCGAGATCGATCCAAAAGGCAGATCCGCATACCCAGCTATGATGAGCGTATTGCTCAGCGCGGAGGCCCCAAGCAAGAGCGATACCGTAAGAACGCAGACCAACAGGCAGATGACGGCGTTAGAGGCGACGAAGTACCATCTTCTCCTGACCGAACAAACGACGTTCTTTTCGTACCCTGTCCTTCTATAGGCCCCGGCGAACAAGGCGGCAAAGACGATCATCGTCATAGCGACGATATTTCCAGAAAACACGTCGCAGATGAAATCTACTTTATTTGAATGATTTGCGTCATGTTCAGACACACTGCTGTCGTCGATTATCACAATGGAGTTCTGCTCGGACGTGCTAGACGTCGTATCGGCGGGCGACGCATGGATCGAAGTGTCTGCAATAACGGCGCAGAGCACCGTGATCATCAAGAGAATGATCAGTATTATATAGAAGAGCCTGCTCTTAAGAAGCCTATATACGTCCATTCTCAGCACATGCGTCATCTTCCATCTCCTTGCGTGATCTGAAAGTAGAAATCTTCAAAGGACATGTCCTTGTTCTCGCACTCTGCCTCAAGCGCTTCTCTCGAGTTTTCGTAAACCAGCTTTCCACAGTCCAAAATGCCATACCTGGTTGCGACTTTGGACAATTCCGATAAGATATGGCTGGAAATGACGATCGTTGTGCCTGTTTCCCGGTTGATTTTGAGGATTAAGCTGCGGATCTCGGCGATTCCCTGGGGATCGAGACCATTTATAGGCTCATCCAAAACCAGAAGCTCTGGATTCCCTATTAACGCCATGGCCAACCCCAAGCGTTGCCGCATGCCAAGCGAGAAATCTCTGGTATGTTTGTTTCTCACGTTCTGCAAACCAACAAGCTCCAGTAACTCTTTTATGTGCTTGTCGGGGGCGTCAATGCCACAGCAGATGCATTTCAGCATCAAGTTGTCGGTGGCATTCATGTATGGGAAGAAGCAGGGCGTTTCTATTAGTGATCCGATCTTAGAAAAAGATTCAGACCCCTTGGTAAGCGGGTCGGCACCCAAAATTGACATGGAGCCGGATGTCGGCGAGGACAGGCCGCAGACTATCTTCATAAAAGTGGTTTTACCTGCGCCGTTCCGTCCCACCAACCCATAGATATCCCCTTCAAGCACAGATAGGCTGACCTTATCGAGGACGTTTTGACCATCGTATTTCTTCACTATGTCTTTCGTCACAATCGCTAAACTCATTACGCGACCTCTCCAACCAGATATAGGCTCACCCATCTATATCCTTGTAACCGATGGTTTCACGAGACATCCACCTATGAAACTCCGTGATAGCCTCCTCTTCAGCCGCTGCTTGATCCCGAGCAGGTAATTCGTAATATTCCCTGCTCAAGACGCGTCCCGCGCCTCCCCCTGTGCGGGGAAGAGCAGGCCGCACGCCTCGCGGCCGGGCATGTCCGCCACGTCTCCCCAGGTCAGGCCAGCCTTGTCGGCGGCCTCCCCCGCGAGCTTGGTGCTCCTCTGGGAGATGTGCCCGGTCGACCGTATCTCCCTCCCGGTCATGCCCCTCGCCGGCAGCCCAGGGACCGGCTTGGCCCTTATCCTCCTCGCCGTCCGCGTCACTTCCCTTCGTTGTCCGAATGGCGAATGGGACAGACCTGGGAAGCGGTCGCATTGGCGTGATTGGCGTCAGTGCCAAGCTGGTCGCATACGCGAGATTGGGTGGTCACTCATTTGGTATGGGCGGTCATTTACGACGCGAATAATCACTTCTTCTATCTGATTGATCCGAGACATTATTCCCCTTTGTATTCGTCTTTTCAGTTCTGATACGCGGCCTCATCGCCGTTCTCCTGCAGCTCGACCCAGGCGAAGTGCCAGTCGCGGAAGGGCTTGTTGATAGGTTTCTTGCAGCCAGCGTGGGCCAGCACCACCACGTCCGCGCTACGCACGGAGCGCAAGCCGAAGAGGTGGGCCAGCTCCAGCAGGTGGCGGAAGGCCGCATTGGCGTCCGATATGCCGAAGTCGCTCGGCATCTCCTCAGGCAAGCGCTTGCCCTGCTCGCAGGCGCGCACGCTGAAAAGGCTCACGTCGGCGGCCTTGGCCAGGTCGCCCTAGGCGAGCCTCGCGGCCTTCCTCAGGCGCTTGAGGGTCTCCCCCAGCGAGGGATGGGGCAGTCCGGGTTGTCGCAGGGCCCGTCGTAGCCCATCCCGTGGCGCTCCATACGGCCTACCTTTCCTTCGTCTCTGCCGACCCCTCTTGCCTCCAGCGCAACGACTCGGGATCCCATGAGGCATCATGCCCGAAGAATCCCCTGAGGGCGGGATCGAAGAACGCGGAGGCGAGCGACGATGCCGCCTCGAACGGGGCATACTTCTCGGGAACGCCGCTCTTTTTGGCGAACGCGGCGAAGCTCCCAGCCCAAGCTGCAGGTGCCTCGAAGCGCCTCGGCACGCTCATGCCGCGCCTAGAGCACTCGCACTTGATCGAGCGGACGAGATCCTTGAGGAGAAGGGTGACGTTCGTTGAGTAGTAGACGACATCGACAAGGTCCTTCATCCTCGATGAAGGCCAGCCACCAGGCTGCATCTCCATTATGGCGCACAGCTTGTCGGCCAGCTGGTCGGGAAGCGGATAGACGAGATAACCGCACGACTCGAGCCCCTCGACGCAAACCCTGTTGGCGGGAGATATGCGCTCCGCGGGCTGCGTGATGCTGCAGTCGAGCGACAGATCGACGAGGATGGGGTCCTTCTCCTCGTGACCCAAGAAGGTCTGGAATCGCAGCTTGAGCAGGCGCGAGTAGCCGTTCTCATCCAGGGATTCCTCCCATTTGTCCAACTTGAACGTGAGGAAGTCGCCCATATCCTTGCCAGCAAGCGCGACGAGCGCCGTAAGGGCAGCCTCAGGCGATTCTCGAGAAGCCGTCACGAAGTCGATGTCTCGCGTGGCGCGGCCGTCGGGGATGCGCGCGAGCAGCCCACTCCCGCCCTTGAGGATGAAGCGCTCATCGGGGTCGCTGAAAACCCTGCACAGGAAGCGGTCACGCAAAGCCTGGCGATAGCCGTCTCCTGGATCGCCTCCGCTGTTGCGTATCGCCTTCTTCAGGGCCCTGTCGAACTGGCCGCCGTTCTCGTACGTCATTCGTCCCGCCTTTTCGCTAGGAAAGCGATGATAAAGTCCCGCCGAGAAGCCCGGGACAGGGGCGGATCGCTGTCCATCCATACCTCCTACCTGCGGATATGATATAATTCGAGGTCGTTGGCGACTAGGTTGGGGGTATCCGCATGGCACAGCTCACATTCTCTGACGTCGAGATGGGCATGGGACGGAAGCGCGAGACCAGGCGCTCCCGGTTCCTCGACCGCCTCTCCAAGTCCTGCCCCTGGGACGCCTGGCTCGCCCTCGTGAGGGAGGCCCGCGGGGCCGACGCCGGGGCGAGGGGGGCCGGCCCCGCGATGGGCAGGCCGAGGGTCGACGACCTCGTGCTGCTGCGCATGTACATGGTGCAGGTCTGCTTCGGCCTCTCCGACCGCGAGTGCGAGGACCAGGTCTGGGACTCCGCGACGATGCGCTCCTTCGTCGGCGTGGCGCCCTTCGAGGTCCCCGACGCCACGACCCTGTGCAAGTTTCGCCACCTGCTCGAGCGCTGCGGGGTCGGCGAGGCCATGGTCTCCTCGGCCTTCGGGTCCGCCGCGGACGGAGGGCTCGCCGTGAGCCGGGGCACCATCGTGGACGCCACCTTCATCGAGAGCCCGTCGTCGACGAGGAACGCCGACGGCGCGCGGGATCCCGACGCCCACCAGGCCAAGAAGGGGCAGAACTGGCACTTCGGGTACAAGCTCGGGGTGGGCGTGGACGCCGAGACGGGCGTGCCGCACTCGGTGCGCATGGACGCCGCGAACGTCCACGACCTCGACCAGGTCCCCGACCTCGTGCGCGAGGGTGACGAGCGCGTCTGGGCCGACGCCGGCTACGTCGGCGTCGGGAGGAGGCCGGAGGTCGCCGGCGACCCCTCCCTCTCCGGCGTCGAGTGGATCGTCGCCAAGAGGCGCTCGCAGGTCGGCGAGGACGACCTGGTCGCAGAGGCCGCCAAGTCGGCCGCCCGCAGTGTCGTCGAGCACGTCTTCCACTGGGTCAAGGACATATTCGGGCTGCGGAAGACGCGCTATAAGGGGCTCGCCAAGGTGTCCAACCAGGCCTTCGCCGCCGTCGCCGCAGCCGGCTGCATGATCGCGAGGCGGGGACGGCGGCTCTGCGGGCCGCCCCTCGCGCTGTCGGCGGAGAGGATAGCCCTGCAACGCGAGAGGCTCGAGGAGCGGCGACGGAGGGCGGAGGGTGGGGCGCCGGCCGCGGCATAGCCTACCGCTGGCCGTCCCGCCATGGTCTGGGAGGCTGCGGCATGGCCCCCGGAGACCGGCGTAGCCCGCTTGGGGGCGTTGGAGCCCTCCTCACGTCAAAAATCACCCATGCTGGTCCCGAAGGGACGGGATCGGCGACTTTATCATCGCTTTCCTAGCGCATCGTACAGGCTGGCCCCCGCCGGCATACCTACTTTGGACCCCCTCGCGTCGACCGATTCCCTCAGTTCACCTTCGCCTTCGACGAGGCCCCTTCCGAGAGCGTCCGCGAGCACGTTCGCAACCAAGCTCAGATCCTCCCCAGAGTCGATCAGGTCGACCACCGTGCGCCCGGGCTTCGTCGCGGGGACGCCAGAGACGATTGCTACGTCCTTCGGGTCGAGCCGACGCTTCCTGAGGATCAGGTTGGGGCGCTTGGTCTGCTTTCTTTCGGGGGTGCAGAACTCGTAGGGCGAAGGGCCGATCTCGCCGATCCCGTAGAGCCACGCCGCCGTTGCTCCCATGGCGACGGGCGCGCTTTCGGCCGAGATGTCGCCAGGGCGCCTCCTCGGGTCGATCGACAGCCATGCCGCCAGGACGTCTTCCTCCCGCACGCTCGGCGAACCGCCCATGCGGTAGACACCCTTCGCGAGCCTCTCTATGTTGCCGAATCTCTCCAGCCTCGAGAGCGTGTATCGCTCGACGCCCAGCACCCCCGCCTGCGCAGTGGTGAAGAGCCCCCTTTGGGAAGAGGCAATGTCATTGATGGCTCGTATGGCTTCGATCGTTTTCATGCTTGCATTGTAGCATATTATGCTACAATGCAAGCATGTTGTTTGAGGAGATGCTATCGCGTACCTGCAAGTGAATAGTCACAGGTGGTTGGCATCTGCACTGAACGCTGCGCAGTCGCAGGTCGGTAGCTCGATCTCGGTTTAGGGATGAGGAAAAAGGCCCACGACGTCGATTTGAGGGCGCAAGGCGGGTCAAATCTCGTCCACGGGTCCATTCTAGATGAACTCAAGCTATGAATAACTGCAGGTCAGCTGGTAAAGTTGTAACCTGCAAGCCACCTCTGCTCTACTCCCACTCGATTGTCACATCGGCCATCTCCGTGTAGTCAGCGTGCCGTCTGGCCTGCGATTCCCATCACTCTTCCACCTGAAAAAGCGTGTAGCCACCGTGTAGTCGGGGGTGACTACACTGGATGCAGTCACTTCAAGAGGCTTTTCGGGGATTTGCGTAAGCTGACGCCCCGGTGAAGACGCCAACCTAGCGGCACTACCGCTCGCATGGGCCTGTTTTCTCCCACCAAGGGAAGAACGGCCACCGAGGAGGCGCCACCATGCCAGACAGCGTGCCCGAGGAGGCCCTGGGGCCGGGCCGCTCAGTGACCGGGGGCGCGGGGGCCGAGGGAGGCCCCGCGATCGCCTCGGCGAGGCCCCGGAGGCGCGCGCCGAGGCGTCCGGTGTGCGGCAGACGCTGCGAGGGCTACGACCGGCTGGCGACGCGAGGGCGGTTAGGGGGCCCGGGCTCCCGCTGCCCGAGAGGCCCGAGGACCTCACGGGGGGACAGGGGACGGCGCTCGCCGGCTCGCGCGGGCGCAGCCGCTGCCGGACGCCCGCGCTCGCGCGGCTGTCGCGCGAGGCGGGGCGAAAGCGGGAGGGCATCCTGAGGTCGACTGGGCTCGGGGTCCCAGACGCCCGCGCCTAGGCGGCGAGCGACAAGGCCAGGGTCGCGACCGGGCGGGGCTACGGGTCCCACGACATCGGCAACCTCATAGACCTCGTGATGCCCGGGTGCTCGGACCTGAGGCCAACGCTGCCGGGAGGGGCGGTGGTGACGCGATCTCTACCCACACGAACTCACGAAGCCTCAGATTTGGGGGTATTTTGACAACAACAACGTGTCGAGCACCTTCCGTCGCGGGCTATGGGCAAAAAAACTAGGGCAGGACCGCTTTCGCAACCCCGCCCCGCAAAACCCTAAGATTTTTTAGCTGGATACATTATGGACCGCCTAGATCCATCTGTCAAACACCCTGTTCAAGAAGGCCAGGGCGGAACGGAAATAGTCCGATCGGACATACCAGCCCGAACGCTCTTCTGATCTGGCGATGAAGGCGTCTACCAGTATACGGCACATCTCCCTGCTGTGGGTTCCTTTGATGAGCTCCCTGTAGGCGAAGGCCGTCATCGTTATCTGCTGGACCCTTGAGTTCGACATTTTCGAATGCCTCGCCCGCTTGTTCAGTCCGATTTCCGCAAGCGCGCGGGCGACCTCGTTCGGGGTCCGGACGTCGCTGGGCGCCCCGGGCGCGAAGCCGTTGACGATGGCCGTGGGCGCAGGCGTTTCTGACGGCCTTGACCTGCTTCAGCAGGTAGTGCTCCTTCCGCATTCCCCTATCGTCCCATTTGAGGGCACAAAAGCGGTAGAAGTCGATGAACCCGCCGAACGAGATGAGCTCGACGAACACCCATACGGGATAGGCACCGTCGTACCTGCGGACAAGGTTGCCGCTGTACCTGTCGTTCTCGAGGCGCCTTATCTCGCCATTGCGGATGTCCAGGCTCTTCTTCGGAAGGCTCGCCAGGTAGTCCGCGACGATCGAGTAGCCGTCCTCGCCTACCCGCTCGGTGACCTCACGCATGAGCTTGGCCTTGGCGAAGTGCTCGATGTCTAGCGTCATCGGCAGCAGCGTGTACCTAAGCATGTGGTCGATGGCCGCGAGGTCGCGCAGCTGCCCGAAGTCGAGCCCGACGTACTCCCCGTCACGCTCGCCTCCGACGCGCTTGTCGAAGAGCACGCGATAGGCCGCGAGCTTGAAGTAGTACGTCTTTTCGGAGAGTGTCTCGCGGGCGTCCTCCTCTGGGCACAGGTCGAACGTCACACCTTTGGACCTCAGGTGATCGATCTGCTCATCGACGGTGAGCTTGGGCTTCCTCGCTCGAATGCTAGCATCGTCACTGGTCATTTTCCCTCCTGTCCGTATCTGCACATTGTACGGCCACCGTCTCGGCAGACGGCGGCATGTAGGCTTCGCGCGCAGGGCTTCGGTACAGCGTGCTCTTGCTGATGCCGGTCGCCCCCGTGATCTCCGAGATGGTTTGCACCGGACGCCTTCTCGAGGTAGATGCGCTCGCATCCGGCGCTCTCGAGCGCGTCGACCTGACGATCGAGCCCCTGCCCCTCGGTCGACACCCGCGCATACCCGAATCTCATATCGCTCCTATCCTCGTTCCAAAAACGGCCGTTTTAGGGAATGTTCCGAGGTTGTCTGGGAACACCCCGAAAGGGCGTGCCGGTGGGTTCCCGAACCCGTCTGAGATAAGCATCTGAAATGCTGAAACGAAGGGTTGTGATGCACGGCCGAAATCACGCCGCAATGAACTGCAGCAGACCCTCTCCAACCTTCGCTAAGGGGTAAATTAGCCCTCGGAAGAATATTCGGTATGGCCGGCGGCAACATTGCTTGATAGCAAGCAACTGGGTTCAAAGTAAGAACCCATATCACCTATAGAGCTGTTTCAGCGCCTCTTCTTTGGATTCTATATCTCGGAGATAGGCAGTCCTGTCAATCTCCTGATCGTGGTGATCGCCTTTGCCAGAGATTTGATCCCATTGGTGACATCCATGGTTGATCCCTAAAACCCTGCAAGCGTGATCGGATTGCCGCTGCTACACACCGAGAGCCCTTACCGGCACCACCATCACGCCGTCCTCGCGACAATAGCTGAAGTCTCCCAAACCAACGAGCACCATGAGAAACGCCGGCGCGCCCATGCGCTTCTGATCAACCTTGTCTGCAAGCGTCTTGAGCGACTGCGCTCCCTGCGCGATGGCGGACTCGCCGCCGAGCTTAACTTCGATAAGGCCGTGGGAGCCATCGCGAAGATGGACTACGGCGTCGGCTTCAAGACCGGACTTGTCGCGGTAATGTGCCACCGAGCCGTCCATAGCGGATGCGTAAACCCGCAAGTCGCGGATACACATGCTCTCGAACAGGAGACCAAACGTGTTCAGATCAGCGACAAGGTCGGCTGGAGACGCTCCGAGTACCGCAGCTGCAATCGAGGGATCGACGAAGTGTCTCGTCGGAGAAGTGCGTATCGCCGTCTTGGAGCGCAGGTTCGGACTCCAAGCCTCGAGGTCTTCGATAACGAACAGTCTCCTCAAAGCCTCGATGTAGCCAAAGAAGGCACTCTCTCCCAGCGCAGCGGCGGAATCCATATCCTTGCGGACGGATTCGAGCGCACCCTGCGAGGAGCTGAGCCTTGCATAGGATCGAAGCAACGCGCGCGCAGAGGCTTCGCTTCTGTTGACGCCATCGACGCGACTTATATCAACGTCGATAATAGCGTCAACATAGTCGAGTGCCTGCTGTAAGGCGACGTTCCGATCCTGTCCGACCGCTTTCGGCCAACCTCCCCGGCAGACAAGGAAGGCCAGGTCTTCTATGGTGCCCACCTGCGCCCGAGCAGTCGGCCGTTCACCCGCGAACATGCCCTTAAGTGAAACCGAGCCCGACGAGTCTCGCGACTCGAGCAGCGACATCGGCCGCATGCGCAACCTGGCGATCCTCCCGGTGCCGGAGTGGGCCATCTTGCGAACATCGACTGGCACGCTCGAACCAGTCAGGATGAATTGACCGAACTTGTCGCGCCGATCAACTTCGAAACGAATCGCATCCCACAGAGAAGGTGCATCCTGCCATTCGTCGATGAGACGCGGTGCGTCACCGTCGAGAAGTAGCTGGGGGCTAAGCTCCGCCATGCGCATGTTCTGCTCGCGCGTTTCGGGAGCCTGCATATACAAGACGCTTCGCGCTTGCTGGACGCACGTGGTTGTCTTGCCGCACCATTTCGGACCCTCAACGAGCACGGCCCCTTTTGAACGCAAACGGAAAGCTAGAAGCTCGTCGCATACTCTAGGAAGGTATTCTTTCACAGCGTTCACAAAAAACCTTTTCATCAGCATAAACACGGTAGTTGGTCATATTTTACCACGGTAGTTGGCTACTTTTTATCAAGACAGTTGGCTATATCCTGCCACGGTAGTTGACCGCCTTGCGGTTTAGGATGGTAGCAGTCTTTCATCCCAGAGATTAATTAAAGCGATTTATACTGGATAGCTTGACAACCAACCTGACTGACACTCATCGCTTCACCGTATGGCATAGACATTGTAAAAGACAGATATGTAGGCCCCCGTCTAGGAGAAACCAAGAAAGTTAAAACCGATTGTGTACAATGGGGCCTCAGGCGCTGAGATATGAACTGCATCTATGCGTACATGCCAAACAATAATGTCCGATATAAGAGCGATTGCTGTAAGTTATAGTAGCAGGCAGGCGGCTCATACGTTCCAAAACTCTTCGAAGGCGGTATTGAGATATGGAGATGTATCACGAAAGGCCGAGAGGGGATGAGATGTATGCGTTTCTCGTCTGGGGCGTCCAAATGTTTTGCCTTTATATCGCGGGCAAATTTGCCGATAACTTGCTTGTCTATTGGTGCACCGGCGTTATCGCGCCGGGGTTGGCGATACTCATCTCTCTGAAGCATGATCACAGCTTGAAGGAGCTCGGGTTGTACCCAAATCATCTGAAGCGAGACTCGGCTGTCATGCTATGCGCCTTCGCAGCAGAACTGCTAATTGGCGTGTACATATACGGGATGTCCTTGGAATACGCACTGCCAGCTATCGCCTATTACATCGTCTGGATTGCAGTTCCGGAAGAAATCCTCTTTAGGGGGCTTATACAAAGCCACCTTTTTTCGCTTCCCGTCAACCGAAAACTCGTCTACTGCATGGGCGCCGCCCTGTTCGCGGCATCGCATATTCCCTATCAAATGCAGATCAGGACATGGGATGCGCTGTTTACCGTACAGCTTGGTATAACCTTCGTCACACATCTCGTTCTATGCTGGATTGTCAGAAAGAGAGGCAACATGTGCCTCCCCTTGGCGATTCACGTAGCTCAAGACTTCCTGCAGGTGATATAAGGGGCGGACACGGATCCCGTCGCCCTCCATGGCTCTACGTCACCACCCATCGGCAACGCTGTGACAACACTGGCCTCTTAGATGGTAGGCGAAGTCGCCTGCATTCCTTTTGAGACCGGACATCATGGGCATCTCTTCTTATGAAGGCACCCGTGGCATTTGCAAATCCACTCGGATTGGCTCTCTCGCAACAACTGTACGCATCCCGTCCAAATTCAGGGTCCTGGAACCCGGCACCGAGTTCCAGGTGAGCGCGCAGTAAAGATCCCCCGGCGTAGCCGGGGGCTTTAGTAACGCCCCATAGGGGCCCGTCACGACAGCGGCATTGCCGCGACGGGCCGGTGGCCGCTGCCGCCGGGCCCCCGTCGGGGGCACTCCCGCTACCCTGTGCGACTCCCGTCGGACTGCCGCCGGACGTGCCTCCCGGTGACCGACTCGCCGGGGCCGACGGTGCCCGCGTGGTGGCCCCTCGCCCACGTCGTCCGGTCCCTGCCCGTAAGGGCCCCCCGCTCATGGTGCCGCTCGCGCGGCATGACCGCGCTCTTACCCCTCGACCTACCCACCACGTCGCCCGCGCCGCGCTTGGGCACAATCCGGAGGCAGATGCGTGTGTGGTCGGGGTAGGCGCTCCCCTCCACCATCCCGGCGCCGGCCGGCATCCCGAGTATCTCGCCGACCTCCCTCCTGGTCTCGCCGCACAGCACCCTCCCGCGACGCCTCGGCACCCGCGCCACGTGGCACGCGCGATACCGGCTCGTGTGCGACAGGCTGTCCCTGCCCGTGGCTCCCGCCCCTCTCGGACGGCGCAGCCGCCCCTCCGCGCCCCCGTGGTAGGGCGGGAGCTGCCATCACGGAAATGCGATAGGGGTGGAACCACCGCTGGCACCACTGGCATAGCCAGTGGTTTTCTCACCAGAGTAAAGCATGGCCCACAAGCCTGCAATTTTGACAACTTTAGGCAACAGACACCTGCCAAAGCACGCACTCATCAGTCAAGGCTGTTTGGGTTGAGCAGGAAATCGAACAGCCCCATAGTGAGAATGCCATCGTCATCCATGTAGGGACGCATGACGCGGTTCACAACCACGATCTTCCTGAAGCTATCCTCGATAAGACTGAGCGAGCGCTTCTCCTGAGCAGCTTTCTCCGGCGTGTCGAGCTGCGGCGCAGACTGGATGTAGTAGCGGCGATAGCCGAGGTTGGCCACAAAGTCCACCTCGTAGCGACGGCGCTCGTCGTGGCCGTTGTTCTTCATGCGCCTGTCCACCACGCCCACATCGACGGAGAACCCTCGGGCGCGCAGCTCGTTGTAGATGATGTTCTCCATGATGTGAGACTCTTCTATCTGCCGAAACCCCAGCCGCGCATTCCGGAGCCCCGTGTCCTCGAAGTAGTACTTCTTGGGCGTGCCAATGTACCTGCGCCCCTTCACGTCGTAGCGGGTCGCCTCGCTCACGAGGAACGTCTCCCCGAGGTGCCCGATATAGCGCTTGACGGTATCGGCGTCGAGCCTCGAATGCAGTTCGCTTCTGAACGTTGCCTCGATCTTCGAGGGGTTCGTGAGCGATCCGATGGATGAGGCGAGCACGTCCAGCAGACTCTCGAGCTCCTGCGACTTGGTAAGATGGTTTCGCTCGATGACGTCCGAGAGGTAAACCTCCTCGAAAAGGCCTGCAAGGTAGGACGCTTTCTGCTCGGGGGTGTGCATGGACAGAGTGAGGGGCAGGCCGCCGTACATAACGTACTCGGCCCAACCTGCCTGACGGTCACCGTCGAACGCCTGCATGAACTCCGCGAAGGTTAGCGGGTGAATACGAACCTCGTCGCCTCTGCCCCTGAACTCGGTCATCACGTCGGTGGAGAGCAGCTTGGAGTTGCTTCCGGTCACGTACACGTCGACATTGCGACGATGCAGCAACCCGTTGAGAACGCCGTAAAGCGCGGGAGGCTCGTCTTTGCTCCTGAGCTCCTTCACGGTGATGGCGTACTGTACCTCGTCGAGGAGGACATAGTAGACCCCTTGATCGTTGCCGATCCTCTCCATGAGGTAGTCGTAGAGAGCGTCGACGTCGCGGTAGCGCACATTTGCCCTGTCGTCTAGAGCCAATGCGATTATGTGGTCTTCCGGGACTCCCGACTCGATGAGATGACGGACGAACAAGTCGAACACCAGATAGGTTTTCCGCAGCGCCTTATGCCCGTGACAACCTTGATCATCCCGTTGCCCTTGCGGACGACGAGGTCGTTCAGATACTTGTCACGCCTAATCTCCATGCCGCATCGTCCCCTCTACACGCAAGGTAATAATACGGTATTTATGACGCAAGCTTCAATTTTTCCGAATTTTTTACTCCCACTCTATTGTTGACATTCGGGATTGGGTGAACTCAAAGTGCTGTCTGCCCTGCGCATACATTTACTCCCGGCAGGGCGGAACCGTCCCAAAATCGGAACTCACCTGGAACCCGGCACTGAGTTCCACTTTAGCACGCGATAACGGAGAATAAATGTACCTTACTGGTGAGTAAACGTCTGGACTGCGGAAACAAAGAATCGTGACGCTCAGCTGAATTCATGCCTAAATGGACCGCAACAGTCCTTCACTTCCTTCTAAGCTGGTGCGTAACTCGCAGCATGTCATCCATACGGTGGGTCCCATCGCCAATGGGAACCCCACGAATCCCCATCGAGCGCAGCTCGCCAGCTGCCACCAAAGTTGCCTCGATCTCGCAGGGGATTGCGGGCTATCTTCTATCGCTTTTTGCTGCATTAGCACGGGCGTATTTGGATTTCCGCAGGAAGAGGCGGCAAGAATCGCCGTTCAACCGGTACGGGGATGGCTTCTTGATTCATCCTCTCCGATTACAGTGGTGTTCAATGTCTTTTCCAGCGTGGATTACGAGATCTATGCCGACCTGCTGGGCATATAAACCTCGCCATATAGCAAAAACAAATCGCCCCGGTTACTCCATGAGAACGGTCGGGGTGTGTGATAGATGCTAAAAGATGTGATTACTTGGTGCTGGATGCGGGCGAGCATGCCGCTGCCGCCCTTGGGCACGAAGTCGCGGTTGCCGCCCCTGAAGACCCTGCAGGGGAAGCGGTCCCGCAGCGCCTGCCTGTAGCCTGCGCCGGGGTCTCCGCCCGACTCGCGGACAGCGCGCTTCAGGGCGCGGTCGAACTCCGTTGCCGTAGCGAACGCCTTCTCCATGTCAACCCCTCCCCAGCATCATGTTCCAGAGCGACTCCCCCCCGGCGTATGCCCCTCTTGGGGCCGAGCGCGTCGATGCGGTCGCGCAGGACGGCCTCGTCTTGCACGAGGCCTGCATCGAGCGCGTCGCGCAGGACGGCGGCCACGAGGCTGATGTCCTCGCCCGATGAGATCAGGTCGGCCACCGCGCGAGCGGCGGTGGTGCAGGGGAGCCCGCCGACGGTCGCGACCTCGGCCGGTTGCAGCTCGGCCCGCACGGTGCGGATCCCGCGCGCCGCGACCTGGCGCCTTGCGGGGCAGGTGAGCGTCACCGGCTCGGGCTCGAGCTCACCAAGTCCCATGAGCCACGCGGCGGTGTTGTGCGAGACGGCGCAGGCAAGCGGGTCCCTGTCGTAGGACATCACCCCGGGATCCATCGAGAGCCATGCCGCCCAGACGGCCTCCTCGCGCATCGAGGGCGCACCCGATGCCCGGTACACGCCGCGCGCGATGCGCTCCAGGTGTCCGCTCGCCGCGAGCCGGGACAGCTCCATGCGCCCGACGCCCGCTGCATGCGCCTGGGCGGAGGTCAGCAGCCCCCTTTGGGAGGCGGCAAGGTCATCGGTTATGTTGAGTGCATCTAATGCTTTCATGCTTGTATTGTAACAATAATGTGTTACAATACAAGCATCTATAGTATTATATGTCGGTAGCCGAGACTATTCCCAGGAAGTAGACATCGTGGACATTTGTCTACTGGGCGCTAATCCATGCTCATCAGTGCGACCAGTGCCACTCTGTGGAATCGGAACCCGTTACCCCCACTCGATGGTTGCACGATAGGTCTCATATAGTCAGCACCTATGCCTGAACTGCGTTTTTGTCACTTCTCCATCGTCGAGGTCATGTAGTCATCATACGGGAATGGAGCAGCCTACCGAGATCTGCTCTTTCATCTAAGCTAAGGCGGAAACGCAGACGGGACCACTCCTCACCATTCGCTGAGATAGGCCGACGTCGCGTCCGTAAGCGGCTGCTGAAGCCTGATGAAGTCGGCCGTGCCATCGGCAAGGGGCTGGCTGGTCTCTTCGAACCAGCGCAGGGTGAACCCGATAACGGCCCATGCTCCCCATGCGCAGGAAAGCCGATACCCACACCCGTCGCCTTTGGCCTTCAATGGACGGGCGGCCTCTATATACACGTCCTCAAGCGCCTTCGCAAAGCTTGCGGCAATCGTCCCGTCCGCAGCGGGAAGGAGCGCCCTGAGCACCGCCTCGTGCCGGGCAAGCGTTTCGGCTATGGCACCGGCAAGCAGGGGATCGGACGATCTGCTCTCCACGAATCTCCCGACAGAGTCGATCGACGCCGTCCGAATGTCGGAGACGATCTCATCGACGAGCGTTTGGCAGAGTGCGGGGACGCCGGCGTGGTGCAGGTAGAACGCATTGCGGCTGATTCCGGCACGTCGGCAGATATCACTGGCGGACGGGCTGGGGTCTCCCTCCCCCACTATTGAGAGGAACGCCCGACGAATGGCTGCCTCGGTGCGCTTGAATCGCAGGTCGCCTTCTTTCGACATGGGCCCCCGGTCTCCTGATGGTCAGTTGCCAATCAAATGCAACGTATGTGACAGTTTCTGACAAATTGCCAATTGAACAATACAAAAGACAGGTGTAATTTAAACTCAGGCTTCACGGGATGTCAAACGATGCGGCTCGACGCCCAGAATCGCGCCCATCGTGTTGGCCATCCGTCGCAAGCGGCATCCGGCGGATAGACGGCACTTCGGACCGTTCGTCTTCAAAACAAGGAGGAACTTCATGGCAGACAAGCCCTCGTCGTCCTGCTTATCGTCCTGGGCATCCGGTCCAACCTGACGGACAGCGCGGTCATGCACTTCGTCGTCGACAACTTCAACGCCTGTACGGCGGCCTTCTTTGCCGCGGCCGTCGCGCTGTTGGCGCTTTCGTGTCTACTGTCCGTGAGGCTGGCGGAGGAGCGGCGCTGATGACGGATCGAGCGACAAGCTCTGAGCAGCCTCGGTCGGCATATGGGATGCGAAGGTAGTCCAACCACCCCTTGAAAGTGTCCTGGGCCGAGAGGCGGGTGTCCATGAGCCACCCCCTCTCCTTGTCCTACCGGGACAGTCCACGATAGTAGAAGAGCTTCGTGTCATCGGTGATGACAACGGGCGTTATGCCGTGATGCAGGCACTCCTTGAACATGACGAGCCGACCGACGCGGCCGTTGCCGTCCTGGAAGGGATGGATGCGCTCAAGCGACACGTGGAAGGACACGATGTCCTCGAGCGTTGGGGCACGGTTCGCCTCGTAGGAGGATATGAGGCCGCGCGCCTCCCGTGCGACGTCCTCCGGAGCGGTCGTCTCGTGGCCACCGGCCTCGTTGGGCAGCAGCTTGTAGTCGCCCACGGCAAACCAGTCCCTGTCTGCGTCGCTCGTGGAGGCCTTAAGAATCCGGTGCGGATCCTTTAGCAGCGCCTCGGAGAGGGCGTCACCCGCATGCCCAATGATGTAGTCGATGCAACGGAAGTGATTGGAGGCCTCTATCACGTCATCTACGCGCACGCTCTCCCCTTGCGGGCTAATCGTAGAGGTCTCGAAGATGAGGCGTGTCTGGTCGTGGGTGAGCCCGCTTCCCTCCATGTGGTTGGAATTGTAGGTAAACTCAACTTGCACCTTGTGGTAGATGCCCCCCGAAGTTCGCGCGGACATCTCCTCGCGGAGCCTCGCGAGCACAGGGGTAGACGCCGCCCGCCGCCCGTTCAGGCGACCGGGCGCCCCGCGTCGGCCGGGACGCCCCGCGCCTTGCCCGTGGGAAAGGCCCCCGGCACGCGCCCTTGCGCGCAGCAGTTGCGCACGCTCCTGGCGGAGATGCCCCAGAGCCTGGCGACTTTTGCGGCCGAAGGGTATGTCATGTGCATCTCCCCGTCGGCAAAGAGCAATGCAAGCCCCGACTATCCGGCCTCCGCTTCAGCCCGCCATCGGTTCGGAAGCACGTTGAAGTTGACTTCTGCTACGATTAACGAATCGGAATCGAGCGCAGGAGGCACCGTGTGGCCGAGCGTCGCGCGCAGGATGGCCTCGTCACCCTGTCATGCCAGAGGCTGAAAGGCTAGAAATATTCATATTTTTTAAACAGGGCGAGTCTACGGAGAGCTCGATGTGCGAAATATGCGATCGAATACAGATGATTAAAAGCGGCGACAACCCCTTCTTTGTGAGAGAACTCACGACAGGATACGTGGTTCTCGGCGACAATCAGCACTTCAAGGGATACACGCTGTTTTCGCTCAAAGAGCACATGGCAGAACTATTCGAGCTGGAAGACAATACGAGGGCAAGGTTCCTTGAAGAGATGACGATTGTGGCAGAAGCGGTTTCAAGGGCTTTTGGCGCAGAGAAGATGAACTATGAGTGCTTGGGGAACGGTGACGCGCATCTGCACTGGCACCTGTTCCCAAGGACGACAGGAGACCTTGGGAACCACGGGAACAACGGCAGAGGCCCCGTCTGGTGGTACCCAAGGGAAGAGATGTACGCAGATTGCAACAGGCCGAGCAGCAAGGAGCTCGAGGCAATGAAGCAGGCCCTGCGGAAGGAGCTTGAAGCCATACTGCCATGACACCTCCCGTCTGTCCAATGACCTCGATAGGGAGGACGGCGGACAGGGGGGCAGCAGGCTCTGGCGCCCCCCGAGCTAGTCGATCCTCGCGAGTCCTGTAAGCTCCTTGTCTGGGATAGTCTGGCTGTGGCCGGTTCCACGGGACCTCTCCCCTACATTGACCGCCACAAGCGGGACAGGCCCCACAACGCCTGCGGCGGCCCTCGGCCGAGGTCACGCGCCACCGGCGTAAGTAACGTCACGGCACATGACAGCTAGCGCCTCGCGCGGCTTCGCACGCCTCCCAGCAGGTATCTCTCTGCTTGTCCCGTCCAGAAGACGCGACTCCTTGGGTCTTCTCGCAACCTGAGGGCACGAGATGCGAGACGAGAGGCGGTTTGACATCCCATGAAAGACGCCATCCTCCAGATGCCACGCGTTCCCGGCACCCCATGCAATATCGGATAATGATGCGGAAAGCCGCGAGAATACCGGGGCGGAGATACGGGGGTCTGCCGCCCCCTCGGCATCCGAGGCGAGCGGCCGAAGGGGTGACTCGGCAATGACAGCAGCCAAACAGACCAAGCCGCAGGTTCCTCTCAAGGACTTCTGCACCATCCAGGACGTGGCGGCGCTCATACAGGTGAGCGAGAACGTCAGCCAAGACTACACCGACATACGCGAGACGGCGCATGCTGAGGGCTACCTCCCCGCCAGGGGCTATCCTAGACGAACGAGGTCGGCGCGCGATGGTCAGACACCGAGGCTCAGGCCGTGACGCAAGTGGCTGTGTGGCTCGCCTCTGGCACCGCAAGCGAAGGCGACTTCCCAAGCGCTGACCCCGCCCGCGACACAACCGTCGGAAGAGTACGGCAAGGACAAGCTGCCCCCGGCTAGGCACACCACATCCCTCCTACTCGCCAGCCTCGACGCTGCGACAGCGACCTACGTGGCTACTGCTGTGGCAACCAGAAGCGGGAAGACTACTAAATCAGCCAAGAGGAGAACGACGAAGGTATGGCCGACGCCTAGGACCAACCATCGACATCCATAAGCGTCAAAGAGCGTGCATCGGTGAACCCCGGTGCACGCCCCTCGTTTACATCGGCAACAGGAGCCGGTGCCCTCAGCGCATAAAAATAGAGCGAGGCCCGGTGGGTCCCGCCCTTACAAAACCCGAAGGTTTTACATGTGCATATATTAATACTCGTTGGGGAGCCAGGTGTCAACCAGCTTCCACACGAAGTCGAAGTACGAGACTATGCCGTCGTTGGCACGGGAGAGCACGCCGCACCCCTCGGCGTAGCGGCGGACCTCAGCGAGGCGGAGATAAGCCTCGGCGGATTGAAGGACGTGCGCTCCGAGTGACGGGAGACGCCGTTCACGATCAGGATGTTGTAGGCGCAGGCGTTGCGCAGGGCGCGGACGCTCTTCAGGACGTAGTGCTGGGCCCTCATCTCGCTGCTGTCCCAGCGCGATGCGCAGTGGCGCCACAGGTCCTCCGCAAAGGTCCCGAAGTCAATAACCTCGAGGAACACCCAGACGGGGTACCCGCCGGCGTAGTGGGCTATGAGGTCGCCCGAGTACTCGTCGTGCACCCGACCGCTGCTGCCCCTAGCCCTAAGGGCGCTCTCGATGCGAGTGCGTTGCTTCGAACTTATCGACGCGAGGTAGTCGGAGACGATCGCGTAGCCGTCCTCGCCGTGCTCCTCGCACATGCGCAGCAGGCGCATCTTCGCGAAGTGCTCGACGTCTATCGTTGCCGAGAGGAGCACCTCGCGCGCAACCTCATAGAACCTGCGCTCCGTGGCGAGCCTGCGCAGGCGCGCAAGCTCGATACCGTCTGTGGGGTTCGGCGAGAGGATGTAGTGCTTCCACGTCCGCGCACGCTGCCCGTTCCAGGCGGCGTCGTTGCCGAAGGAGGCGGCGTGCGGTCCATCTCGCGCCACCAGTCGATGCGCCCGTGGTCCTCCAGGCCGTCCCTCACCCCGGAGACCGAGGCGTCGATGTTCAGGAAGTCGGTCGCCAGGGCGCGCCCGTCCCTCTCGAGGTAGCGCTGCACAAAGCGCGCGCTCGTGTGGCCGGATATGCACTTCACGTAGGGCACGGTCACACGCTCACGATCGCGTGGCTGCAGATGGCATGCGTCTCCTCGCGCAGCTGCACGACGGCAACGTTCAGGTCCTCGAGGTTTCCCGCCGCGAGGCCCAGCAGCCGATGGGCCTCCTCCGTCCTGAGGCTCCCGCGCCCGGCGTAGTAGGCGATGCGGTTGAGCGCGTGCACGGCCTGGTTGTAGTGGTTGCCCCAGCGGCGCATCTCGCGCTCGATCCTGGCGGCCGAGGCGCGGTCGAGCACCACGGCTGTGCGGGCGCCCTCCGACGTGCAGTCGGCGAGCAGCTGGATGAGCACGCGCACGAGCTGTGAGACGGTGAGCCCGTTTCGCAACGCGAGGTCGAGCGCCCGGTCCTTCTTGCCGGACGTGAGCCTCACGTATATGCGCTCGCAACGTCCGCTCATCGTCGTTCCTCGTCATCAGTGCAGGTGCTCGGAAGGCGTCTGCCTCCCGGGGGCGCGGGGTATCCCCCGCAGCGTCGGCGGCCGGAAGGCCGTGACGCTCGGTCGCAAGGCGGCACCTACGACAACGCAGGCGTTGCCGCCGCCGACCCAAGCTCTATGCGTACGCCTTGTGTGTACGACATAGGAAGCTTGCTACCGTTTGGATTGTACCATGAAACAGCACGAAATCGTGCTGTTTCATGGTATGTATTGAATCGCACCGTGCGCCGGCACCAGCCCTACACCGTTTCCGAGTTGGAGCAATACAAAAAACGCTGTAGTAAAATTTCACAAAGTCAGAAGCAATCTGCGCAGCGCGGCTTTGCTTTACTCTCTGTTAGACCACCGTTGACACGGCCAGCTTATCCTCCCAGTAGGACCAGAACGGCTGCGGCTCCCTCGCGAGGGCGAACCGCGTGTTGTCGTAGCTCCCCGTCGCCGCCTGGCCCGACAGGGTGTCCGCCCTGTCGGCGTCCGACCTCCTCGTCTGCTCGTCCCACAGGAACCAGTCGAGGTAGTGGCCGAGCCTCCTCGTCGAGACCCCCCGAGGCGCGCCAGGAAGCCCTCGGGCCTCGCGTGCATGGCGTCCGCCATGCCGAGCTCGCCGCGCACGGCCTCCCGCGCGGGCGTCGCGTCGTGGCGCGACACGCAAGCGCGGGGGGGCACCCGGGCGTACCCACGGAGGCCGTCGGTCGAGACGGACGTTCCCTCGCCCACGGCCCCCAGGGCCGAGGCCGTACGCCTCGTCGGTCGGCCGGCCCCGGTCCGCGACCTCGCAGAACTCGTCGCCGAGGTCGCCCCCCGCAGACCACGCACACCTTGAGGTTCGATATGCCGCGCTCGCGCACGGCGCCGCCGCAGCGGTGCGGCTCCCGTGGCATCCCCGCCGCCGACCCGGGCCGCCTGCCGGCCGGCGACTCGTCGAGGTACGTGCCGTCGACCTGGCAGGAGACGGTGGGCCCGCTCCCGGACGGCGCAAGGGCGCGGCCCATGACCTCGCAGAGCCTCATTCGCATGAACCAGGACGTGCCCGGGCACACCCCGCAGGCCCTCGCGCACTCCCCGGGCGTCCCGCCCGCGCACGCGTGCTCGACGTAGCTCGCCCAGACGTCCTCCCTGAGCTCGGGGTACCCGAGCAGGCCCATGGTCTTGCGCGAGAGGGTGCGGCCGCAGGACCCGCGGGCCCACCTCTGCGACCCGTCCCTGTCATGCCCCTTGCGCACGAGGTGCGTCCCGCCGCACCTGGGGCACGCGTCCGGCTCCCCGCCCGCCTTGCCGAGCTCGGCGAGCACCTGCGCGCGCAGAAGCCCTATGAGCCTCCTCCTCTCGTCGACGCCCAGCCTCCTCGCCTCTTGCAGTATCATGCCAGGCATCCCGCGTCTCCCTTCGACGTGTTTTCTCGCTGACAACATCGTAGCGGAGACGCGAGGCGTCGTCATGTCAACGGTGGTCTAACAGAGAGTTGCTTTATATGAGATTTGCGGGTTGATAATTCAGACGGCTATGCATGCCCATGTGCAGAAGAAAATCTACAGTAAGGATTCTTTGTGGCTACAAGTATTCAAAACCAACTCAAGGCAGCGGAATCACTTGGTCTTACATCCCTAATACAAAATGCAATCAGGCGTGGGCTAATGGAAGTGGATGGCAACCACATCACATATTTCATTCATGGGAATAAGAAGTATCGGTTTACTGACCCTGAAGAAAAGGTCCGTGCGGACACGATTGCATTTCTGGCGTTAAAAAAAGGCTACGACATCCACAGAGTAGAGACAGAGGTTGCTGGCTCTCATAATGACTTTGCAGATGTAGTTCTCTATAGAGATGCAAGATGCACTGAACCATGGCTTGTGATTGAGAATAAGAAAGCTGATGCAACTCCTGCGGAGCGTGCTGAGGGTGAAGGTCAAGCATTCGCTAATGCAATATCTCTAGGTGCAAAATATGCAATGAAAGACTTTGGAAACGAGTCGTTCATTTGGCAAATAGAAGGATTTGGGGGCCGCGAGCGCGAGAAGAACAGGATTGGCACGAGAGACAAACTCCCTTCCAATTATTCGGAAGAGATGCACTACTCGTTGATCGCAAATACAGATGCCGACATAAAACCCGCTTCAGCAGCAGTTATTAACATGGCCATAAGACGTGCTCATTCCATTATATGGGCAGGCGGGAAGCGTGATCCGCTATCCGCATTTGATGAGTGGAGCAAGTTAATGTTTGCAAAAGTGCGTGATGAACGGCACACGCCGAACGGAAAACCGCGCGGCTTTCAGGTGGGTACAGGAGAGTCCGACGCGGCTGTCTCATCCAGGGTGCATGAGCTGTTTGACCAGGCAAAAAGACAAGATCCATCGATCTTTCCAAACAACGAAAAGCTCGAATTGCCCGATAGGAAGATTGCTCAGGTCGTTGAGGCGATTGAGCAAATTTCTTTCATTGGTACAGACTCAGATGTAATTGGGACCGCTTTTGAGGGATTCTTCGGATCTGTTTTTCGCGGGAGTTTGGGTCAGTATTTCACTATGCGTTCAATAGCTCGCTTTGTGGTTGGCATGCTTTCGCCATCAAGCGAGGATTATGTGCTTGATCCCACTTGCGGATCTGGTGGTTTCTTACTTGAAGCGCTACTCCAAGTTTGGAAAGTTACTGACAGGGATTTTGCAGGGCAGAGCGACCTTGAGCGCGTTAAATCCGATTTTGCTGCTCAAAATGTCTACGGAATCGAGATTCATCCTACACTCGCGCGCATCAGCAAAATAAGTTTATTGCTGCATCATGATGGGCATACGAATATCGAGGCTGACCGAAGTTGCCTCGGCCCTAATCTGAGTAAACAACGCCTAAAACAGGCTGGCGGTTTTGACATCATTGTCGGAAACCCACCCTTCGGTACAAAAATTGAAGAAGGGGATGAGGACCAGCTCGACGGAACTAGCCTTAGTTCATTTGAGGTCTGCAAGGGAAAGAAATCTGTTCAGTCCGAACAAGTCATCTTGGAACGAAGCATCGAGTGGTTAAAACCTGGAGGCAGACTAGGGATGGTTTTGCCTGATGGCATTTTGAACAATAGCGGGGCTCAATCGAACTGCCCCGCAGTTCGTGATTGGCTTTTTAAGCAAGGGCGAATCTTGGGAATTGTCTCTTTGCCAGATTATGCGTTCAGGCGATCAGGCGCTACCAACAAGACATCGATTCTTGTGTTTGAAAAGTTCTCGGACGACGAGTCACGAAGAATCAATCAGGCCTTCGACAAGAAGAGCGATCTCAGTATCTCTGAAGCGCTCAAGTCATCGGGGCTTGACTATCATATCTTTTTTGCGGAAGCCAATTATGTAGGCTACACACCTTCTGGAAGACCAGACAACCGCAATGATTTATACAACTCCGACCAGAATGGCTTCTTATCAAACGACCAGGAGGGCTCGATTCTCGGAGAATGGAATACTTGGTACGAGAATGACGGCACCGATGATCCTCGCTGCGTGGACATCCTCGCATCTGACGTATGGAACGCTCACCCAAGCCATCGAATCGATCCGAAATACCACGTATACAAAGCTCATGCACAAGAACTTATACCTTCTGGATGGGCTGCCGCGCCACTTTCGTCCCTAGTCGAGAGAAAAAAGCGGGCTGTTGATTTCGGCAAAAATCCGATGCGTGAATATAAAGTTCTCACTCTTTCGCAGACAGGAGTTCCAAGATTACGAGAGGCGGGTGTTGGAAATAACCCCCCGGAATGGCTTGGTATGTACTTCGCTGACTCCAGTAGCAAGTGGTATGAGGTGCAGGAGGGGGATATTGTCTATTCCGGTATTGACCTCTGGAAAGGCGTAGTTTGCTACGTCACTGCTGATTATGAAGGTGCAGTTGTAACTCAGGAATATCCAATCTTGAAGGTCAAAGATCCCTCGAAGATTGATCCCGAGTTTCTATCGGTGCTTCTTCGCAGCAAGCGGTTCCAAAAGGTATTCCGCGCCATCAATACAGGGCATAGTAACCGTAGACGTACTCAGCAAAGCGATTTTAATCAGGCGCTTGTGTACTATCCATCGCTCAACGAGCAGAAAGAGATTGCCAAGAAAGTTCGAGATGCCCGTAGCCAAATTACGGCCGCCATGCAGAAGGTAGCTACTGTCGAGCGGGAGATAGATGCAACACTACTCGCTACAGATGAAATCCTGGATTTAAATGATGAGCCAATCGAATAAGGATGGAATACCTATGTTGCGCTGGGTCCAACCTTGCAGGTCCTTCTAAAGCCTGAGACCGGTTTCATAAAGAATGACGCATTAGAAATGCATGGAAAGCAAGGTTGATTACATGTCAAAGCTAAACATAGACCAGAAGAGCATCAGGGAGCTGCTGACCGAGAAGCACGCGGACTTCCTCATCCCCGACTACCAGAGGCCGTACGCCTGGGGAGAGGACGAGTGCGCGACGCTCTGGGACGACCTGTTCGCGTTCGCGTTCCCGGACGACGACTGCGACAAGTTCAAGCGCGAGTCCGACGAGTACTTCCTGGGTCCCATCGTCACCTTCCGCAACGATGACAGCCAGCTCGAGATCATCGACGGCCAGCAGCGCCTCACGACCATCATGCTTTTGCTCCGCGCCTTCTACGACAAGTTCGGGAACATGAGGGACAAGCAGTCGAAGCAGGTGCGCGAGAGCATCGCCCGCTGCGTCTGGAAGACGGACGAGTTCGACGAGCCGGACATGGACCGCCTCAAGATCGACTCCGAGGTCGCGTCCGACAACGACAAGGGCGAGCTCCTGGAGATCCTCAAGGGCGACACGGTCGAACCGGGGTGGAGGAGCACGTACGCCTGCAACTACCGCTACTTCCAGCAGAAGATTACGACCATGGCCGGCGAGTGGCCGTCGTACGTCGCCCTGCTCGCCACGCGCATCCTGAACAACGTCATCCTGCTGCCCATCGAGGCGGAGTCGCAGGATACGGCGCTGCGCATCTTCTCCACCCTCAACGACCGAGGCCTTCCGCTCGCGGATGCGGACATCTTCAAGAGCCAGTTCTACAAGCACTTCTCCTCCCTGGGCCGCAAGGACGAGTTCATAGAACGCTGGAAGGCGCTTGAGGAGACCGCAGCGGACATCTTCCATCCGGCGGTTGGCACCCCGATGGACGAGCTCTTCACCCGCTACATGTACTACCGCCGCGCCTGTAAGCACATCCACAGCACCACGACGCAGTCCCTGCGCGACTTCTTCGGGCAGGACTCCTACAAGATGCTCAAAAGCGAAGAATCCCTGGTTGACCTTGAGGTCCTGCTGGATTTCTGGAAAAGGGTAGACCGCCAGGAGGGGTTCTCGGACAGGATGCTGCGCGAGCTGTTCGTGCTCAACTACGCCCCAAATGGCATGTGGACATACCTGCTCTCTGTCTGGTTCCTCGCCAACCATGACGAGGACGGGTCCTGCGACGAGGCCGCGCTCTACGACTTCCTGCGACTCATCACGGGGTTCATATACGCCTACTCGATGGAGCGTCCGGGCGTGAACGCCCTGCGCGTGCCCGTGTTCCCGCAGATGGAGAATATCTGCGACCGCAAGCCCGTGGAGTTCTCCGCGTACCGCTTCGGCCGCGAGGACATCGCGTCGCGCTTCAGGGCGTACGCATTCACGAACCAGAGGCGCTTCACGCGCTCGATGCTCGTATGGTGGGCGTTCCAGAATCCCAAGCAGAAGCTCATGAGCCTCGACACGAGGCTCGAGATCGAGCACATCTACGCGAAGAAGCGAACAGAGACGGCGCCCCTGAGCGACCCGTCGGAAATTGAGGCGTTGGGCAACAAGGCGATGCTCGAGAAGCACGTCAACATCAGGGCCTCCGACTACCGCTTCGGCGACAAGAAGAAGTACTACGAGGGCTTCGTGAACGACAAGGGCGTCGAGAAGGTCGGCACCGACAACCAAGAGCTGCTGGACCTCGCACGCACGCATGAGGACTTCACCGAAGGCGACATCACGAATCGCACCGACAAGATAATCGGTTCGTTCGTTGACTATCTGGGCGATGTCGGTCTGCTCAAGTGAGACAGCTGGAAATTGAGAGGCAGCTTATGAATGAAAATAATGCCAACACTGAGTATTTTCTCATCGATACCGTTGGCCCCAATAGCGCTGCCATAGCTGCTGGTGCAGCCTGGCTCGATAACAACGGCGGCGGTTGCATCCTCACGCAGGATAAAGGAACCATGCGAAACGCTCTGGACGTGAAAACGAATACCGAGCTCAAGAAGATTGAAGTCAAGCTTGCCAGTTATGGCATATCGCTGAACTGGTCGGGCGTAAGCGTCACTCACGCCGTGGGCAATCTCATGGCTGTATACGCGAACCCGACAATCGACGGCGATATTCGCGGCAACAATATAGAAAAAGTTTTCATTGTCCCTTGGACCGAGAAAGACTCCAACTGGTTCAAGGCCGCCTTTAACCCTACCATCGTCGTCGTCAACGCAAACGGCAAGCTGGTGAAAGCTGACGCCCAACCCGTATACGCGAGCGTGAAGGATAAGCTTCCGGAGGCGCTCGACCGCATACTTGGCTACCTCGCACAATGGACGGCCGGCTACGACAACAGACTGCAGTGGCGAGAAGAGGAACGCTTCAAGGCGGACCTCATGAACCACCAAGCCGACTGGAAGCGGGTCGACCCAGAGACAGCGCTCCTCCGGTGCGCGGAGTTGGGGATGTCCGCAGAGGACTCCGAGAAAATCAGCTCGATGATAGGTCAGCTCAAGGCGGGGCATAAGTTCCGTCCCAAGCGCGGTTATGAAGAAGGCTTTGGACGCTAGCTAAGACAAGTGTGAAGGCAACACGACCAGCGCCCCCGGGAGCCGAAGCCCCCGGGGGCACCTTGAGCTTAGAGCTTGCCGAGCGCGTTGAGGTGGTGGCGGAGAAGCGCCCGGCTCTCACCGACGATGAGCATGCTCGCGACGTCGAGCCTGGCCAGGACATCCTCGAAGTCCAGGTGCTCGGCGAGGTAGGCCGCCGCCAATCGCTCGAGCGCCGCGCAGTCCGCGTCCTCCTCGGGAAATCCCTCACCGCCGTTCTGCGTGACCTGACAGGAGACGAAGACCAGGTCGTCCTCGTCGCGGGCGGTGAGGTCGGCAACGTCGCCGCTGTACGCCCAGCCCTCCTCCAGGATCTCGAAGCCCCTGCGCTCGAGGCAGACCCTGATGCCCCTCGTGGCCCTGATGTCGACGGCTTCCGTAACGTCCTCCTTAGCTCCCGGCCCGCCCCGGTGGCGCGCCTTGTGGCTCGCATGCCGGCGGGGTTCGCGTGGGTGCAAGGGGTAAAGCAAAACCCGGAGGGTATGAGTTTTCGCAAGGGCGCCCCGTGCCCGGCGAAAAGTTTTTGCGGCCCTTGCGGCCGTAAGCGGTCCCGGCGAGCCTGCAAGAGTCCAAGGAGAGCCCCTGGAGGCGGGCAAGGTGCAAGGAGACTTGGATGCCCACACGAGGCCTGGAGAAGCGTCAAGGCACGTCGCAGAGGTGGTTCGGGCTCTGGAGGACGTGCGCGCTGGCAACGTTGCCCTCATTGCCACGAGGAACGGTGTTTCTGCTCTCTGCCAGGCATGCAGGGCTATCGGCGGCTCATCTCGAGGATGTCGTGGCGCTCGGTGTTGACGGTGGCGGTGTCCACCTCTCCGCGCAGGTCGACGAACTCCCTGGTCAGGCGCTCCACCTCGTCGTGCAGACGCTCGTCGACGGTGCCGCCGGCCCGTATCCGCGACAGCTCTCGAAGCAGCTCCAGCATGTTCTCGCGCAGGGCGCGGTACACCCGGATGTTCGGCACCACGGTGATGGCCTCGTCGTGCAGCCTCGCCATGATGAAGTCCTGCTTGCTCATACCGCTCTCGGCCGCCACCCGGTCGAGCCAGCGCTTCTGCTCCGGCGTCATCCGGAAGGCAACCGTGGCGCTCCGCCTCCTGCGGTCGTTCGGACAGGCCATCAGATGCCCGCCCTGGTCGCGTCGAGGGCGCGCGCCATCTCGCCCTGCTTGTCGGGAAAGAGGTGAGCGTAGCGGAAGGTCACGTCCGAGCTCTCGTGACCCAGGCGCTCCGCTATGGCCACGGCGGAGAAGCCCATCTCTATGAGCAGCGAGACGTGGCTGTGACGCAGGTCGTGGATGCGGATGCGCTTGACGTGCGAGCGCTTGCATCCTCGGTCGAGCTCGTGGTGGAGCTTGGCCTTGGTGAAGGTGAAGATGCGCTCGTCTGCGCCTATGGGAAGCGAGCCTACCCACTGCTCGAGCTCGTCGGCGAGGAACTTGGGCATCACGATGGTGCGGACAGATTTGGGCGTCTTGGGCGGCGTCACCACGTCGCGCCCGTGCAGGCGCTGGTAGGACTTCGTCACCTTGAGGTCGGAGCGCGAGAAGTCGAGGTCTGCCGGCGTGAGGGCCAAAAGCTCGCCCAGACGCAGGCCGCACCAGTAGAGCACCTCGAAGGCGTAGTAGCTCTCAGGCTTGTCGGAGACCGCGTCGGCGAAGCGCAGGTACTCCTCGCGTGTCCAGAAGAGCATCTCGCCGCCCTTGGACGAGCCCATGCGCGTGGTCTTCGCGCAGGGGTTGCTCTTGAGGCCGTAGTAGCGCACGGCGTGGTTGAAGATGGCGGAGAGCTGGTTGTTCACCGAGCGCAGGTACGTGGGCGCGTAGGGCTCGCCCTTCTCGTTGCGGTAGGCCATGAGGCGGTTCTGCCAGCGCACCACGTCGATGGGCTCTATCTCGTCCACGCGCATCCTGCTGAAGTACGGCAGGATCTTGCCATCGATCATGTAGCTCTTGGTGTACCAGGTGTGCTCGCGCAGGCGCGGGCGCATGTCGGCCTCGTAGACCTCGTAGAAGGCGGCGAAGGTGGAGTCTATGGAGCCCTCCGCGTCAGAGGAGAACTCCTCCCCCCAGGCAGACGCCTCATCCTCGCTCTTGAAGCCGCGTTTGGTCTTTCTAGGAATATACAGCACGATACTGTGCTGTATATTCACGTACAGTAACAGCACATATTCGTGCTGTCAATCGATTGCGCACGGAAGCGTGCTGCAATATCCTGTACACATACGTTTTCAGGAGGAAATATGACGATAGGCGCGCGCATACGCAGGTACCGCAACGAGGGCGGCATGACGCAGAGGGAGCTCGCGGACGAGGTGGGGCTCACCGAGTCCGCCATCCGCAACTACGAGCGCGGCATCAGGACGCCCGGCGACCAGCAGATAGAGCGCATCGCGGAGGCCCTGGACGTCTCGGCCGACTCTATACGCGAGATAGGCGTGAGTGGCGTCAGGGGTGCCCTGGAGGTCCTGTTCCGCTACGAGAAGGAGCTCGGCCTCATGCCCGTCGTCACCGGAGACGGCGTGGCCGTGGTGCCCGACCCTCAAAAGGACGGCTCACAGAAGGCCGCGCAGGCCCTCAAGGCGTGGAAGCGCATGAGGGACCAGCTCGCGGCGGGCGAGATCGACGAGGACGACTACGAGGCCTGGAAGGCTCGCTTCAGGGGCTAGAACAGGGTATAGAGCGCTTCTGGGGACGCTGCGGCATCCCCTTTCTTTGCACGGAATCGTCACTCTCGCATTACTATTGCCGGTTTTCGGGGGCTAAAAAGGGCCCGAAATCGCCTCTTTCACGCAGTGTGAAGAGTGACAAACGGCTCTCCGGAGGGCTCAAAAACGGCCCGAAATCGCCGAAAGTCGCTGATTTGGGCGATTTGTCACTCTTCGCTCCTACCTGCGGTTCTGCGAAATGGAAGGCCGAAAAGGCGGGGTGACTACATGACTCAGGTCAAAACGTGCTTGCGGCCAAGAAACGCGATGAAAATACTCTTCTCGCTTTGGCATCTATGGGCATCTAGTCGCCTCTCTTGGCAGCGAGTCACAACGCGTCACCCTCAAAGCGTTGACCGAAGAGTATTTCCGCAGGTTAACACCCATGAAATAAGCCCCGAAATCCGAAGGTCTCGGGGCTTTCTCGCGTCTGTCACTCCCCAAAAGTCCCGGTGGCTTCGTCCAATACAGGGCACTGGTTGCTAGCCACCGCTACCAGGCGTGCAGGATGCGACCAGATGAAATGGGCTATTTCCCTACTCCCACTCGATAGTTGCAAAACAGGGAAGCATGAACTCAAAGAGATGCCTAGCCAGCGACTTTATTTATTCCTAGCATCGCGAAATGGTCCAAAAACTGGAATTCAGCCGGAACTCAACACTGAGTTCCACTTTGGCACGCGATAGCCGAGAATAAATACAGATTACTAGGGAGTAAACGTCTGACCTGTTGAAATGTTGAAACGTGCCACACGGCTGAGTTCACGCTGGAATCGGAGTTGGAAAATCCTATCTGACTTTGCTGGGGAGTAAGTCCACGCTTTGGAGAATATATGGTTTGGTCTGCGGTAACGTTACTTGATGGCAGGCAACCAAGTTCAAAGTGAGAACTCGCATCACTTGTAAAGCTGTTTCAGCGCCTCTTCTTTGGATTTTTCACCTCGGGTATCATGTCGGCAATCACGCTCGCAATCTCGCTTGGGTTTTCAATATCAACGAGGAGCATGGCCTTAGCTCCCTCGTAGGGTGTTTGCTCTAACGGGAACACGGCGCGGGCTGCAGGTATATCCTTCAGCAGAAATCTGTCGTCGTAAACGCCTCCAAAAAGAACGCCTTCGCTGTACAGAAGGTATTCGCCCATCATCTTCCGATGGGTAACAGAGGGGACGTCCCGCAGCAGACCAAGGACGAATTCGAGATATTCTTCGCTGCTTGCCATAGCGATCTTACTCCTCCCAAGCTGTCTTTTGCGGACTCCACGTCATGTCATTTGCCAAACCGGCAAGAGCGGGGTCGAAAAGTCTGCGGGCGAGCTTAGCCGACGCGTCAATGCTCCAAAACGAATCAGCTAATCCCGTCTGCAAGCACATCTTCTCGAACCGCCCCTCATGGGATTCATCCCAGCCTTCGGGAATGGCGAAGGATTTCGGCAGGGCTACCCTTCGGACGGCTGCTTCGCGATGCACGCATTTCTGCAACTTATCTCCATTGATGGAGCACGTCGTCGCGTAGATTGCAATGTCGACCAGGTCTTTCACTCGCGAGGATACTCTTCCGCCGTGCTTTTCAGCCAAGGCGCAAAGCTTGTCTGCCAATGCATTCTCCACGGGGTAGACGAGATAGTCGCAAGTCTGCAGCCCCTCAATGTCGATTCTGTCCACGGGTGCAATGAGCTCTGTGTCCTCGAGGGGAATTTCTTCGATGACGAGGTCGATCGCAATCTGCTGCATGCGCTTTGAGCCGATGATGGGGATGAACCTCACGGAGAGGCCGCTGCGGTATTCGTCTTCGGCCTTGATGGGCCTCGATCCGGCGAACTCGAAAGTGACGAAGTCATCCATATTCTCCTGCGCCAGTCCGATAAGGCTTCGGAGCGCTTCGTCGAGGTCGCCCCTTGTCGCCAGCAGGTCGATGTCGCGCGTCGCCCTCGCATCGATCGTGCGAGCGAGCATCGACTGGCCGCCTTTGAGGACAAACGCATCGTTACCGCCGGCGAACACGCGGCAGAGGAACCGGTGGAAATAGAAGGAGGAGATGGCCCTGCTCGTGTTGAGGGGAGATGATAAAGCAGCGGCCTTGACCGCCATTTCCAGAGCAGCGGCGCTTTTGTACATTATGGCGTCCCCTCCTTATCCCTCAGGCCCGAATCCTCCAGAAGGCCTCGGTAGAGGCTTTCTGCTCTCGCTTCTTCGTAGTGGTTTCTCAGGAGGCCGGCGAGCCTTTTAAAGTCGAAGTCGCGGTTTGCATGCCATGCATCCTTCAACACGTCGGCGATCAAAGACAAGTCCTCGTCGTCCACGACGAGGTCGAACACGGTGCGCTCAGGCCGAGTCACCGGCAGGCCGTGGGAAAACATCACGTCGATTCGGGGCACCGTGCGCTTTGCGAAGCTCGCTGACGGGTTCCTCGTATTTATCCTCTTGGGGGCGTAGAGCCGGTATGGCGAGAGGTGGAGGTCGCCTATCTCGAGAAGAGCCGATGCGGTGGATCCCCCGACAACGATGCCGTCCCACTCGGAGGCATGCAGCCTCTCGTGAGTGAACTTCGCCGGCTCGGTAAGCTTCCATATCGCTGCGAGCTCGTCAGTGAAGGATGAGCCAGAGCCGATCATACGGTAGGCTCCGCGCACGATCCTCTCGATGCGGCCGGACTCGACTGCATCGTGCAGGGCATCGCGGGGGATGCCCATGCGTCTCGCCTGCGCCGTAGTGAAGACGCTCTCGGATTCCGAGAGTTGTGCGATAGCCTCTATGTGGTTCGAATTACTCATGTTGCAATTGTAGGCTATAACCCTACAATTGCAACACTATAATCTTTAGTCGGGTGTTATTGATGCAAGAAACTGCACGAAATAACGCTCGATGACAGTTCCTGCTAGCAAATGCTAAATACGATACTATTCCCACTCAATAGTCGCGGGCGGCTTGCTCGTGATGTCGTACGCCACGCGGTTGACGCCAGGAACCTCGGCCACGATCCGGCTGGAGATCTTGCCCAGCAGCTCGTAGGGCAACTTCGCCCAGTCGGCGGTCATGGCGTCGCTGCTCTCGACCGCACGCAGGATCACCGGCCGCGCATAGGTGCGCTCGTCTCCCATGACGCCCACGCTCCTGATGTCGGGCAGCACCGCAAAATACTGCCACACACTGCGCTCAGAGTCCCGCACGCCCGTCTCGTCGAAGAGTCGGCGGTTGTAGGCGTCGATCTCCTCGCGCACGATGGCGTCGGCATCGCGCAGAATCTCGAGCTTCTCGGGCGTCACCTCGCCGATAATGCGAATCGCAAGACCCGGACCAGGGAAGGGTTGGCGATGCACAATATGGCTGGGCAACCCCAGCGCCTCTCCGAGTGCACGCACCTCATCCTTGAAGAGGTGGTCAAGGGGCTCGATCAGGTCAAAGCGCACTCCCTGAGGGAAGGGAATCAGGTTATGGTGACTCTTGATGGTGGCTGCTTGCCCGCTCGTCTTGCGAGCACCCGACTCTATGATGTCAGGATAGATCGTGCCCTGCGCAAGGTACCTCACTCCTCCCGTCCTCTGGGCAACGGCAAAGAACTCCTCCCAGAACTGTGTGCCGATGATGCGACGCTTCTGCTCGGGATCGACCACGCCGCTCAGGAGCCTCGCGTAGCGCCCCTCGGCGTGCACGTGCACGAAGTCTATGTCGAACTGTGTGGTAAAGACCTCCTCCACCTGTTCGGGCTCACCCTTGCGAAGCAAGCCGTGGTTCACGAATACGCAGGTCAGCTGCTTTCCAATTGCCCGTGCGCACAGTGCGGCCACCACGCTGGAGTCAACGCCGCCCGAAAGTGCCAGGATCATGCGGTCACTGCCAACCTGTGCGCGTATCGCATCGACCATGCCCTGCACGACGTCCTCCATGGTCCAGTTGGGCTTAAGTCCGCAGACATCGAACAGGAAGTTCCGAAGCATCCTTGTGCCATGCTCGGTGTGCCTGACCTCAGGATGAAACTGCGTCGCAAAGAGCCTGCGACCGGCGTCCTCCATGGCGGCGACAGGACAGCCATCGGTCGAGGCAGTGACCACGAAGCCATCGGGAACTTCGCTCACCGCATCGCGATGGCTCATCCACACGGTCTGCTCGGCAGGCGTGTCACCCAAGATGCGCGACGACCCCTGACGACGCAGCCTCGCCGGACCGTACTCGCCCCTCTCGGTGTGTCCCACCCGCCCACCGAGCGCGACAGCCATGATCTGCTGGCCATAGCAGAAGCCAAGCACAGGAACGCCAAGCTCGAGCACTCCTCGGTCGATCTGTGGCGCGCCCTTTGCGTACACGCTCGCAGGACCACCGGAGAGGATAATCGCGGAAGGCCTCATGGCGGCAAGCTTTGCCGCTGGGATGCCACAGGGCACGATCTCCGAATACACGTGGAGGTCACGCACGCGGCGGGCTATGAGCTGCCCGTACTGGGCACCAAAATCGAGCACGGCTACAAACTGCCGAGGTCTGGAACCTTGCATGTGACGTCCCTCTCTACATGAAATCCCTGTCGTTCACATCATAGCGTCTCACGTGATCAAAGGCTTGCGCCCATGTCCCTCCCGCACAAGCACACGGTCAGACAGGAGCTGCCGTGAGATGCCCTTTGTGTACTTCATGCGGGGAGTGTGGTTGGCGTTTACTATTAACTAGTTAGGCTCTGCCCTGCTACCCCCCACCATGAAGTCTAGACACTGCTGTGGGAGGAAGAAGGAAAGGAACGTACTTTGGCGCGTCACAACAATACCGATGGCGAGAATCTGAACGATGCCCTTGCAGCCGACATGGAGAGTCTTTCACGTAACAGCGCTCTGTCGACTGACCGCTACGTCGGGAAGCGTCGCAAGGTCAGCCGCCACCACATCCTGCGCAACGTACTTATCGGCGTTCTCGTTATGGTCTTGGTCGCCAGTGGAGCGGTCGCAGGGTACATCCACTATATCAATGGCCAGCTCAACGACGGGCTTGATAGGAACCTCGGCGACGTCTTAGTCCCAACCGAGGCAGGCAAGCCGTTCTACATGCTGCTTCTTGGCATCGATAAGGACGAGGACCGTACCGGAAGCTCAGACTACGGAACAGATGACAGCGCCTACCGCTCAGACTCCATCATGCTCGCGCGCATTGATCCGCAAGATAAGAAGGTCACGCTCGTCTCCATCCATCGCGACACCCTCGTCAACCTTGACTCTCATGGCCAGCGTAAGATCAATGATGCCTATTCCATCGGCGGTGCAAGATACGCCACAAAGGTAATAGCCCAATTTGCGGGTGTGGATATATCCCATTACGCCGAGGTTGACATGGACGGCATGGCCAAGGTGGTCGACGCCGTGGGCGGCATCACCGTCAACCTGCCCGTCCCCGTCAAGGATCCCGAGTACACGGGCCTCGATTTGCCCGCAGGCGAGCAGACCATCAACGGAACGACGGCCGCACTCCTCAGCCGCGCCCGCCACGCCTACGACAACTATGGGGATGGCGACCTGTACCGTGCCGCCAACCAGCGCTCGGTCATCATGGCCGTCGTCAAGAAGCTCATGGCGAGCGACCCGGCCACCATGGTCAACACCGTCACCGCGATGGCGGAAATGGTGAACACGGACATGGACGCGGGCTCCATCGCCGCGCTGGCGACGCAGTTCAGAGACATGAACGTGGATGAGGACATCATGACCGGCATGGAGCCCACGACCTCCGAGTACAGGAACGACACCTGGTACGAGATCTGCAACACCAAGGCCTGGCAGACTATGATGCAGCGCGTCGGCCAAGGACTCTCACCGTACGCGAAGGATTCGGACGATCCCTCAAAGGGAGTCTCGGTGAAGGATTCCGACAACCAATCCTCCAACACCAGCGAAGGCAATGCCGGCCCGACCGCCAGCAAGCCCAAACCAGGAGAGGGTAGCTACGGCAACGACGCACCAAGTTACACGGGCAGCGTCCAGGTGCTCAACGCCAGCTCAACCGACGGCGCCGCACGTAAGGTCTCGGGCGAACTGCAGGAGAAGGGCTTCACGACGACCGCGAGTTCCGCCACGGCCACATCGGGAACCACGCGGATCATATACAACGGCGACGCAAGCATGGCAAGCGCCAGAGGCGTTGCCGAGGTCCTCGGGGGAGACATCAAGATAGAGGCCAACAACGGTGGCCACAGCACGAACGTGAACGTGGTGGTCATTCTCGGCACCGACAAGTACTAAGACCAGGCGGTCCGGGCATCTCAAACACCCGAACATCTCGGACAGACGGATCTCGAACAGGTAGTTATGCCGGACGATCGAGACCTTGCATGGGCAATGGTGGGAGCGCAACTCCCCTCGCCTCTGCGGCAGTCGCCACAAGCTTCTCGACAAGACCCGCAAGCTGGGATCGCTCATCCTCTGTGAGTGCGGCAAGAAGGTCTTTGACGCCCGCGACGGCAGTCCTGTACTGCTCCTCGCCAAAGCGCTGGCCCTCTGGGGTGATGCGGACGATGACGCCACGCCTGTCATCGGGATTGATCTTCCTTTGGATGAATCCCTTGCGCTCGAGTGCCTTGAGCGTGTTCGCGATACGTGCGGTGGTCACGTTGAGACTCTCGGCAAGGTCCGTCGGTGATACCGCACCATGCTGGCTCAGGAAGCCGAGTACGCCCATCTCACCACGTGAGACGTTCGTCTGCCTCTGACCCAGCAGCCTATCCAAAGCGCCCATCAAGACGGTGATGCGCTCCTCGGGACTCATGGGTGTGTCCCTTGTCCACATGGGCCTCACATCCTCCTCTCATATGTTCATGAGCTACTATTACTATTAGTAAATATACCTAGGTTATAGCTTTTACCGTTAGTTATACTGCAGAGGTCACGAAGTCACTACAAGCACACGCGCATGTCGTAGGTGCGTCGCCCGCAGGCGACACCCCACACAGGCGAGCCCCTGGTCATGCCATCCAGCGGACACAGCTCTACCGCAAACCATCGGACAAGATCCTATCAGCCCCCGTGATCCTGCGGACGGGCCTGCAGGGCATGCCCATGGCCAGATGCCCTGCCGGAACATCCTTGGTCACCAAGCTACCGGCAGCGATGACGCAGCCTGCGCCTATGGTCACGCCGGGCATCACCGAGACGTTCGCGCCGATCCAGCAGTCGTCACCGACACTGATGAGAAGCGCGCGCTCGAGGCCCAGCCTGCGCTGTTCGACGTCAAGGGGATGCTGCGCCGTGTAGGCACCGAAGCCTGGCCCGATAAAGCAGTGGCACCCGATGGTGATGGTTGCCCCGTCCATGAGGTAGGCGCCGTGGTTGATGAACGTCCAGTCCCCGATGGAGACGTTATCCCCATAGTCAACGTGAAATGGGGAGTGGATGGTCACATGCTCGCCAAGATGGCCTATCAGCTCGTGCAGGATCCTCGCGCGGCTTGCCTCATCACTCGGGCGAGCGTGGTTGTAGTCGAAGGCGAGGTCCTTGGCACGCAGGGTCGCCGCAGCAAGCCCCTCGTCGTAGTTGGCGTCATACCACAGGCCCGCATCCCTGCGCTCGCGCGCACCCCTGCCACCGAGCGCGGTGTCGCCTCCCCCGTCGCTGCCTGTGCTGACGCTGTCGATCATGCGGTTTCTCCCCCTTTTGTCACATCCGCATCAACCACCCACCGTTCTGTGACCTCAGTCACGTGACCATCACGATCGCGCCGACCGTGACGAGGACGGCGCCCACCACACCCCGCGCCGTCAGCTGCTCGCGGAGAAGGACTACTGCCAGCACGAGGGTGATGACCAGCGAGAGCTTGTCGATAGGAACAACAAGGGATGCCTGCCCCAACTGCAGGGCACGGTAGTAGCAAAGCCACGACGCCCCCGTCGCAAGCCCCGACAAAACAAGGAAGATCCAGCTTTTGGCACTGATGGACGCAAGCCCGCCTTGGACCCCCGTCACAAGGACGATAGCCCAAGCCATCACGAGCACCACGAGCGTCCTCACGGCGGTGGCGAGGTTGGAGTCAACCCCCTCGATTCCTACCTTGGCAAGGATCGCCGTCAGGGCCGCGAACACGGCCGAGCCCAGTGCGAACGCGAACCACATGCCCGCCCGCCCCTCTCTCGCGCTTTCCGACATAGCTCGCCCCATGGCACATCACACGCCCTCACTCGAAACACGCCGCCGCCCCGCCGCACGGTGCCAGGCCGCATCACAGAGGACCCGGCGAATCCGGCGCCGCGCGTCTATGCTGACGGCCAACGAGCATCTTCCGCAAGAGTATACGTCTCCTTCGGTCGGCGATGGATCGGATCTCTGTCGCGAAGTGAGTGATCCACTCACTCCCGTTCGCGAAGTGAGTGATCCACTCACTCCCGTTCGCGAAGTGAGTGATCCACTCACTTCGATGTTTTATTCAGTAGGTCCTCTACCTGCGTAAACGGGATTTTCAGGTATTTCTTATCCGCTGTTTTGGGCGAAAAACCACTCACTTCGCGATGGAGCGAGCGCCACGCTCGCAATGGGACGAGCGCTACAGCACGGCCGCGAGCAGCCGTCTGGTGTGCTCGCTCTGGGGGTTGTTGATGACATCGACAGTGGGACCGACCTCGACGACACGGTGCTGGCCCATGACCACCACGCGATCGCAGATCTGGCTGACCAGAGCCAGGTCATGACAGATGAACAGCAGGGCCATACCGGTGTCGCGCCGGATGTCGTCCAAGAGCTGGACTATCTGCCTTTGTACCGTCACGTCTAGGGCGCTGGTGGCCTCATCGCAGACCAGCAGATCGGGCTGCATGGCCAAGGCCCGCGCGATGGCGGCACGTTGACACTGGCCACCGCTAACCTCGCGCGGGTAGCGATCCATCATATCCTTGGGCAAGTCGCAGCGCGCAAGCAGGTCAAGGGCACGCCTTCGAGCCTCGCTGGCATCGACGCCGCAGTTCCTGGGCCCCTCTATGATGCCCGCACCCAAGGTGCGCCGTGGGTCGAACGAGCCTGCGGGATCCTGGAAGACCATCTGTACCGACTCATACACGGCCCGTCGCTTAGCACCCCTCACACGCGTGATGTCACGCCCACATAGCAGCACCTGTCCACTCGTGATGTCAATTAGACGCGTGACCATGCGCGCGATGGTCGACTTTCCGCTGCCCGACTCGCCCACAAGGCCAACGCACTCGCCGGCATACACCTCGAAGCTAGCACCCTCAACAGCCACCGCGTCATCGAATCCCTTGCGCCTGAACACACGACACAGGTCGCGCACGGCCAGGACGGGCACTCTGTCCGCATCGCTCATGGGCACGACTCCTTATGAAGACGGGGGGCGGCATCCAACAGCTCGACCGTGTAGGGCTGTCGAGGGTGCGACAGCAGCTGGTCGGCAGGCCCCTGCTCAACGACATGGCCGTCCCTGAGCACCAGCACGTCGTCAGCGAGCATACGCACCACGGCAATGTTGTGGGTGACGACCACGATGGCGCAGCCCAGCTCGCTGCGCACCCGCGCGAGCTCACCAACCACCTGCTTTTGCGACACCACGTCAAGCGCACTGGTAGGTTCGTCGGCAAACAGCAGCTTGGGACGCATGAGCATGGCCATGGCGATGCCCACACGCTGTCCCAAGCCACCAGACAGCTCAAAGGGATAGCTGCCCAGTATGCGAGCGGGGTCAGCGACGTTCATCCGTCCCAAAAGGTCCCTCGCCCGCCCCAAGGTCTCAGCGTCTGAGCTGTGCCCGTGGGCGCGCGCCATCTCACGTACCTGGCTGGCAATGGTGCGGGTGGGCGTGAGCGCAGCTAGGCAGTCCTGGAACACCATGCCCAGCTCACTGCCGCACAGGGCACGTAGCTCGCGCGCGGGCATGTCCACCAGACTGCGCCCCTCGTACAGGATGTCGCCACGCGTGACGGCGCCCGCAGACCCCAGAAGCCCCATTGCCGCCCTGATCAGCGTGCTCTTCCCGCTTCCCGACTCACCCACGACGCCCAAGATGCGTCCGGCACCAAGCGTGGCGCACACGTCTCGCACGGCGAGAAACCCGCCGTACGAGACGTCGGTGTGTTCGAATGCGAGCAACGGGACACTCATGTCCACAGTGCTCCCCGTCCGCTATGTCATGTCTAGATCGACGGTTATCTCGTAGTAGTCGCACGGATGTGGTCGCATGCCCGACACCCTGGCGTCAGAAACGATGCCCATCGTCAGGTGCGATACGAACACCATGCCATGGTCGTCCAAGACCTGCTGCGTCATCTGCGTGCCCAGTTCGGCGCGCTTGGCGCTGTCGAACTCCTCATGCAGCTGCCGGTACAGGGTATCGATCTTGGCATTATGGTAGCCGCCGTAGTTGGCGGAGACGCCTTGGATGACGTGGGTGCCAAAGAAGTACTCGGGGTCACCCGTGGGGGCGCTCACGAGGGCGCTTGCGTACACGTCCCATGCCGTCGCGTCCTTGCGTATTGTGGTGTGGTTGGCCGTGCTGTTCACCTGCACGTCAAAGCCAATGGCCCCCAGCGTGGACTGCACCGACTCGGCCAGAAGCGGCAGTTCCATACGGCCCGGGTAGGTTAGCCAGCGGACGGTCAGCCTCTGGCCGTCACGCTCGCGGACGCCATCGCCATCGGAGTCCACCCAGCCTGCGGCCTCGAGCGTCGCCTTGGCGGCTTCGGGGTCAAAGTCCTCCGCTCTCACCGTGGCATCACCGAAGGCGAACTCGTCGGGGAACGGGCCCGTCGCCTTGGAGCCACGGCCGCTCAGCAGCGTGTCAACGAATCCCTGGCGGTCAATGCCCTGGCAGATGGCCTTGCGCACGGCGTCGTCTTGCATGACGGGCGAGGCGTAGTTCATCTGGCCAAAGAACACGCGACTGGTGTCGCAGCTGTTGATAGTGTACCTGCCGCCGTCCTTGAACAGCGCGTAGCTGGCGTACGGCAGACCGTACGAGGCGTGTATCTCGCCTGACTGCAAGGCGCTGGTCAGCGTGTCGCCGTCGGTGATGGCACGCACGATCACCCTGTCCATCTTGGGCGTGCCATTCCAGTAGTGCTCGTTCTTGGTCAGTGTGATCTCGGTGTCGGACACCGAGCTCGCCATGTACGGGCCCGTGCCACTGACGTTACCGTCGGGGCTGACGCCTGCCTGCATGTCGATGATGGCGCCGTACGGGTCGCTCAGGTAGTTGATAAGCGCTGGGCACGGCTCGCTGGTCGTGATGGTGATGGCGTTGCTCGCGTCATCCGCCTCGACGTTCGATATCTTGGTGTCAGCCGGTGCGCGATCATGCACGGCAATCAGGTCATCCAGGCACTCCTTGACCGCCGTCGCCGTCATGTGACGACCTGACGAGAAGTCCACGTCGTCGCGCAGGGTGATTTTGCACGTAGTGTCGCTGGTAAACTCATAGCCGGTGGCCAGCCATGGCTCGGGTTGCATCGAGTCGCTGAACTTGAACAGCGTCTCTCCCACACCATAGCGAACGGCACTCCAGCCCGAATAGGTGTCGTGCGGGTTCAGGCCGGCGTCATCCATCTGCGTCCCATAGCCGGTCGTCCCGTACACAAACGTCTTTCCGCCCGATCCGGATGAGCCTGGTTGGCCGGGCGCTCCGCCCGTCGAGGACCCGCCACACGCGCTAAGCGCCATCGCGCAGGCCACCAAGCAGGCAAGCATGACGGCAAGAAGCCCCAGTCCATTTCTCTTCTTCGTGATCGCCTTCATCGCCATTCCTTTCTCTCTGGCCTCACTTGACTTGACTCCTCACACCCGATGCGTCAGCATCCGGCGAGTCGGCACTGATACCCGCGCCCCCGTGGGCCCTCACGCCACACAGCGGCCCAAGCTGGCCCCGGCCACCCCTGTGCGTCGTGCGGTGGGCCGGGTCGATCCAGTCGCGGATGGTGTCTCCTAACAGGTTGAAGATCATCACGGTGACGAAGATGGCTACGCCTGGGGCAAGAATCGTCCACGGCGCGGTCTGCAGCAGGTTGCGGTTGCCACTCATCATCGAGCCCCACTCGGCCAAGGGCGGCTGCGCACCGAGGCCCAGAAACGACAGCCCCGCAAGCTCCATCATCATGGTTCCGATGTCCAGCATGGCGGTGACCAGGATGGGGCCTGCGATGTTGTGCAGGATATGGCGAAATATCAGCTGGGCGTCGGTACAGGCAGAGAGCCGCGTCGCTGCCAGGTATGTCGCGTCCTTCTGGGCCAGGGTCAAGCCACGGGCGATCCGCGCGTACTTGGGCCACGATATGGCCGCAAGCGCAATGACGGCATTCTGCATGCCTCCGCCGAGCACCCCGGCCACGGCCAGAGCGAACACCAAGCCGGGAAAGGCCAGGAAGACATCAGAGGCACGCATGAGCACCGTGTCCAGCACACCGCCGCGCCATCCACAGGCAACACCCACCGAGGTCCCGATGACAGAGACGAGCGTGACCAGGGCGAAGGTCGAGAAGATGGACGACTGGCCACCCATAATGATACGTGACAGCAGATCGCGCCCATAACGGTCGGTACCCAAGAGATGGCCCGGGCCAGGGGCCCGCAAGGCCATCGAGAGGTCCTGCGCATAGGGGTCGCAAGGCACGATGAGGCTGGCAAGCGCCGCGACGAGGACCACAGCGGCCGCCAAGGCCACAAGCACCGCCAGCCTCAGGGTCGTGCTCTCATGGCGGATGACCTGAGCCCGCACGGGAGTTGCCGACACCACGCGCTCAGCGCCCGTCATGCCGCATCGCCCTCCAACCGCACGCGCGGGTCAAGGCGATGGTACAGCAGGTCAGCCGTCAGGTTGACCACCACATAGATGGTGGCCATCCACACCACATAGGCCTGGATCATCGGGTAATCACGCATCGTGATCGAGTCGACAGCCAGCTTGCCCACGCCATCCCACTGGAAGATAGTCTCGACGATGACCGTGCCGCCCAACAGGTCGCCAACAGACAAGGCGAGGAGCGTGACTATCATGACCATGCAGCTCCTCAGCACGTCCTTGGCCAGGATGGTGCGCTCGGGCACGCCACGGGCACGCGCCCCCTCTACGTAGGGCTTGTCCAGCTCGTCGAGGACCGTCGCGCGAATCTGGCGCGTGTACTTGGATGCCATGGCGATGCCCAACGTCGCGGTGGGCATCACAGTGCCAGCAAAAGACAGCGACGCCACGCCCGATGATCCGATGGACGACGACAGCACCGGGAGCCAGCCTAGCTGAATCGAGAAGACATATATTAAGAGCAGCGCCACGAAGAAGTTTGGTAGCGAGTTGCCCACGAAACTGAGCGTGCGTATGAGGTAGTCGGTGAGCTTGTTGCGCTTGACCGCAGACACGATGCCCAATGGCACCGCCACGAGGACGGTCACGATGACCGAGCTCAGGGTGAGCAAGATGGTGGCGGGAAGCTTGGACGCGAACGTGGCGAACACGTCTTTGCCCGAGACGTAGCTCACGCCGAGGTTGCCCGTGACCATGCCCACCAGCCAGTCCCAGTATTGCAGCAAGAACGGCCGGTCGAGCCCCAGCTCGTGGCGCTTGGCGTCGATGAGCTCCTGCGACACCACGACACCCTGTTTTTCCAGCGCCGCTGTCACGGCATCGCCACCCGCGACGTGCATCAGGGCGAACGACAACAGTGTGATGCCAATGAGGATGGGTATGAGCTGGACGAGCCGCCGAACGATGTAGTTTCTCACCAGAACCGCCCCGTCCCTTCGTGAATGGATGCTGCGGACGCGACAAGACGGCGGTCGTACCGTACCATCGATCCCGCTGTCTTACAGCCTGAGCGACGGGCACTTGAAAGTCTCTGTAGAGGACGCACCCAGCCCATAAGGAGGCCACGCTATCCTGCCGCCTGCACGAGTCCACCTGCACGAGGCTTACCCTGAGTGCAGGCTCCAAGGAGCCTGCATCACCTAGCATGGCCTCCTGTGCTGCCAGAGGCTGTAGACCACGCTATCACAGGCTTCCCCTGGGGTGGGCGGCATGGCACCCTACCCGCCATTCGAACTGTTAGACAAGTTTACGATACCAGTTTTTCTATTCGTAACATTTCGACCGGCGAGTGGCGGGGCGCATGGCCCGTGGCTACAGCAAGCCACGGCGCCCGTATCCCTCACACAAGCTGGACCTACGCGTGCCCGTCAGGGCATATCCCCCTCTTTGCCGGCTGAGCCCGTATGAAATCTCCATAGCTAGCCCAGCGTCATGCACATGAGGTGCGCGGGCCACGCGACCTGACCTGCCAAACTAAGCGGGACCGTCTGGCGGGATACCGTAGTAGCGCGCAGCCACAGCAACCCGTTACGAATACCCGTAGATCGTGAGGATATTGTTGTTAGAGTCGACCGAGAAAATGACAGTGCCCCAGAAGTTCAACCCCCTGCCATCCGTAGCGTGGTCACGGTTACGTGACTGTTTCATGAAATCGGACTGGCTCAACGCCTCAAACCCACTATCATCGTAAAAGCCACAGATTGTGTCGTTCGTGAGGCGGAATCTATACGTTCTCTCCGAGTCATTCGTATACGCTCCCCCTTTACCAAAGTAGGCAAGGCCATCACGAAAGCTCGACCTTCTCAGTGCCCCAGAAATCACGCATGAGGCTCCAGTACCCTCCTTTGAGAAGGAAACGTGGTCGGTATAGGGAGGTGTCGTCTGCCGGTGGGGTCTCGCAAAGTACCAGGTGACAGTCCCAACCCACGGTCCGTCCTGCTCAGCGTAAAGCTTGACGCCCTCTCCCTGCCAACCCTCCCTCACGAGGTTGTCATACTCAGCCTTGCTGGTCGTGAAAAGGTGGGTCCCCGCCGTGAGATGGGGGTTGTAGAGACGGTACACCGCCACGCCTCCGCCACTGTGGAGGCCAACCCCCTCCTTGGTCCAGCCATCCCTGCTCCGCTGGTCGTATTCGGCTCTGTCTGTGGTAAAGAGGTGCTCGCCACTCCACCTGTTATAGAGACGATAGACATCGGTACCGGAGGAGGGGGCATACCACTTGACCTGCTCCTCCCTCCAGCCGTATTCGCTAAGGTCAGCATACTCCTTGACGCTGGTCGTGAACATGTGGTCGCCATTCCAGCGATTGTAGAGCCTATACATCGGGACTGCGGCGTGGGCCGCCCGGGGCGCTACCAACAGGGCGAAAAGCACCGCCACAAATACAGTGGTGAGAAATGATGCGGCATGAAGTGCGGACCGTCTGCTCATGGAGAACCTCCTTCTGTCAGATCCATACATATCTGATATTCACCCTAAGGCGAGGACCCATACAACGCAAGCTCCACGTGCCTTCGATTGCGCAAATGGCAGCCAAAACCTCGTCAGCGGTATCCACCATGACCCAAGTTATCCCTCAGTGCGGCCTACACGTTGAACATGAACTCCATGACATCACCGTCTTGAACGACGTAGTCCTTACCCTCCATGCGGAGCTTGCCTGCCTCGCGGGCGCCCGTCTCGCCACCAAGGGCAACAAAGTCGTCGAAGCTGATGGTCTTGGCCTTGATGAAGCCGCGCTCGAAGTCGGAATGTATGACCCCTGCCGCCTCGGGTGCCTTCGCGCCAACGCGCACCGTCCAGGCACGCACCTCCTTGGGACCAGCAGTAAAGTAACTCTGCAACCCCAGCAGGTGGTATGCCGCCTGCGCCAGGGTCTCAAGTCCACTCCTCTCAAGTCCAAGGGACTCGAGGTACTCTGCCGCCTCAGCAGCGTCGAGCTCAGCGAGTTCCGCCTCGACCTCGGCACAGATCGCGATGGGACCCTGGCCCATGATCCTCGCGGGCACCTCGCCCACCTTATCCTCGTCGACATTGGCCACGTAGAGCATCGGCTTCATGGTGAGCAGGAAGAGATCGTGGGCAGCGGCGCGCTCATCAGCGCTCATGTCGAGGTCGGCAGCGCGCCTTCCCTCGTTGAGCCACGCCTGCAGTCTCCTGGCAATGGCAAGACGCGGCAGGTTTCCCTTGTCACGCTTCGCCTCCTTTTCCAACTTGGGAACAGAGCGCTCAAGCGAGCTCAGGTCTGCAAGGACGAGCTCGGTCTGTATCGTGTCGGCATCGGACGCGGGATCCACCCGACCATCCACGTGCACGACATCCGCATCCGAGAAGTAGCGCACAACCTCACAGATGGCGTCGCAGGTACGGATGTTGGCCAAAAACTGGTTTCCAAGGCCCTCTCCCTCACTGGCACCCTTGACCAGGCCCGCGATGTCAACGAACTCGACCGTCGCAGGTACGATGCGTGCAGGGCTCACGATATCGGCAAGCCTCTGCAGGCGATCGTCCGGCACGTCCACGACGCCCACGTTGGGGTCGATGGTCGCAAAGGGATAGTTGGCCGCAAGACCACCCTTCTTGGTAAGTGCCGTGAACAGGGTCGACTTGCCCACATTGGGCAGCCCCACGATACCGATGGAAAGCGCCACGCTATCATCTCCGTTGTCGTAAAGAGGCTCACAGTGCGCCTGCGCCAGCACTGCGATGAGGCCTCGTCCAATCCGTTAGTTGTCAGCCACACGTTTAGTCGCCAGCCACACGCTCCCTTGCGCTCAACGCCCTGCCAGAACGTCTTGCGTCCTTCTCCGCCGCCCCCTTAAGGCGCTCTTCCTGCGTGGCGACGCTGCGCCTGCGGCGCTCGGCCTCCACATCGCGGACAACGAGCTCGCGCGGATCGCAGGTCTCCATGGTAAGCGCGTTCTCGGGGCACACCGTGGCGCAGGCGCCACAGTTCACGCAATAGGCGGCCTTCACCGAGAAGTGTCCCTGCCCGTCGAGGTCGCAGGCATTCACCGGGCACTCACGTACGCAGATGCCGCACATGGTGCAACGCGTTACGTCGCAAACCGGCACCTCGAGCCGCATGCGGTCGGCAAGCGAGGGATGCAGCTGGAGCATGCCGAGCACCGTCTTGCGCTTCTGTGTAAGGATGCGGCGATGCCCGCTGGCGGCCTTGTCGCCTACGGCCTCCTCAAGGGAGCGTTGCATGTCATAGAGCTGGTCGGCATGATCCCTGATCTTCTTCGCGATGGCCTGGGCGCCTACGGGCGCGGAGTTCGTCGCCACGAGCGCCGTCAAACCAGCCTGCCTCATATCGTCCATGAACTGGCCGCGCCTATAGGCCCGAGCCTGCTCATGGTTGAGGCCCCGCCCGCTTGCCTCAAAGCCAACCGACGCTTGGGACCACTTTTCTGCAGTTGCTATCTCGTTTGTATAGGCGTCCTCACCTGTGGTGGTACGACAGCGATCGCAGATGTCCAGGGGCAGGTAGACGCTGATATTGTCAAAGTCCGCGATAAGCGAGAGCCACAACTCGCGCGGGACAGCCCCCACGCACGGCAGCAACACCTCGTTTTCCCTAGGAAGGCGTCCCAACGCGCGCGTGCAGGTCACGTAGCACTGCTCGTAGGTACTTGCCGCCCGGGCTATCTTGTCATACAGCTGCCTTGCCATCAGGCGCTGTACGATAAACGACTCGGTGGGGCACACCATCGTGCACAGGCCGCACATGCGACAGTTGTCCTTCACACGGACGCTCGCCTTGTTGATCTCGATCGCATCCACAGGACAGATGTCCAGGCAAAGGCTACAGGTCCTGACAGCCACGTCTTGGTCCACGAGGGAGCTCGCCGAGCAGCGCAGGCAGAAGATGGAGTTGGGGCGAGGCTTCTCCTTGTAGTCCGAGGGGTCGAAGCGCTCCACGTGCGCGGGGTCGGTAATGCTGCCGGTCAGCCCACCGAGGGGGTTCAAGAGACGCCCGAGTCCATCTCGGATGTCGATGATGTCATCGATCACATCGTGCTTCTCTGCCATGCTCCCCTCCCCTGCGCAGCTCCGGCATCGTCACGTGCCGCTCTCGCCGTCATCGGCCCTGCGTCGCCCCCTTCGCCCTCGTCGTCGCAGGCCGCTTGCCGCCTCGCTCCCCTCACCTCATATGGACGTAAGCCATAAGGTTCTCGCGCATCTTGCCGACGGCGTGACCTGAATGCCTAGAACCTTGGTCCCGACCCGCAGTATGACCTGGGTGTCAAGTCCAGCCGCGTGAGGGGGCAAAGCCAAGGTCCGAGCCCATCGTAGCATTAGACGAGAGCGCGGCGGAAGACGAGCCCAGGGGCTCGCAGGAAGAGCGGTCGGGGGCGTGCCGGGCGCGTCGTCCGGAGAAGGTGTTGATGAGGCCTCGGGAGCGTAAACGGCAGCGTCGGCCACCGGGAGGCGGCAGCCCGCGAAACATCAAGGCGTTGGGCAAAAGGGTCACGCCTCCTCACGGTACCGTCCCCCCATAAATAGAGCGGGGTTTACGGGGATGGTTGGGAAATCAGAGCCCTGCCAGCGTTATGTCACCCACGCATGCCCACGCGTTGACATATGATATCCGATCCTATACTATTAAGATATACCTGGATATACGAAAGGAAAGCTTATGGGAGTAACGACTGGCGTAACGCTATGCAAGTGGGGCAATAGCCAAGGCCTACGGATACCCAAGGAAATGTGTGACCTGCTGGGCGTCAAGGTGGGTGCCTCGGCGAGCATTGAAGCTGATCAGGTGAATTCCCAACTTGTCATCACCTTCGAACGACCCGCTCACACGTACCGGCGCAGCCGCAAGGTATCCATGGAGGAGCTATGCGCCAACTGGTCCGGCGGCAAGGTCGGCAAGGAGTGGGGTGGGCCCGACATCGGGGCCGAGGTGGTAGGGTGATGCTATTCGAACAGGGCGACCTCATAGAAGTCAACTTTAACCCCACGGTCGGCCACGAACCCCAGAGGCGCAGACCGGCACTGGTCGTGAGCGTCGGCCACTTCAACAATGTGATTTCTAGCTTGACGGTCGTGTGTCCCATCACCTCCATCGCAAACGGCCATCCGCTGCACATCGAGCTGGATCCGAACAACGCGGTAAAAGGCTGTGTGTGTATCGAGCAGATGAGAGCCATCGACTTAAACAACCCCGCCAGAGGCGTTGAGCACCTGGGATCCATGATCGATTCAGCAACTATGTCACGCGTCCTCGATGCCATCGGTGCTGTGTTCAACATATAGGTAGAGAGAACGTATAGGTATAGGAATCGGTTCAAGGGCGAGGAACAGGCCCGTCCGGTGAAGGATCAGCCTCACGCCCTTTGGGCGAGCGGCGTGCCGCCCTGCGCTCGACACCTGACCCAGACACGCGAGCATAGATGAGCGGAGTGTCCTTAGGCCTTTCGTGACGGATGTCCAAGGCCGAACGAAAGAGGCGCTCTCCCTCGTCGAGCAGGGAGTCACTGGCGGCATGCAGCGTCGCCACAACGTCACCAGCGCGAACGGCCGCGCCTGGCTTGGCCACAAGCACGATGCCTGCGGAGTGATCGATGGCGTCATCCTTCTTGGCGCGGCCGGCGCCCAGGGCGACCGAGGCAAGCCCGCAGCGCTCAGTGTCCATCGCAAAGAGGTAACCGTCCCTGTCGGCAGTGACCTCGCGACTCGGGCGCGGCGCGACCAAGCTGTCGCACGCGTCATCCAGAAGGGAGGCCTCCCCACCCTGGGCAGCGACCATCTCCTTGAGCTTCGCGAGGCCCAACCCGCCTGCCACCTGATCGCGCACGAGGCTCCTGCAGACGTCCATCTCTCCCAAACCCGCCAGGAAGACCATGGTGGCCGCAAGCTCCACGCAGACGTCCGTAAGGTCCTTAGGTCCCTCGCCCCTGAGCGTGGACACCGCCTCTGCGACCTCCAGTGCATTGCCTATGCAGTAGCCCAGGGGCCTATCCATGTTGGTGACAAGGGCCACGCTTGTGCGGCCCACGCACTCCCCGATGGAGACCATCTCTTGGGCAAGGTCCAGGGCGTCGTCAAGCGTCTTCATGAGGGCGCCGCTTCCGCACGTGACGTCGAGCAGGATCCTGTCGGTGCCTGCCGCGATCTTCTTGCTCATGATGCTCGACGCGATGAGCGGGATGCTGTCCACGGTGGCCGTGACGTCACGCAAGGCGTAGAGCCTCTTGTCTGCGGGAACGAGATCCCCCGTCTGACCGATGATGGCGCAGCCCACCTCGCTCACAATCCGCTCAAAGCGGGTGCGATCCATGGAGACGCTCAGGCCGGGAATAGACTCGAGCTTGTCGAGGGTGCCACCGGTGTGGCCAAGACCTCGCCCGCTCATCTTGGCCACGCGCACGCCAAGCGACGCCACAAGGGGAACCACCACGAGCGAGGTCTTGTCCCCGACACCTCCTGTTGAGTGCTTGTCCACCTTGATACCGGGTATGCGCGAGAGGTCGACGACATCTCCCGAGCGCACCATGGCCATGGTAAGCGCGGTGGTCTCACGCAAGCTCATACCCCGGTAAAACACAGCCATACAGAGTGCCGAGGCCTGGTAGTCGGGAATCTCGCCGGACACGTAGCCGTCGATGAAGAAGCTGATCTCCTCGTCGCTGAGCTCCCCACCGTCGCGCTTCCTCTTGATGATGTCGTACATCCTCACCGTATACCAGCCTCCTTCCCCGACGCCTGGACGACAGCCCTACCGACGCCCCCTTGCCAAGGCCAAGGCACTGCCAGAGTCAGAGGGACCGGTCGTGGCCTGTGCCTGCGACATGCTCCCTTGCCCTCGCGTCACTCCTCCTCCGAGGTCGCGAGCGAGAGCGCGACCTCCATCATCTGGGTGAAGCTCGTCTGCCGCTCGCGTGCGGACAGCTCCTCGCCCGTGAAGACGAGGTCAGAGATGGAGAGAATCGCGAGGGCCCTCTTATGCGCATAGGCCGCATTCATGTAGAGGGCGGCTGCCTCCATCTCGAGCGCGAGAACGCCCATGCTTGCCCAGCGCTTTGCGGCACCCTGATCTGCAGAATAGAAGATGTCCTGCGAGAGAACATTGCCCACCCGGACCGCGACGCCCAGCTCACCTGCAGTGGCCACGGCTCGGCTCAGCAGGCCGAAGTCAGCGATGGGCGCGTAGGTTCCCGGCAAGCCAAACTGGTGGGCATAGTTCGAATCGGTGCAAGCGCCCTGGGCGAGCACGAGGTCGCGAAGGTGTAGGCCCTCGCCTATGCCACCGGCGCTGCCTATGCGGATGATCTGCTCGACGCCGTAGAAGTTGAAGAGCTCGAAGGAGTAGATGCCCACGGAGGGCATGCCCATGCCCCCGCCCATGACGGAGACGCGCTGCCCCTGGTAGCTACCCGTGAAGCCAAGCATGTTGCGGACCCTGTTGAAGCAAATAACGTCCTCAAGGTAGTGCTCGGCGATGTACTGGGCGCGCAGAGGATCACCGGGCATGAGGACGCTCTTCGCGATCTGGCCCTTAAGCGCGTCGTTGTGTGGCGTGGGTACGTCTGCCATGTCTCTCTCCTTGTCATCTGGGCTACGAGGGGTGCAAGGCGTAGCCATGACCCGCTGGTCAAGAGAAGGGTCCATGTGCCGCTCACACGATCCCGCCTCGCAAGCCCTTGGGTCCCCGCGCCCGTTCCTGTGTGGAGCGTCACTACCCCCATGGTACAGGATACGTGTGCTGTCTCCCATCTGAGAGATCGGCTATGCGAGGTACTATTTCAGCAGCGCGACACAGCTCTTTACGTATGCCCGCTCAGCTGCAGGCGGCTCGACGAACAGGTCTCTCTGCCGGACCTTCCCGTAGCTGAGCGTAGAGACATTCATGACAGCAAGGTATGCGATCGTAGGCGCAAGGTCCATCGAGCTGCTGCTGGCGAGAATCTTGCACCCAGGACAACGGAATGGCTCGCCAGAAGGCTGTGGTAGCTTAACGTAAGCACGAAGTGAGTGAATCACTCACTTCAGCTTCATGAAGTGAGTGATTTTCTCGCCAGAAATGATGCAACAATGACGTGGTAAGAAGAGGTGAACTTATGTTTTCGCAGCTCAGAGAGTTGCTGAGTATAACCTCGAAGTGAGTGAATCACTCACTTCGTCGCGAAGATGTGAGTGATTCACTCACATCGTACAATCGTGCGGTAAATTTCGCAGCTCACCTTCAGAAACTTGCTCTGTGATCATGTTCCGTAACCGCACTGCGCCCGTGCAGTTGCACTACGCCCGCACCCCACGTCCACGTCCGTGCGCAGAAGGGCGCCCCGCAGCGTGTGCCACGGGGCGCCCCTGAATCCGAACTTGTCCTGTTAGACCGTAATGCTCAGGCGCTTGGCCTCGGCTGATCGGCGTTGGCTTAGTACATGCCGCCGCCCTGGCCGCCGGCAGCAGCCGCGCGAGAGATGGCATCCTCGATCGAGGTGTCCTTGGGCTCGTCGGAGACGGTCGACTCGGTGATGAGAATCAGCGAGGCGATGGAGGCTGCGTTCTGCAGCGTGGTGCGGGTGACCTTGACGGGGTCAAGGACGCCCATCTCGATCATGTCGCCCCAGGTGCCGTTCGCGGAGTCGAGGCCCTGGCCGGCGGGCAGCTCCTTGATCTTCTCGACTACGACGGAACCCTCGAAGCCGGCGTTCTGGGCAATGGTCCTCACGGGAGCCACGAGCGCCTTGTGGACGATGTCCACGCCGATCTTCTCGTCTGCGTCAGCGCACTCTACCTTGTCCAGCGCGGAGACGGACTGCAAAAACGCGACGCCACCGCCGGCGACGATGCCCTCCTCGACGGCCGCGCGGGTGGCCTGCAGGGCATCCTCGATGCGGTGCTTGACCTCCTTGAGCTCGACCTCGGTGGCTGCGCCGACCTTGATGACCGCGACGCCACCGGAGAGCTTGGCCATGCGCTCCTGGAGCTTCTCCTTGTCAAAGTCGGAGTCGGTGTGCTCGATCTCGCCCTTGATCTGATTGATGCGGTCCTCGATGGCCTCCTTGGAGCCGGAACCATCGACGATGGTGGTGTTGTCCTTGGTGACCTTGACGGACTTGGCACGACCGAGCATCTCGTCGGTGACATCGGTGAGCTCGACGCCCAGCTCCTTCATCGCGGGCTGTCCACCGGTGACGACGGCGATGTCCTCGAGCATGCGCTTGCGGCGGTCACCGTAGCCGGGGGCCTTGACGGCGCACACATTGAGCGTGCCACGCAACTTGTTGAGGATGAGGGTCGCCAGAGCCTCGCCGTCCACGTCCTCGGCGATGATGAGCAGCGGGGAACCGCTCTTCTGGATGGCCTCGAGCACGGGCAGGATGTCCTGGATGTTCGAGATCTTCTGATCGGTCATCAGGATGTAGGGGTTCTGGAGCTCGGCCGTCATGGTCTCGTTCTCGGTGGAGAAGTACGGTGAGATGTAGCCCTTGTCAAACTGCATGCCCTCGACGGTGTCGATCTCGATGCCAAAGGTGTTGGAGTCCTCGACGGTGATGACGCCATCCTTGCCCACGACATCCATGGCCTCGGAGATCTTCTTGCCAATCTCGGGATCGCCGGCCGAGATGGTGCCCACCGAGGCGATCTGCTCGGAGGTGGAGACGTCACGCGCGGCATCCTTCATCGCGTCGACGGAGGCGGCAACGGCCTTGTCGACGCCACGACGGATGGCGATGGGATTGGCGCCTGCGGCCACATTGCGCAGACCCTCGTTGACGATGACCTGGGCGAGCAGGGTCGCGGTGGTGGTGCCGTCACCCACGGTGTCGTTGGTCTTGGTGGCGACCTCCTTCACCAGCTGGGCACCCATGTTCTCGATGGGGTCCTTGAGCTCAATCTCCTTGGCGACGGAGACGCCATCGTTGGTGATGGTGGGCGCGCCGTAGGAGCGCTGGATCGCCACGTAACGGCCCTTGGGCCCCAAGGTGGTGGTAACGGCGTCCGCCAGGGTGTTCACGCCCTTGGCGAGCTTGGCGCGCGCGTCGGTACCGAAGACAATGTCTTTTGCCATAATCTGTTCCTCCAATGATTGCCTGCGCTTGGCGCAGCTGATTACCCTCTAGGCGCGAAAGCTACTGAAAGCTACTCGGTGATGATGGCGTAGATGTCATCGGCACGAAGGAGCAGGTAGTCCTCCCCGTCGACCTTGACCTCATTGCCGCCGAACTTGCCGTAGAACACCTGGTCGCCCACCTGGACGTCTGGAGCGACACGCTCGCCCTTGTCGTTGAGCTTGCCGGCGCCAACGGCAACAACTTCGCCGCGCTGAGGCTTCTCCTGCGCGCCAGAGGATATGTAGAGACCCGTCGAGGTCTTCTCCTCCTTGGGTGCGGGCTTGACGAGGACGCGATCGCCCAAAGGCTTAAGAGTCATGCTAAGAACCTCCTTCAGATGCGCTACAGAAGCGCATACCCTTGCGGGGTGGCGACAGCGCGCCAGCACCCGTTGATCCGACGTTCGTGATAATACCCCGTGAAGCGAATTTATACACGCAAGACGTAATATCTTCCAATTCGCGCTTAGATTTCCTGACTCTATCACGGTTAGGGTTGACAGTACCCCGCTACACACGGCAGCAAGGCGCGCGGCAGAAGAGCGTGAGGGCCCTGGCTACTCCAAGCCACCCAGCTCGCGCAGCCAGACCGTGGCGCACGCATCGCTCGGCATGCGAAGGTCCCCGCGGGGAGAGACGGCCACAGAGCCCACCTTGGGACCATCTGGCAGGCAGCTGCGCTTGAACTGCTGGGAGAAGAAGCGCCTGTAGAAGTTACGCAGCCATTTGAGTATCGTAGCATCTCCGTAGGCCTGGCCGAGGGCCACCCTCGCCAGGCGGTACACCTTGCGCGGGCCAAAGCCTCGGCGCAACACCTGATACAGAAAGAAGTCGTGCAGCTCATAGGGACCGACCAGCTCCTCAGTGCGCTGCGAGATGCCGCCGTCGCCACCTGCAGGCAGAAGCTCGGGCGAGACGGGCGTGTCGAGCACGTCGAGCAGTACGCGGGAGAGCTCCGGCGAGTCGCTGCTGTCGGCCACGTGGCGCACCAAGTGTCGGACAAGCGTCTTAGGCACGCCCGCGTTCACGCCGTACATGCTCATGTGGTCAGCGTTGTAGGTGGCCCAGCCCAGCGCAAGCTCCGACAGGTCGCCCGTACCCACCACCAGGCCACCCTCCTGGTTGGCGATGTCCATCAGGATCTGCGTGCGCTCGCGCGCCTGGGCGTTCTCGTAGGTAACGGAACGGTCGTCCTCGTCGTGCCCGATATCCAGGAAGTGCTGGCGCACGGCCTCGGTGATGGGCACCTCGCGCAGGCTGGCACCGAGCGCGCGACTGAGCTCCAAGGCGTTGCCATGCGTGCGCTCTGTGGTGCCAAAGCCCGGCATGGTGATGGCCAGGACACCCTCATGGCCCAGCCCCAGGATGTCAAAGGCACGGACTGCCACGAGCAGGGCAAGCGTGGAGTCAAGCCCCCCCGACACGCCCACGACGGCGCACTCTGAGCGCGTGTGCTGGAGTCTCTTGGCCAGGCCATGCGCCTGGATGGAGAGCACGTCCTCGCAGCGCTCGCTCCTTCGCCTTGCGCCGGACGGCACGAACGGGTGCGGGTCGACGTGACGCGTGAGCCTGGTCGGGGTAAGGCCCAAGGCGAAGGTCGTGACCTCATACCCCGCGTCCTCGGGACAGGGCACCGTCCCAAAGCCGGAGAGGCGCCTCCTTTCCGCCGCGAGCGCATCCACGTCTATCTCGCTTACCACAGCACCGTCGCCAAAGGGACGCGCCTCCGCGAGCAGCATGCCGTTCTCGGCCACCATGTCGTGCTCAGAGAAGACGAGGTCCTGCGTGGACTCCCCCCAACTGGCACTCGCGTACACGTAGCCGCACACTAGGCGCGCACTCTGCCCCACCACGAGAGAGCGACGATAGTCCGCCTTGCCCACCAGGGCATCTGATGCGGAGAGGTTCGCGATTATCGTCGCCCCCGCCCGTACGTGCGCAATGGAGGGAGGGCCTGGCACCCAGAGGTCCTCACAGACCTCGACGGCCACCTTGAGGTTTGGTAGGCCATCACAGGAGAAGAGCTGGCGGCAGCCAAAGGGGACCTCCCGCCAGCCGGCGAGGCTCACAAACGAGACCTCCCAAGGACCCGGCACAAAGTGGCGCGCCTCGTAGAACTCGTTGTAGTCGGGGATGTGACGCTTGGGCACCAGTCCCAGGAGCCTGCCGTGGGCGATGGCAGCGGCGCAGTTGTAGAGCTTGGCGTTCACGCGAGACGGCAGGCCCGCGACCACGAGGGCATCAAAGTCACGCGTCGCCTCGGCCAGGCGGGCGAGGCCCCGCTCAGCCGCAGCAAGGAGCGCGTCCTGCCAGAACAGGTCCTCGCAGCTGTAGCCCGTGACGCAAAGCTCGGGCAACACGACGAGCTTGGCACCGTCCGTCCGTACGGCATCCGTGACCTCTGCGATGCATGCCTCGACGTTAGCATCGACATCGGCGACCCTCACCTGTGGAGAACGGGCTGCGACTTTGACAAATCCGTCCTGCATGAATCCTCCCGAAGATAGGGTGAGCTGGTCTCATGAAGCTCTCTAAGCCTAGTCTAGCAGGGTTGGCCCCACTCGTCTGGGCAACCTACTGTCACAGGCTGGGCGCTCCGACCGGCGGGTCTTGTGCACTGGCCACCGGTTCCGGCGCCCAAGGCTCCCCTCGCACGGTGTGCTTGGGGGTCCAACCTGGAGCCCGCCTCAGCCGGTCACGTGCGCCGGAAGGTCGTCCAGAACATACAGGCGATGACGGCGACGGCCGCGCCGAAGGCGAGCAAGGTCATAGGGTCAGGACCCCCCATGACTGCGCAGTCGGAGGGGTTGTCCGGATTGTACGCAACCGAGACCGTATCCCCCTCCTCCAGGTTCGTATGACTGCTGAACGTGTACCAACCCTGCACGCTCTGGCCGTCGACGGTGTACTCGAGCTGAACGCTGCTCTCGTACTTCACGGGATCGGCTCCTGGGTCCACCGTTCGGGTCTCGACCTTAACGATGCGCGCCTCCGTCCTGGGATAGGACTGGTAGAGCAGGGTCTTCCCGAGGTACTTGAACGCGGCCAAGGCCACCAGCGCGATGCAAAACACCGCGATGCAAACGGATAGGCACCCTACAGAGAATTTCTTCATCGTTTCCTCTCCCTCGGACACTTCGTACGCCTGAAGCCATAGTCACAGGCCCAGCCGTTCTTTTGCGGGCCACGCCCTCGGCTCCTCCTGTGCGACCTCACCCTTGACACTCCCCTCTCCAGAGAACCTTGCGTTCATGGCTACGCCCTTCCGATCGTGACCCGCCCCCATGAGGGCACGCCAGCCGTATCGCCATGGTGCGATGAGGACGAACCCATAGGCCCAATACCAGGCATCGGAGCGAGCTTCGCTTCGCCCTGTGCCAATTGTACTATCTTCAAGGGGCAAGGGCGGGCGGAGTCCGCATGACCGCAGGCCGCGCTTGGGTCACCCTGGAGGACCCACGGCATCAATGCCACTGGCAGCCACGCCTTGTGGGACTATGATATATGGCTTGCCGCATGGTTTTGGTACGCGCGACTATCGAGCAGAGGCAAAATGGACGAGGACGGCATCCTCACCATGGGTCTGTTCGACTTCCTGCTCGATCCAGACAGCTTGAACATATGAGACGCTTGCGCAAGCAGGAATGAGCGTCTCACAACATTCTTCGCACCGAAGTCATTGCAATATGACTGGCCAGGAGGGTAGGCGACAGGCATGAGAGGAGGTCTGCCGCTACCCTATGCCTCCCAGGCAAGGCGGCCGCCCACGTAGGTCGCGAGCGCCCTCGTGCCCTGGATGGCCTCGGGGTCGGCGCACATGAGGTTGGTGTCGAGCACCACGAGGTCGGCCAGCTTGCCAGCTGCCAGGGTCCCAAGCTCTGCCTCGCGCCCCGTCACCTTGGCGCTGCCGCGCGTGTAGGCGTCGATCGCCGTCGCCATCGTCACCCTCTGCTCGGGAAGCCAGCCGCCCCTTGGCTCACAGGTCCTCGCCTCCTCGCGCGTGACAGCGCAGGAGAGAACCTGCATGGCCACGTCGGGCACGCAGGGGGCATCCGTGCCAAAGGCCATGGCCACACCTGCCTCGTCAAAGCTCGCAAACGGCCACATGAACGATGCGCGCCTTACCCCAAGGTCGCGGGCCGGCTGCCCCACGTCGATCACGATGTGCTGCGGCTGCACGGAGGCGACAAGGCCGATGTCAGCCATGGCCGCGACGTCGGCGTGCGAGAGGCCCTCCACGTGCTCGATGGAGTTCGCCCCCTGCCTGGGCATGCCATAGCGCCTCTTTGCCTCGCGAAAGATGTCGATGGCGGAGCTGACAGCCTTATCGCCAATGGCATGGACGCGCGTCGCGATGCCCCGCTCGGCCGCCGCGAGCACATAGTCGCGCATGAGCGCAGGGTCGATGGTCGCTCGCCCGCAGTCACCCGCGAAGCGCGGGTTCACGTAGGGCTCGTGCAGCCATGCGGTATGAGCGCTCGACACGCCATCAAAGAACTGCTTGGTCCCCGGGGCACGCAGGAGGTCTCCCGTGAGTCTGGCCTGCAAAGACTCGATCCTCTTGAAATCGCCCACGTTCTGCGGAAACAGGTTGATGCGCACGGGCAGCTCGCCCGCCGCGAGAAGCTCCTCGTACAGGTCCTCGTACACGTAGTCCACACCAGGCAGCGCGCAGAGCGCCATGTCACAGACGCTCGTGACGCCTTGGGAGAGACTGGCCTGGAAGTGCCCTCGATAGGCACGCGTGACCTCGTCGCGCGGCAGGTCGGCACACACCCGGGCAGCATACGCCATGCTCGCAGCCTCCCGAAGCACCCCCGTCGGTCGGCCGGCCTCGTCTCGGTCGAAACTGCCGCCGGCAGGGGCCTCGCTGTCCTCGGTGATGCCCAGCTCCTCAAGGCCGCGCGTGTTGACCCAGAGCGCATGGAGGTCCCCCGAGTACAGGGCGACGGGACGGTTCGGAAACGCCCGGTCAAGAGACGCCCTCGTCGGCGCCAGGGGCGGATCCCATAGCGCCGAGCGCCAGCCTTGGCCAACCAGCCATCCGTTGCCCGCGCCAGCATGGTCCCGCGCGCCACCCGCAGGCCGGCTCGTTGCCTCCCTCAACAGGCGAACGCATTCGTCCTCACTGGTGCCGGCGCAGGCGCAGATGAGCGGCGAGGCAAAGAGTGCGGTGTGGAAGACGTGCTGGTGGGCGTCATGGAATCCGGGACACAAAAACGCGTCTCCATAGTCTTGGATCCGAGCCTTTGGCGAGATGCCCGCAAGCTCGTCGCGCGAGCAGACGGTAGAGATCCGCCCGCCCTCGATGACGATCGCAGCCTCCACGTCGGGATGCGCGCGATCGAGAAACACGTGCCTCGAGCAAAGCGCGAGCGGCTGTGTCCCCTGAGACATCGCGCCCCTAGCCCTCCAGGTAGCGAGCCAAAAACTCGCGGGTGCGCGGCTGGTGGGGATGAGAGAACATCCTTCCGGGCGCGCCCTCCTCCGCGATGACGCCCTGATCCATGAACACGACCCTGTCAGAGACGCTCTTGGCGAAGGCCATCTCGTGGGTTACCACGGCCATCGTCATGCCATCCGCCGCAAGGCCACGCATGACCTCAAGGACCTCACCCACGATCTCTGGGTCGAGCGCGGAGGTCGGCTCGTCGAAGAGCATGAGCTCGGGACTCATGCAGAGGGCGCGCGCGATGGCCACGCGCTGCTTCTGCCCGCCCGAGAGCGTCGCTGGCGCCGCGTGCGCAAAGTCGGCAAGACCCACCTCTTGGAGGTGCTTGCGTGCCACCTGCTCGGCCTCGCCCTTGCCCATCTTTTTGAGCGTGACGGGCGCGAGCGTACAGTTAGCGAGCACGTCCATGTTGTTGAACAGGTTGAAGGTCTGAAAACACATGCCTATCCTCTCGCGCAGCCTGTTCACGTTGACGTGCTCGGCCGCGAGGTCCTGCCCCTGGAACCAGACGTGCCCGGCATCGGGCGTCTCGAGCAGATTGATGCAGCGAAGGAGTGTCGACTTGCCGGATCCCGACGCGCCGATGATGGTGACAACCTCACCTGGCATGATCTCGAAGTCGATGTCGCGCAGCACCTCATGCGAGCCAAATGACTTTCGCAGGCCCTCGATGCGCACAACGGGCCGCCCAGCCTCACCCTGCCGCCCCTTTGGCGATGATCCCGCAGAGAGACGCTCTCCCATCAGCTGTGCCCCCCATCCGCATCTTGGACGGGCACCTGGTCAGACGTGCCCAGGACGGCAGAGCGCGCGCCTGCGTCAAAGTGCCTGCCAAACCTGCCGAGCAGCCACGACGCGAGCGCCGTCAGGATCAGGTACACGACGGCGGCGGCCACGTAGACCTCCATCTGCTTGTAGTACACGCCCGCGATGGTGCGCGTGGCAAACGTGAGTTCGAGCACGCCGATCGCCATGAGGACTGACGAGTCCTTTATGTTGATGACAAGCTCGTTTGACAGCGCCGGGATCGAGTTCTTGATGCCCTGTGGGAACACGACCTTGCGCATGGCCTGCCATTGCGAGAGACCCAGCGAGCGCGCCGCCTCTGCCTGCCCCGGATCGACGGCGCCGATGCCCGAGCGCAGCACCTCCATCATGTAGGCGGTCGAGTTGAGCGACACCGTGACCAGCGCGGCGTTGAACGGCGACCACACCGTCAAGATCTGCGATGCGCTCATGCCCTGACCCGCCAGCGCACCCGTGCCCGCGTAGTAGATGATCAGGCCCTGAATCATCATCGGCGTGCCACGCACGACCTGTGAGTACAGCTTGGCAAATCCTGCCCCCACGACCTTCATGAGGCGCACGAAGTCGTTGTCTGAGCGATCGGGCTCCTGCACGCGAAGAAACACCAACGCCAGGGCCAAGAAGAACGCCACGACGGTGCCGACGAGTGCGATAATCACGGTGTTGACGATACCCTGCACGAACGTCGGCCACATGTTGTAGAGCATGTAGGCCATCGAGCCAAAGAAGTCCGTCGGGTTGGTGGGCTGAGCGATGGCCCACCCCACGAGGCTGACGGTACCCATCACGAGGCGATCAGCCGCGAAGACTGTCGCAACGGCCCACACCACGTACGACACGTACCTCTCGGCCCTGCGCGCGAAGGGGCGACAGAAGGGAGAGCCGCTCTTGTACGCATCGCCCTTCCAGTGGGCCAGCTTGCTCACAAGTGCGAGCGCAGACAGAGCGACCCACGCGAGCAGCAAGTAGTAGAGGACGGATTCGAGCGCATACGACGCCGCGAGAAAGCTCAGCGGCGAGTGGGGCTGGTTTCCAAACCAGAGGCCCACCAGCGCAACCGCGCTCGTGCCCAGGAAGACATAGCGATGGTCGGCCGTGACAAAGCCCCTGAGCCGGGCAAGCCGCGTGCGTGTGGGGTTTGGCGAAGACATGGGAGACCCTTGTGCTCCTTTGGCGCCTGGGCGCAGGTCAGATGGTGGTCAGTGCATGGGCATGGTCATATCGTGGTGCCACGCCGTGATGTCTGACGGCATGGCACGGATCGTTGACGTGGCGCTACTCAGGCAGGCGGCCCTGGACGGCGTCCCACTCGGCCTGGCGCTGCTCCTGGGTGACGCTCCTGATGACCTCATTGATCTTGGCGAGTGTCTCGTCGTGCCCCTTCGCGATGCCCGCGTTGATCGGCGCGTCCTCCTTGAAGAGGACCTTGCTGCCGCCAACCTCGACGGCGACTAGATCTGGGTTCGCGGCGATGAGGCCCTTCTCGTTCTCGACGTCATACGTGATGGCGTCGCAGGTACCCTGGTTGAGGCTGGAGAGCTGTGCGGGCACGGAGTCGACCGGGGTCATGTGGTTGACGTTTGGGATCTCGTCGATGACGGTGTCGAGCAGGGTGTCGCGCTGCCCGAGGACAGCCGTGCCCGAAAACGCGTCCAAGCTGGTCGCGCCCTCGAGCCTCGAGCCCCTCTTGACGAGGAGGCCGTAGTGGCCCGTCCAGTACGCATCGGAGAAGTCGATGGACTGACGGCGTTCGTCAGTGGCGGTCATGCCACCACAAATGATGTCGATCGACCCCCTGGCCAGACCCTCAACCAGGCCCGAGAACTCCATCTTGACCGCGACGGGCTCAAGGCCAAGCGCCGCGCCGATCCGCTTGGCAAAGAAGACGTCATAGCCGTCGGCATAGGCCCCCTCCTGGCCCTGGACGGGAATGGTGCTCTCGGCGGCTGTGGAGGTCTGCCAGTTGAACGGCGGGTAGGCCACCTCCATGCCCACGCGCATCGTACCGCTGTCGCCAAAGCTCGACGTAGGGCCCGAGCCGCTGGGCCCCGAGCTCGTCGTCTGGGTGGAGGGTCCGCAGGCGGCCAAGAACGTCGTGCTCGCGACGCCTGCGACAACAACGCCTGAGAGCGCAAGGAAGCTGCGACGAGAGGTGCTGGTACTCATGGTGGGTCCCCCTTCTAGGGTCTGTTGCAGGCAAACGTTGGGCGCGGGCACAGGACGCACGCGGCCCCGTAGCACAGTGTAGCCGTTGCGGGCGCACCGCAGACGGCTGCCGCAAGAAAGTAATGGCCTCGAAACCCGCACGCTGGGGCGTGGCGAGGTCGTAGTGAGGGCATGGCGAGGTCACCTTCATCGCATGCCAGGGCGGTGTTGGGGCGAGCGACCGGGCAGGTGCGCGTCCCCCTCTATGTCGCCCTCTTTCCTGGCCCAGCCGCTAGAGCTAAGCTATACGCATGCAGTGAGCATACGCCCCACCACAGGAAGGACGTATTTCGTGAAGGTCCTCGTCATCGGCATCGGCGTCATAGGAAGTTATCTGGCACATGCGGTCTGCGACGTGGGAAACGACGTGACCGCAGTCGCACGGGGACGCTGGGGCAGGACCATCCGCGACAAGGGTCTTGTGATCCACCATCGCGTGCAGCACAAGACCACCGTCGACCACCCCCGCGTGGTCGATGCCATCCCCCAAGGAGAACACTTTGACGTGGCCTTCTCCGTAATGCGACAGGATCAGCAGATAGCCGCCCTTCCCGAACTCGAAGGCATCGACACAGAACTGCTCGTGCTCGTGGGAAACAACCTGCGCGCCCACGAGACGGCCGACCGACTCGAGGCGCGCAGGCATGCCGGGCGCGTGCTCTTTGGCTTTCAGAGCACCGCCGGCCTGCGCGAGGCAGACCGTGTCGAGTGCGTGCGCTGGGGTGCTACGGGACTTGACGTGGCGCCACTCCACGGCAGGCCCACAGCCGCAGACAGGGACCTTCTTGCCCGTGTGCTCACGGGCAACTACCAACCCAAATGGACCCATGACTTCGAGGACTGGCTCCTCTGCCACGCTGCCATGGTGCTGCCGGTCTGCTTTGTCTCCTACTTCTGTGGCTGTGACCTGCACACGGCGTCGCGCGGGCTGCTCCACCAGATGACAGCTGCCCAAGGCGAGGGCCATGCGCTGCTCGCCCACCTCGGGCATCTCATGGTTCCCGAGGGGAGGAGGGACCTCTTTGACGGCGGGGTCAGGACACGGGCATGGAACGCCCTCATCTGGATAGGCGCGCACACAACGATAGGGACGTTCTGCGCGGATAACCACTGCAAGCACGCTCCCAAGGAGATGCGCGACCTCGACGTGGAGTTCGAGCGCCTGCGCAAACCCGTACCAGAGTTTGCCATGCCCAATTGGGACGGCCTACTCGCTAAGATGGGAGGCTGGGATGACGTCTGCACACGGTGGGACAGGAGCCGCAGCTGAGGCTGGGGTCCACAACCCCCACCGCAGCAGCAGCATCACCGACCACCCAAACACAGGAAAAGAGAGCCAGAACGAGGAGAGTGTCATGGACTATCGCAAGGAATCGATGGAGCTACATCGTAGGGTACGGGGAAAGATCGAGACCGCGACCCGCGTGGCCGTGGATAGCGCTACGGCCATGAGCCTCGCCTACACGCCCGGCGTCGCCGAGCCCTGCCTCGCGATCCAAAGGGACCCAAGCCAGAGCTATGCCCTCACACGCAGGTGGAACACGGTTGCCGTGGTAACAGACGGGACGGCCGTCCTGGGCCTGGGCGACATAGGTCCCGAGGCCGGCATGCCCGTGATGGAGGGCAAGTGCGCCCTGTTCAAGGCCTTCGGCGGCGTGGACGCCATCCCGCTGTGCGTGCGCTCCAAGGACGTAGGAGACATCGTGCGCACAGTGGGGCTTCTGGCGGGGAGCTTCGGCGGCGTCAACCTGGAGGACATCAGCGCCCCTCGCTGCTTCGAGATCGAGCGCAGGCTCAAGGAGTCCTGCGACATCCCCATCTTCCACGACGACCAGCACGGCACGGCCGTGGTCACCCTGGCAGGCATGATAAACGCGTTGAGGCTGGTGGGAAAGAGCCTCGACGAGGTACGCATCGTGACGTCGGGCGCCGGGGCGGCCGGCGTGGCCATCGTGCGGCTCCTCATAGACATGGGCCTGCGCAACGTCGTCATGTGCGACCGGCAGGGTGCCATCTATGAGGGGAGGAAGGGCCTCAACCCCATCAAGGAGCAGATGGCCACCATCACCAACAAGGAACGTGCGAGCGGCTCCCTCGCCGAGGTCATCTGTGATGCCGACGTCTTCATCGGCGTGTCCGCTCCGGGTGTCCTGACAGCCGAGATGGTGGGGAGCATGGCCGCAGACCCGATCGTCTTTGCCTGCGCCAACCCCACGCCCGAGATCTACCCCCAAGACGCCCGTGCCGCAGGCGCCGCCGTGGTGGCCACGGGGCGCTCCGACTTCCCCAACCAGGTCAACAACGTCCTGTGCTTTCCCGGCATCTTCCGCGGTGCGCTGGACGTACGGGCGTCTGACATCAACGGCCCCATGAAGGTCGCGGCGGCGCGCGCCATCGCGGGCCTGGTGGGTGACGACGAGCTGCAGGCAGACTACATCCTCCCTCACACCTTCGATCCACGGGTGAGAGATGCCGTGGCAGATGCCACGGCACAGGCCGCGCGAAAGAGCGGCGTCGCACGGGCGTGATGCCAGACCCGGAAGCCGGCGACAACGTTGGAGTCGTCGGTCCGCGAAAGGCTGGCCCTTACCAGCCAGTCACGACATGCCTGCCTTGTGCCACGCCACGGCGGCCTGAACCCTGTCGCGCATGCCAGTCCGAGCGAGTATGCGCGTGACGGCACGCTTGACCGAGGCGGGCTGGATAACGAGCCTCTCGGCGATTTCAGCGTTCGAGAGGCCATCTGCCACGAGGGAGCAGATCTCGCGCTCACGCTTGGTGAGCCTGCGAAACAGCGCCCTCAGCCTCTCTCGCTCGCTACCTTGCTCAGCGCGGCGCACGCCCCGCTTGAGCATCTCGCGCGTGATGCGCGGGGTGAGCACGGCGTCTCCCGCCGCGACCGCCCTGATGGCGTCGCGCAGCTGGACCGCCCTCACGTCCTTGAGAAGGAAGCCCGACGCACCGGCGTCGAGAGCCCCAAAGGCGTAGTCGTCCTCGTCGTAGGTGGTCAGGACGAGGACGCTCACGCGCGGATACGCTCCCGCGATCCGCGCCGTCGCCTCGATGCCATCCATGACCGGCATGCGCACGTCCATGAGGACCACATCCGGCAGCGCTATCCCAAGCTTTGCTGCTCTTGCCAGCCTATCGAGCGCCTGCTGGCCGTTTTCTGCCTCGAGTGACACGAGCATACCCTTGTCTCGACGAATCATGAGGCCTATGCCCACCCTCACCGGCTCCTGGTCATCGACGATCATCACTCTGATCGGCTCGCCCACCCGCGTATCCTCAGGCATCAAAGTCCCCTTGTCCCGTGTCGCGGCGGCCAAAGCGCAAAACGGTCGCGACAACCTCCCATCCCCTGTCCCGCGCAGGGCCGGCACGCCATGTCCCACCCACATGCTCGACCTCATCTTGAAGGCGAGAGAGCCCAAACCCCGCCCTTGCGGGAGTCTTCGGGTGGCACCCATCGTCGCGCACGGTAAGTGTGCAAGAGCCTTCGTCGTCAAAGTCGAGCGCCACAGAGACGCGCGTCACTGACCTGCCATGGCGAATGGAGTTGGTTGCGGCCTCTCGGGCGATGCGGAAGCACAGGTCGTCTTGTCCCTCGTCGCTCGGATGCTTGCCTGAGGTGGTCAAGACTGCGGCAATACCCGTTGCGCGGATGTCGTCCATGCAGGCCCTGAGCTCGTCGAGGTCATGAAGGTCATCGCCTCGTGACGGCGCGGACGATCCTGCGGGGTCAGCGTCGATGGGCGCCGAGATGGCACGCACGGCGCTCCTCGTGTCCGCGAGTCCCGATCGCGCGAGTTTGCCGATCAGGGCCGAGACCCGCCTCGCGTCCTCATCGTCTGACTCACAGAGGCCCTCCGCAAGTGCGATGATGGCCGTCAGGTCATGCCCCACCGAGTCATGGAGCTCCCCGGCGATGCGACTTCGACGCTCGGCGCGCCTTCGGGAGGCGTGCTCCCGCTCGATCTCTTGTATCGCCTCGCGCTTGGCCCTCTGCATGCGGGAGACAAGGCCACCCACCACAGCGACCGTAAGCAGGCAACTGCGGATGATCGCGTTTCCGGCGAAGCCCCCCGCGATCGCCTCGGGCAGCACCGCCACAAAGGCGAGCGCGCCGCCGACGAGGCCCTTGACGGGTCGGGCCTTTGCGATCACGGCAAACACAGCCATGCACAGGGGCACGAACGTGAGGAATGTGATCTCCGAGCAGAGCGTGAGCAGCGACTCGAGCACCACGATGGCAAAGGGTGCGCGGTAGCGGAAGAACACGCCGATCGTGCTCGCCAGCGTGATGCAGAGCAGGGCGAGAAGCGCCGTGGGCGTAAGCGGCCCATCAGGAAGGGAGATGTAGCGCGTGAGAAAGAAGACCTCGTAGAGCGCACAGGCGACAGGTGCGACGAGCCTGCCCGACGGCACCTGTCGCCACCGGGCGAGCCTGCGGCCAAGGGCCGTGTCCACACCCGCCTTACCCATGCCCATACTCCCCACATCCGATTCGTCGGCCTTACGAGGGCCACTGTCGGCGGATGCAGCCCGCCGGTTCCTCTCAGCCGCACACGCCCCAAGACAGCCCTGCGTCAATCCTGTGCGCCGCAGGTCGCCAGGCGCCTGCCCTTCGCCCTGCATCGTAGTTCTGTCACCGCCCTGTGACCGCCCGCCCTCTGCACTCCATATGAACGCTGCAAACTACCGAAACCACCGCATCACAGCTCGCGCTCGGCACCTCCTACGCCGTGGCCACGATGTCTTGGCGAGAAAGGCGTCGCGTGGCGAAGGCGCAGGCAAGCGCCACATACATGATCGAGAACAGCGAGACTTGGATGATCGTCGCCATCGAGAGGTCCACGAGGTTGTTCGAGTTCATCGCCGTCTGCACGAGTGAATACGGGAAGACGTTGCCGGCACCCGCCAGCGTGGCGACGAGCCCTGCGATACCACCCGCCAGCGCAACGCCCACCGGGGCCGCAAAGCTGCGAACCAGCATGGAGACGACGAGCTGGAATGCGACGATGACCAGGCTGCCAAGAAATCCAAGTCCCAGGTAGAGCGCGATCCGTGCTGTAGGGAACGTGCCCGGCACGCCGAGCACGACGCCGCTTACCACATAGAACGCGGCGATGGAGGCGAAGCTCACGGCAGAAAGCACGGCGCCCACGACGAGCTTGGCGCCAAATACGCAACCTGGGGATACCGGAGCGCACATGAGGCCATTCCAGTTTGCACCCGCATGCTCCAGGCGCCACAGGTACGAGCAGCCCACACCCAAAAGGGGCGGTAAGAAGAAATAGCAGATGAAGATCGTCTGCTGGGTCCAGAGGTTCTCCCAGCCGGGCGTGAGGACCTCGAGGTTTGCCGAGTAGTTAACACTGCCGATGAAACATGAGAATGCGGGAAGCAGCAGGTAGGCAAGCCAGATGGGTGAGCGGCGAAGCTTCATGAACTCCGCGCGGACACATGAGCCAAGCATGCTAGAGCTCCTTTCTCGAGAAGGCACGAGCCGCAAGCACAGACAGCAGCGCCGTCGCAACAATGAGCACGACGGCATACCCCCACGCCCACGGTCGGGAAACGTAGGTGGCAACCCCACCCTGCATGCTCACACCCACCGTGGAGAGCAGGCCAAAGTAGGCACTCGGCACCATGCGCATGATGGCTTCTGGAAAGTACATCGAGAACAACCCAAAGAACGAGAGTGCCACGCCCGTGACCATGGGCACGAACTGGTTGGCCGCCAGAAGCGAAAGCGCCTGCGCGAGGGAGGCGCAGAAGACGCAGACGACAAAGGTCGAGACCCAATAGATGGCAAGCTCACGGGCGGGAATGGCGTCGAGCTTGGCGGCGACGGCAATGCCCACAAGACCCGCCTCCTGCAACGTGACCACGATCGCCAGCATGCCCATCGATACGAGCAGCTTCGTCCAGAAGAGGCTGCCCGCCCGCTGCAGGGTAAGCAGAGACTTGAGCATGTCGCCGCCAGCCTCGACGTCGCACACCGTCGCGGCGATCACGGTGGAGAGCAGCGGCAGGAACACGGCGTTGAGCGCAGGCGCCTGCAAAAGCAGGGCAGGGTAACCTGGCGTCGTACCTCCTCCACGGTGGCCAAACCAGCCTTGGCCCAGCCACAGGAGCTGCATGGCCACCATGCAAAGCGCGATAAGCCACAGACGCTTGTGGCGAAGCTTCTTGAGCTCGAGTCTGAGGGCAGAGGCGAGGGCAAGCCCCTGGCCCTCACTCAGGGTGAGGGCGTACCTCTCGCCCATCACAACGTCACCTCCATGCCCGTAAGACGCAGGAAGATGTCCTCGAGCGACTCTCTGCGTTCCTCCAGCCTCACGATGCCAATGCCCCGACCGGCAAGGCCAAGGCTGAGTTGTCCCACAGACGCATCATCCGCAGCCCCCACGCACAACCAGTTGCCATCGGCTACGACGCCCTCCAGCACGCGTGCCGCCTCGGCGTTGTCTGTCGTTCGCAGCGCGAGCCAGCGCCTGCCCTGGGCGTGCAGGTCTGCCATGGGACCCTGCCAGGCCATGCGGCCCTTGTTGATGATACCCACGTAATCGGCCATCTGGTCTATCTCGGCAAGCAGGTGGCTCGACACCACCACCGTGGTGCCAAGCATCTGCGGCAGCCTCTTGATGAGCGCGCGGATCTCGTGGATGCCGCTCGGGTCCAGGCCGTTCGTCGGCTCGTCGAGCAGGAGCAGCGGCGGCTTTCCCATGAGCGCCGCCGCGATGCCCAGGCGCTGCCTCATGCCCAAGGAGAAGTGTCCGACCCGCTTCCTCTGGGCGGACGGACCGTCAAGGCGGACGATCCTGAGCGCGTCGTCTATCTCGCCTGCGGGAAGCCCGCGCAGCTCGCTCACGATCTCGAGGTTCTCCCGCGCCGTGAGGTGGGGGTAGCAGCTCGGACTCTCGATAAGCGAGCCCACGTTGCGCAGCAGCTCCAGGCGGTTCTCGGGCGTCATGGGAACCCCGAGTACCTGTGCCCCCCCGCACGTGGGGTGAACCAGGCCCAGCAACATCTTCATCGTCGTCGACTTGCCGGCCCCGTTGGGTCCCAGAAAGCCGTACACCGCCCCGCGCGGCACCACCATGTTCAGGTCGCTCACGACGGTGGACTCCCCATAGCGCTTGGTGAGACCCCGCGTGACGACCGCGACCTCTTGTGTCATACCGACTCCTTTCCGATCGCCGTCCGGTATGACTGCATCGTCTCAGCTTGCGAGCGTCTCGCGGCTGCCATTTGCCGCTTTGACACCCGAGGGTGACAGCGGCGGGGCCGTATCTGGCCGACCAGCGACATCCGCACCAACTTCGTCGAGGAAGGAGGCGTGATGGCCAAGACCCCGCCGGCAGCTGAGTCGCTCCCAGCCAGCAGGCAGAGTCCGTTTGCCGAGGCAAGGAAGGCGAGCCTGATGAGCAGGTCGATAATGGTATCCATCGGGCCGCCTCGCGGGAGTCACACCCCTCTTAAGGATGCGAGACCCGGGATAAGGAGGAGCAGATGCCAGAGGAGCTGTCCAAGAAGCGGGTGGACGGCGGCGTAGGCCCCCTCGGCAAGCTCGCGGGGGGCATGGCGCGGGCCGTCGACACAAGGGCCCGGGCGAGGGCCAAGGCGGCCAAGGTCACAGGCGCCGGGGTCGCAGCGATCCGGGCCAGGGCGAAGAGGGCACACCAGGTGCTCGGCGGCGAGTACGGCGACAGCTTCAAGGGCAACCTTCTTGGGGAGGATGGCACGTACGAGATGCCGAAGCCCCTGGTCGACGACCGTGAGCGCGTCGAGCTTGGCACGCTCACGAGGCGCTACGAGGAGCTCACCTCGCCAGGCCCCCTCGCCAAAGCGGGAAAGCAGCTCAACGACAAAGTACCCGCCCAGGTAAAGGCGCTCACAGGCAAGGTAGGAGAGGTCGCCAAGGGCAGTCTCAGCGGTCTCACGAGGCAGGAGCTCATGGTCAGCGCCCTCAAGGTGGCTGCGGAGGGCTTCGCCGATCTTGAGAGGCGGGCGGCCAGGGCGAGCGTCAGCAGGGAATACGTGATCCGGCGCATCAACGAGGGCGCTCAGGGGCAGAAGGTCTCCTCGCTCTTCGAGATCTGCCTGCTGCGCGCCTACGACGTCGCTGCGGTGACCGCAAGCGAGCGCCGACAGCACATGGGGATCGCGCTCGTCGAGGGTGGGGGCACCGGCGCCGCCGGCTTCTGGGGCCTGCCCGCGAACCTCGCCCTTAGCATGCTCATCTACTTCCGTGCGGTCCAGTCAGTCGCCATGTTCTACGGCTACGACGTCAAGGACAGCCCCTCCGGCGAGCTCGACATCGCCAGCGAGGTGTTCCAGAGCGCCCTCGCACCAAAGACGAGGACCGACGTCATCAGCGAGTATATTGGAAAGACGCTCGTCTACGCCGAGTCTGCCGCCGTAAAGCAGGCAACCAAGAGGGGCTGGGCGGCGATGGTCGAGCAGGGGGGTGCCGCGCTCACCATCGCCCGGATCCGCGCGCTCGCCAACGGGCCAGCGAGGAAGGCCGTCGAGAGGGGCGGACAAAAGGCCCTCGAGGCGGGCGTCTTCAAGAAGGCACTCGCCCAGGTGGGACAGAAGATGTCGCTCAAGACCGTCGGCAAGATGGTCCCTGTCATCGGGGCAGGGTTCGGCGCCCTCTTCGATACCGCCCAGATGCGCAGGATCCTCAACTTCGCGGACATCTTCTACCACGTGCGTTTTATCAACGAGAAGGAGGAGCGGGCGCAAAGGCTCATTGAGCAGTCCCCTTTTGCTAAGGAGACGCAGAACAAATCATCCTGACCAGTCGAGAAACCGTCCTGTCCGTAAAGAGACTCCCCTGCGAAGGGTCGTCTCCGGGTAAGGGTAAGGTCCAGGTCACACCCCGGCCGGGGTGTCTTGACGTCGGCGCAACGGCTGCGGGTTCGGAGTCCGTCCCGGCCAGCACTGTCACTCGGCCCTGAACGTTCCGTCTCGTACGTTCACCACCGAGTGGCAGTGTACGGAGCGCTGCCCAGCACGCTCACCGCCGAGTGGCAGTGTGAAGTACACTGCCACTCGCTCCCGAGCGTACCAGTCGCACTGCCACTCGACCCTGATCGTACCGATACGGTACGCTCGATGCCGTCTGGCAGTGAGGAACGCACTGCCACTCGCCCCTGAGCGTTCCTCCCCGCACGTTCACCACCGAGTGGCAGTGAGGACTGCACCTCCTCGAGATCTACGGCAAGAAGATCGACCTCTCGGCAACCTCCCTGCCCTAATCCCTACCCCAGATGAGCGAAGTCTCCACCGGACACGTGGCTTCGATCGCCCTGTACAGCCCGTTGGCGGCGGAGGTCGGCGCGAACGGGCCCAGCGCCCCGCCCTCTCGTGACGTGACCCGTCGAGAGCCCCCTTCGCCGCGCATGTGAGAGCGGCCGGCGGCGCCCCCTATCCCCGCGCATGCATGTTGACGCACGGGCAGGGCTCCTGGCCGAACCTGGTCGAGGGATTCTCCTCCAAGATGACCCGCCAGACGCCACGCTCAGATCCGGGTCTCGAGCAAGGACGAGCCCGAGGAGAGGACCCTGCGCCACCTCGGGAAGGCGGACGCCGGGCCGTGCGGGGGCGGGACCCGTCGGACATGGGCCCAACGGCCAAGGGACCCGTCGTAGACACCCTCCTTTCGGATGGGGCGAACAAGGCAAGTTAGTTGCTGGACGCTATGGCAGTCGGCTTACCGCGCCCCGCAGCAGGGCAAAAGCCGCCATCACGGAAGTACGACAGGGCTGGGACCACCGCTGGCGCCACCATCGTAGTTGATGACCTGCTTGCCAAAGTCACGTTTATAAGGAATGCTGTGATACTATCATTTAGATAAGTTTAACTTTTGCGGGAGAGGTCATGGTTCGAGGACTCGCAAACAGGGAACAAATGACGCCGCAGTTCTCCGAGGGCTGCGGCGCGATATACTCGGCTCACCGAGACGCTGTTTCAGGTAGCTGGGTTGATTTCCCCATTCCACGGGACGTCGGCGTCGGTCGAATCCGTTCGCTTGGAGCCTCGGGTCCTATCGCTGCGTGCGAGCACCGCATGTCGTTCTCGAGAAGCGTGAGCTTCTCTGATGAGGCGCCGTCTCGATCGGTCAGCGTGGGATTCTGCGTTGGAGCAGAGGTCGAGTGGGCCACCAGCTGTTCCACCACCCGTCAGGTCTCCAAATCAGTCGATACCGACTCGCTCTTCATACAGTCTGGAGGCAGGGGATCCTACAGCATCTGCTATCTTGAGGACTTGGAATACGAATTCGTCAGCCTGTACGTTCCCTTAGACATGGCAGGTCGGCACAGCGCGGATGGCGATGTCGGGGCCGCTCTGGATGGCGCGGATGGGTTCGAGGCGCCCATGACTCCCGCTATGAGGGCATCCTTGGCCTCCCTGCGCCACAATGCCTTCGTCGGCTGCGCCGGCAGGCTGTACGCCGAAGGGAAGATCCTCGAGTTGCTGGCCTCAGTTGTTGCCCTGCTCGACACCGGCAGGCGTCGGGAAAACCACGGTATCCCCAGATCAGACCGCGAAGCCGTCGAGCAGGCGAAGCTCATCCTCGACTCCAGGCTGATCGATCCGCCGACCTATCCCGAGCTCGCCCGAATGGCGTGCCTGAGCGAGTCGAAGCTTTCGCGTGCCTTCAAGCAGGCCTATGGCGTTACCATCCATGCGTACGTGATATCGTGCCGGCTTGAATGGGCCCGCACGCTCATCGAGATCGGTAAGATGAGTGTCGCGCAGGCAGCCGCGACTGTAGGCTATGCGAATCCAAGTCATTTCTCACAGGCCTTCAAAGAGCGCTACGGCGTCTCCCCGAGCAGCATCTGACCGAGGCCGTCTCAACAAAAATACCGAATTTGAGTTGATTTCGAATCGTTTTCGGTTGATGCAACCCACTAAAAACAATCAAATAGGGGTCAAATGGTCTAAGCGAATCAAGGAGGCCTCTATGAGTCAGATTGAAAGGACGGCTGATAGGATGTCGGCCAAAGACCTCATCCTTGTCGGCGTTCTTGGTGGCACGGCAGCGGTCGTCTGCATGGTGATAGGGATCGTCTGCGGGCTGTCCCCCATCACCAACCCGTTCTACCCGGCGTTCGCGGCAATTCCCAACGGCATCATCTACATGCTGATGCTCGCCAAGGTACCCAAGCGCGGGGTGTTCACCACCTCGGGCGTGGTCTACGGCCTCATCTTCCTCGTGATGGGCACGTTCTGGTTCACCGTGACGTGCTTCTTCCTCTCTTGCGTGTTGGCAGACGTTGTCATGTGGGGAAACCCCCGGAGCCCGAAGCGCATGCTCGTCGGATACGCGCTAAGCGTCGCCGGACTGTCGTTTGGCTACTGTGGCGCCATCGTCCTTCTGCGTGACGCGTTCAGCCTGACGATGAGGAACAACAAGATTCCCGCAGAGTACAGCGACGCCCTCAACTCCTTCATATCCGACCCCATGCTCCTCGTGATGGTAGCGATCGGCGTGGCTCTCGCCATCGTCGGCGGAGTCATCGGACGCAAGGTGCTGCACAGGCACTTCATCCGCGCCGGCCTTGTCGGGGAGTAGGCGACATCTGTGGGAAGGCAGCCTGCACCGCAAGTCCTTGGGTGTGCAATGCCTTGGCCCAGCCGTGATGCCAGGAGCCCAGCGTGACGGCTGACACACGTAAGGCTGAGGATATACGGCGACTGGTATCCACCATCCCGCACGGGGTCAAGGGCTTGGACCCCCGCACGAAGCTCGTGATAATCATCGTCACGAGCGCGTTGTGCCTCATGGCAAGAGGCGAGGCGATCGTGCTCGCGATAGCTGCCGCCGCGTTCGCCCTTGCCGCCGCAGGCGGCAGCGGACGTGCGGCCGCCATGGCTCTTGCAGCCTATGCGGGCATGAATCTTCTTCTCGCCCTTGCTGCCGCATACAGACTGCCGCTTCTCTCCACCATCCTCCTTGTCATCGGCTTCACGCTAGTCAAGTTCATCCCGGTGTTCCTGCTCGTGTCGTGGTTCGTGCAGAGCACCCGCACCGGGGAGCTTATCTGCGCCCTGGAGCGCTCGCACCTTCCCAAGGAGGCGACGATTCCTCTCGCTGTGGCCCTGCGCTATGCGCCCACCATCGGCAGAGAGGCCTCCCACATACGCGACGCGCTGAGAATGCGCGGACTGGAGGTGACGGGCGCAGGTGCGCTCAAAAGGCCGCTCGCTGCGCTCGAGCATCTCATGGTGCCTCTGCTGATGAGGTGTCTGAAGGTGGCGGACGAGCTTTCCCTCTCGGCCATAAGCAGGGGCATAGAGAGCAGCCGCGAGCGCACGTGCGTGAGAGATGTCAGGCTGAGGGGACGAGACGCCGTCGCCCTCGCCGTCCTCGTGGCATTTACGGCCCTGGTAGCCGTAGGGAACACAACGCCGCTCGGCGAAATCGTGGTCTGGCAGGTGATCATGTGATCTCAATAGAGAACGTCTCGTTTCGCTATGTGGGTGCCGAGACGCAAAACGTCTCCTCGCTCAACCTGCGTGTCCCCAAAGGGGAGTGCGTGTTGATCTGCGGGCCGTCCGGAAGCGGCAAGACCACCGTGGCCCGCCTCATCGGGGGCCTGATCCCCCGTTTCTTCGGCGGAAAGCTGACGGGGAGCCTGAAGCTCAACGGTAAGGACATGCGCAACATGACGGTCGAGGAGATCACCTCCACCGTCGGAAGCGTGTTCCAAGACCCTCGGTCGCAGTTCTTCACCACTGACACGACGTCCGAGATGGCCTTCACCTGCGAGAACATGGGGGTTCCGCGAGACGAGATGCTCGACCGGATAGCCCTGTCGTCATACGCCTTGGATGTGTCCGGGCTGCTCGAGCGCAGCATATTCGACCTCTCGAGCGGAGAGAGGCAGCGCGTCGCCATTGGTTCCGTGCACGCGTATTCGCCACCGATTCTCGTGTTCGACGAGCCGTCAGCAAACCTCGACCCCGAGTCGACGAGACGGTTGGCGCAGGTCCTCGGCACCCTCAAGGAAGAGGGAAGGACCGTTGTCGTCGTCGAGCACAGGTTCGGCTACCTCTCCGATCTCATAGGCCGGGTTGTCGTCATGATGGACGGCAGGAAGGAGGCGGAGATGTCTTACGCCGAGTTCCTGGCGATGGATCCCGCCACGCACGAACGGTATTGCCTACGACAGGCGACGTGCGGCCATGCTCACTCAAAGGGCGCTCGAAAGGTGACGTCTTTGCCGCGTCTTGATATCTCCTCAGTGTCATTCTCATACAAAAGGGACCGCGAGGTGATCAGGGGCGTGAGCCTGAAGGCGTGCGGCGGGGAGGTGATTGCCCTCGTCGGCCCTAACGGGTCCGGTAAGACGACGCTCGCCAACGTCCTGTGCGGGCTGCGGCGCCCCACAAGAGGCAGCATCTCCGTGAACGGGCGTCGCATGTCTCCCAAATCCCTCAGGAGGATGTCGTACTTCGTCATGCAGGACGCCGACTACCAACTGTTCGGGGAAAGCGTGGAGGCCGAGTTGATGCTCGGCGCGGAAGCCTGCCGCGACGCAGGAGAGCGAATGAGGCAGGTGTGCAAGAGGCTGGGACTCGCTGGGCTTGAGTCCCGCCATCCGGCATCTCTCTCTGGAGGACAGAAGCAGAGGGTCACGATAGGCGTCGCCCTCATGAAGCGCTCCGAGATCATGGTGTTCGACGAGCCGACCAGCGAGCTTGATGGGCTGAACCTGAGAAGAGTGTCAAATCTCATCCGCTCCCTGGCCGATGACGGCAGGGTCGTGTTCGTCATCACGCATGACTGCGAGCTCGTAATGGGGTGCTGCACGAGGGCTATTCAGCTGGTCGACGGCAAGCTGTCTGCGGATATGGACGTCTATCTGGAGGGAAGCGCCATCTTGGCATTGTTCTAGCAGTCACCGATTCGGATGCTGCCCACCACAAGAACACGGAGGTCGAGGCATGCGATGAATTCACGATCGCCGACTTGCCGGGCTGGCGCTGGCTTCCTTCTGGTCGGCACTGGGAAAGAGGGCTCTTCAGGGGTTCGTGTGGGTTGACGCCTCGGCCAAGACGCCAACCTGGCAGCGGCGCCGCTCGCTCAGAGTCTGTCTTCCCGACCAAGCGAGAGGGGCTAGCGAGGGGGCGCCGCCGGCACGCCGTGGCGGTTGAGGCGCTCGTGCCACCTGGCGCAGCTCGCGTCGCGATTCGTATCGCGACTCGCGTCGCAACAGTGTACACAAATGACCAAAAACGGCTCCGAGGAGGGGATTTTACCGATTTGTGTACACTCCTGCGTCCCCACGTCTGTCCACAACAGCGCAACAGCCCAACAGTGTACACAAACGCTCCAAAACGGCGCGGAGAGGCCCGATCCTCCCATTTGTGTACACTATTGCGATCCCAAGGCCACCCACAACCCAGGCCCACGGCCCAACAGTGTACACAAACGCTCCAAAACGGCGCGGAGAGGCCATTTTGGCCGATCTGTGTACACTCCTGCGTCCCCACGGTCGCTCGCACGATCCTCGCGAGGCGCAACAGTGTACACAAACGCCTCAAAACGGCGCCGAGAGGCCATTTTGGCCGATCTGTGTACACCCCTGCGTCGTCGCCCTGGCGGTGAGGCCCACATCGCCGGGGTGGTGACGCAACCACCTACCCACACGAACTCACGAAGCCTGGGAAAGAGATGGCCATTAGATCTCCCAGACGGGAACGGCCTGAACGTCCTTTGCCATGACGTATGCCTCTCTGGTTTGACATATGACATGGCCAAAGCCCACTTCGTAGCCGGAAAGGCCCTCAAGGTAGGCGAAGTTTTTGATCGCATCGCCTCCTACGGTCGCCGATGTCTTCACCTCCACTGGATGGAGGGTATGGCCAACTTGGACAACGAGGTCGATCTCATGCCTTTTCGAATCGCGGTAGAACCAAACGTCGCGCAGACTCCTCCCAGCGTTCATATAGCTCTTTAGGACCTCTGACACAACGAAGGTTTCGAATACGTGCCCTGCGACGGCGCCATTGCGCAGCTGCTCGGGGGTTGTCCATCGCGTCAGGTGGCACACAAGGCCCGTGTCCATGAAAAAGAGCTTCGGCATCTTGGTCAGCCTCTTATCAACGTTTGTCCAAAACGGTTCTATCACGCGGACGATATTCGAGGCCTGAAGCACCGAGAGCCACGCCTTGACAGTCTTATGATCGACTCCGACCGCGTTGCCGATGTCGGTAGCGTTGAAGAGCTGTCCGGACCTCGCAGCGCAGGCTACCATGAAGCTGTAGAACTTTGCCTCGTCCTTCACGTTGACAAGGTCCCTCACGTCGCGCTCGAGATAGGAGGAGACATAATCGGTGTAAAAGGAGTCCCATTCGACGGTGTCGTCCTGCAGCTCTGGCATGAATCCCCTGTGTATGACACTCCAGACATCGATACCAGGGTCGCTTTTTGGCGCTTTGATCGCGGAGGGGACGTAGGGGCGAGGTCCATCGACCGTCCCCGCCAGTTCCCTTAGGCTCAATGCGGGCATCTCGAGAATTCTCACCCTTCCCGCAAGGGACTCGCTGACGCCCTTCATGAGATGATAGGTTTGCGAGCCACTCAGCACGATTCGACCCTTCTCGTCGGACTGATCGACGATCCACTTGATAGGAGAAAACAGATCCGGAGCGCGCTGGATCTCGTCGATGATCAAGGGGAGGTCCTTCGACTCGAAGAAGAGAACTGAATCCTGCTTTGCAAGCAGGTATTCGCGAGGGTTATCCATCGAAACGTAATTGAAGGACTCGCCGAGGTGCTGTTTGAGGACCGTCGTCTTGCCAACCTGCCGCGCCCCTGTCACGAGGACGACCTTGCCCTGCTTGAGCATGGCATCGATTGTCGACTCGATCTCGCGCTTGATGTACATGGACAGCCTCCTTATTGAGGGACTTAATATTCCATGCAAATCTCTATATTGTCAATATTGGGAATTGTATTCCCAATATTTGCTACTCCACTCGATTGTCGAGTGGGTGTCGCCGCCACGCAGCGCTAAGGGTCGGCTCCGATGCCTCCGGACACGCGCAGCCGGCTCGCAATGCCTCTCATCTCATTTTCCTGTACTCTATGAGATAAGAAAATGAGATGAGAAGGCTGGTCGAAGATGGCGCTGCCGACAAGCATAGAGACCCTGCTCGGCGGTCAGGTGGTCGAGTGGGCGAGGATAGAGTTCAAGGAGACGTGGGACCCACAGGCGTCGCTCAAGACGATCTGCGCGTTTGCCAACGACATCGACAACTGGGGAGGTGGCTACCTCGTCCTGGGCGTCAGGGAGGCTGGCGGAAGGCGGGAACCGATCGGCGTCCCCTCCGAGAGGGTCGACCCATGGCTCAAGGACATGCTCAACAAGTGCAAGCTCATCCAGCCCCCGTACATGCCCATCACAGAGGTTTGCTCGCATGAGGGCAAGACCTTCATAGTGATCTGGGCTCCAGGCGGCAGCCAGCGTCCATACTCATCTCCAAAGTCCATGGGTTCGAGGTCTGGGCGAACCCACTGGATTCGGAAGATGGCAAGCACCGTTGCCCCCTCTCACACGGAGGAGCTCGACCTCTACGCCCTGGCGAACAACGTGCCCTTCGACGACCGCGTCAATCACGAGGCTGACGTCTTTGACCTCAGCCTGCCTCTTATGAAGGCGTACCTCAGGGAGGTCGGGAGCTCGCTCTACGGCCTCGCGGACACCATGGACTTCACGGAGCTGTGCCGAAGCATGAACGTCGTCGACGGGCCTTCGGAGTACACGAAGCCAAAGAACGTAGGCCTCCTCTTCTTCTCTTCGGACCCCGAGAGGTTCTTCCCCTCCTCGGCGCACATCGACGTGGTGGAACTCCCCGACGGCGAGGGCGGCGACCGCATCTTCGAGCACTCCTTCACAGGGCCCCTGGATGCCCAGCTACGCGATGCCCTGCGCTATCTGCGAAACAACGTCATCGAGGAAGTGGTGGTCAAGCTCCCTGACAGGGCAGAGTCGCGCAGGTACTTCAACTATCCCTATGCGGCGATCGAGGAGGCGCTGGCAAACGCCGTCTACCACAAGGGATACGACACGCGCGAGCCCATCGAGGTCCGCGTACTTCCAGACAGGATCGAGATTCTCTCCCACCCCGGTGCGGATAGGTCCATCTCGATAGCGAACCTGAGGCGCTTCAGGGCGGTCAGCAGAAGGTACCGCAACCGCCGGGTGGGCGAGTTCCTCAAGGAGCTGCACCTCACCGAGGGTCGGAACACCGGAATACACAAGATGCTTCGGTCCCTCTCCGAGAACGGGTCCCCAGAACCGCTTCTGGAGACCGACGAGGAGAGGCTCTACTTCCTTACGACGATATACGCGCGAAATCCCAACAACGAGGGCGCTTCCGCTGAGCCAAGGACATCCAAGAAGGCCTCGGAGAGGAGAGAGCGGGTGCTCGCATACCTGTCGGAGCACCCGTCGTCCACCCTCTTAGGCGCCAGCGTGGAGCTTGGTGTGGGGATGTCGACCCTGAACAGAGATGTCGCCGAGCTGAAGGCTGAGGAGAGGTTGCAACGCGAGGGACCGAACAAGGGAGGGATGTGGGTCGCCCTCTGAGATGCCAGCTTGGGATGCCAGTTCTCATCTCATTTTCTCATCCCATGAGAGGAGAAAATGAGATGAGAAAGCAGAGGCTTCATGAGTTCGTGCGAGTGGGTGGTTGCGACACTGCCCCGGCGGCATGGGCGTCACTGCCCTGGCGACGTGGGCCTCACCGCCAGGGCGACAACGCAGGAGTGTACACAGATTGGCTAAAATGGCCTCTCGGAGCCGTTTTGGGGCGTTTGTGTACACTGTTGCGCCATTGCGTCTCGACGCGGCGGGGCAAGAGAAGGGCCATCAGGCGCGTGCTCTCGGTCGTAGAGATAGAACACGAGTACTTCATCGTGGTGCTCGAGGAGAATGGGGACGCCTACCGGTTCCGTACGGCGTTCCCTTCGAACAAGGAGTACTACGACCATAGGGTGAGGGACCAGGGCGTGAACTCCGGTATATGGGGCGATGAGAAATAGAAAAGCCCCGGATTCCGGGCTCCGAGGCAGGCCGCGTCATAGACCTTAGGTGAATGACTGAGGTAATCATACCCTCTTTGGATCCCGACAATCAATAGGCTGCCCAGCAAAGATCGATACGTTACCACAAACAGATCGCGCGAAGGCGAAGGCACTGGCGAGAGCCGACGCCTTTTTCGTGTGTTGTGACGGTGCGTGATTCTGTTCTCGTCAATTCTGGACGACGGGTCAAAGAGGGCGCGGTATGGAGCGGGGGTGCGAGGCGGATGCATATTGGGTGCCCGGAGGGCGCGAGGGCGTATCTGTACGGCGTGGGGTACTCGACGCGGGCGCTCGAGGACATAGAGGGGTACATATCCGGAGGCGGGATTCTTGGATGCGGGCCGAGGGCGAGTTCTACGACTACCGGGACACCGACGGGTTCGGTCGGCTTTATCAGGTGTGAAATTCACAGTAATTGACGGTTACCCTGGTTTGCGAGCCTCGCATGCAAGTGAGGGCAGGGCCTTGAGAGAGTGAACCACGAGCTCAGGCCCATGACCATGGCACACGAAGGCCCGCCCCGGCGTCTCCCGCATAGGAAGGGGTCGCCCCTCTCCTCACACCAAGGGGCCCGACAACAGGCATCTGCCTGCCAGCGGGCCCCTCCGGTATGTACGGAGCTTTTGATGCAGCTCCATCATCATGCACCACTTGGCAGTTTCCTGTACACACCTTGCCTGTGCCCTACCCGGACGACCTCCGTCCCGCCCTCGTGCCCTGAAGAGCTCTGGCCCCAGGCATCGCCCTTGGGTTCTCGCGATCCTCCACGCTGTCCTTGACTCTTTTGGAAACCATCCGGCGCTGCGTTCTCTCGATAGCGAGCGGCTCCTTCGTGGCCGTACGCGGCCATCCGACCCGATAGCTCATTCGGCCTCCACGGCCATGCGCATGGCCTCGTCGGTAGTGAAGCGCATGCCATCGTCTGCGGCAAGCGCATCCCCATACGCCTGGCGGCCAGAGGCCGCCTCGACCGTCTCCAAGGCCGCCTCACGCACGACATCGAAAAAAGTACGACCGACAAAGAAAGCCCCTGTCTCGATCACCTCGGCTACGGCGAGCCCGTTCTCTGAGAGGTCTTTCCCGCATTTTCCCACACTTTCCCGCACATCGGGTTCGAGACTCGCCTCAAAGGGGGCATTACGATGGAAAGTGGGTTTGGTGCCAAATGCGCGCTCGACCATGGTGCGGTCGAGCATCTTGCTGATGGACGGCTCGAATCTGACGATGTCAATCCCGGGGTATGGGTTCTCGTCCGCCGGGAGCGCCGCCACCTGATTGCAGTCTTCTGGGCACTGCGGGCTACTCATCGAAGTCGATATCGACCTCAGCGGCACTATAGATGTCTACGCTGGTCCTCACATCGATGCGATTGACGATCCAGCCCCTGAGCGAACAGCGCTGTATGAAGTCATCGATTCGGTTGACGCCGTTTATCTCCCTGAGGGTAACCACGATACCGAAGCGCAGAGCGCGTCCTCTCCTGTCAGGACCGTCGCCTCGTCTCGTGGCACGAATCTTGATGCCCCACATGCCCGTAGAGTAGGCCTTCCTCTCTCGCCCGTTCTCCTTGGGCTCCTCGCCAATGTGCTTGACGTTATCCCACTTGCGATAGTTCTTGCGGGCAACTTCCTCGGTGGTCATGAAGCCCTCCTCACCCTGGCGGTTGTTGTCAAGCGGCTGGATTGTGCCCTTGTCATTGATGCGGCCAAAGTGAAGGTCCATCTCGGCGCTTGTGTAGTCAACCCCCTGCCGCCTGTCGCACTGCGGGAAGTAGCAGAGCGTCACACGGGCTATGTAGGGGTGCTTCTTTTTTGCGATTGGCACGGGTATGCCATAGTTGTAGGTCGCGTAGGCCTCCGACGTGCCTGTAAGCGTGAACTTGATCTCGTCGTCGCAAGACTGCACCACGTCCTCGATTCGGACGGGCACCCGGCCGTAGCCACGCCTGGGGCTCGCCCTGTAGTCCCAACCCGCAGCCGAGTCGATGATGAGCGCCTTGGCGACCTCGCGCGTGAGCCCCATGACCTGCATGAGATAGGCCATCTTGCGGGCAATCCACGGTGCCGCAAACGATGTTCCCGCCATGAGGTATTGGCCGGTCGCCGTGCACACGGGCATTCCTTTGTCCGAGTCACCCCCGATGGCGCATACGTCCGGCTTCTTGAAGAAGTCGAGCACAGGTCCTTGGCGGGCGTAGCTTGCTGTCTTGCCACAGAAGGACGTCGCGTTCACCACGAGGGAGTTGATTGAGTCTGCCGGCGCACCGATCTTCTCCTGCCCGGCTTTCGTCTGGTTGGTGCCTGCCACCACAAAGACTATGTCATCGAAGCGCGACTGCAGCTCGTCGAGGGTTGCCCCCTCTGGGGACATGAAGTTGCGGGCAATCTCGCGCACCGAGCCCTGCGAGATGTTCCACACCTTGATGTCGCGGTTCTGCTCCACGATATCTCGCACGTTGCGCATGAAGGAGAAGGCGCTGGAGCGTCTTCCCGTGGCCACGCCGAAGTGGCGCACGCGGAACCTGCCGCAGCCGTCGTCCAGCTCGGGGACGATACTCGGGCCGTCCACGATGATAGAGGATACTGCCGTGCCGTGCCTCTTCTCGCTGGCGTCAATAGTAATCTCAGGCGGGATCAGGTCGCATGCCTCGACCCAGTCTGCAAAGTACACCCTGTCGTCGAAGGGGGTGTCAAGGACGCCGATGATGGGCTCGCCTCCAGGAGCCGAAATGCTCGCCGTCTTGTTCCTCGCTATCGAGAAATCATCGGGGGTCAGGGTCGAGATGTCCGAGACCGCCATAGAGACGAGGAAAGGATACCTCGCAGCGAGCTTTGCATATTCCGCAGCGTCAAGCCTCACTGCGCTGCCGAGCACCTGGTCTGGCATGAGCTGAAGTCCAAGGTCAGCAAGAAAGGAGCGCAGGTCTTCGTAGCCCGTGTCGTAGATGCTCACGACCGCCCAGTCGTCGATGGCCTCGGGAGCCGAGCTAATATAGAGCCTCTTGGCATAGAAGGAGTCGCGAATCGTCTGCGCGAAAGCGCTCTTGGCGAGGCCCGTCCTGCCCTTGAGGCCACCGACGTTGACCCGCTCGAGGCCAGCGTCATCGATGGCGCCGCCGTACTGCCCATCGACGATGGACGCACATGAATCCAGCACGGCGATAGATTCGTCGACGGCTGCCATGGGGACGCAGTGGGTTATCTCGTGGTAAGCCTTGGCCCCCTCGCCTTCGAAACGGGCACCCACGATAAAGTCGCTCGCCCTGCCACTCGCACCACCAAGAATGCGGCGAATGCGATTGCTCTTCGCGACCACAGTGCCGTACACTACCGTCACGAGAGGGTTGAACGGAACTGCGTGCTCCGTCCAGTACGCCTTGATGTCCCGCAGGTTGTCTGCCAGCTCGCGTAGGTGCCTTGAGGTGACCTCTTGGCCCTTCGGGAGCCTGGGAGGCCCGGGTGGGTTCGCCTTGCCGTACTGGAACTGCCCCTTCAGCTGGAGGAGCTCATTCATCGCCGACCTCCCTCAGCTCGCGGGAGATCGTGCTCCTCGGCACTCCCGAGAGCGTTTCCATCTCACGGACTGTGAAGCCTTGGGAGCGCAGCTTGGGCAGGTCGGTGACAGACGAGCCTGGGCACGTCTGCGCGTAAAGACGTCGCAGGTAGTCGTGCGAATCGTCTGGCTTGCTGAAGGCCAAGGAGGTCCTCAGCATGTTCTCGAGCTCGCCGGGATGGGGCAGCTCCCTCATCTGCGACATGATCTTCCTGAAGAGTCGCATGTCGCGGCTTGCCCCCTTGAACCGCTGCAACAGTCCGCTCAGCAGCACCTCGGAGATACCGAGCAGATCCTCGCGACTGTAGCGCCCGAAGTCGATGACCGCGTCGAAGCGCCTCACGAGCGCCTTGTCGAGCGCCTTGTAGAGGTTCGTCGTCGCTATGAGCACGACCTGCTCGTTCATGTTGTCGAGCTCCCGGAGCAATGCCGAGGTGGCGCGCCCCATCTCCCGCACGTCGTGCTGGTTGACGCGGTCAAGAGCAAGCGCGTCTATCTCGTCGAAGAGTACGATGGCCCTGTCTGGTTGGCGCAGAGAGTTGATCTGAGCGAAGAGCCTCCCGATGTTCTTGGCCGTCTGGCCGAGCTTACTGTCTATGACCATGTTGAAGTCGACGCGGTAGAGGTCACGCGCCACTATCCTTGCGATCTGGCGGGCGGTTACCGTCTTGCCCGTCCCCGGGGGCCCCTGGAAGAGGAACTTGTTCACGCCGACGTTGTGCGCGATGGCGTTGCAGATGCCAGTCACGTCATCAGAGATGGCTTGCGGCAGCGGCAGCGGCACAGAGGACGACTCCATCTTGTCGAAGAAGTCTGCGCCCTCCTCCATGGCCTGGGGCACGAACGCGTTCGCGTCTGAGATGAGGGCCATGATGTACTCGGCGAGCTGCGTGTCACCGTTGGCATCGAAGTCGCGGGCAATCTCGGCCGCCTCGTTTCGGAACGCAGACTCGTTGCGGTCCTCGTGGTACCTGATGAGATTGATTACGTTGCGCTTCTTCATGATGGTCCTATCGTCTATTCCTTGTAGACAGTTTAGGACATAAAAGAATGAATTGGGACAAGTACTGCAAGTCTTATCCAATGACACCGCCCTCAAAGCGTCGCGAAGCAGCTCGTTCTTGAAGATTGGAAGAAGTGTGACAAGCGGGTTGCAGGGCAATAGGAGGCCATACGTTGCTCCCTGTTAGACCACCGTTGACATGGCCAGCTACCTCGCCCCTTGCTACACCAGGCCAGGTGTTCCCTTGTCTTTTCACGACGTATTTCCCATCGATGACACCGTAACAGAGGGGCGGGGCGTCATCATGTCAACGGTGATCTAACAGGGAGCCTGTGATCGAGCGAGATTTGGTCCAAGAGTCCCTACCGCAGTCCCGACTGGCTCGACGGGCGCCTCGATAACACAGACGCCGATAACTTGAGCCTCGCGGGGTCCTGCAGGGGCAAGGGCGTCAACGAGTGCGTCACCACGATGAGCTACCTCCTTGACCCGGAGCCCAGATGGGCCTGCAACATGCAGAGAAACGCCGCAATCCGCTTCCTCCGCGAAGCGACTGAGCGCCAGGGCGTGTACGTCTACGCGGGCAGCTACGTGGGCAGCTCCACTAACCGCCCGCTCAGGGTAGGCGAGTTCAGGGGGGTTGTCCCGTCAAACAGGAAGACACCGGTGATCTTCCTCGACACAAGTGACGCATGCGCGGGGCTCCTCCCGAAGACCATAAACGCGGCACCGCAATCCGGATGCCTCTTCTGCTCCGACGCCTACCGCCTCACGGAGCCCTCCACTAAGAGCCTCAGAGGATTCTTCAGACGAGGAGGCGTACGTCTGATGCCCCAGAGCAACACCATGGCCCTCGTCACCAACACCTTCAAGGGGATAGCGCAGAGCCGATCGTCCACGGGTGAAGATGGAGCTTATTCGACCTCGACCAGACGACCGAGGAGCTCGTCGTGGACCCCACGGCCGAGGAGGGCGAAACAAGTTAGCTGCTGGACGCTATACTAGTCCGCGAGCTTGTAACGGGTACTGCGCCCGGCGCCCGTACGCAGCACCACACCCCTTTCGGCGAGACGCTTGAGCACCCCCTGAACCCCTCGTTCACTCAGGCCGACGGCCATCATGACCTCGGACGTGGAGGCAAAGCCCATCGTCTCGATCGCCTCAGCTACAGCGAACTCGTTCTCTGAGAGGCCTTTCCCGAACCTTTCCCGCACTTTCCCGCACTTTCCCGCACTTTCCCGCACGTCAGATTCGAGATTCGCCGCAAAGGGGGCATTACGGTGGAAGGTGAGTTTGGTGCCGAAAGGAACCTCCTCGTAAGTCACCCTCACATTGGCGGCATCGCAGAGCTCGCGCATCTTGCGCATGCCGAGACCGGAGGACTCGATGTCTCCCGAGCGGAAGAGCGCGGCCGCTATGAGCCTATTGCGCGTTTCGGATGACGTGCTCCTGCCGGAGAGGTGGTCCTCAGGATCCTGGCCGCTGACGAACCAGCCAGGACTGATGATGTCGACAGCGTCGTGGTAGACGTCCACCTGCACGTAGCCCGGCCGGTGCCAGGCGCGGTGGGCATAGGCGTTCATGAGCGCCTCGCGTATAGCCACAAAGGGTATCTCGGGTACCTCGTCGCGCGTACGCCTGCCCGTGACGACGATCTTGCGACGGATATTGTTAGCGATGTAGTACTCAGCCTGGTCGACGAGGGAGAAGACAGTACCAGGTTCCTGGCGCAGGTCGAGTGCCTCAGTGCGCATATGGGTCTTGAAGACGCCCATCTTGAGCTGGACGTCAACCGACGGGCAAAAAAGCACCTCGGCGGCGTTGGTGAGGGAGCCATTCGCAGCGAGGAGCCCCAGACTTGCGAGAGTACGCTCGACCGACTCGTGCTCGAAGGCGATCCTGCCGCGCCTCCTTCCCCGCTCAACGAACCTCCTAAGCTCTGCCTCCTCAACGTCCGAAAGAGGTCGCGGCGAGGACTGGCGGTCCCACGGCTTTCTCCGGTAGGCTCGCTCAAGGACCATGGACTCCAGCATGTCAGGTTCCATGAAGCGGTCCTCGTCGGCCACGCGGATGCGGTAGACGTTCTTACAGGCGTAGGGCGCGTCGGGTCCCTCGAAGGTCACGCGGACGTAGTCCTCACCGCCGTCGGCGACGAGCCGCTCGACAGTGGGGTAGACCGCCGGCGCTATCGAGTGGGCTATAGCCTGGCTGACCTTACGCAGCGTACTGTCCGAGACCTGCTGTCCAACGACGTCACCATTGTTCAAGACCCCAAAGTAGAGGGTGCCTCGGCCATGCTTGTTGAGGATCGAGGCCATGGAGGCAATACCCTCCTTGAGCTCTCCGGTGGATCTCTTGTGCTCGACCAGCTCGGTCTCGGGACCGAGGTTCATGTGCGCCTCCCCTCCTGCGTCTGCCGATTATACCGCTCGTGCCCATCGCAGGTGCTATGTTCCGCTACCTTCCCCCGCCGGGCAAGCCCGAGAAGTTGCTGTTCTCACCTGACCTGAGCACCCGACCCATTGGCAGTCCTTACGAGCCTCGGCTTCCTCTTGGCGTATGCCGCCCCGGGGAATGGTCCTGGTCCCAAGATGCTGCCAAATGTAGCACTATGACCTGAGTCCCAGGACGTCCCTCCGGCAGGATGCGACGTCCACCCTCGCGGGAACCTCGAGCCCCAGCCCCCGAACCTCTGCCGGCACTGCCTGTTGGGCGTCCCGGGCACGAGGGCGGGACCGTTCCCGAGGCACACGGGCGACGACGACTTGCCCCAGAGGTCGGTGGGCGACCGGCACCTCCCCGCGTCGGCCACGGCCTCGCGCACCCGCGGCGTGGCCACGGCGCGGGTGACGTCGCGCGGCACCTTGCCGCGCATGGCCGTCTCGGCCCGCCTCGCGGCCGGCGGCGGGCGCAGGTGGTCCCTCGCCGCCTCGAGGACCTGCCCCGCCCCCGTTCGGGAGAAGTAGGCGTCGAGCGCGGAGGCCGGGGCCATCTCGCCCGTGTCGGGCATGGGCACGAAGAAGCCGCCGCGCGCCCCCTCCCAGTCCTTGTCGCGCCCGGGCATGGCCTCGCGCTCCCCCGGCCGCCCGTCCCTGGCCTGGCGCAGGCGGGAGGGCGCCCGGTCCCTGCCGGCGCAGGCGTAGGGGTGGGTCCTTGCCCCGAGGACGCCGCGGGCGAGGTGGCGCCCGAGGTGGGCGCGGCCTCCCCCGGCGAGGAGGCGCTTGCCCCTGTCGGCCTGCGGCCTCGCCCGATGCCACGTGCTCTCGGGGGGATGTCCGCGCCTCGCCGGCGTCCGCGCCAGGTGGCGCGTCTCGCCGCCCACGAGCCCCCTGGCGGCGTGGCCGGCGCCCGGGACCGCCGAGGAGACCGCCGCCCCCAGCGTAGCCTCGACGTCCTCGCGGACGCGCGCGAGCGTGCCCGCGCCCGCCGCGTCTCCGGGCGTCACGCCGTGCCACGCGGGGATGCCCGTGGCGTCGCCGGGCCCCGGCACCAGGCGCGACCGGGGGGCGGCGGCGCCCACGCCATGGGAGGGGAGGGCGTCGGGCGGGCTGTCGGCCAGGCCGCCCGGGAGCGGCGCGGGGCCGACGTGGCGGCGGGTCCCGAGGGAGGGGTCGGAGGCCCTCGCCGCCGAGGCGAGCGCGCGGAAGAGGGACACCCTCGCCGCGTCGGAGCCCATCGCGTGGAAGTGGGCGCTCACGCTCCCGGGCGACGGCACCGACACGTCCGGGAGCAGGCGCGACGCGGCCGAGCGGGCCACGAGGTCGTCGCAGGAGACGCGCGAGCCGTCCCGGGGCGGCGAGCGCGGCAGGTGCGCGAGCAGCCGCCCGCAGTCCCCGTCCCTCGGGAAGGCCTCCCCCGGGACGCCCAGCAGCCCCGACCTTCCCGGGACCGAGAGCAGCAGCAGGCAGTCTCCCGCCACGACGTGGGCGGGGGGGCTCCGGGAGCCCCGACGACTCGTCGGTGGGCGCCCCGTCGCCCCTCCCCGGCGGCCCGAGGCTGTCGGAGTCGGCGTCGTAGCGCACCAGGCCCCTCGTCGGCGAGCGGAACACGCCGCTGCGGCCGCCCTCGGAGAGCCCCGCGACCCTGCCCAGCCGCTCGCGCACCCTCTGGCGCGAGTGGTACCTGGCCCCGGCGACGCGCCCCGCGCCCGCCACCGACGCGGACCAGCCCGCGATCCCGCCCGACTCGTCCCGCACGACCTCCTGCGCACGTACGGGCGGCATCCCAGCCCTCCCGAGGTCCTATGTAATCGTAGGAAGCACCACATGCCGTAGGCAAGCGAGGAGCTGCCGCCAGGCGAGAACGGCAGGTCAGGGCATATCTCTTAGGGAAGTTCCGGTTGGGTGAGGGGTGCTAGTGCTACAAATCAGAGCATCTTAGGATTAATGGGAAAAGAATCCTAAGCGCCAATACCTCGGTGATGAAGGTCGAGGATTCTCTGTCACCCCCTCACGCAGTGCAAAGTCTACCCGTCAATCGTCGGAAAGCATAGGCCAAGGTTCGTGTGCCTATCTATGGAGTTGAGGCCTTGCCTGATGTATTCCCACGTTTCCTCGCGGTCACCTGATACTGAGAAGTCGGAATCATTAATCCCTACTTCCGGGGGGTAATTTCTAAGCACACCCGCTCGTCACCTAGGGCTTCGCGGCGGCGCCCGTGTCGGCGAGCCTCCCCCTCCTCTTCCGGACCCTTCTCTTGGGCGGCCTGAACAGCCGGGGGGTCGCCCTCGGCGGATCGACGGCGAGCGAGCCGCCGCGGATGGGGACTGACGTGGGCACCTCTACCCCGAAGAGCTGGTACACCTCGTTGGCCGGCTGTATCGGCTCGTCCGGGACCAGCCTCCCCTTGTAGAGTATGCACCCCTGCGACCTCAGGGCCTCCATGCGCGAGGCGAGGTAGGCCTCGCCGTCGTTGAGGCGGATCTGCATGAAGCGCATCACCGAGCTGCCTATCATCGAGAGCAGCACGTGGCCGGTGAAGGTCTCCACCGTGTGGCAGCGGGTCGGCAGCAGCTTGGTGTATCCCTTCGCCACGTCGTTGAGCTGCTCGATGCCCTGGCGGACGTAGTACTCTGGCAGTATGTCCTCCACCTCGTGGGGCGTTCCCGAGAGCAGGGCGAACACGCCCTGGTTCTCGAGTCCCTCGTAGACCTGGTCCATGCTCAGCCTCTTCCTCCTCGCCCTCACGAGCAGCTTGTGGAGCTCGTCGGACAGGCGCGAGGTGTCTATCCCGACGTAGAGCCACGCGGGCTGGTCGTGGCCCTTGCCGACCATGACGGGGACCCTCCTCACGAACAGGTAGCGGTCTCCGTACTGGACGAAGTTCTCCCGCGACTCGATGCCCTCCAGCGCCCTCGGGACGGCCTCCCTGTACCAGGAGGGGTTAGGCCTCGGCCTGGTGACGTAGGGCGTGACGCACCTGTGCCCGTCGTCGTAGAGCTCGTCGAGGTTGGCGTCGGTGCAGTACCCGGCGTCGATCAGGCACGAGTCCACGTGGACGCCGATGCCCTCGCAGCGGGCGATGATTCTCCTGAAGCTCATCGCGTCGCTCGCGCTGCCGGGCAGCAGCTCCCACCACAGGTGTATCGCCGTGCTCCTCTGCGCGACGACGGCCAGCCTGGCCTCGACGCTCACCTTCCCCTCGTGTACGTTCACGCGCGTCAGGTACATCCCGCTCCCGTTCGGGAGGCCCGTCGAGTCGATCATCACGTTGGTGTCGTCGCCGAGGCCCCCGAGCACGAAGCGCGCATAGGACTCCTGGAAGGCGAGCGTCGACTCGCGCGAGCCCACCTTCTCCAGGAACTCGCTCACCCCCTGGCTGTCGAGCCTCGCCCCCGGCCACAGAAGGCTCGCCACGCTCGTGCGCCACCACTCCTCGGCGTGGCAGTTCGCCAGGCGCGAGCACATGTAGAACGCGACCATCGCGTGCAGGGTGTCGCGGTTGGCCCACGGCACCTCGTCGACCACGTCCCAGAGCCCCGACTTGTGCATCAGCTGGTCGAGGACCCAGGCGTCGCCGAAGGAGAGGGTGCGCGGGCGGGACCTCCTGCCGTCCTCGGGCGCGTCCGGCTCGAACCCGTCCGGCACGCGCCCGTACTCGCCGGTGGCGACGTCGAAGGTGAAGTACCCCCGCTCGCGGCTGCAGAACACGCCCCGCTCGCGGTCGACGACACGCCCGAGGTAGGTGTAGTCGTCATGGGTCCGCCTCCCGTCCCTCCTCGACACCGCCGCCGACGCATACTGCCTCCCGCCCTTCTCCGTGATCGCGAGGTACATTCCCGCCTCCGTCCCTAGAAGTAACATATTCTAGGGACATCCTATCACAAGATGGGGGGAGCCGTCGGAACAAACGCGGGCGGTCGCGCCCGCGCGACAGGCGCCAGGGCATGCGCCGAGCAGCCGGCGCATGCCCTGGCCTGCGGGTCATTGGTCCCTTGAGCTCCCCCCGCCACTTAGGGGGTGATGTGCGACGAGGCCTTTCGGATGCCTGGCAACGTGCTGACCAGACTGTCCCTAGAACAAGTACCCCGGAAGTAGGGTTAACTTAAGCGGGCGGCATTGCCGCGACGGCCCGGTGGCCGCTGCCGCCGGCCCCATCGGGAGCATTCCCGCCACCCCGTGTAACTCCCGTCGGGCTGCCGCCGGACGTGCCTCCCCGGTGGCCGACTCGCCGGAGCCGACGGTGCCCGCATGGTGGCCCCCCGCCCACATCATCCGGTCCCGCCCACAAGGGCCCCCGCCCCCGGTGCGCCCGCGCGGCGTGGTCGCGCCCCTGTCCCTCGGCCCGCCCGCCACGTCGCCCGCAGCCGCGCCTGGGTGCGATCCTAAGGCGGACGCGCGCGTGGTCGGGGCAGGCCCCCCTCCATCCCGGCGCCGCCCGTCTGGCCGGCCGGCATCCCGGGCGTCCCGCCGACCTCCCCCCTCGTCTCGCCGCACGGCACCCTCCCGCGATATTTCGGCACCCGCGCCACGCGGCACGCGCGATGCCGGCTCGCGTGCGACAGGCCGTCCCCGCCCGTGGCTCCCGCCCTGCCACGGAAGGACGACAGGGGTGGAACCACCGCTGGCACCACTGGAATCAAAGCAACAACAACCGACTCCAAAGCAAAGCCCCCCCAACGACCCCATCCTCCAACTGCGTCACAAAGCCGCCGCGCAGCCCGCCCCACGCCCCTTGCCAGCGGGCGTCCCCTGGGTATAATTAGGTAAGACCTAATAGGGAGGACGGGACATGGGAGACGTGGTGATCCACCCGCGCGTCTTCGAGCGGCACCTGGACCTGACGGAGGACGACGTGCTCAGCGCATGGAACAACACCCTCCGCTGGGTCACCCGCTCGCGGAGCGCCTTCGACGAGACGGTGGCCGTCGGGATAGCCGACAGCGGCAAGACGCTCGAGATGGCGGCGGTCTTCCGCGAAGACGGCACCTGGCTCGTGTACCACGCCATGTGCCCGCCTACGAACGGGACCTTGAGGGAGGTTGGCCTGAGATGAAGGGGGACGAAAGGAAGAAGTTCGACGCGGGGACGGCCTGCAACGGAGCCGAACTCGACGACGCTCTGCTCGACGCGATGGCCAAGGAGTACGAGGAGGGCACCTGGTCCGGCCACGAGGGCGAGGTCCACGCGGGACGCCCGCGCTTCGGGGTGGAGAGGCTCGTCCCCGTCACCTTCAAGATCGCGCCCTCGACGCTCGCCACCATCGACCAGCTCGCGGCCGACAGCGACGAGACGCGCTCGGAGGCCATGCGCCAGGTCATCGACCGGGGGCTCAGGGTACCAGCCTAGTGGTTAGTTAAGTCGTAATCTTTGCCATGCTCGAGATGCGTTCCACCATCTCCTCGGAGGCGGCAGGCATGGCAAACGTAAGGTACGTGGTGACCCTGACGGGTGACGAGAGGGAGGGCCTGCTGGCGGTCGTGGACAGGGGAAGGGCGCCCGCCACACAGACAAGGCACGCGAACATCCTGCTCGCGGTCGACAGGGGCGAGCACGCGGAGCCCGGGATGACCGACGCCCAGGCCGCCGCCAGGGCCCGGATCCCGCCGCTGCGCGACTCCGGCCCCGTCGCCGGGAGGGCCGGGTGCACGTCCGACGGCGTGCGCCTGAGCGCGGCGAGGTACACCGGGAGCGGCGTCGAGCGGACGCCGGGCGACGATGCCCACAGCGGCAGGCCGCGCGAGCACCGTCCCGACCTGCACCCCGAGGTGGGCGACGCTGGTAGTGCGGGCGGCGTGGGCACGGTCAGGCGCGACCACGGGCGCGGGAGACTCTGACGCCCCGTCGCTCCTCGCCTCGTGCCTCGATCGACCTGCCGGCCGGCGAGGCGACCCCCTTGCGGGCGAGACGCGCGAGGGTTCCGACCACGCCGGACTCCACGGGAACACCCGGGCAGCAGGCGGCGGGGGGCGACCTGACGCGGATCGTGCCCGGCGACGTGTCGGCGCGCACCCCCGCGAAGGCGAGGCGCCGCCTGGCCACCGTCCCGGGCCGCCTCGGGTTCGTGTTCGCGCCCAGGCACAGCTCCTGGCCGAACCTGGTCGAGGGCCTCTTCTCGAGGACGGCCCGCCAGATGCCGCGCTCAGATCCGGGTCTCGAGCGAGGACGAGCTCAAGGAGAGGGTTCTGCGCCACCTCAGGGAAGGCGAGCACCGAGCCGGTCGTCCACGGGCGGGGGCGAGACCTGTTGGACACAGGCCCGACGACCGAGGGACCCGTCGTGGACACCCTCCTTTCGGATGGGGCAGACAGGGCAAGTTAGTTGCTGGACGCTATACTCGTCCCGTCTGCGCCCTCGAAGAAGAGCGCCTGCGGCGGGAACTCGTGCCAGTCTGACACGGAGAGCCTGTACCCCCGGAGATGGTGCCCACCGTGGGCGTGAGGGTCTTTCCGCAGGCCTCGCGGTACCACCTTCGTATGCCGTTGTCATCAACACCGCACCCCCCCGATGCGCACGCCCCGCAGCCTGGGCAGGAGTCCCGAGCGTAGCCGTCGAGGGACGCGATCTCCCGCTCGGCCGAGAGGACCGAGCGGCGGTGCTCGCTCATGCTCCTGTGGCCCGGCATGACCGCCCTCCCGGTAGGCGTCATGGCCCCGTCCGCCTCGCCACTCTCGCGGGTCGATATGATGCTGTCGCGATCATGCGCCTGGGAGGGTGGGGCGTGTCTGAATGTCTGCACATTCTGCAAAGGAGGATTTTTGTACAAGGCTGTGGTAACCCTATTCTGATACGGTGCGACGACCCTCTACCCCCACGTCAGCCAATGCGGAGAGCAGGAGGGTCGCGCCATGGGCAACGCCACGCTCATGGGCGAGCTGGGCGCCGCCTGGCACGGCTGCGAGGGCGACGACGGCACCGTGATCCACGTGGCCATAGACGGCCGCTATGCAGGCCACGTCCCGATCTCAGACGAGGCGAGGGGGACGCGGCGCGTCGCGGGCGAGCTCGGCCTCGACGAGTACCACTCCGAGCTCCTCCCCGCCGACAAGGTCGAGCACGTCGAGAGGGCCGAGGGGCGCTCGCTCGCCTTCGTGGGCGACGGCATCAACGACGCCCCTGTGCTGGCGCGCGCGGACGTGGGGATAGCCATGGGCGCCATGGGCTCGGACGCGGCCATCGAGGCGGCGGACGTGGTCCTCATGGACGACATGCCCTCGAAGGTCGCCGCGTCCGTCCGCATCGCCCGCCGCACCCTGGGGATAGCGAGGCAGAACATCGCGTTCGCGATCGCGGCGAAGGTCGCCGTGCTCCTCGCGGGGGTCGGCCTCGCCCCGATGTGGCTCGCCGTCTTCGGCGACGTGGGCGTCATGGCGCCCTGCGTGCTCAACGCCGCCCGCGCGCTCAGGTGAGGTGCGGGACATCCCCGTCCTTCTTGGCTGCGCTTTTGCGCCCACAGCCGGACCGTCGCGCCCTCTCAGCCCCGCCCTCGCGCCCACACCCAGGTGCCCGCGAGGGCGGGGCCGTAGCGCGTGGCGAGCTCGGTCGCGCCCATCGCAGGGGAGCCGCCCTCCATGGCCCAGCCACCGCCGTACGGTGGCTCTGCGGGCGGGTCGGGCAGTCTCGCGAGCCACACGCTGCGGGAGAGCTCGTGGGGCCTGAACGAGAAGTGCGCGCCGAGCCTGACCCCGCTGAGCCCCGTGCAGGACCGAAACATCTCGCTCACGTCGAGCGCGCCGGACATGTCCCAGCCAGACAGGTCCAGGAAGGAGAGCGAGGAGCATCCGCAGAACATGCCGCGCAGGTCCTCCGCCTGGGACGTCTCCCAGGCGGAGACGTCGAGCGCGGCGAGCGAGCGGCAGCCGCTGAACGTGCAGCGCAGGCTTCGCACCCGTGAGGTGTCCCAGCCCGACACGTCGAGGGAGACGAGCGAGGAGCAGCGCTCGAACGCCCTCCCCATGTCAATCACCTGGGACGTGTCCCAGGCAGAGGTGTCGAGCACGGCGAGCGAGCGGCAGCCCCAGAACATCCGCCGCATGTCGCGAACGACCGAGGTGTCCCAGCCCGATGTGTCGAGGGCGGCGAGCGAGCCGCAGCCGTCAAACAGGCGGGACATGTCGGTCACCCGCGAGGTGTCGAGGCCCGCGAGGTCCATGCGCTCGCAGCGCGACATCCCGCAGAACATGCCGTACATGGTGGTCACGCCCGAGCTGTCCCAGCCCGACAGATCGAGGGTGGCGAGCGAAGAGCAGTCGCAGAACATGCCGGACATGTCGCGCACAGCCGAGGTGTCCCAGCCCGATGTGTCGAGGGAGGCGAGCGAGGAGCAGGACTGAAACATGTCAGACATGTCGCGCACGCCCGAGCTGTCCCAACCCGACAGGTCGAGGGCGGCGAGCGAGGAGCAGTCGCAGAACATGCGCGACATGGTGGTCACCCGCGAGGTGTCGAGGCCTGCGAGGTCCATGCGCTCGCAGCGCGACATCCCGCAGAATAGGCCGGTGGCGTCCCCGCCCAGGCGCACCGTCCCGACCACCCTGACAGCCTCGACCTCGCCGCGCCGGCGACGCCAGGGGACCCTCTCCTCCGAAGGGCCTCCCGCATCGCCCCGAGTCTGCCCGGGTGCAGGCGCGATCCAGAGTGTGCCCCCGGGGTCTATCCTCCAGCGGCAGGTCCCCCACGCGGCCCACGCGTCGGCGGGAGGCCCCTCGACAGGGGCGGGGGACTCCTCCTTGGGCCCGCCTCCCTCGCAGGCGCCTGTGAGGGGACCCTCCTCACCAGGGCTCGCGACAGCACCCGTCTCGTCGGCCCCCAGCCCCTCGGCCACCCTGGCGTCGCAGTTCACGTAGAAGGTGATGTTGGCGAACCTCCTCGCGTAGGGAGCCGAGTGGTCGTCTCTCACGTAGACGTCGTAGGAGCAGTCATCGAACTCGCTGAAGTCGATCGTATCCCACTTCTCCTCGGGACGTATCTCGTCGTGAAAGACCTCCCTCGCCCCGGCAAGGATGCAGACCATCTCGTAGATGAGGTCCAGCACCTCCGCAGGGGTCCTGCCCTCTATCGGGCCTCCGTAGACGATCTCCTCCTGCAGGTCCTGGTGGGCCATGTGGTCCCGATGGCCCTCGGTGACAAGCCATATGCGCTCCCAGTCAAAGTCGATCAGGGAGATGAGGGGGCCTATGACCACCTCGAAGCTGCAGCTCCTCCCCCGGAGGGCCAGGCAGAAGGAGTGTGCGTCATCATCCTCCTCGTCGAGCTCAAAGGTCAGGAAGCGGGAGACGGCGCTTCTCTGGAGCCGCCTCACGAGGAGGAGGCGAACCTCATCGGACGAGAGCCGCATGCCATGTCCCCCGGAGCCGCCCTCGGGGCCCACCGCAAGCCAGGGGTGCCTGAACCTCCTGCGAACCTCCTTGATCATGCCTGCCCCCCTCTTTCTCGCCGCGTCCTCCGGCTGCCCCCTTGGCCCTGCCGCCGCCGCGCCCCTGGCAGCTCGCGCACAGGCGCCGCCATTAGACGCCTTCCCAGTCGTCCGCTGCGGCGTCGCAGTTCACGTGGAGGTCGATGTTCGAGAGCCTCCTCCTGTAGGGCTCGGTGTGGTCGTTTCTCACGTAGACGTCGTATGAGCGGCTGTCCGGCCGGTCGAGGTCGGGCGGGACGGCCCTGCCGCCGACGACGACCAGCTCGTCGTGAAAGGCCCCCGTCGCGCCAGCGAAGGCACGGGCCACGTCGCAGATAAGGCCGAGCAGCTCCGCGCGGGGCCTGCCCTCGACCGCGCCCCCGTAGATGACGTCCCCGCAGCGGTCCTGACAGGGCAGCTCGCCTCGAAAGGACTCCGCGACAAACCAGACGCACTCCCCCATGCGGCAGATCTTGGAGACGTGAGGACCCAGGCTCACCCAGAAGTCGCCATCCCTTCCGTTGAGGTGGAGGCAGGACGAGCGACCCCCCTCTCCCCCGCTGATGCAGGGGGTCAGGAACGGCGCCGCGTCGCTCTGCTGGAGCCTCCTTGCAAGCCACTCGGCATCGGCACGCGAAGAGCCCATCCCCTGACCCGTCGGATCCGCCGCCGCGCCTGCGTGGGCGGCCCAGTCCTCTTTTGTGGCGTCGCAGTTCACGTGAAAGGTCACGTTGGCGATCGTCCTTCTGTAAGGCGCGAGGCAGGCATTCCTGACGTAGACGTCGTACGGACGGCCCCCTGGCCCCATGGGACCGTCGGCCTCGACGTGAAAGACACCCCGCGCGCCCGCAAAGGCACACAGTGCCTCGCTCAGAAGCTCGGTCGCACGCTCGTTCGCGACGCAGACGACGTCACCGCGCAGGCCCTCACGCGCGAGCGGGTCGTGGCGGCCGTCGCCCACGAGCCATACCCGCTCCCCCATGAAGCAGACCCGCGAGGCGCCCGGGCCAATCTCCACCCGAAAGCCGCTGTCACGCCCGCCCAGGTAGAGGCAGAGCGACCGGCTCCCCTCGCCTACGATGAACTCGCCGCACCAGTCATCGTCAAGCTCAAGGGACAGGAGGTGAAGGATGCCGCCGCGACAAGCCCCACACGCCTCGCGCACGATGCCCCACATGAGGTCCTCGGGCGAGGGTCCCCCCACCTCCCCGAGGCTGCCTCCCATGGGCACCGAGGGGTAGCGAGGCCTTCTCCTCACGCGAACCAGCTTGCCCATCTTTACTCTCCTCCCCTCGATCGCAAGACTTACGTACCCATAGGTAAAGGTCCCCCGACGTAGCAGGAGGGCTTTATTAGAGGCTTCGTGAGTTCGTGTGGGTGGTGGTTGCGTCACCGCACTGGCGGCGTGGGCGTCACCGCCAAGGTGACGTGGGCCTCACCGCCAGGGCGACGACGCAGGAGTGTACACAAATCGGTGGAAATGGCCTCTCGGGGCCATTTTGGGGTATTTGTGTACACTGTTGCGACTCGCGAGGCGCCCCGTGGTGACGCAGGGGGACGCAATAGTGTACACAGATCGCCGAAAACGGCCTCTCGGGGCCATTTTAGGGCATTCGTGTACACTGTTGCGCCGTGGGCTTGGGTTGTGGGTGGCCTTGGGATCGCAGGAGTGTACACAAATGGGAGGATCGGGCCTCTCCTCACCGGATTGGGGCATTTGTGTACACTGGTGCGACGCGAGTCGCGATACGAATCGCGACGCGAGCTGCCTGCGCCAGGTGGCGCGAGCGCCTCAACCGCCACGGCGTGCCGGCGGCGCCCCCTCGCTGGCCCCTCCCGCTTGGTCGGGAAGACAGGCTCTGCGCGAGTGGCGCCGCCGCGAGGTTGGCATCTTCGCCGAGGCGTCAACCCACACGAGCCCCCGAAGAGCCTCAGATTACGGCCAGCAAATGAGCCAGTGTCAACTGACAAAACCCATCCCTATGCTGCGGATTGCGGCACCTGATGGAAGGGACGACGCCGTCTCACTGGCTTGCCTTAGCCTTCCTGGAAGCTCTTCCCTTCGCCTTCGCGCTCGTCGCGACGAGGGAGTCATATGACGGAGAGTGCCGCACGAGCGCAGCGGTGATGGCAAGGACGCCCGCAAAGACAGCGAGGGATGTGAGCGGGGCGGCGGTCTCGCTCGCGGCCGCGTACCCCACCAGCGCGTAGCCCGCCGTGATGGGAAACACGTCCGAGACGCTTGAGCTCCCGACGAATAGGCAGGTCAGGCTCAGTAGGAACGCGACACCGGCACCTACGGTGTACAGCCCGCGCCTCCTTGTCGCCAGGACGATCACGGGCGTGACGGCAAGGTAGCACAGCAGCGACATGCCGCAGATCTGCCAGCAGGCCAAGCATATGCCATCCACCGTGACGCCATCGAGCCGCAGGAGAAGCGTGCCAGACGCAAGCGTGAGCGTGAAGCTCGTGATGCCAAACAGGAGCGATACAAGTCCCCCCGCCAGTAACTTTGCGACGAGGAGCCTCTGAAAAGGCACCGGGATCGTCAGAATCGACTTCAACGTGCCCGCGCCGTACTCTCGGTCGATCATATGCCCCCCAACGAGGGCGAGTGTCGCCGGGAGCACGAGCGTCGTGTTGTTGAACACCACCACGTAGCTCAAGAGGTCGAAGTACATCCTCTCCCCTACGCTCATGCCCAGGTACATCTGGAAGGTCGAATATCCTACCGACAGTAGGACGGCGGCCAGCCCAGCAAGCAGGATGTTGTCCCGCTTTGTCTTGGTCACCTCACAGCAAAGCAGTCCCCGCAGGCTCATCTAGCACTCCTCCCTTCCGTATAGCACGAAGGAGACAACGGAAAAGGCCGCGCCGCCACCCGCCAACGCGAAAAGTGCCACAGACGTCGACAGGACGCGAGCCGCCAGCGACGCGGGCATTCCCGAGGGTGCGAAGCTGCCAAGATACCAGCGAAACTCGATGACCCGAGGCAGGCAGGCCGCGACCGGATTGGAGGTGGCTATCCCAGCGGCAAAGGCGTTGACGACGAGGATCCCCGCGATCGCATAGACGAGGCTTGCGACGACGCAGGCCACCTTGTTGCAGTGAGCGAGGAGGAACACGGCGACGAGCGGGAGGATATCGAGCAGGGCCATCACCCCAAGCATGAGACCTGATCCCATATAGACTGGAACGTTTTCAGGAAGGGCGCCGACGGCCAGGCCGCCTGCCAGAGTCGCGAGAAACATGGCCGCAGCATATGCAACTGCCAGGGCAAGTAGAACGCAGAGCTTCGCAAAGAGCAGCTGACCTTTTGAGACGGGGATGGACAACAGGTTCTTGAGGGTATCGTTGTCACGCTCCGCCGAGAGAAGCAGGGTTCCGACAATTCCAAGCGCGCAGGGCAAGAGAAGCAGGTAGCCGTAGAGGAACACAAGTCGAAAGAGCGCGTCGAAGTCTCCGTCCCGGCGAGAGGCGTACGCCGCCAGAACGATCGGAAACAAACAGAGCAGCGCCAGGATGGCCTTCGGAAACGCCAGGCGCCTGAGCTTGAGGAGCTCACATCCCACGAGCCTAAGCAACTCCCTCACCTCGAGTTATGCGCTTGAAGTGATCCTCAAGACTCTCTTCGCAGGTGTGGGCCTCGCAGACCTCCAAGCCCCCTCGCACGTACGCAGACACGACGGCAGCCACGGGCAGATCGAGGTTGTAGAGCCTGAGGCTGTGGTCATCCTCCACGGAGAAGCGCTCTTCACCGAAGGCCTCCTCCAAGATCCTGGCCGCCTGAGCGGCATCCGAGACGACGAAGTGGACGTTCTTTCCACTGGCTTGCTCAAGGTCCGCAAGGCTCTGCTCCTCGAGCAGCGTGCCCTGGTCGATGATGCCGATGTCGTCCGCGAGGAGTGCGACCTCGGAGATGATGTGACTGGAGAGCAGGATGGTCTTGCCGCGCTCGTCGCAGAGGCTTCGAATGTAGGAGCGGATCTCGGCTATCCCTATGGGGTCGAGCCCGTTGGTCGGCTCATCCAAGATCAAGAGCTCAGGATCGTGCATCACGGCCAGGGCGATGGCGAGCCGCTGCTTCATGCCGAGGGAGTATTGGGAGAACAGCTTCTTGTCATTGTGGAGCAGGCCGACAAGACCCAGGGCGTCCTCTATCGCGTGCGCGTTGGGGATGCCCCGCAGCGTCGCGAAGATACGGAGGTTCTCCGTTCCCGTCAGGTTCGGGTAGAAGCCGGGCTCCTCGATGAGGCTGCCGACCCGAGAAAGGATCTGCCGCTTGTTGCCCTCTAGCGGCAGGTCGAACACCCTCACCTCGCCAGACGTGGGACGTGTCAGCCCCAGCATCATCCTCATCGTGGTCGTCTTGCCCGCACCGTTTCTCCCCAGCAGACCATAGATGCGCCCTCTTCTTACGTGAATGTTCAAGTTCGCCACGCTCGCCTGCGTCCCGTAGCGCTTTGTAAGGTCTTTTGTCTCTATGATGCAATCCGACATGTTGGCATCCTCCTTTCCTGACATTATTCGCCCGCCACCTTGCCCCACCCTTGCCTCACCCTTGCATTAAGCTTGCATTTTCGGACTCCCCACACCGAGCTGATCTCCGCCTCCGCTTTGGTGCGCGCACGGAAAGGACAGGGTGAAGGTGGCACCCTTCCCAAGAGCGCTTGTGACGGAGGCGACCCCACCCATCATCGTCGCAAGCTGCCTGACGATGGCCAGGCCAAGGCCACTACCCCTCCCGCCGCGTCCCTCGTCGCAGCGGTAGAGCCGATCGAAGACGTGCCCGAGGTCCCTCTCGGCTATGCCCACGCCGTCATCCGCGACGGAGAGCCGCAGAAACTGATCCTGTTCCGACACCGAGATCCCGATCTTGTTGGCCCGGCCATGGGACACGGCGTTCTGGATGAGGTTGTTGAGGATGCGCACGTAGCCCTCCCGGTCAAGAGTCGCGACGATCGCATGGTCAGGCATGTCCAGCTCATAGGCTATGTCTTGCTCCTCCCAGAGGGGCACCCAGTCGGCGACGGCCTCTAAGGTGAGTCCCACCACATCGACCGGCCCCATCTGCAGCGTCAGCTCTCCCGAGCTGAGCCTGGACCAGTCGAAGAGGGCGTCGATGCGGTCCTTGAGATCGTGCGCCTTTTGCCGGGCCGTCTCCACGTACGTTTGCGCCTCTCCGTTGGAGACGATGCCCGCATGGACTGCGTCCAGGTAGCCGATCAGGGTCGTCAAGGGCGTCCTCACGTCGTGGGACAGGCTGGTCATAAGACGGTGACTCGCCTCCTTAGACTTGCGAAGCTCCACGAGTTGCGCCTCGCACCCCTCGATGACCTCGTTTACCTCGTACATAAGCGGGGCCGTCAGCTGTCCGGGCGCCGCGAGGATGCGACGGTTGCCGCTTGTGCCCCTCACGTCTTCCAGAATGCGCACGGCGGCAGCCAGCTGGCTCTTGACGCGAAAGGTCAAGGCGATGGCGCCGGCGGCGCACGCCACGGACAGAACGACGACACAGCCTTCGATGATCCCCATCTGTGGTCATGCCTCCCTGCTAAAGCGGTAGCCGACGCCTCTCACGGTCTGGATATAGGAGGGGTGACTCTGGTCAGGCTCGATCTTCTTCCTCAGGCGGCTGACGATGGCCATGATGGTGCTGTCGTCGTAGGCGTATGGCTCACCCCAGACCTCCTCGTATATCCGCTGCTTGGTCAGGACCCTTCCCTGGTTTCTTGCGAGAAGCAGCAGCAGGTCGAATTCCTTCGGGGGAAGCTCGATGGGGCCGCCCGCCGTCTGGACGACACGCGCGTCGGGATCGATGGAGAGGCCCGAGAAGCGAATCGGCGACTCGCCGCCCCCCAGTCCACGATTGAGGCAGGTGTAGCGACGGATCAAGGCGAGGACGCGGGCCGAAAGCTCCTCTAGGTCGAAGGGCTTGGGCAGGTAGTCATCAGCTCCGGCACGCAGTCCCCTCACCTTGGAGGCGCCGTCTCCCTTTGCCGTCAGCATCAGCACAGGGACGCAGCTTCTCGCGCGGATCTTCTCTAGGGTGTCGAACCCGTCAAAGCCCGGCATCATGACGTCGAGGATCACGAGCTGGTAGTCCCTGCCCTCCATGCGCAAAAGGCCGGATTGGCCCGAATGACAGCAGTCAGCGTCCACCCCCGCCGCGACCAGTGCCCTTTGCACCAGGGCGCAGAGCTCTCTGTCGTCGTCTATGATCAGGACTCTGTCCATACGCCTCTCCCATCTGCGCCGTTTTGTCCAGTATCTTCTCGCTGCGGCCCATGGTATCCTAGTCCCGCATCCAGGTCTGGGGCGACCACACGGTTTTCCCCACGGTTTCAGGGAGGAGCGTTGCCACACATGCAATTCGAGGAGCTGTGGAGGGACCTTGCCAATCTAGACGAGGTGGAGGCGCTTGCCTTGGGCGGTTCCAGGGCAAGCGACAGTCACGACGAGCGTTCCGACTATGACCTATACGTCTACTGCAACCCAATGCCACAGGTATCGGCAAGGCGTCAACTGCTGACACGGCACTGCCAATACATGGAGATCGACAACCGCTTCTGGGAGCCAGAGGATGACTGCACCATGAGGGACGGTATCGACATCGATATCGTTTACCGAAACCTGGACGCCTTTGCCGAGGGCATTCGCGCCGTCGTTGACCTGCACCACCCGTCCAATGGGTACACGACCTGCAACTGGCACAACCTCATCCGCTGCAGGGTCCTGTACGATCAAGACGGCCGCCTGCGTCAGCTGCAAAAGAAGTATACCGTGCCCTACCCGCACGAGCTGAGACAGAACATCATCGACCGAAACCTGCGCCTGCTGACGGGAAACCTCCCGTCCTATGACCGGCAGATACAGAAGGCGATCAAGAGGGATGACCAGGTAAGCGTGGGGCACCGAACCGCAGCCTTCATGGAGTCATACTTCGACATCGTCTTCGCGATGAACGGGCTGACCCACCCCGGCGAGAAGCGCATGCTCGCCACCGCGCTCAAGGAGGCCAAGGTCCTGCCTCGTGACTTCAAGCGCAACATCCAGCAGCTCTACTCAGACCTGCACATCAAGCCGGAAGCCGCCATGGACGACATCCGGCTGCTGGTGGACGAGCTCAAAAGCTGCCTGTCACGCGCGTAGAGGGTCGCTCGCCGACCGCGTCGACTTCTCCAATCCGGGAACATCTTTGGCTCTTCGAGGGTTCGTATGGGTTGACGCCTCGGCGAATCGCGGCGCAACAGTGTACACAAATGCCCCAAAACGGCGTCGGGAGGCTATTTTCGCCGATCTGTGTACACTCCTGCGTCCCCACGTCTGTCCACAACGGCGCAACAGTGTACACGAATGCCCCGAAACGGCCCCGAGAGGCCGTTTTAGCCGATCTGTGTACACTCCTGCGTCACCGCCCCGGCGGTGAGGGCCACGCCGCCGGGGCGGTGACGCAACCACCCACACGAGCTCACGAAGTCTCAGTTAGGTTTGCGCATTTACATTGTTCGGGACCGAGGGGCCGCCGACTCGAACCCAGTCGTCCCAGCCATGAGCGTACAGGCCAGAGGCTTAGGCCTCCCGGCCCCTCTCCCATGGTCTCTCCTGAGGCGGCAGAATTCCCTAGAGATTTTTGCCATCATGTGAGTAGCAATTTCGGGGATGGGGTATAGGAGGGACAACGTAAGGCATGGCCGGGGCCACTTCGACGGGCCATCGGCTCAAAGGGACAAAGGAGATAGAGCAATGAAGAAGGAACTCGTTCAGCAAGTCAATTCCTACGTCGCCAACCTTGGCGTGGTGTACATCAAGACCCACAACCTCCACTGGAACGTCTTTGGCCTGCAGTTCAAGGCAGTCCACGAGTACCTCGAGGCGCTCTACGACGCCTACACCGACAACATGGACGAGGCCGCCGAGCTGCTCGCCCAGAACGGCGAGACCCCCGCCGCGAGCTACAAGGAGTTCCTGGAGCTCGCGACCATCGATGACGTTCCCGCCAAGGCTTGGGCCGTCAAGGATGCCATCCAAACCGCTCTCGACGACATGACCGCGCTCAAGAAGCAGGCCCTTGAGATTCGTGATGCCTGCGAGGACGAGGACTTTGCTGTTGCCAACACCATGGAAGACCAGGTCGCTGCCTACAACAAGGAGATCTGGTTCATGAGGTCTATGCTTAAGTAGGCATAGCAGAGTCTTTAAGGTAACAGAGTACCCAAGCGAAGTTCCGCAAGCTCCTTATAGAAGGGGCCATGCGGGCAGAAACCCACAAGTGAGGAGCTCACCATGTTCGAGCAGATCAAGCTTCCCTACGCCTATGACGCCCTTGAGCCCTACGTCGACGCGTTGACGATGGAGACCCACTACTCCAAGCACCACGCCACCTACACCAACGCCCTCAACGCCGCTGCCGAGAAGGCCGGTGTCGCTGGACAGCCCATCGAGCACGTCCTTTCCTCCCTGGACAGCATCGACGAGTCCCTGCGTAGCGCCCTCCGCAATAACGGCGGCGGATTCTATAACCACAACCTGTACTTTTCCATCATGTCCCCCACTCCCGCCGCTGAGCCTACGGGTGTGCTAAGGGAGAGGATCGAGCAGACCTTCGGCAACGTCGACGAGCTCAAGGCGCAGCTCAAGAGCGCCGCTGTCGGACGCTTTGGCTCTGGCTGGGCGTGGCTTAACGCCGCCAATGACGGAACCCTGAGCGTCGCGTCAAGCCCCAACCAGGACAACCCCCTTAGCGAGGGCCTTGGCGTCACCCCGATCCTGGGCATTGACGTCTGGGAGCACGCCTACTACCTGAAGTACAGGAATCTACGCGGCGACTACGTTGACGCGTTCTTCTCAGTCCTTGACTGGGATGCCGTTGCCGCCAACTACACAAAGGCCATCGCATAGGACCCTGCGCCTCTGACGCCTCAGACCTCAGGCGTCCTTGGTTCCTCGGGCATAGGCTACATGGCCCCGCCGCCTCTCGCCCCTTGATTCATGGGGGGCGGGAGGCTTCTCTTCTTGGGGGATGAGGGAGAGGATGCTCTTCGGGCCTTGGCCCGTGCTTGGTGCACGGCATCTCATGAGCGCCCCCGGACGCATTGGGTACGCGACTGACACCTACACGCCTCGTCGCATCTGCGTCCGTTTGCTGCGCGTGCACACGCTCCCAACGCGTATGCACGCGGACGAGAAAAGCCGAAGAGCCCGTAAGGCCCATCGGTGAGTGGCGACGTGCCCTGCTGGAACTACCGATGAGGACCCCCTACCACCTACGATGCCCTGGCTGGCGCCCTGGGGGCCTCTCGCAGCACGCTCTATCGCGATCCGCACGCACTCGAGCTGGCGGGACCACATCGCTCGGGCGAGGTCAGATAAATCTCACAGACCTTTCCAAGACGGGTTTCTCGTCTGCGCGGCAATGTCGCAAGCTCTCCAAAGGCCATTCGGTGAGCGTCGGGCGTATTGGAAAGCTGGAATGCGACTTCTTCGCAAGGCGGGACGACAGCTACGCCCACGTGCAGGTATCGATGACGATCGCCAGCCCTGAGGTGGAGCGACGCGAGCACACGCCATTCGGGAGGATTCGCGATGGATGGCCGCGCTTCTTGTCCACATTTGACCCACTTAGGAGCCAACGCGATGGGGTGCACCACCTGAACCTCATGGAGTTCCTTAAGGCAAACTCGGACCTCTTCTGATGTCACCCCAGTCGCCACGCATGTATTCGTATGCAATTGAGGGGAAGCCCCGGTACCACCCCTCCTCACGTCACCTGGAGGATGAGTCGAGCGGCTCGAATAAACTGTATAGGAACAGGGGGCCCGCAGGAAATCTTTGAGCCAGGTGCCGGCGTACGCTGCCTACGGGTTCCAGACAAAGCCGCTGACTATCACAAGTACCTGCTCGCTCCCGTCTCCTTCAGAGCGATTGCGGAACCTCTCCTGCCATGAACTGAGGACGTCATCGAGCTCCGCCCGTAGGACGTCGAGCTCTGACGGGGTGAGCCTAAGGATCGAGTCGAATCCGATCTCGCTATCATGCCACTCTTTGGGAATCGTCCCATAGTTACCAAGGTAACGTCCATATGCATCAGCATACGATTGCGCCGACGCCCTTCTGATGGCAACCTCGGTCTCTAGGCCAGACGTTTCGCCCTCGTCCAAATCAGGCTCTATCACGGCCGGCGACGTCTCCCACCAGCTCTGCCTGTGGTCGCCCTTGCCACGGTCCGCGCGCCTTACCAGCCCCACTTCCTCAAGCTTTTGGAGATGGTAGCTGGCGCTGCCCGGGGCGATACCAGTCTGCGCTGATATCTGCCCTACAGTCCTCTTGCCCCCGTTCCTCAAGAGCCCAAGGATCCTCATGCGGACGGGGTTGGACAAGGCCTTGAGCGTCGCAATGTCCGAAACCTTCAGAATTTTCCGCCCCATTCACGCCTCCAAGTCACTCAGTTGCTAAGACGATTATGCCAATGAGGAAGACTCTTGACTCAGAGTCTGGCAAATAACAAAATAGTTTGTACAATACTTCTTGTTGATTTTCGAGTTGGAAGGGGTCGACAGCGTTTGAGAAGCCATTCTCCCCAGGACAAACGTCGAAATTCGCCCCTATCGCCAAGCGAGCTCCTGTATCTGTGTGGCCATGGCATCGGGGTGGCAGGAGACCAACTTTTCTATATTGCGCTTGCGTGGTATTGCATTGAGGTTTCTGGCCTGGAGTCAACCGCCGGGCTCGTCGCGTTCCTCGGGGCCCTTCCAAGAACCCTGCTGCTACTTCCGGGAGGTGTGGTAGCCGACAAAAGAGGCAGCAAGCATGTCGCCGTGCGTGCAGCATCCGTGCGAACCGCCTTGCTCTCCCTTGCTGTTGCGGGAACGTTCCTTCAGGGCATGTCTCTTGGGCTTCTCGTTGCTGCGGCCACCATGTTCGGCGTGACCGAAGCGTTCTATCTTCCAAGCTCTCAGAGCATGGTCGCGACCGTCGGCAAGCCGGGTAGCGAGGAGAGGCTTCAGCCCCTGTTCTCCGGCGTCGAGAAGGTGGCCCTGTCCGTCGGTTCCGCGTTTGGGGGAGTGTGCATAGGCGTGCTCCAACCCTCTGGCGCATTCCTTATCATGGCGGCAGCATCTGCGGTCTCTGCGGCCATGCTTGCCCTCGTCAAGGAAGGGCGACCTGCTCCGGCGGGCACTGACGTGACCGTGGTGTCCATCTTCGCTGGTGTGACCACTGGATTGAGAAAGGTGCTGACCCGCCCGTCGCTAAGGTCGACCTTGATCCTGGTGACTGTCGCCGAATTCGCGGCGTCGGGCCTGACGGGAGTGGGCTACGCGATGCTCTCATCGGAGCAGGGCTGGGGAAGCGAGCGGATGGGGGCCATCCTTTCGTACTTTGGGATAGGCGCGGCCATGGCCTCCTTTCTCGTGGCGCTCTTTGGCACGAGACGGGGGGCGGAGCTGGTGGGGCCTTCGATGTCCATCGTCGGCCTGGCATTTGCCGCATCGGGCGCATGCAAATCTCCTCTTCTCTGCGCCCTCCTTGCAGGTGTCGCTGGGCTTGGGAGCGGCGTATCCTCGACGATGCTCCTGACGCGCTTCGTCACCCAGGCTGAGGAAGGCCAGCTGGGCGTCTCCATGTCCCTGCTCAGCACCGCAGTCTTTGCAGCCGCGCCCCTTTCCTACCTGTACTGCTCGCTCGTAGCTGGCCTCGTTTCAGTTGTGGGCGTGTTCTGCTCCCTGGGTGCACTTTTGGTTTTGACGAGCTTGCGTTGCCGATGCATGGGCGTGCAAGAGACAGACGGCTGACGCTCACGGCGCAGCTGGAGAAGCACCTCCGCCCCCGGGGCGATACCAGTCTGCGCTGATATTTGCCCTACAGTCCTTTTGCCTCCACTTCTCAAGAGCCCACGAACCCTCATGCGTGGCGGGGTTAGTGTTAGCGTCGGCCTGAATCGACTTCCGCGTGTTCCCGCCATATCCGCCCCGTGCGAGCTGTGTCGCCCCTGCAACCCAAGAGGGATACGGCCGCCACTGGCTGTGACGTCTCCCAAGCACCGCGTGTGCGACAGGGGACCACCGTGACCTGCCCGGCCTTCGCTGTCGTACCCGCGTCGACCATGGGCTAGCCCCTCCCGCTCTCACCCTCGTCGATAAGCCACTCGCCCGACCTCCTCGAACCGATGCGCCTGAGGCGACCGTCATCCTGCAGCTGCCTCAGGGCAAGCGCGACGGTGCTGCGGGCAACGCCCAGCTGCCTTGCCATGGATAACTGCGTGATGCCCGAATCGGCGCGAATCAGCCTCTCCAGCCTCTTGTCGAGGTCCTCATGCACCTTGCCTGACGTATTGTCCGATCTATTGTCCGAATTATTGTCCGACGCGCTACCGTTGTCCGATATATTGTCCGACTCACTGCCCCAGCTCAGCCTGTCACACGGCCCATCGTCCGAAGTCGCGCCAAGCGCGGCCGGATCCCTACCCGTCCGCACGACACGGCTGGCAGGAGCGCTAAACGTGACGAGCAGGCTGCCCCCAGCAAGACCGTACTCGGGCGGCTCGATGCCGTCGAGCTTACACTCGGTGAATATCTTCTGAATTCCGCGTCCCCAGCCTTCTACGAGGCCAGCGAGAAAGAACGCGTTCGCGACCTTCGGATTATGCGGCTCTGACGCATGGAGGCCAAGGAGGCTCTCGATGGTCCAACCCTGTGGGAGGACGCATGCATTACCAACGATGAGGCGATCATCGTATACGCGAATCTGGACCGGAGCGCCCGAGGCGTAATGCTTATGTGCCACGGCGTTCACCACGGCCTCACGCACAGCTGGACGAGGAAACGCGAACCGCTCCACGCGATAAATCCCGTCATAGGAGATCTTGGCCCGCAAGTACTTAGCATAGAGCAGGTCGATCGTCTTGTCCACCTGCTCTATGACAGGACCGCCCACGACGTCTTGGTAGAGGATCTCTGGCCCCTCAAAGAAGCCGACCTTCACGGAACTTCCCGGGACGAAGGCCTCCGGGTCCCGCGTGAAGAGCAGGGCGGCCGCATTGGTCAGGTAACCGTCCCTCATGAGCTTCAGGTGCGCGATGAGCTCGCCCGGCCCCTCGAAGGTGGCCTCGTCAGGTATGCGCCCCCTCCTGCGCGCACCGTCCACGAAGCGGTCCATCGCACCCTTGTCAAGGTCATCGAGCGAAAGGTCGGGCGCCGGAGCACTGTCCCAGCTTTGCCCCTGCCTTCTTAGCAGAAAGGTGTCAAGCGCGGCCCCCTTGAGCAGTTGGTTGGTCGCGCCCACACGCATGTAGTACAAACCCTTGCAGCTTATGGGAAACGCTTGGGGATCGACGTCGATCTCGATGAACGTGCCGTGCGAACTGCCCGCCATGCGGACGGCCGGTGCTATGCCCAAGACGCTGACGATTTTGTTGGGGATGTCCTCGAGCAGCCGGTGCGGGTTGTCGAGCCCGAGCACGTTGCCATCATCGTCGACACCGATGTAGATGACGCCGCCCTGCGCATTTGCGAACCCGCAGATCCACTTGAGCCAGTCATCGCGCCAGGAGCTCTTGTACTCAATGTTGTGGTTCTCGGACATGGTCCTCCTCCTGACCTTGGCAGGCGCATCCCGGGACGGGGCAGGCGTGCCTCGCACCGTCTTCGAAATCGCTCCCGATCGTCTGTTGTGCCAGACGTATTGAGCGCAGCGAGGCACGCCGAGGGGCTTTTGACGCCCCCGCACGTTGGCAGCGTCACGGATGATCACGATCTTCAAGAAACTGACGAGATGATACCCGATGAGACTGCGGGTGTTCCCTCATCCACACGCGGTCATAGGCGGAAGGACACCCTCAAAGGCGAGTGGTAGCTCGGACAGCGGTGACGATGACTCGAGCTGCCACACAAGAAGAGGCGCCCAGCTGCATCTTAGGGCACAGGGTGTAGACTTGGATGGACGCTGACAAGACATGGGACGCACGGCTACGGCAGGAGATGCCATGTTTGGGCAAGAGGAGCTTTGGCGATACCGCGAGGGCAACAGACTCGAGTTCAAGGAGGCGCAAGGCGGCCTCCCCAGGAGCTTCTGGGAGACCTACTCCTCCTTCGCCAATACCCAAGGAGGTCTCATTGTCCTTGGTGCCGCCGAGAAGAGCGATGGCACCATGAGGGCCATCGGCATCGCGAACCTTGAGGCGCTCAGGCGCGATCTCTGGGGTAGCCTCAACAACGAGCAGAAAGTGAGCACGAACCTCTTGCTTGACTCCGACATCACGCAAGAGTCCATCGATGGGAAGTCTCTGCTGCTCGTTTACGTGCCACGTGCCGATCGCACGCTACGACCCGTCTACATCAATGACAACCCCAAGCGCGGCAGCTTTAGGCGCAACGGGGACGGCGACTACCACTGCACGGCCGAGGAGTTGCGAGCGATGGCACGTGACAGCGCTGAGGGAGCAACGGACAAGCTGGTACTGACCGCCATTGACCTCGGCGCGCTGAGCGCGGAGACGATCGGCGCGTATCGCAACGTGTTCGCTGGCTACCGCCCTGACCATCCCTGGACGCGCCTGGGAAACGAGGAGTTCCTGCTGCGCCTGGGGGCCGTGGGGAGGTCTGCTGAGGACGGGATGGTGCATCCCACGAGAGCGGGCCTGCTCATGTTTGGTGAGGCGTGGCGCATCACGGATGAGTACCCCAACTACTTCCTCGACTGCCGAAGGCAGGAGTCAAGGCGGCGCTGGGACGACCGCATAAGCTCTGATGACGGGGAGTGGAGCGGAAACGTCTACGACTTCTACCGTAGGGCCTCGCCCATGCTTGCGCGGGAGCTCCCGGTGCCCTTCGAGCTGGACGCTGCGATGCATCGCGTGAGCGACACGCCGCAACACAAGGCCCTGCGCGAAGGCCTGGTCAATGCCCTTGTCCATGCCGACTACTATGGTCGCACGGGCGTGGTAGTCATACGGCGCCCTGGGAACGTCACGTTCTCAAACCCTGGGGGTCTGAGACTTGCCGCAGACGTCATCGAAGGCGGCGGCGTCTCGGACCCACGCAATCCCACGCTGTTCAAGATGTTCAACCTCATCGGGCTCGGAGAGAAGGCGGGCAGCGGCTTTGACGTTCTCAGGTACGCCGCGCGCTACGCAAGCGTCGCCGGCCCCCTCCTCGAGGAGCTTGGCGAGCCCGACCGCGTGAGGCTCACCGTTCACGTGAGCCTCACGGGCGGCATCGGAAACGACGGGGATGCCGTCGGAGGCGTCGGAAGTCATGTCGGTAATGTCGGAGATGATGTCGGAGGTAGTGTCGGAGACGTTGGAGGTCCTGAGCGACGCCCTTCTGACACCGAGGCCGTCGTGCTCGCCGAGATCCGAGCAAACCCCAAGGCCTCGGCCAAGGACATAGCCGCCAAGATCCAGCGAAGCGACAGGCAGGTGGAGCGCGCTCAGCGGTCCCTGCGCGAGGCCAAGGTCATCGAGCGCGTCGGCGGCACGCGAGGTCACTGGAAGATAAACCCTAGCTCCGGGGGCAATCTCTAAACGCGTCCACTTGTCGTTGAGGCCCTGGACAGTACGGTCGTGAAGGATGGGACGCCCGTCCGTATCGTCCGCCGATTGGAGGCCGCCGGAGGTTCGCGCTGCCAGTCAGACCTGAGTGCGCATCCCTGTATGTTCATCCGACGCAATCAGCGCTCCCTAGAGCAGCCTTCCCAACTGCCCGACCGCCCACAGGGGCACATTAACCATCCACCCCTCATCGCGATAGCCCGAAAGGGACGTCCTCACCACCCTATCTAGGCCGAAGCGCTTGGCGACGACACCCAAGCTCTTTGACCTGAGGTTCTCGGCTGCCTTGACCTCGATGGGCGTCGGCCGAGCTCCAATCTGCGTCACGACGTCTATCTCTGCTCGGCTGTCGGGAGATGACCAGTAGTAGGGCTTGAGTCCTGCGCACACCAGCTCCTGAACGACGAACGCCTCTGTCAGCGATCCCTTGAACTCAGTAAAGGCCCTGCCCTCGTCGAGTATCGCTGCCTCCGGCAGACCGGACTGCGCGCCGAGCAGGCCGACGTCCACGCCAATGAGCTTAAACGCCGCCCTGTCCTCATAGCCGGTCAGAGGTATCCTGAGCGCCGACGCACGGGGAACCCTGATCACGGCACCAAAATCTTCGAGCCACTGTATGCTCTCCTCGAAGTCACGCGCACGCGCCCCCCTGCGTAACGCGCCAAACACAAAGCGCTTGTTCTCCTTGGCAAGCTGTGCGGGAAGGGAGGCCCACACCAGTCGCATACGCTCGAGGATGCGAGCGGGAGCGTGCTTGGCAAAATCAGCAACGTATGCCTCAGTGATGTCTGTCTGAACGTCGCGCACGCCCCGGACGCTCGCCGCCTCGGCGTACCGTGAGACAGCAGCGGGCATCCCCCCAACCACCAGGTACGTGCGCAAACGATCCACCAGGCGACTCTGCAAGACCTTGCCCATGCTTGCAAACGTGGCTCCATCGGCGAAGATAACATAGTCGGCCAGCTGCGTGTCACCAATCCCTCGGAGGAACTCGATGAAGTCCATGGGGTGCAGCGTCAACAGCGTGACCTTCCCCGTGGGGAAGGATATGTCGCCTTTGCGCATGGCTATGCCCATGTACGAACCGGCGGCCACGACGTGGTACTCGGGCGCGTCCTCACAGAAGTACTTGAAGGCGGTAAGGCCGCGCGCAGCCTCCTGGACCTCATCGAAGAAAAGCAATGTGGTCGCAGGGTCGATGCTCGTATTGCGAACGATCTCGATCTCGGAGACGATACGCGCGGGATCAAGGTCCTTGGCAAACAGCCCTTGGAGAGCCGGCTCCCGCATGAAGTCAATTCGCACCGTGGATCTGAACGCCCGTCTGCCAAACTCCTCCAAAAGCCATGTCTTGCCTGTCTGTCGTGCTCCCCTCAAGACTAGCGGCCTGCGATGGGCATCGTCCTTCCATGCCAGAAGTCGGTCCATGAGCTTTCGTTCCATTGCGCACAACCCTTCGCACCTGATCGCGGTCATCGCTGGCACCAACGCAGAACTCCTTGTGCAAACTCACTCTACCACATATATCATCCCTATAAGTGGTGACAGATACACGATGTTGCTCGCTATTATGTGGGAGAGAACCACATTATTGGTATGATCTTGCCGACAAGATCGCTCCAAGTCGCACGCGTGTTGCAGACGCCAGGCACACGCCGCCCTCGACGTCTTGGTGGGCGCGTCCAGTCACGCCAAGGAGGCCACCCGCCCGTGCTAGGATGGTGTCCCCCAACAGACGGATGCGCGGCATCACAGGGCCGCAGGAGGAATCACCATGACAGACAGCAGCACGACGGGCCTCTGGGGCCTTCTTGACACGCTCAAGGGACACAGGTGGGTCGAGCTCTCCCACAGGCTCAACAACGAGAGCCCCTACTGGGGAGGCATGCCCGAGGGCGCCGTTAAGCTCGGCACCGTGATCTTTGACTGGGGCAACCCCATCCTCGACTGCCAGATCCAGTCCTTCACGTTCCCGGGGCAGTTTGGCACCCACATCGACTTCCCTGGCCACTTCGTCAAAGGCAAGCCCAACTCGGAGGCGTTTCTTGACCAGGCGCTCGCCTTTCCGCTGGTGGTCATCGACGTGAGCGACAAGGTTGCCCACAACGTCGACTACGCGGTGTCGCTCGACGACGTCTCCGACTGGGAGACGCGGCACGGGCGTATCCCCGAGGGCTCACTGGTCGCCCTGCGCACGGACTGGCACACCCGCTGGCCGGACAACGACGCCATGAACAACTTCGATGACGAGGGAGCCGAGCATTGCCCCGGCTGGACCATCCCCGTCCTTCGACACCTCTATGAGGAGAGGGACATCGCCGCCAACGGCCACGAGACCTTTGACACGGACGCGTCCGTGGAGGCCGCGCTCGCAGGCGACCTCGCAGCCGAGCGCTACGTGCTTTCGCACGGCCACGTGCAGGTCGAGGCCCTGACGAACCTTGACCAGGTGCCCGAGTCGGGCGCTATCGCCTTCGTGAGCTTCCCGCGCATCGAGGGGCGACAGGCCTTCCCGCCCACGTCTTCGCCATTTGCCCCGACGAGCGGGCCTAACGAGTGCGGGACCGCATATGCAGACCAGGGGCTTGCGCCTCTGTGCAGGCGAGGTGGGGTCGGACGTGCTGGACCCACCCCTCGGCTCCGGTCTGGGTACGAGGGACTGGTTGCCGGTGACGCGCCTCCGCACGTGCCGCGCTCCCGTATAGGCAGCGCGGGGAAGGATACGATATGAGGCTGCTCACATCGCTCATGCTCAGGCACAGGGTGCGCCTGCTAGCTGCGGCCCTGCTCACGGTCCTCGGGTCCCTCGTGGCCCTGCTGCCGGCTCTCTTCCTGCAGCGACTCATCGACGAGGGCTTCTCTGCGGCGGACTTCGGACGCATCTCGCTCTGGGCGGGCTGCATCGCGGCAGCCGCCGTCGCGCAGAGCGTGCTCAACGTGGTGTCCACCAGGCAGTTCGCCCTCGTCGGCCAGACGGTGGCGGCAGAGTACCGAGACGCGGTGGTGGACAGGCTGCTCTCGCTCCCGGTCAACTTCCTCTCTGACAAGGGCAGCGGCTACGTCGCCTCGCGGGTCGGCGAGGCGGGCCAGGTCTCGTCCCTGTTTTTGCCAAGCAACTTCAGCTGGCTGGGCACGCTTCTCCAGGCGGCCTTCGCGATCGCGATCCTCGCGTCGATGGACATCGTGGTCCTGTCCCTGGCGTGCGTCCCGTGCCTCCTGCTCGGCCTCTTCGTCGCCTGGGCCACCGCCGCGTTTCGCAAGGCGGTCAACGCGTCCCTTGAGGCGGGCGCCGACTGGTCCGGCAAGCTCAACGAGACGGTCCGGGGACGCGAGGAGATACGGCTCGGCGGGGGAAGGGCGCAGGAGCGGGAGGGGATGCTTGCCCGCGGGGAGCGGCTCAAGGAGGCGGGCATCCGGCAGAGCACCCTCTCGGGAACGACGACGGAGTTCATGAGGGTGTTCGCCACGGCCATGCAGGTACTCGTCTACGTGCTCTGCGGGTGGCGGCTCGTGCAGGGGTCGCTCACGCTCGGCCAGACCATCGCCTTCGCCCAATACGTGGGGAAGGTCTACGCCCCCATCATCGGGGCCATGTCGCTGGCCTTCACGGTCCAGCCCGCCCTGGAGGGCATGCGCCGCATCGACGAGACCTTCTTCGGCGGCGAGGCGGCTCCCGGGCAGGGGGCTGCCGTCCTTGGCAAGGTGGGCAGGATCGAGGTGTCCGGCCTCTCCTTCTCCTATCCGGGCTCCGGGCGCCGCCTCTTTGGCGACCTCTCCTTTTGTGCGGACAGCCCGTCCCTCGTCATCCTGAGGGGCAACAACGGCAGCGGCAAGACCACGCTCGTCAAGATCCTCCTCAGGCTGCTTGGGGGCTACGACGGGACCATCCGCGTGGACGGCATCGACCTCAAGGACATGGACGAGGCGAGCTGGCTCTCCCGCTGCGCCTGCGTGTCACAGCGCCCCTTCGTCTTCAACGACACCATCCGAAACAACGTCACCTACGGCCTGGGCCAGGTGAGCGAGGAAGACTACTCCCGCGCGCTCGAGCAGTCCGGCGTCGCCGGCCTCGTGGCTCGCCTCCCGGACGGCGACTCGACCGTGGTCGGCGAGGACGGCTATGCCCTCTCGGGCGGCGAGCGTCAGAAGCTGTCGCTTGCGAGGGCCCTGGCGAGGCGTGCGGACGTCCTCGTCCTCGACGAGCCGACGACAGGCCTCGATGCCGATGCGGTGCGCGAGCTGGAGCGGCTCGTCGGAGAGCTGTCGAAGGAGAGGATCGTCTTCATCATCGACCACACGGAGGCGTTTGCCCACGGCAACGCTCGGGTCCTGTCGATTGACGGGTCGACGTGACAGTCAATCGCAGAGGCGATAGTAGCTCAGGTCTTGCAGCTTGGAGATTGCGAAATCCCTGTCTTCAACGACAAGCCCACGCCTCTCCATCTGGGACAGCTGCTCATCAAAGGGCATTGCGTGGGAAAGTGGGAAGTAAGATGACCCCGCCTGGTTCGCTGCATTGCTGCTCGCGCGCGGGGTGCTATCAACAGGATTTATACCACCATTTGACGCGTTTGCACAACCGGCTTGGCTATTCTCAATAACTATTGGTTCACTTGAGGCTTCGTGAGCTCGTGTGGGTGGGTGCGTCACCGCCCCGGTGGTATGGACCTCAGGTCCGAGCGCTTTGGCATCACGGGGGCCATGGGGCCGTCGACATCGTGGGACCCGTGGCCCCCGCCCGGTCGCGCGAGCGACCGTGGGTACGCAGGAGTGTACACAGATCGGCGAAAACGCGCTCTCGACGCAACCACCGCCCGCATGCAGAATGCGCCCTTTGATGAGGCCCACACGCAGAGTGCGCCTTTCCGTGACGTCGCCCGCCCAGAGTGCGCCTTTCGGTCACGTCGCGGGTTGCGTCGCCGGCGCAGAGTGCGCCTTTCCGTGAGCCGGCGGGTGCAGACTGCGCTTTTACGTGAGACCGTCTGCGCAGAATGCGCCTTTGCGTGAGGTGGCTCCACGTTTGCGCAGGTAAGGAAAAGCACATTCTACGGAAAAGCGCATTCTGCGCGCGGGCCCTCACGGAAAAGTGCACTCTGGGCGACCGCCCGCATGCAGAGTGCGCCCTTTGGTGAGGCCCACACGCAAAGTGCGCCTTTCCGTGAGAGTGACCCCCCAGAGTGCGTCTTTGCGTGAGTCGCCGGTTGCAGGGTGGGGCACTTGTGTACGCCGCTGCGACGCGATTCGCCGAGGCGTCAACCCACACGAACCCCCGAAGAGCCGTTCACTTTCCATCGTTTCCGGTCTTCCCGCGACACGCACTCATGTCGGCTCTTGTACCTAGGCAGAGGATAGCAGCCGCGACTATCCTTCGAGACCTTATTGGCACATGTAAGGCCCCGCCTGCGAACTCATGAGACCCACCAGGAGCCACAAGGATCATCTCGCAATACCCCGCAGCCCTCCCCAGAGCACGTACTTCATCCTATCGCCAATCGCCTCTGTCTTTCCCACCCCCTTCAGGTGATAGGAACTCGCTCATGACCTCGAAAATGGCATCGACGTTAGTACAGGGGCATTGAGACGAAGGAGTGTCATTGCCGATATCGGCATGATACCTACGGAGCTTCAATGCATTTGCGCGGGCCACTTCCAGCTTAGCAAATAGAAGCTCAGACATCCCGTCCATGTTCTTCTTATATAGTATTCCGAATTCCCTCTTGAGCGCATCGGATAGCGCCTTGCAGCACGATGCGCTGTCCATCGGCGCCGTCGTGTACCGCAGATGCTCGAGCAGCCATATCTCGAAGCAGGGGTTCGACCACAGGGCATGGTACGTGGCGAGCTCTATGGTCTGCTGGCAGAGTGCCTCGACTCTGTCGAACTCCTCGTCGGAGAAGTCGTCCTTGTCATATACAAGCCACGCATGATCGTATACATCGGGCGACCTGCGGCAGGCTTCCTTCGCGTACTCGAGCAGGCCCATCGTGTGCTTGCCGGTGCTGCGCACCACCACGTTGACTTTCCTGCCATTGGCTTCTCCAAGCAGGAGCCTCATTCCGTTGAAGTACCTTGGCTCCGTCTCCGTGCCCTCGGTGACCACGAGGTGCCTGGTCATCTGGACGGTGCGATATCGCGGGGAGCCCTGCCTCACTGAGCTCCTCCATGCCTTGTTACGGTCGCCCCTCTTGACGGGCTTTCTACTCATGGGCAAGCACCCACTCTTCCATCCTCGACAGATACGGGTCGGCGCCATAGCGCCCCGCAAGGTACTGCCGGTCGAACGCAGCGTTCTTGCTCACGAGGTTGCCGTTGCTCTCGTGGATGTCCGCGAGCGACCAAAGCTGGCTCGACTCATCCTCGTCTTTTGCAGCGAACCAGATCTCGTCTCGGCGGAAGACGTCGTTCCTCATCGTCGAGACATCCTGCGACGTGAAAAAGAGCTGGGCGCCGTTACGGTTTATCTCCGGATTCTTGAAGAGCAGTGTCACGAACCGCAGGAGCTTCGGGTGCAGCTTCGCGTCCAGCTCGTCAACGGCGATGAAGGTCCCGCGCGCAAGCGCCCTAAGCAGGAATTTTGCAAGCCCGAGCATCTTCTGTGTGCCGGCCGACTCCTCCGAGAGCCGTAGCTCGTATGTTCCGTCATTCACCTTGTGCCTCACGAAGACTCGCTGGTTTCCCCGTTCGGCGTCATTAGCCTCCGTCCGAAAGCCGTCGATCCTTATGTCGACTGACCGCAGGAGACCCGTGATCGAATCGGAGTCCTCCTCGTCGAGCATCTGCTCGAGCATGAACTCCAGATATCCGCTGTTGTAGTTCAGAAACGTCGACCCTACGAACCAGGATACCGCATCCTGCACGGCGTCGAGATCGCTGTTCATACCAAGGAACGAGAGATAGGGTATAGCGACATTGAAGTTCGTGGAGACCCCGCTGCGCTTCAGCATTGGGCCCAAGGCAACCTCGCCACCCTCCCGGGTGAACAGCATCGCGGGCCGCGACCCTCCTACCTTGCGACGGTTGAGCGCCTCGTAGGTTATCTCCTGGTCGCTGGCGACCTCGAGTTCGTAGCGGTACTCATAACCGTTCGTCCTAAAGTACAGCTCGAAATCAGAGGGGGCCTTCAAGGTCTCCGCATCGAACGCGAACGGATTGCACCGTCTCAGACCGATCATCCTATTGCCATGGTCCCCGCCATGCGTGAGCGCAGTAATCGGTATCGCCACGGCACCGCAGACGTACTCGAGGGCCCTGTACAAGTTGGTCTTCCCGCCGGCGTTCGGGCCGTAGACCGCTGCGACGGGCAGGAGCCTCTGCGAGTCCCCGCCGGGAATGAGGGAGTCCGAGAACTCCTTCATCTGCGTGGCCTGCATGCTAAACGTCATCTCGTCCCGGAATGACCGATAGTTGCTGAACGTGAACTGGCAGAGCATCTTTGCGTCTCCTTTAGCCTTTCAAGACCTAGGATCTAACCGTTTTAACTCTGTATTTAGAGATTTTTTCTGATTTTACTATCTAAAATAACAAAGTCAAGATACTTAAGGGTAAGAACCAGACGTGATACTATAGACAGAAAAGCACGTGAGTGGGTCAAAGCTCATCCGTCGCTTTAAAGCCGCCCACGTGAGGCTCGGACCGCACCAGCCCAGTTCCTCAGCTAACGACTTCCTCGCCAGCCTGATATGTCTGCGCCACCTGTCTTCTCCACTCCGGAACGTGTGACTGCGGTGGGAATCTTGGGCCAAACAGGGACCCCCCGAGGCGCGCCAGGAAGCCCTCGGGCCTCGCGCGCCGCGCACCACCATACCGAGCTCGCCGCGCACGGCGCCGCCAAGCACTGCGGCTCTTGGGGCAACATCGCCGCCGACCTCAACCGCCACTGAACCTCACGCGCACGGGCCCACGCCGGGTATGCATTGCCCCCAAAGCACTTCGGCAAAGGGGCCTTTCTGGGATATGCCCCTGGGCGTCGGGTTCGTGGTACCCGCAGGCACCCCACTGGACGCCGCTCTGTCAGGGACCTAAGCATGTGAGCGGCATGACGTAGACGTCGGCGTCCTTGTCATAGCGCGCCAGCTCACCGGCTCCCACGAGCACCGCCATGAACGCCGGCGCTGGGTTTCTCGCCATGGGATTTCTCGCCACCTTGCGACGGAGGCGATCCAGGCTGGTGATAGCCTCCCCAAGCTTGTCCTCCCCGAGCTTCACCTCGATGCCCGCCCAGCGGCCGTCTGTCAGCTCGATGATAGCGTCGACCTCGAGGCCGTCGGAGTCGCGGTAGTAGTGGAGCGAATCGGCGGGTGCTCCGGGTAACGCGGACGCGTAGACCCGCAGGTCATGCATGGCAAGCGACTCAAAGAGCAGGCCAAACAGCTGCCCGTCGGACATGAGTCTTTCCTGCGTGATGCCGAGCAGCGACACCGCAAGCGACGAGTCGGCGAAGTACCTCTTTGGCTTCGTCCTCAACCGCGATCTTGAGCGTATCGGGGCATCCCACCCGCCAACCTCATCGACGACGTAAAGCCTTACAAGTTCCGAGGCGTAGGATGACGCCACGGAAGCACTCGCCTTGGGACTCGCACCGGATATCCCCGCATCTGCGGCAACGGTCGAGAACTTGACCGCCTTGCCTGAGTTTCTCGCGAGCGATTGGGCGACGCGGCGCGCCACCCTACCGTCAAGGCCTCGTCGAGTGATGCTAGCAAACAGGGCATCCAGATAGCTCGACACGTAGTCGCCAGTTCCCGCCGCCCTAGACCGGAGGGCTGGCCACCCACCCCTGCAGATCATGCGCGCATATGGCTCGAGCCGCTGGTGCGCGAGTTGTGGATCAAAGCGCCCGCCGAAGAGGCCTGCGAGGGAGATCGCCCCGCTCGACTCACCGGTCTCGACAAGGGTCATCGTGCTCATCCGGTACGTGGCTATACGTCCCGCCCCACTGTGCTGTAATCTGTCCTTATTGGGCTTGGAGGAGCCAGTTAGGATGAACTGCCCGCTCCTGTTGCCCGTCTCGTCAATTCGATAGCGAACCTCATCCCAGATTGACGGAACATCTTGCCACTCATCGATTGCGTGCGGTTGCTCCCCCACAAGTGCTGTCGTAGGGTCCGCTCGGGCAAGCGAGCGCTCGGCCTCGCGGCCTATCCTGGTCACGCTCGAGGCGAACGAGAGAGAGGTCCAGGTTTTGCCACACCACATCGGTCCGACAATCTCGACAGCACCAAACTCATCAAGCAGGCGTGACACACCTGCGTCGGCAATCCTTGGCAGATATCCATCCGGCTTGAGACTTCCCTGGTCCATAGGCCGACCTCCCATCTGATGCAGCTTGTTGTCTCAGAGCATATATGTCTGCCAAGAATTATTGAACCAGCAAAATAGAGCCCTGTCAACCAGCAAAATAGAGCGAGATCTGTCGGTAAAACAGAGGGTAATTGCCCGGCATATCAGAGGAAACACCATACCCCTCGCGGCCGTACGCGGTCTGCATGTACGAATGGCAGTCCAAGGCCTGCGGACAAGATGAGTCCTGCGATAGCAAGCGGGGGAGCACGGCGGTCACGTAGCGGATATGACGGGCACGATGTGAGTGATTCACTCACATCGCAATCGTGATGTGAGTGAATTTTTGGCAGAAACTGACACAGACTTAACGAAGGGAAACTCTATTCTCGCAGGTCAGAGGATTACTGAAAGCGTACTCGAAGTGAGTGATTCACTCACTTCGTCAATGTGATGTGAGTGATCCACTCACTTCGCGACGCTCGAGGCGACGATGTGAGTTGATCACTCACATCACGCACGTTCGGAACGCCGAGATCCACATGTTGTGCGGTACGCGCCAGGCACCGCGCGGCACGCGCACCCGGCTCGGCCCCGCCTGCCCTACTTCACGCCGGCCTTCTCCTTTGCCCGCTCGATGGTGGCGAGCTGCTCCGACGAGAGGTGAATGCCGCCGTACACGCCCCCCTTCTGTCCACCCCCCTCGTTGACGATGAGGTCCTCGAGCTCGCCGCGACGGCGGAAGCGCAGCTTCTCGCCGGGCAGGACGCGCTCGGTGGGATCATCGGGGTTCGTGATCCTAAACGCGCCTCCGCTCTTGAAGTTCTCCTTTGCCACCGAGATCATGAGCTTGATGCGATTGAGCTGATTCACCTCCGAGGCGCCCGGGTCGTAGTCCACGGCCACGATGTTGCTCTCGGGATGTAGCTGGCGCAGCCGCTTGATCACCGACTTGCCCACGACGTGGTTGGGCAGGCAGGCAAAGGGCGAGCAGCACACGATGTTGGGCGTGCCGTGCTGGATGAGGTCAACCATCTCGGCCGTGAGCAACCAGCCCTCGCCCATCGTGTTGCACAGCGACAGGATGGAGCTTGCCTTCTGGGCGAGCTCATGGATGTCCTCGTAGGGAGAGAACCTCTCGGACTTGGCGAGCATCTTGTTGATGGGCACCCGCATGGAGCTCACGAGCTTGATACCCGCGCTGTGCGTGAGGCGACTCATGGCCTTAGTGCCCAGTTCGTCGTGGGTGTTGATCGCATTGGACATGCCAAAGAGGAAGAAGTCCAGAAGGCCCGGAACGTCGGCTTCGCAGCCCTCGCCCTCGATGACGTCCACGACCTGGTTGTTGGCCGTCGGGTGAAACTTGACCAGGATCTCTCCCACGACGCCGACGCGCGGCTTGCTGCGGTCGTCCGTGAGCGGCAGCGTGTCAAAGCGGTCGATGGTGTCTCGACAGAGGCGATAGAAGCTCTTGCGGTCGGTGCGAGGTATCAGGGTCTTGGCACGCCTCATCAGGCTGTCGTAGAGCCTGTTGGCAGAGCCCCTCTCGGTCTCGTAGGGACGTGTGCGATACAGGAGCTGCATGATCAGATCCCCATAGAGCAGCGCATAGATCGCCTTGACGATGAGGCTGGGCTTGAAGAGGTTGAAGCCAGGCGACGACTCGCCAAGCCCGCTCGCCGCCGTGAGGGAGATGACTGGCACCTCCTCGTGGCCGGAGTCCTTGAGGGCCTTGCGGATGAGGGCGATGTAGTTGGTGGCGCGACACCCTCCGCCCGTCTGGGTGATCAGGACCGCCGTGCGCGTGAGGTCGTACTTACCCGAGAGGACGGCCTCCATGATCTGGCCCGTGACCAGGATGGACGGGTAGCAGATGTCGTTGTTCACGTACTTGAGACCCGTGTCCACGGCCTTGTGGTCGACCGAGGGCAAGAGCACGCAGTTGTAGCCCTCCGCCCTGAGCAGGGCCTCCACGATGTCGAAGTGGATGGGCGCCATCTGCGGGGCAAGGATGGTGTAGCCCTTGGCCTGCATCTCCTTGGTATAGTTGTGCTTCGTGAACGCGGCGCTCTTCGCCTCGCGATACACGGGCGTGCGACGGGAGAGGTCGGTCTGGCGGGCGCGCTCCAAGGAGCCATCGGCCATGCGCACGCCCACGGGCGCGGCCTCAAGCGCGATGCCGGCGGCCGTCTGGCGCTCGAGCTCGGCCTTCTGCTCCTTGAGGGCGGCCATGAGCGAGCGCACGCGAATGCGGGCAGCGCCGAGGTTGGAGACCTCGTCTATCTTGAGCACGGTGTATATCTTGCCAGAGGCCTCGAGTATCTCCTGCACCTGGTCGGTCGTGAGAGCGTCGAGGCCACAGCCAAAGGACTGCAGCTGGATGAGGTCGAGGTCGTTCCTGCTCGCGACAAAGCGGGCGGCACGGTAGAGACGGCTGTGGTACATCCACTGGTCCACGACACGGATGGGCCGCTCGGGCATCATCTTGTGGGCCACGGAGTCCTCGGTGAGGACCGCAAGGCCAAAGCCGTGGAGCAGCTCGGGGATGGCATGGTTTATCTCGCCGTCGTTGTGGTAGGGACGTCCCGCCAGCACAATGCCGTGAGAACCCGTGTCCTCTATCCACTTGAGGGTCTCGTCACCCTTGCGGTGCATGGCCTCCTTGAAGGCGAGGTCCTCCTCCCAGGCCGCGTTCACGGCCGCGTCTATCTCTTTGCGCGTGATGGGCGTCCCACGCACACGCCCCTTGCCGGACGCGGCGTCCTCGACACGCTGGACGGCGATGACCTCAAAGAGGCGGCGCTTGAGCTCCTTCTTGTTGTCGTAGGGGATGAAGGGGTCCAGGTACTCGACCTTAGGGGAGGAGAGCTCGTCGACGTTGAGCTCTAAGGACTGCGGATAGCTCATGACTATCGGGCAGTTGTAGTGGTTGGTCGCGGAGTCATCCTCCTGTCGCTCCCAGCGGATGCAGGGCATCCAGATGAAGTCGGGATCCTTGCCGAGCAGGTTCATGATGTGGCCGTGGCTGAGCTTGGCCGGGTAGCACACGGACTCGGACGGCATGGACTCGATGCCCGCCTCGTAGGTCTTCTTGGTGGTCTTGTCAGAGAGGATGACCGAGAAGCCGAGCTTGGTGAAGAAGGTGTGCCAGAAGGGGTAGTTCTCGTACATGTTGAGCGCGCGGGGGATCCCCACGGTGCCGCGGGGCGCCTCGTCTACCGGCAGCGAGTGACGGTCAAAGAGCAGGCGGTTCTTGAAGTCAAAGAGGTTCGGCGCCTTGCTCTGCTCGCGTCTGGGCTTGCCGGAGCCCTTCTCGCAGCGGTTTCCCGTGATGAAGCGCCTGCCTCCGCCGAAGTCGTTGATGGTGAGCTGGCAGTTGTTCGAGCACAGGCCACAGTGCGAGTTCCTGCGCTTGACCTTGAGATTGTCTATCTCCTCGCGTGAGAGGAGCGAGGATGTGCCCGTGGCGCCCGCCCGGTCTCGGGCGAGCAGAGCCGCCCCGTAGGCGCCCATGGTGCCCGCGATGTCCGGTCGGATGACGTCGCGACCCGTGAGCAACTCGAAGGCCCTGAGCGTGGCATCACTCATGAAGGTGCCGCCCTGGACGATGACGTATCTGCCGATCTCATCGTAGTCGCGCAGCTTGATGACCTTGAAGAGTGCATTCTTGATGACGGAGTACGAGAGGCCCGCCGCCACGTCGCCGATGGTCGCCCCCTCCTTCTGGGCCTGCTTCACGCGGGAGTTCATGAAGACGGTGCAGCGGCTGCCGAGGTCGATGGGGCGCGCTCCGCGCACGGCAGCCTGTGCGAACTCCTGCACCGTCATGCCCATGGAGTCAGCGAAGTTCGCGATGAAGGAGCCGCAGCCGGCCGAGCAGGCCTCGTTGAGCATGATATGCTCGATGACACCCCCCTTGACCTGCAGGCACTTCATGTCCTGGCCTCCTATGTCCAGGATGAACTCGACGTCGGGCACGAAGGCCTTGGCGCCGCGCAGGTGAGCGACCGTCTCTATCTCGCCGGAGTCGGCGCGCAGGGCCTCGATCAGGATGCCCTCGCCGTAGCCGGTCGTGGTCACGTGCCCTATGGCACAGCCCTCTGGCAGACGGTCATAGATGTCGTCCATGATCTTCTTGGCGGTCCCCAGGATGTCGCCGTTGTTGTTGTCGTACCAGGTGTAGAGGAGCTCTCCCGCCTCCCCCACGACGGCAGCCTTCATCGTGGTGGAGCCGGCGTCGATGCCAATGAACACACGGCCGCAGTAGCCCTCGAGCCTGCCCTTGGGGACGACCTGGGCGTCGTGGCGCGCCTTAAACTCCTGGTAGGCGGCCTCGTCGGCAAAGAGGGGCTCAAGGCGGGCGACCTCTGAGCCCTGCGTGTCCTTGAGGTTGGTGAGGGCGTCGACGACCTCCTGGAAGCTCACCCGCCTGTCGGACTCCCCGGCAAGCGCCGCGCCCGTGGCCACGAAGAGGTGGGCGTTTTGGGGGATGACGCGGTGTTCCTCGTCGAGCTTCAGCGTGACGTAGAAGCGGTGGCGCAGCTCGGAGAGATACTGCAGGGGTCCTCCCAGGAAGGCCACGTAGCCACGGATGGGATGGCCGCAGGCAAGGCCGCTGACCGTCTGGTTCGCGACGGCCTGGAAGATGGACGCCGCGATGTCCGCGGGGGCGGCACCCTCGTTTAGGAGGGGCTGAACATCGGACTTGGCAAAGACGCCACAACGCGACGCAATGGGGTAGATGTGCGTTGCCTCACGGGCAAGGTCGTTCAAGCCAGAGGCATCCGTCTTCATGAGCGAGGCCATCTGGTCGATGAAGGCGCCTGTACCGCCCGCACAGGTGCCGTTCATGCGCTGCTCGATGCCGTTGTCGAAGTAGATGATCTTCGCGTCCTCGCCACCCAGCTCGATGGCACAGTCCGTCTGGGGGATGAGGGTCTCGACGGCACGCTTGGAGGCGATGACCTCCTGCACGAACTCGAGGTCGAGCCACTTGGCGAGCAGCATGCCGCCAGAGCCCGTGATCGAAACGCGCATCGACGGGTTGCCTATGACAGCCTTCGCGCGGGCGAAGAGCTCCCGTGCCGTGGCGCGGACGTCGGTGTGATGGCGCTCGTAGTTGGCGTAGATCAGCCTGCCGCTTGCGTCGATGACGGCGAGCTTGACCGTGGTGGAGCCCACGTCAATGCCAAGGCGCAGATCCATGTGGGAGAGGTCGATGCGATTTGCGGGATAGAGCTCCGCCCCAAGCTGCCTGAGCTCGACGGGCTTCGCCGCCATAACCTGAGCCTGGGTGGACGCTGCGTGATTAGCCATTGTCGGACGCCCTCTCTACACGTGGACCTGAGTCACCAGCTACGAGCCGGGCACCGTCACCGACGCTCCGCCTGCCTGCGGTGCCCGCGCCGTCACCGGCACTCAGCAGCGCGAGCGCGATCGTGGGAATGTCAAAGTCGATGGCCCTGCCATAGAGGTCGCCGGGACGCACGAACATCAGCGAGGTCATGACACGAGCCATCACGGCAACGGACTCATGCATGCCGCTCGTAAGCCAGCGGACAAGGACCCCGACCTCCGCGCTGATGGAGAAGGTCAGGTAGTAGTCGAAGATGGGACCAAGGAGCTCAAGGTCAAGGCCCTTGGCGGCACGGGCGGCTATGACATCGCGGGCCATGCGCTTAAGGCGCTCGACAAAGGCGGGGTCACCTCCGTCTCCGAGGAGCGCGGCGAGATAGTCTCCGTGCTCCTTGAAGTATGAGAGCAGCTCCTCCGAACCCGGGCAGGGGGCGAAGCCGTCCAAGGCATCCTGCAGGATGTCGAGGTTCACGGCTGCTATGTTGCCAACCAGGCCCTTGAGGTCTCGGATGGTCTCCGCCTCGATCTGGCCCACGAGGTCGTTGATGTCCTTGAAGTGCGAGTAGAAGGTGCGACGCGTCACGCTGGCGCGGTCGGTAACGGCCGTGACCGTAACCTGAGTGAGGTCACCGGTGGCTTCTATCTCGGCCGCAAGGGCGTCGCGCAGGGCACGGCGCGTACGAACGCTGCGACGGTCTCCCGTCATGCGCGGATTGCGCAGCTGTGTGCCAACCTGCCGAAGAGCTGTTCTCATATGCCGCGAACCCCCAGTTCTTGCTCACACTGTGCAGTATGTTACAGCGTGAGTAGTATTGCACAATGTGAGAAAGAACATACGTGGCATGGGCACACGCATGGCTACGCCACAATTACTTCACAGGAGGGGGTAGCAGACGGTGCGTCACGAGTCCTTGGGGACGTGGCGCCCGCGCTTCGAAAGCCTCGTTTATCAGGACTTACTGATCCTCGTTCGGGCGGACGTCCTCCCCGTTCGTCTCTGGGCCCAAGGAGGTCTGGGCATCTGCCGACTGAGGGGACTGCGACGCGGCGTGGAGTTCCGCCGTTTGAGAGGATTGCGACGCGGCGTGGGACTCCACCGTTTGAAGGGACTGCGACGCGGCGTGGGACTCCACCGTTTGAGGGGACTGCGGAGCGGTGCGGGGTCCTGCCGACTGAGGGGACTGCGACGCAAGCGCCTCGATGGCAAGTGAGACCGGATCGGTAAAATCGATAGGCGAGGGTCGATCGCTTGGAGCGGATGCGTTGGGAAAAGAGCTTATGTCACCCCCATCAACAGGGCGAGAAGATGGAGTACCCGCTTGGTCGGCGCGAGAGAGTCCCGCAGATGCAGACAGGCCCCACTCGACGTCAGGGGGACGTACCCCAGACGCGGCACCGGGCGCAGGAGAGGCATTCTGCCCCTGGAGCTGATCCCCTGGCCCCTGCCCCTGGAGCTGGGACTGCCCGAGCTGGTAGGGCTGCGCGGCATGCTGGTCCCCCCCGCCCAAAGATCCCAACCGTGCATCCGAACTTGGCTGCCGCCCTGCAGGCAGCGAGTCTGTGCTCTTGCCCCATGACGGAACATCGAACTGCCTCATCCATAGCCCGACCATGGTGTGGATCAGCAGGAACACAACGGTGCAGTAGACGGCCATCAGCAGGAAGATCACTGGATACAGAAAGAGAACGAAGAGCACGCTGCCCGCAAGGCCAAGGAAGACACCTATGAAAGCAAACACGTAAGACAGTAACAGCGGGGCGAACTCGCAGACGAGCGCGACAAGCGCAACTAGGCCCGAGATCTTGGCATAGCCGCCAGCATCACGCTTGATCATCTCCACAATGCGACTGATCTGATACCCTGCAGCAGAATCCTGATAGATGGTTGCCCGCACGCCCACCATGACCGTGAGGACCGTGCAAAACGAGACTACGGCGATAAGCGGCCAACCGACAGGGCTCCAGACGCTCAGCAGAAGCCAAGGCAGCATCCTGATAAGCATCAAAGTATCCAGCGCATCGGCAAGGGGGCCAAGATATGAGCGGGTCACCGCCATTGCGACAGCGCAGTAAAGCACCACCCACACAATGCACCATCCGAGGACCGCGACAAAGGCACGACAACCGCTCTGGAAACACCGAGGGATATCGATGCCCCGCCTCTGGGGAGGCCCTTCGAAGCCCCAGGCAACACGACGGGCCCACTCCATCTCGTATCCCAGCACAACGAGCCACCCCACCACTGGAACGAGCATATAGACGGATAACGTCAAGATGGGCGTATACCAGCCCCTATCCCTGGTGAGCAGGCCCCACGCATGAGAGAGGTATCTCGTTTCTCGCATGGTCCACCGACTCCTTCCCACATAGCGACAAAGCTCTCTGTTGCCGCCTGCGGTCGAGCGCCGAGGCGACCGGCGGGAGGTCACGCTACGACGTCCGAGAACTCCTCGTGCTTCTCGAACCAGCCTTGGGCATAACTGCAACTCAGACGCGCCCGCATTCCGCGATCGCGCAGCTCTTCGGCAAGGCGCTGGCACAACCTGCCCGCAATGCCCTGCCCACGCCCCGCAGGTTCCACAAATGTATGGATGATGTCCACGGTATCGGGTGTGAGTTGGTGGAGCTCGATATGACCAAGCTCGACCCCCTCATCAGCCATGCAGCAAATCTTATCCGCAGATACCTTAAATGTCATGCCCGCCCTCCCATCGTCGTACACCGCCATGCTTCCTGTGGCGTCACGGGGAAACTGCCCACAACCCCAAAGCAGCTCGTGACCCCAAGGCCACTTGCAGCTCAATAGTGTACACAAATGGCCCAAACGGGCACCGAGAGACCCCTGGCACCGATCTGTGTACACTCCTGCGACCCCGGGGGCTGTCCGTAGTTCAATAGTGTACACAAATGGCCCAAACGGGCGCCCGGAAGCTCTCACTCTCGATCTGTGTACACTCCTGCGGTCACTTACGGCCCCCGCAGCCCTTGCGACCACTCACGGCCCTTGCGGCAGGATCACCCGCCTAGAGCGTGGACAGGTTGATCGCAGACTGGCTGTCTATGGGTCGATTGTCTTTCAGCACTCCCGTAACTATGAAACGATGAGGGCCATGGTATTCCTCGACCATGCAGGTGCTCAGCTGCAGGATCTTATCCGTAGCGGCGTCAAGCGTGGCGCCCTCGCGAATGTTGCGCCTCGATGATTCGGGATTGAGCACAAAGTTGTAGTACTCCTGGAGCGCCTGGGGGTTCTTGAAGTCAAACGAATTGAGGATGTGCCGGTCATCATACTCATATGCGGCCACGATCTTGTAGATGAAAACACGGCCGGGTGTGAAGACGTACATCACGTCATGCTCAGCAAAGAAGTTTGCGTCCTCGAAGTTGTGGAGCGACCTGAACAAGTGGATGGGATCGTCGGTGTTATGCCCATAGAGCACCGTCACAGGGTCAGAGAAATCGAGTGCGTTCATGCTCTGTGAGAAGATGGCACCGTATGGAGACGCCTTACCCGAGCGATTGTGATCGAGGTAGTACGTGTCATCATCTGGGCTTTGCAGCACAGGGTTGTTCACGTTGGTCCCCGGAATCGTGATCCACGCATAGATGTCTTGGTTCTCCTCCTTGAGCTTAGAGAAGTCCACGGCGTTCTCGACGTCTGTGGTCTCCTCACCCTCCCCCTCATCGGAATCTGTGCTCACCGTTGGAACAGGATCTTCCGCCGCCCGCTGCTTCTCTTCCGCGACGCTAGGTGAGACGGGCGGATGAAGCGTCACAGCGGCTGCCGCGACAACGAGGACGAGCGTGGCGACTGCCACGATGACCATACGGGGCCTTGCGCCCCATGCCATCGTCCTCTGCCTCAGCGCCTGCCACATTTGCGTCAGCACCTGTTTCAGCATGAACCCCTCCCCACACACGAGCAGGGTGAGAGACGGCTGCTCTCACCCTGCCTCACAAGACCTATGATACTTCAAGAAGTCGCGCTACTGTGCCCTCAGCTTCCGGCGGACTCCAACTGTGCCAGCGACCGCGATGACCGATAGCACGGACACAACCGCTGGCACGATAGTAGATGACAGGGGCATGCCAACTCCAGTCTGTGGAGACCTTGTGCTCGTATCCACCCTGCCTACGCTCTGTCTTACCACCGAGGGGGTCACGCCGTCGCGCATGACCAAGGTATACGTGGACAGCCGCTCCATCTCGAAGACTGCCTCGCCGTTCGCATCCAAGGTCCTCTCCTTGACCTCCGTGCTGCCATCATCATGCTCGACATACAGCAGAACCTCTTTGCCAGCAAACTGCCTTTCGAACATAACCCGAATCTCAAAGTTTCTGTACGTTCCCTTCAACACAAAGGACGCCCAGAGATCGCCCGGCAGCGGGGTGTAGTTGGAGGCACGCGTGTCACTCCAATACATGTCATCAAGAGTCCCGGTAGTCTGTTCCGTCGGAACGATGTATATCCACCTCGCAACTCCATCAGCGAAGGTCGTCCGGTCGCTAAGCGACTTCCGGTACCTGCTATAATCCGGTGTCGCGCGATTCGAGTTGTTGTCCCTGGGCGTGTTGTCCCTAGGCGTGTTGTTGTCCGGTGTCACGGAAGAGGAGGTCTTCACGACCAAGGTACACACGGTGTCATCAGTCACGTCATCCATCGAGTATGAGACGGTACCGTAGCTGTTGATGATCGCATCCTTGGTCTCCGTGGAGCCGCTCGCATGCTGGATGTAGAGCACGGCATGCTTTCGGGCGTACTTGCTGTCGATGTTGGTGTACGCAAGCACAAAATTCTTCAGTGAACCTCTGAGCAAGAAGGACTTAACGACAACATCACCCTCTGCCGGCGTGTAGTTCGAAGCCCTCCGATCGGTTACCCAATAGGCTTCCAACCCAGACCCTACGGTCCTGTTGGACTTCCCGAACCATACGAACTCATCCGAAGTCCTCGAGTCAGGGACCGGAGTCGGGTCTGGCTTGGGGGTGGGATCGGGCTTGGGGGTCGGAGCCGGGTCGGGCTTGGGAGCCGGGTCGGGGGTCGGGGTCGGGTCGGGCTTGGGGGTCGCGTCGGGGGTCGAACTCACGGGCTCGCAATTGATGGAGAACCTATATGAGCCCGACGCCTCAACCGTAATGAACATGTGTCCGCTGCCCGTACCGTCAATGACACCATTCTTGTCAGACGTTTTAGTGATGACTGACTCGTGGACGTCCGCCCCGTCCCCTGCGATGCTGCCCTTCTTCTCGCAGTAGATGGTGTACGTCCTTCCGCCCATCACCCCCCCAGCCAACCAGAAATCTATCTTTGCCTGCGCGGGCTCCGTAGAGCCGTCGGAGGCGTCCGTAGCTAGATCGATGTCAAAGCTACCTTCATACCTGCCGCCCTTGTAATCGAGTGGGCCACCCTCTTTGACCGCCTTGTAGTTGGACGCCTTATCCGTGGACCCCACCATCTTGCTGACGATGACGTCGCCCTTCACGGACTCAACCTGAACTGTCATGCGACGCTCCGCAGAGGACACTGGAGGATAGATTGATTTGTCATACGTGACCTTTGCTTGCGCTGTGAGAGGTATCACCAATGCGAGCAAAAGCGCGCCGAGCAATGCCGCAAACCTCTTTCTCATCACATTCCCACCTTTCACCTTCACTTATAGATCCGAATACCACAGTACCTCTACGTAGTATAAGGTTACCCGTATTTCCCTCTCATTGCAAGAGTATTTTTTCAATCTATTTTAGCATCTTTTTCGCTCGCTCAAAGCACGGCGCCGTGGTCCGCGCACGGCTCAGCTATCTGTTGATCGGACAGACCGGCGCTCCTGGTGCCCTCCCGCTCGCCCGTGTCCTGGGTTGGGCCCCAGTCGTGCCGCGTCGTGTCCTCCTCGCGGGGCTCGGGCGGTCTTGACGGGTCCAGGTACTGGCCGATCACGCACTTCTCGCCCCTCGTCCCGTCCCGGAGGACCTCCCAGATATAAATCTCGGAGACGCCCTCCAGGTCCTCGTGACCGACGCACGTCTCGTAGTAGTAGATGTACATCTCGTACCTCTTCCCGGCGTCGGTGACGATCCCGGTGATATGCGGGTTGACGTAGTACTCGAGCACCCTGCCGTGGTCTACGGACTGCGAGCTGGCCGAGAGGACCCTCCAGTCGTTGTCCGAGAACGAGACGAGGCCGAAGAGGTAGCTCCTCCTCTTGTCCGTCTCCACCCTGCCCTCGAAGAAGGCCATGCCCCGCTCTATCTCCCCCCTGAGCTCCGGCCTCGCGCGGCTCGCCTCGCAGAACATCGCCTCCACGCCCGCGACGTCGTCCTCGTTCAGGCGGCGCAGGAGCTCCGATGACAGCTCGCCCCCTATGGCGGAGTCCGTCCTCGGGAGGGAGCAGCCCCCCTGCAGCAGGGCGCACGCGAGGGAGAGCGCGGCCGCGATGAGCGAGCGCCTCACCACAGCTGGTCCTCCTCGCCCCTCCATACGAGCCACGCCTTCCTGGATTTGTCGTCGAAGACCATGAGGTCCCTCTTCTCAGGGTCGCCGCCCACCCCGTCCCTCAGCGCCTCGCACATCCCGATCCTGCCGGAGAGGTCTAGCCGAGAGGCCCCTCAGGGAGGTCGTGGCGTCTGGCGTGGCCGCGACAGACCCCGCGCGGACGAACGCCCAGAGCCAGCCGAGCCGCCCACCCATCGCTCCCCATCTCCCTTGGAAATGACGCACGCGCTGACAGATACCGATGGACTCAGTATAGAGGATAGATGATGGTACGATTGAGAACTTCGAAGGCGGACGATTGCAACCCGTCCCGACGTCCGCCCTACCGCCCGCACCTGACGCGGGGGCTAGACACGGGCAGTAGCCTTGATCTCGACCTTCGCTCCCTTAGGCAGCGCGACCACCTGGAAGGCGGCGCGAGCGGGATAGGGCTTGGAGAAGAACTCCGCGTAGACCTCATTCATGGGACCGAACTCGTCGATGTCGGTCAAGAGGACGGTGGTCTCGACGACGTCGCACATGGAGGAGCCGGCAGCCTCAAGGATGTTCTTGATGTTGGTGAGGCTCTGGCGAGTCTGACCCTTGATATCCGCAGCCACAAGCTCGCCAGTGGCAGGGTCGATGGGGATCTGCCCCGACACGTGAATGCTGTCCTTGACCTTGATAGCGGCAGAATAGGGACCGAGCGCGGCAGGTGCCTTGTCGGTAACGATGGCGGTCTTTTCCATGTGACTCTCCTTTGCTCTGTCCGCATGCGCGGGACCTCTGGGCCCGCAGGCGCGGGCGACGCCTCATTTTAGGCTCTTCGGGGGTTCGTGTGGGTTGACGTCTCGGCGAATCGCGTCGCAACAGCGTACACAAGTGCCCCACTCTGCACCCGGCGACTCACATAAAGACGCACTCTGCGCCGGCGACGCCACCTCGACGTGACCAAAGGGCGCACTCTGCACCCGCCACCTCACGTAAAAGCGCAGTCTGCATGCGAGCGGTCGCGCAGAGTGCGCCTTTCCGTGAGGGCCCGGTTGCGTCGGTTTTTGTGGTGTATGAAGGGTGGCGATGCCTGCCCGGATGCCGAGTCCTGCTCTTCTTGGGGGGCATGCCCCCCCAAGAAGACCTTGCTCTGCCCTTACCTTACGACGCCTTGGCGTATTCGTCAAGCGCCACCATCATGATGACCTCGGCGCGCGCCCTCACCTCCTCGCTCGGGGCGAACCCCTCGATGCGATTCTCGGCCCTCTCGAGCCCCAGGACGGGCCTGAGGGACTCCCTCGACATGAACAGGTTCTCGGATGCCCAGTCGGCGTCCGCCTCGTCCACGATGCCGCCGAGCAGGCGCAGAACGGACTCCGTCGACGGGAACGTCCGGGCGACCCTTGGCCCTGCGCTTGTGCCCGCGGCTCGTGCGCTCCCGCGCGTTGTTGGTCCGGATCTCGGCGCGGTGCTCGCGCGGGAACGACAGGTATGCGAGCGCGTCGACCTCGGCGTCCTCGAGCACGCGGGAGGCGTCCGGCGCGAAGGAGGCCAGCTCGTCGACGGCCTCGTGGCAGGGGGCGCGCACGAGCGTGGGGTCGGACTCCCCGAGGATGGGGGACACGGCGGCGCGGGCGCGGCGCTGGGCCTCCCTGCCGTCGATCTTGGCGAGCACGTCGCGCCTGGCGTGGACGACGCGGCGCTGCCACGTCGCCTCGGGGTAGACCTCCCGGATCGCCCCGGCGAGCCCGTCGTGGGCGTCGGAGGTGACGAGGCGCACGTTGCGCACCCCGCGTCCCTCGAGGTCCTGCAGGAAGCCGCGCCAGGAGGCGTAGCTCTCGGCGTTCGCGCACGCGAGGCCCACGAGGCGCCTGCGCCCGTCGTCGCCGACGCCGATGGCGGTGACGAGGGCCTCGGAGCGCACGCGCCCGGAGACGCGGCACCCCGCGTAGGTGGCGTCCAGGAACAGGCAGTCGAGGCGCATGGCCGACCAGTCCCTTGCCAGAAACGCGTCGACCTCCCCGTCGACCGCGGCGCACAGGCGCGAGACCTGGTCCCTCGGGGGCGACCCCGCCCCCGAGCTTGGCGGCCACCCTCCCGGCCTCGTGGGCCGGGGTGCCGGCCGCGCACGTCTCGGCGACGGCGGCGGCCAGGGCGCGATCGGTGCGCGAGTAGCGCTCGAGCAGGTCGGTCGGGAAGTACGAGCCGCTCCTGAGCTTCGGGATCCTCAGGTCAAGCGTGCCGACCGTGGTGTCGAGCCTGCGGCTGCGGTAGCCGTTTCGGCTGTTCACGCGCCTGTCGGAGCGTGCCCCGTACTCGGCGCCGCACGCCTCGTCGGCCCGGGTCGACATGATCTCGTCGGGCACGGCGGCCATCGTCGTGTCCGTCATGTCGCACAGGCTCGACGCGCTGTCCGGAAATTCGAGCAACACGTCCACCGGCTCGGGGTTGTCATGGGTTATCCTGTTGGGGCTGACCATCGTCTCTTCCTTTCAGTCGTTTCTTGGTCGGAGCGACATTCTAGGATAGGCGATGGTCTTCTTCTCCCTCCTCCCATACACCACAATTTTCGACGCGATCGAGGGCCCGCCCCCAGAATGCGCTTTTCCGTGAGGGTCCGCGCCCAGAGTGCGCTTTTCCGTGAGGGTCCGCGCCCAGAGTGCGCTTTTCCGTAGACTGCGCTTTTCCTCACCTGCGCAAACGCTGAGCCACCTCACGCAAAGGCGCATTCTGCGCAGACCGCCTTACGGAAAACCGCACCCTGTACCCGGCAACTCACGGAAAAGCACACTTTGTACCGGCGATGCCACCTCGACATGGCCAAAAGGCGCATTCTGGACGGGCGACGTCACGGAGAAGCGCACTTTGCGTGTGGGCCTCACCAAAGGGCGCGTTCTGCATGCGAGCGGTGGTTGCGCCGAGAGCCTGTTTTCGCCGATCTGTGTACACTCCTGCGTCCCCACGTCTGCCCGCAACGGCGTAACAGTGCACACAAGTGCCCCAAGACGGCGCCGAGAGGCCATTTTCGCCGATCTGTGTACACTCCTGCATACCCACGGCCGCTCGCGCGACCGGGCGGGGCCACGGGTCCCACGACATCGACGGCCCCATGGCCCCCGTGATGCCAGAGCGCTCGGACCTGAGGCCCACGCCACCGGGGCGGTGACGCAACCACCTACCCACACGAACTCACGAAGCCTCTCATTTTATCGCCCATAGTGCCCCACAGTTTCTCGTGCACGATCCAGCACACGCCAACTGGGAGATCATCTTTGGGCTCGTGCCCCGCAGTTCCTTGAGCATGGGGTCAAAGAGGGCCTCAACCGGCAAGGGCAACAGCCACCGAAGAAAACCGCAACAGCCGGGCACTGAGAGAGCCGACACCCACAGCCAGCGACCCGCGAAAGGCGACCTGCGGGTATCATGTTGATAGGCGCGACAGGAGACGAGACACGGAAAGCGAGTCGCATATGAGCTGGTCATGGCCCTGGAGCCGCAAGGCAACACCCGAGGCGGCAGAGCCACGCAATCTGGATGGTCTAATCCGGTGGCGCTTGCGCTACACGGGACGAGTCCAAGGCGTCGGCTTCCGCTTTACCGTCAGGGGTCTCGCTAGAGAGTGTAAGGTCACGGGTTGGGTCAAGAACCTCGATGACGGAGACGTCCTCATCGAGGCCCAAGGCACCCCAGACCAAGTGAGCGCCCTCACAGACGCCATCAAGCGCGAGAGCGCACGTGAGAGGACCTGGGTGAGGGCCACACTCGCCACGCGGGAGGAGCTGGCACCCCAGCAAGAACAGGACTTTCGAATCGTGCACTAGACACCAAAGACAGTACGCACCGTATGTCAGTCGCACAGACAGCCCCTCGCCTGCGCCGGGAGGCAAGGTGCCAGACGAGGGGCAAAGGAGCGCTACTCGCCCGGGCGTCCGCCTGCGGGCGGCTCGCCCGTCTCGAGAATCCTGTCGAGCGCCGCCTCATCGAGTACGGGCACGCCCAGGTCCTGTGCCTTCGTGAGCTTGGAGCCCGCAGCGGCACCCGCGACCACGAAGCTCGTCCTCTTGGAGACGGAACCCGAGACCTTAGCACCCAGCTCCTTGAGACGAGCTGTGGCCTCGCTGCGGCTGTGTCCCTCAAGCGTGCCTGTGAGCACAAAGCTAAGACCAGAGAGGCTCTGGGGTCTTTGGGGCAGCTGGCCAAAGCCCTCCTGCTCGAGAGATACCCCAGCCTTGCGCAGGCGCTCTATCACGGCCAGGTTTCTGGGAATCGAGAGGAACTCCCTGACCGCCTCCGCAATCTTGGGACCGATGCCGTCGATCACGGCAATGTCCTCTTCGGAGGCGAGCGTCAGCGCCTGCATGCTCCCAAAGTGGGTCGCGAGCAGAGACGCCACGTTGGCGCCCACATGACGGATGCCCAAACCAAAGAGGACACGTGCGAGACCGGCTTGCTTGGAAGCCTCGACCTGCCCCATGACCTTGGTCGCGATGGTCGCACCAAGGACGATGGGGTCCCCCTTGCGGTGGTCCCGCGTGCTCGTCTCGTACCTGCGACCGCTGTCCACGGCCGCAAGCACGTCCACACTGAGCTTGTCGTAGTAGTCCGCGACGTCAGCGAGTAGCCCCTGCTCGACCATCCGGCCCACGAGCTCGTCTCCCAAGCCATCGATGTCCATGGCAGCGCGGCTGCCCCAGTGGATGAGGCGCTCGGTAGCCTGCGCGGGACAGTCGAGGGAAAGACAACGGTAGGCAACCTCTCCCTCCTCGCGCACGACGGGGCTCCCGCAGGCGGGGCAGCGCTCGGGCATCTGCCAGAGCGGTCGCGCCTCGTGCTCGACCGCTAGGTCACCCTCGGTCACGGGACCAACGACCTCGGGGATGACATCGCCCGCCTTATGGACCACGATCGTGTCGCCCTCGCGCACGTCCTTGCGTCGCAGCTCGTCGATGTTGTGCAGGGTCGCCCGGGCGATGGTGGAGCCCGCCACCACCACGGGGTCGAATTCCGCGACCGGCGTGAGGACGCCGGTGCGCCCCACCTGCACGCGGATTGCGCGCAAGATGGTGCGCCTCTCCTCCGGAGGAAACTTGAGGGCGACCGACCAGCGCGGCGCGCGCGCCGTGAAGCCCAGGGCACCTTGGCTGGCAAACGAGTCAACCTTCACGACGACGCCATCGATGTCGTAGTCAAGCTCCTCGCGATGCGTAAGGGCATCCTGGCAGTAGGCATGGACCTCGGCCGAGCTCTGTACGAGGCGGGCGTGCGGGTTCACCGAGAAGCCGCAGTCAGAGAGCCAGGTAAGAAAGTCATGCTGGGTGCTCACCTGAAGCGGTCTCTCGTCCGCAACGGCGTAGATGAAGGTCCTGAGGTCACGGGAGCGGGTAATCTTAGCGTTCTTCTGGCGCAGACTCCCTGCAGCGGCATTGCGTGGATTTGCGAAGGGCGCGCGACCGGCAGCGTCGCTCTCCTCGTTCAGCCGCACGAAGCTCGCCTTGGGCATGTAGACCTCGCCGCGCACCTCCACGCTCTGGCCCAGCCCGCCATCGGCGACACGAGCGAGACCCGCGGGCTTGAGTGCCCTCGGGATGTCCTTGATCGTGAGCGCGTTGGCCGTGACGTTCTCGCCCGTGGTGCCGTCACCGCGCGTCGCCGCCCTGAGAAGCTGCCCGTTCGTGTAGGTGAGGGCGATGCCGAGACCGTCTATCTTGAGCTCGCAGGTATAGGCAACGGGTTGTGCAGCCGTGGCACCGAGCGCCTCGTCTGTGCGGGCAAGCCACTCGTCGAGCTCCGCAAGACCCATCGCGTCATCGATGGAGTACATGCGACGGGCATGGAGCACCGGCTCGAACTGCCTCGAGACGTAGCCGCCGATGCGCTGGGTGTAGCTGTCAGGGCTCACAAGCTCGGGGTGTTCCGCCTCGAGGGCGATGAGCTCCTGCAACCTGCGGTCGAACTCAGCGTCGCTCATCTCGGGCTCGTCGAGCGCGTAGTAGGCATAGGCGGCGTGCTCCAAGACGCGGTTGAGCTCAGCAGCACGCTCTCGCAGACTCTGCCCGCTGGTGGGGATGGCCCCCTGTCCGGCCTCTCCCGCCCCCTCTGGTCTTGGCCGCGCATCCGTGAACGGCGACCCCTGAGCGCCAAGGTCTCTCTCGTCTGTCATCTCTGCCCCCTCGCATGCGTCCCTCACACCTCAGCAGAGTAGCGCAATGGTAGGTGGACCTGCACGGAACAGCAACTACGTCAAGCGACACTCCGCGCACGTAGGCGCCCGTCCCATCGCGATGGATGCGGCAAAACTTCGCACAAAGGCCATGTGCACAGCACCAAGCGTCATAATAGGGTGCGCCCATCGACAACACGACGTGAGGAGGATCCATGTCAGCCAAACCATCCGGCCAAAAGGCCACGAGGAGCGTGTCTGCCAGGCAGGTGCCCGCCACGAGGGCGTCAAGGCGCCTCTCCTTAGGGCATGCCCCCTACCTGCACTGGGGCGTCATCGGTTGCGGTGTCATAGCAAACCAGATGGCCGAGGCACTCGCCCTCCAGGGACGTCAGCTCGACGGCGTCGCAAACAGGACCCCCTCGAAGGCGCACGACTTTGCGGACAAGCATGGCGTCAAGAGGTGCTACGAGACCATCGATGAGCTCATTGGCAGTCCCGACATCGACGCCATCTGGCTCACGACGCCACACAACACCCACATTCACTTCCTGCGCCAAGCCCTGACCGCAGGTAAGCACGTCCTCTGCGAGAAGTCCATCACCCTCAACGGGGGTGAGCTGCGGGAGGCCATCGATCTGGCAAAGAGAACCGGCGTCCAGCTCATGGACGCCAACACGATCCTGCACATGCCCCTCTACCGAGCGCTCACGCGACGCCTGGCCGCAGGAGAGTTTGGTCCCATGAACCTCGTGCAGCTGAACTTTGGAAGCTACAAGGCGTACGATATGGAAAACCGCTTCTTCAATCCGCAGCTTGCCGGAGGAGCCTTGCTCGACATTGGCGTCTATGCGGCCACGCTCGCACGCCTCTTCATGATGTCAGGTCCAGACGACGTCGTCTCCATCATGAATGCGGCCCCCACCGGCGTCGATGAGACCTCGGGCATCGTGATGCGCAACCCCCAAGGTCAGATGGCGACCATGACCCTCTCGCTCCACTCCAAGCAGCCCAAGCGGGCCATGATCAGCTGCGACAAGTGCTACATCGAGATCATGGAGTACCCTCGCGCCGACTCCGCACGCATCGTCTGGACCTCAGACGGCCACGTCGAGGCCTTCAGCGCTGGCACGACCGACTACGCGCTTTGCTACGAGATGGCCGACATGGAGGCCGCCGTCGCAGGCGACGTCGAGACGCGCGGCCTCATGCGCATCACCCTCGACGTGATGGACCTCATGGATCGCCTGCGTCGCGATTGGCAGTTTAGGTATCCCGAGGAGCAGTGACAAGACTACGATCGCCCGAGCCAGGTGGGCGGACAGTCGCGGCTATCTGCCCGCCCGCGCGTCACGGTCACCTTCCTGGCGGCCGGCTCTTGCTCCCCCTCGTGACACCACAAGCTCGCTTACGAGTACGGCAAAGAAGATGAGGGCAAATCCCGCCACGAGGCGCGGGGTGAGCCTCTCCCCGTACAGGAGCACGCTAAACGCGACGGCAAAGACGCTCTCGAGCGAGAAGAGCAGTGCGGCCTTGGAGGGCTCGACGTGGCGTTGGGCCAGGTTCTGCAGGAGGGTGGCGAGCGCCGTAGAGAGCAGCGCCACGTAGGACATCTGCCACCAGAAGTCTGCGGGCATAGCGGCGAGGTCCGGCAGAGGTTCCGCCACGAGCGCGTAGACGGCGCAGATAAGTGAGCTCACGGCAAACATGACGATGGTGATGACCGCGTAGTCGTGTGCCGCCGCATAGCGGCCGACGGCGACGATGTTGAGCGCAAAGAAGCAGGCCGAGACCAACGTGAGCGCATCACCTGATGAGAGCGAGGGAGAGAGGTCGGCACCGCTGTCGCCGAGCGAGAGGAGGCCCACGCCCACGAGCGCCATGAGGGCGGCCGCGACGTTGTTCGCGCCGGGCCTGCGGCGCAGCAGCGCCCAGTTGAAAAACGGCACCATAACACAGTAGGTGGTCGTAAGAAAGGCATTGCGCCCGGGAGTCGTTCCCACGAGCCCCACGTTTTGAATGAGGTACGCCAAGCCAGCGGGTACGCCGATCATGACGCCTGCGAGCACGTGACTGACGTCCAGGTAGTTGTGAAGGCGTCTCCAGAAAATGACGGAAAGGACAAGCCCCGCCACAGCGAAGCGGATCGTCACGAGCCACCCTGGGGTAACGGCGTCGAGCGCGCCCTTCACCACGACGAAGGACGCGCCCCATATGAGGGCGGAGAGGGCGATCGCGCACTCGAAGGCCCAGACAGGTATGTTCTTGGGAAGTCTCATGGCATAAGTATACGCGCACAGGCGCCGAGTGCGCAGTCTGCCTGCCACTCGGTGGCGTCGAGTGCGCAGTCTGCGTGCCACTCGGTGACAGCGAATGGCACGACATTTCTTGGCAACTGCGCATATGCCGACTTTCGCGCCACTCGGTGGCGTCGAGTGCGCAGTCTGCGTGCCACTCGGTGGCGCCGAGTGGCACGCAGGGAGAAGCCCCTTATGTCTGGAATCTCGCACCGTCCTAGCCTGTGCCCACCAGAAGCCCCAAAGAGCCTTTTGTCGCATCCTCGAGCCATGCGGCCACCCCATCACGATAGAATCTGTGGTATGGGCGTCACGTCACGCCACCCACAGCGCGCCTGCCCCACCGTGCGCCACACGACACAAGGAGGAGAAGGTATGTCCCACAACATTCTGGCCGAGTTCGGAAGCACCGCACTGATGATCATCTTTGGCGTCGGCGTCCACTGTGACACCGTGCTGAAAGGGACCAAATACCAGGGGTCTGGCCACATGTTCGCGATCACGACCTGGTCCTTTGGCATAACGGTGGCGCTGTTCGTCTTTGGGGGCGCAGTCTGCATGAACCCGGCCATGGCGCTGGCCCAGTGCATGCTCGGCCTCGTGCCCTGGGACATGTTCGTGCCCTATGCGGTCGCCGAGATGCTCGGTGGCTTTGCGGGCGCCGTGATAGCGTGGTTCATGTACGCCGACGACTTCAAGGCCTCTGAGGGGGTCATCGACCCCATCGCGCAGCGCAATATCTTCTCCACCAACCCCATCGTGCAGAACATCCCGCGCGATTTCTTCTGCGAGGCCATCTGCACCTTCGTCTTCATCACGGCCATCCTAGCCACGGCCGCTCGGGCGGGCGAGAACGTGCTGCTGCTCGCCATCGGAGTCGGTCTCATCGTGTGGGCAGTGGGCATGGGCATGGGCGGCATCACGGGCTTTGCGATGAACCAGGCCCGTGACCTCGGACCGCGCTTGGCCTACCAGCTGCTTCCCATCAAGGACAAGGCCGATAACAACTGGAGCTACGGTCTGCTCGTCCCCGGCATCGCCCCCTTCGTGGGCGCCGCCCTGGCGGCGTTCTTCGTCCACGGCTTCTTGGGCCTGTTCTAGAGAGAACTCCACATATGGCCCGCTCCGCATCAACCAAGCCACCCCATGGGTAGCGCAGGCACCGCGCAGGGACGTGAGTACAGCAAGCGCACGTCCCTGCGCCTTCTGAGGGAGCTTTTAGGCCCGTATAAGGGCCTTGCCGCAGCCACGCTGGCGCTGCTCCTCATAGACGTCGTAGGCATGCTCTACGTCCCTACAGAGCTTTCCGCCCTCGTGAATACGGCCGTCTCGGGCGGATCGCATCACGCGCTCGTGACTCATGGCCTCGTTATGCTCGTCTCGGCCCTCGCCGGCTCAGGTGGCTGCATCGCCTCATACTGGTTCGCGTCGCGCCTGGCGGCACGCGTCGGCCGCGATCTGCGCGTACGTGTCTACGAGCAGTCCCTCTCGCTTACGAGCTTTGAGTTTTCCCAGCTGGGGACAGGCTCCATGATCACGCGCACGCTCTCGGACGCAAACGTAGTCCAGCAGACGCTGGTCATGAGCTTTCTCATGCTTGCCCCGCTTCCCGTCATCTGCGTCGTCGCCATCGTGCTGGCATACGGTACCGACGCGATCATGGGGCATCTGCTCCTTGTGGTCACCCTCACCATGCTTGCCATATCAGCCGTGGCCGTGACAAGGTCGGCACCCATCTTCCTCAGGCTTCAGGAGTTCATCGACCACATGAACTCGCGCCTCCGCGAGTCGATCACAGGCATGCGCGTCATCCGTGCCTTTGGCAAGGAGGCCCACGAGCGAACGCGCCTGGGAAAGACCTTCGAGGAGTACGCCAAAAATGCCATCCGCGTGAACCTCGTCTTCTCCATCACGGACGCCTCCTGCTTCTTTCTCATGAACGTGGCCGAGTTTGCCGTCATGTGGCTTGGCGCCGACCGCGTGGGAGCCCATGCCATGCAGATAGGTTCCATCACGGCGTTCGTGCAGTACGTGATCCTCATCCTCTTCTTCACGATGATGGCCCAGTTTGCGATCCTGCAGCTTCCGCGCGCCATGGCCTGCCTCACGCGTGCGGCGGAGGTCTTAGACATACGACCTTCCATCCTTGATCCCGCAACCAAGGTCACGACCCTACCCCACAGCGAGCTGATCGCCCGTTTTGACCACGTAAGCTTTCGCTTTGCCGATGCCTCGGAAGACACCCTGCACGATCTCTGCCTCTCCCTGCGTCGCGGCCAAATGACGGCCATCATAGGTAACACCGGCTCTGGCAAGTCCACCATAGCCAAGATGCTCCTGCGCTTCAACGATGTGAGCTCAGGGAAGCTCTGCGTTCTTGGCGCAGATGTCCGCTCGCTCACGCAGGCGCAGCTCAGGACACACATGGCCTATGTCCCCCAGAAGGCATGGCTCTTCTCGGGCACCATCGCCGAGAACCTGCGCGATGCCGATCCACAGGCCTCAGACGAGCGCCTCTGGCACGCCATCGGCGTGGCGCAGGCCGACTTCGTGCGCGAGCTCCCGGATGGTCTTGACGCCCCTGTGGCGCAGGGCGGAACCAACTTCAGCGGGGGACAGCGCCAGCGCCTGGCCATTGCCCGCGCCCTCGTGCGCAGGGCCGATCTCTACATCTTCGACGACTCGTTCTCCGCCCTCGACTACAGGACGGATGCGGCGCTGCGCCATGCGCTCTCGCACGAACTCGCAGGCGCGGCCGTGCTCATCATCGCCCAGCGTGTGAGCACCATTCGCGAGGCCGCGCAGATCGTCGTCCTGAAGGAAGGGAGGATCGTGGGTGTGGGCACGCACGAGATGCTGATGGGGGACTGCAAGGACTATCGAAGCATTGTCGAGTCCCAGGAAAGGGGAGGCACTCTGGATGGCTAGCGAGCTGGAACAGGGGCAAAAGGCGGATGCCCTAGACGAGGAGCGCCCCGCGCACGCGCTCAACACGGCCCGTCGCCTCTGGGAGGTCGCTGCGGGACAGCGCTGGAGACTCGTCGTATCCGCGATATCGACCGTGCTCTACGTCGTGGGCACGCTTGCCGCAGTCAGCTACAGCGCCTTGCTCGTCGACCGGCTGTGGGAGAGCATTCAGGCAACGTTCGCAGCCGGGAAGACCTACACGCTCACGCTTGACAACGGAGGTCGCGAGGTCCTCTGCTACCTGGGTATCTGGAGCCTTGCCTGGGTATTCTACGCAACGCAGACGCTTGTCATGGCAAGCTTCGCCGAGAGACTCAACCTCCAGCTGCGCGAGCGCATCGCGGACAAGCTGGCGCTGTTGCCACTCTCGTACTTTGACGCGCATAAGCCCGGAGACACTATCAGCCACGCCACGAATGACCTCGACAAGATCTCTGAGGTAATGCAACGCGGGCTCCTGCAGCTGATCATCGCCAGCTGCACCCTCATAGGATCCGTAATCATGATGGGACTGCACAACCTCATGCTTACGGGCATATTCCTTGCGTTTTCGCTTGCGGCCTTCGTGGCGACGAAGGTCGTGTCCGCAAAGACGCTCGCCATCGCGGCACGGCGCCAGGCCGTCTTGGGAGAACTCACGGGAGGAATTGAGGAGGCGTACTCGGGACGCCTGGTCATCAAGGCCTTCGGGCGCGAGAGCGCGAGCCTGGCGAGCGTGAGCGCGAAGTCAGACGAACTCGCCCACGTGAGCTCGTGGGCAGACTTCATCACGAACGCAGTCTCGCCTGCCATCCGCCTTTTGGGGAAGTTGTCGCAGGTCGTGATCGGCATTCTCGCCGGCAACCTGCTTCTTGCAGGTCAAATGACGGTCGGCGTGTTTCAGGCGTTTTTTCAGTACATGACTGAAGCATCAGAGCCACTCACAGAGCTCTCGTTCTCGATAAACTCGCTGCAAGGGGCGCTCGCGGCAGCAGAGCGGGTGTTCAAGCTGCTCGACGAGGCAGAGGTCACACCCGATCCCGTCGAGCCGACACGCCTCAACAAGCCCGTGTTAGGCCGCGTTGCCTTCGAGCACGTGCGCTTTGATTACTCGCCAGACAAACCCCTCATGAGCGACATCTCCCTTGCGGCCGAGCCAGGGCAGAAGGTGGCCATAGTCGGCGCGACGGGTGCGGGCAAGACGACCCTCATCAATTTGTTGATGCGCTTCTACGAGGTCGACGATGGCCGCATCACGCTCGATGGGGTGGACACGCGTCAGCTTACCCGTAAGGACCTGCGGCGTCAGTTTGGCATGGTGCTCCAAGATGCCTGGCTCTTCGAAGGTAGCATAGCCACAAACATTGCCTACGGCAAGCCCGACGCCACGCGCGAGGAGGTTGAGGCTGCCGCTCGTGCCGCCCGTGTTGACTTCTTCGTGAGGACGCTGCCGAAAGGCTACGACACCTGGCTCGACAACGATGCAGAGAACGTGAGCCAAGGTCAGCGCCAGCTACTCACCATCGCCCGTGCCATGCTGTGTGACCCGGCCATCCTCATCCTGGACGAGGCAACCTCAAGTGTAGACACCCGAACGGAGCAGGCCATCACCCGCGCAATGGAAGCCATCATAGAGGGACGCACGAGCTTCGTGATCGCGCACCGCCTCTCCACGATCGTGGATGCGGACCTCATCCTCGTGATGGAGCAAGGAACCATCGTCGAGCAAGGCACGCACGAGGAACTGCTCGCCGCAGGCGGCAGCTACGCCGAGCTCTATCGCAGCCAGTTTGCCTAATCCACCTACCCCAGAGTCTGTGGACACTCGCGTGAGGGCATGTACCCAGTTGGAGGCTTCGTGAGTTCGTGTGGGTAGGTGGTTGCGTCACCGCCCCGGTGGGGCGGGCCTCACCGCCGGGGCGGTGACGCAGGAGTGTACACAGATCGGTGGAAATGGCCTCTCGGAGCCGTTTTGGGGCATTCGTGTACACTGTTGCGACGTTGCGGACAACCGTGGGCATGCAGGAGTGTACACAGATCGGCTAAAACGGCCTCTCGGATCCGTTTCGGGGCATTTGTGTACACTGTTGCGACGCGATTTGCCGAGGCGTCAACCCATACGAACCCCCGAAGAGTACCCAGTTGACGCAATTTATTGAGTATCTAGGAATTTGCAGCGCGCTTAAGGCAAGAATACAAAAAAGCGCGGGCGCCCCGGGACCGTGCCCGGCGGCGCCCGCGAACGTCCCTCGCTGGTCGGCGGCGACCTGCTCTCCCACGGACTCGCTCCGCAGTACCATCGGCGCTCGGGGGCTTAACTTCCGGGTTCGGCATGGGACCGGGTGTGCCTCCCCTGCCATGGCCGCCGACCAGCGAGGGACGTTCTCTGCCCGAGGGGCCGGCCTGGCGCCGTGCCCTCAGGGCCGCACAGCGGGACTCAAGACGACGCTCCCAAGGAGATCGCAGGGACCTGGCTCAGGGAAGAGAAGAGCTCGGCCGATTAGTGCCGCTCGGCTGAGCGCCTCGCGGCGCTTGCACCTGCGGCCTATCACCTCGTGGTCTACGAGGGGCCTTACCGAAGGGAGAACTCATCTCGGGACGGGCTTCCCGCTTAGATGCTTTCAGCGGTTATCCCAACCGGACTCAGCTACCGGGCGGTGCCGTTGGTCGACAACCCGCGCACCGGAGGTCCGTCCACCCCGGTCCTCTCGTACTAGGGGCAGCCTCCCTCAGTTCTCCTACGCCCGCGGAGGATAGGGACCGAACTGTCTCACGACGTTCTGAACCCAGCTCGCGTACCGCTTTAAATGGCGAACGGCCATACCCTTGGGACCTGCTCCAGCCCCAGGATGCGATGAGCCGACATCGAGGTGCCAAACCTTCCCGTCGATGTGGACTCTTGGGGAAGATCAGCCTGTTATCCCCGGAGTACCTTTTATCCGTTGAGCGACGGCCATTCCACTCTGGGCCGCCGGATCACTAGAACCGACTTTCGTCCCTGCTCGGCTCGTGGGCCTCGCAGTCGAGCCTGCTTGCGCTCTTGCACTCAGCGGCCTGGTTGCCGACCAGGCTGAGCAGACCTTTGTGCGCCTCCGTTACTCTTTAGGAGGCGACCGCCCCAGTCAAACTACCCACCTGACACGGTCCCCCGCCCGGATCACGGCGCGGGGTTAGGATGCCAGAACGTCGAGGGTGGTATTCCAAGGGTGACTCCCCAGGGACTGGCGTCCCTGGTTCGGCGTCTCCCACCTATCCTCTACACGACGAACCGGCAGCCAATGTCAAGCTGCAGTAAAGGTTCACGGGGTCTTTCCGTCCTTCCGCGGGTAAGTCGCATCTTCACGACTAGTGCAATTTCACCGGGTCTATGGTTGAGACAGCGTCCAAATCGTTACGCCTTTCGTGCAGGTCGGAACTTACCCGACAAGGAATTTCGCTACCTTAGGACCGTTATAGTTACGGCCGCCGTTTACCGGGGCTTGGATTCGCCGCTTCGCTCTCGCTGACGGCTCCTCGTGACCTTCCGGCACCGGGCAGGCGTCAGACCCTATGCGTCGTCTTACGACTTCAGCAGAGTCCTGTGTTTTTGATAAACAGTCGCTTGGACCTCTTCACTGTGGCCGCCACCAGCTCGGGGGGCAAGCCCCTCCACCGGCGGCGGCACCCCTTCTCCCGAAGTTGCGGGGCAGTTTTGCCGAGTTCCTTAACCATAGTTCTCCCGATCGCCTTGGTATGTTCTACCCACCCACCTGTGTCGGTTTGCGGTACGGGCCCCGCGCGGCATCCCTAGGGGTTTTTCTCGGGAGCATGGGCTCACTCACTTCACCCAGTCGCTTCGTCAGCCACCTCAGCCCTCGCGGGCGGCGCGTTTCACAGCCGCCCGGCCTACGTGGCCTCACGGGGACGTCCAGAACCCCGCTGAGCTACCCTTCTCCGTCACCCCGTCGGTGATGGCGCCGCGTCGGGGGTGCAGGAATGTCTGCCTGCTGCGCGTCGGCTACGCCTTCCGGCCTCGCCTTAGCACCCGACTGACCCTGGGAGGATTAGCCTTGCCCAGGAAACCTTGGGTTTACGGCGGGGGCGTTTCTCACGCCCCTCTCGCTACTCATGCCAGCATTCTCACTTCCGGCCGGTCCACGAAGGGTCGCCCCCTCGCTTCGCCCCGGACGGAAAGCTCCCCTACCACCCGCGCTCGCGCGCGGGTCCGCCGCTTCGGTACCGTGCTTAGCCCCGTATATTGTCGGCGCATGTCCACTCGACCAGTGAGCTGTTACGCACTCTTTGAATGGGTGGCTGCTTCTAAGCCAACATCCTGGTTGTCTGAGCAAACGCACATCCTTTGCCACTCAGCACGGACTTGGGGACCTTAGCGGGCGGTCTGGGCTGTTTCCCTCTCGAACACACGGCTTAGCCCACATGTTCTGACTCCCGGGCTCTGGGCCTGCGGCATTCGGAGTTTGATTGGACTTGGTAGGCGGTGAGGCCCCCGCACCCATTCAGTGCTCTACCTCCGCAGGCAAACGCCCGGGGCTAGCCCTAAAGCTATTTCGGGGAGAACGAGATATCTCCGGGTTTGATTGGCCTTTCACCCCTATCCGCAGGTCATCCCCCCAGTTTTCAACCTAGGTGGGTTCGGCCCTCCGCGGGGTCTTACCCCCGTTTCAGCCTGCCCACGGATAGCTCACCCGGCTTCGCGTCTACGGCGCGCGACTCAAGCGCCCGGTTGGGACTCGCTCTCGCTGCGGCTCGCTTCAAAGCTTAACCTCGCCGCACACCGTAACTCGCTGGCTCATTCTACAAAAGGCACGCCGTCACGCCCCGAGGGGCGCTCCGACTGCTTGTACGCACACGGTTTCAGGTACTGTTTCACTCCCCTCCCGGGGTGCTTTTCACCTTTCCCTCACGGTACTCGTCCGCTATCGGTCACAGGAGAGTATTTAGGCTTGGAGGGTGGTCCCCCCAGCTTCCCACCGGGTTTCACGTGTCCGGCGGTACTCAGGAACCGGTCGGCAGTCCCTGCGGGTTCGCGTACGGGGCTCTAACCCTGTCTCGCCGGCCTTCCCAGGCCGTTCCGCTCCCGCGGGGATTTGTCACTGCGCGACGACCGGCCCTACAACCCCGGCGGGGCCGAAGCGCCCGCCGGTTTGGCCTCTTCCCCGTTCGCTCGCCACTACTGGGGGAATCTCGGTTGATTTCTCTTCCTCTGGGTACTGAGATGTTTCAGTTCCCCAGGTTGCCTCCTCCGCGCCTATGTGTTCGGCGCGGGGTGCCGGGCCTCTGGTCCCGGCGGGTTCGCCCATTCGGAGATCCGCGGGTCTGGCGGGCATGTGCCCCTAACCGCGGCTTATCGCAGCTTGTCACGTCCTTCGTCGGCTTCCTGTGCCAAGGCATCCACCGTGTGCGCTTACCATCTTCTCTTCGATGGCCTCGTACGTACACATACGTTGCGCCCGGGGCCTTTCGCCCCCGGCGCGATCAGATGCGATCTTCTTGAAAAAAGAAAACTTTTCGTCTTTGTCACGCTATGCGGCTCTCAGGGTACGGCGAGGGCGAGCCCTCGGGACCGGACACTGCGCGCCGGGCGCGGCGAGAGGCAAGCTTCAGCGGGGTCGGGCGGGATCGCCCGCGCCCCATCGCCCCCCGCGGGGGCGTGCTCCCTAGAAAGGAGGTGATCCAGCCGCACCTTCCGGTACGGCTACCTTGTTACGACTTCACCCCCCTTACCCTCCACACCTTCGGCGCCTCCCCCCCTCGCGGGTTGGGCCGGCGACTTCGGGTGCAGACGACTCGGGTGGTGTGACGGGCGGTGTGTACAAGGCCCGGGAACGCATTCACCGCGGCGTGCTGATCCGCGATTACTAGCAACTCCGACTTCATGGAGGCGGGTTGCAGCCTCCAATCCGAACTGGGGCCGGCTTTGGGGATTCGCTCCCGCTCGCGCGGTGGCGGCCCGCTGTGCCGGCCATTGTAGCACGTGTGCAGCCCAGGACATAAGGGGCATGATGACTTGACGTCGTCCCCACCTTCCTCCGGCTTGACGCCGGCGGTCTCGCATGGGTGCCCGGCCTAACCGCTGGCAACATGCGACGGGGGTTGCGCTCGTTGCGGGACTTAACCCAACATCTCACGACACGAGCTGACGACAGCCATGCACCACCTGTGCGGGCTCCTCTCGGCCACGGCGTCTCCGCCGCTTCACCCGCATGTCAAGCCCTGGTAAGGTTCTTCGCGTTGCTTCGAATTAAGCCACATGCTCCGCTGCTTGTGCGGGCCCCCGTCAATTCCTTTGAGTTTTAGCCTTGCGGCCGTACTCCCCAGGCGGGACACTTAATGCGTTGGCTGCGGCACGGAGGGATCCTCCCCCCACACCTAGTGTCCATCGTTTACGGCTAGGACTACCAGGGTATCTAATCCTGTTCGCTCCCCTAGCTTTCGCGCCTCAGCGTCAGTCGTGGCCCAGAAGGCCGCCTTCGCCACCGGTGTTCTTCCCAATATCTGCGCATTCCACCGCTACACTGGGAATTCCGCCTTCCCCTACCAGACTCAAGCCCGCCGGTATCGGGAGCGGGCGGGGGTTGAGCCCCCGGATTTGACTCCCGACCGAGCAGGCCGCCTGCGCGCGCTTTACGCCCAATGAATCCGGATAACGCTCGCCCCCTACGTATTACCGCGGCTGCTGGCACGTAGTTAGCCGGGGCTTCTTCTGCAGGTACCGTCACCTCGCGGCCTCGTCCCTGCTGAAAGCGGTTTACGACCCGAAGGCCTTCGTCCCGCACGCGGCGTCGCTGCATCAGGCTTTCGCCCATTGTGCAAGATTCCCCACTGCTGCCTCCCGTAGGAGTCTGGGCCGTGTCTCAGTCCCAATCTGGCCGGTCGGTCTCTCAACCCGGCTACCCATCATCGCCTTGGTGGGCCGTTACCCCGCCAACGAGCTAACAGGCCGCGGGCCCATCCCCCTCCGCCTGGGCTTTCCCGCCGCCCCCATGCGGGGGTGGCGGAGTATCCGGTATTAACCACGGTTTCCCGAGGCTGTCCCGGTGCGGGGGGCAGGTTGCCCACGTGTTACTCAGCCGTTCGCCACTCTATGCACCCCCGAAGGGGCTTTAACCGTTCGACTTGCATGTGTTAGGCGCGCCGCCAGCGTTCATCCTGAGCCAGGATCGAACTCTCCGTTCGAACGTGCGCCGGGCTCGCCGGCGTGTGTGTCGTCTCTCGGAGCGCGTCGGTCCGTCCAAGATCCCGCTGATCTGGATTCGCTTGGTTTCGAATTGACTCTCTCGAATAACTCGAACTTCGCTCTGCTGTCTCTCGTCGATCTTTCGATCGCAGTATCCGGTTCTCAGGGTTCGCAGCGCCCGGGCGGGAGGCTGTCCCCCGCGCGGCGCGAGAAATAACTATACTGGATAGTGGGTTTTGCTCAAGTACAATAAAGCATTTTCATGTTTCCATCACAAAAAAGCGCGGGCGCCCCGGGACCGTGCCCGGCGGCGCCCGCGAACGTCCCTCGCTGGTCGGCGGCAACCTGCTCTCCCACGGACTCGCTCCGCAGTACCATCGGCGCTCGGGGGCTTAACTTCCGGGTTCGGCATGGGACCGGGTGTGCCTCCCCTGCCATGGCCGCCGACCAGCGAGGGACGTTCTCTGCCCGAGGGGCCGGCCTGGCGCCGTGCCCTCAGGGCCGCACAGCGGGACTCAAGACGACGCTCCCAAGGAGATCGCAGGGACCTGGCTCAGGGAAGAGAAGAGCTCGGCCGATTAGTGCCGCTCGGCTGAGCGCCTCGCGGCGCTTGCACCTGCGGCCTATCACCTCGTGGTCTACGAGGGGCCTTACCGAAGGGAGAACTCATCTCGGGACGGGCTTCCCGCTTAGATGCTTTCAGCGGTTATCCCAACCGGACTCAGCTACCGGGCGGTGCCGTTGGTCGACAACCCGCGCACCGGAGGTCCGTCCACCCCGGTCCTCTCGTACTAGGGGCAGCCTCCCTCAGTTCTCCTACGCCCGCGGAGGATAGGGACCGAACTGTCTCACGACGTTCTGAACCCAGCTCGCGTACCGCTTTAAATGGCGAACGGCCATACCCTTGGGACCTGCTCCAGCCCCAGGATGCGATGAGCCGACATCGAGGTGCCAAACCTTCCCGTCGATGTGGACTCTTGGGGAAGATCAGCCTGTTATCCCCGGAGTACCTTTTATCCGTTGAGCGACGGCCATTCCACTCTGGGCCGCCGGATCACTAGAACCGACTTTCGTCCCTGCTCGGCTCGTGGGCCTCGCAGTCGAGCCTGCTTGCGCTCTTGCACTCAGCGGCCTGGTTGCCGACCAGGCTGAGCAGACCTTTGTGCGCCTCCGTTACTCTTTAGGAGGCGACCGCCCCAGTCAAACTACCCACCTGACACGGTCCCCCGCCCGGATCACGGCGCGGGGTTAGGATGCCAGAACGTCGAGGGTGGTATTCCAAGGGTGACTCCCCAGGGACTGGCGTCCCTGGTTCGGCGTCTCCCACCTATCCTCTACACGACGAACCGGCAGCCAATGTCAAGCTGCAGTAAAGGTTCACGGGGTCTTTCCGTCCTTCCGCGGGTAAGTCGCATCTTCACGACTAGTGCAATTTCACCGGGTCTATGGTTGAGACAGCGTCCAAATCGTTACGCCTTTCGTGCAGGTCGGAACTTACCCGACAAGGAATTTCGCTACCTTAGGACCGTTATAGTTACGGCCGCCGTTTACCGGGGCTTGGATTCGCCGCTTCGCTCTCGCTGACGGCTCCTCGTGACCTTCCGGCACCGGGCAGGCGTCAGACCCTATGCGTCGTCTTACGACTTCAGCAGAGTCCTGTGTTTTTGATAAACAGTCGCTTGGACCTCTTCACTGTGGCCGCCACCAGCTCGGGGGGCAAGCCCCTCCACCGGCGGCGGCACCCCTTCTCCCGAAGTTGCGGGGCAGTTTTGCCGAGTTCCTTAACCATAGTTCTCCCGATCGCCTTGGTATGTTCTACCCACCCACCTGTGTCGGTTTGCGGTACGGGCCCCGCGCGGCATCCCTAGGGGTTTTTCTCGGGAGCATGGGCTCACTCACTTCACCCAGTCGCTTCGTCAGCCACCTCAGCCCTCGCGGGCGGCGCGTTTCACAGCCGCCCGGCCTACGTGGCCTCACGGGGACGTCCAGAACCCCGCTGAGCTACCCTTCTCCGTCACCCCGTCGGTGATGGCGCCGCGTCGGGGGTGCAGGAATGTCTGCCTGCTGCGCGTCGGCTACGCCTTCCGGCCTCGCCTTAGCACCCGACTGACCCTGGGAGGATTAGCCTTGCCCAGGAAACCTTGGGTTTACGGCGGGGGCGTTTCTCACGCCCCTCTCGCTACTCATGCCAGCATTCTCACTTCCGGCCGGTCCACGAAGGGTCGCCCCCTCGCTTCGCCCCGGACGGAAAGCTCCCCTACCACCCGCGCTCGCGCGCGGGTCCGCCGCTTCGGTACCGTGCTTAGCCCCGTATATTGTCGGCGCATGTCCACTCGACCAGTGAGCTGTTACGCACTCTTTGAATGGGTGGCTGCTTCTAAGCCAACATCCTGGTTGTCTGAGCAAACGCACATCCTTTGCCACTCAGCACGGACTTGGGGACCTTAGCGGGCGGTCTGGGCTGTTTCCCTCTCGAACACACGGCTTAGCCCACATGTTCTGACTCCCGGGCTCTGGGCCTGCGGCATTCGGAGTTTGATTGGACTTGGTAGGCGGTGAGGCCCCCGCACCCATTCAGTGCTCTACCTCCGCAGGCAAACGCCCGGGGCTAGCCCTAAAGCTATTTCGGGGAGAACGAGATATCTCCGGGTTTGATTGGCCTTTCACCCCTATCCGCAGGTCATCCCCCCAGTTTTCAACCTAGGTGGGTTCGGCCCTCCGCGGGGTCTTACCCCCGTTTCAGCCTGCCCACGGATAGCTCACCCGGCTTCGCGTCTACGGCGCGCGACTCAAGCGCCCGGTTGGGACTCGCTCTCGCTGCGGCTCGCTTCAAAGCTTAACCTCGCCGCACACCGTAACTCGCTGGCTCATTCTACAAAAGGCACGCCGTCACGCCCCGAGGGGCGCTCCGACTGCTTGTACGCACACGGTTTCAGGTACTGTTTCACTCCCCTCCCGGGGTGCTTTTCACCTTTCCCTCACGGTACTCGTCCGCTATCGGTCACAGGAGAGTATTTAGGCTTGGAGGGTGGTCCCCCCAGCTTCCCACCGGGTTTCACGTGTCCGGCGGTACTCAGGAACCGGTCGGCAGTCCCTGCGGGTTCGCGTACGGGGCTCTAACCCTGTCTCGCCGGCCTTCCCAGGCCGTTCCGCTCCCGCGGGGATTTGTCACTGCGCGACGACCGGCCCTACAACCCCGGCGGGGCCGAAGCGCCCGCCGGTTTGGCCTCTTCCCCGTTCGCTCGCCACTACTGGGGGAATCTCGGTTGATTTCTCTTCCTCTGGGTACTGAGATGTTTCAGTTCCCCAGGTTGCCTCCTCCGCGCCTATGTGTTCGGCGCGGGGTGCCGGGCCTCTGGTCCCGGCGGGTTCGCCCATTCGGAGATCCGCGGGTCTGGCGGGCATGTGCCCCTAACCGCGGCTTATCGCAGCTTGTCACGTCCTTCGTCGGCTTCCTGTGCCAAGGCATCCACCGTGTGCGCTTACCATCTTCTCTTCGATGGCCTCGTACGTACACATACGTTGCGCCCGGGGCCTTTCGCCCCCGGCGCGATCAGATGCGATCTTCTTGAAAAAAGAAAACTTTTCGTCTTTGTCACGCTATGCGGCTCTCAGGGTACGGCGAGGGCGAGCCCTCGGGACCGGACACTGCGCGCCGGGCGCGGCGAGAGGCAAGCTTCAGCGGGGTCGGGCGGGATCGCCCGCGCCCCATCGCCCCCCGCGGGGGCGTGCTCCCTAGAAAGGAGGTGATCCAGCCGCACCTTCCGGTACGGCTACCTTGTTACGACTTCACCCCCCTTACCCTCCACACCTTCGGCGCCTCCCCCCCTCGCGGGTTGGGCCGGCGACTTCGGGTGCAGACGACTCGGGTGGTGTGACGGGCGGTGTGTACAAGGCCCGGGAACGCATTCACCGCGGCGTGCTGATCCGCGATTACTAGCAACTCCGACTTCATGGAGGCGGGTTGCAGCCTCCAATCCGAACTGGGGCCGGCTTTGGGGATTCGCTCCCGCTCGCGCGGTGGCGGCCCGCTGTGCCGGCCATTGTAGCACGTGTGCAGCCCAGGACATAAGGGGCATGATGACTTGACGTCGTCCCCACCTTCCTCCGGCTTGACGCCGGCGGTCTCGCATGGGTGCCCGGCCTAACCGCTGGCAACATGCGACGGGGGTTGCGCTCGTTGCGGGACTTAACCCAACATCTCACGACACGAGCTGACGACAGCCATGCACCACCTGTGCGGGCTCCTCTCGGCCACGGCGTCTCCGCCGCTTCACCCGCATGTCAAGCCCTGGTAAGGTTCTTCGCGTTGCTTCGAATTAAGCCACATGCTCCGCTGCTTGTGCGGGCCCCCGTCAATTCCTTTGAGTTTTAGCCTTGCGGCCGTACTCCCCAGGCGGGACACTTAATGCGTTGGCTGCGGCACGGAGGGATCCTCCCCCCACACCTAGTGTCCATCGTTTACGGCTAGGACTACCAGGGTATCTAATCCTGTTCGCTCCCCTAGCTTTCGCGCCTCAGCGTCAGTCGTGGCCCAGAAGGCCGCCTTCGCCACCGGTGTTCTTCCCAATATCTGCGCATTCCACCGCTACACTGGGAATTCCGCCTTCCCCTACCAGACTCAAGCCCGCCGGTATCGGGAGCGGGCGGGGGTTGAGCCCCCGGATTTGACTCCCGACCGAGCAGGCCGCCTGCGCGCGCTTTACGCCCAATGAATCCGGATAACGCTCGCCCCCTACGTATTACCGCGGCTGCTGGCACGTAGTTAGCCGGGGCTTCTTCTGCAGGTACCGTCACCTCGCGGCCTCGTCCCTGCTGAAAGCGGTTTACGACCCGAAGGCCTTCGTCCCGCACGCGGCGTCGCTGCATCAGGCTTTCGCCCATTGTGCAAGATTCCCCACTGCTGCCTCCCGTAGGAGTCTGGGCCGTGTCTCAGTCCCAATCTGGCCGGTCGGTCTCTCAACCCGGCTACCCATCATCGCCTTGGTGGGCCGTTACCCCGCCAACGAGCTAACAGGCCGCGGGCCCATCCCCCTCCGCCTGGGCTTTCCCGCCGCCCCCATGCGGGGGTGGCGGAGTATCCGGTATTAACCACGGTTTCCCGAGGCTGTCCCGGTGCGGGGGGCAGGTTGCCCACGTGTTACTCAGCCGTTCGCCACTCTATGCACCCCCGAAGGGGCTTTAACCGTTCGACTTGCATGTGTTAGGCGCGCCGCCAGCGTTCATCCTGAGCCAGGATCGAACTCTCCGTTCGAACGTGCGCCGGGCTCGCCGGCGTGTGTGTCGTCTCTCGGAGCGCGTCGGTCCGTCCAAGATCCCGCTGATCTGGATTCGCTTGGTTTCGAATTGACTCTCTCGAATAACTCGAACTTCGCTCTGCTGTCTCTCGTCGATCTTTCGATCGCAGTATCCGGTTCTCAGGGTTCGCAGCGCCCGGGCGGGAGGCTGTCCCCCGCGCGGCGCGAAGAGATATATTACGCACTCTCTTCCCCAACCCCGCTGACAATACGGATAATCACATATCATCCATATCTGTCTTCCTGCGGGCAGATAGGACTATCGCAGCAGATCCTGCTGATAGCCACCCTCGACATAGTCGATTGCCACGTTCAGGAGCTTGTCCCGTCTTCTAACGCTGTGCGCCTCGGCATAGATCCTCACCGTGGGCTCCCTTCGGGACGGTCTCACCATGAGCCACGAGTCATCGAAGAACTCGAGCTTGAGACCATCGGCGTGCGAGACGTGACGTGGCTGCTCACCTGCGACGACCCCTGGGTTGAGACCCGGCAGGGCGTTGGAGAGCGTCCGTAGCTTTGCCGGATCGAGCCTCATGTCGCGCCTGCCGTAACTCATGGGGCCAATCTGCGCCTCAAGCTCCGATACGGCCTCGGCAAGGCTTTGTCCCGACCTCAGCAGACTCTCCACGACGAGCAGCGCGACAAGCGTACCGTCCCTCTCGGGAAGGTGGATGGGCAGACACACGCCGCCGAATTCCTCACAGCCGAGGAGCACGTCACCGTCAAGCAGCTCGTCATGGATGCGATCGAAGCCCACGGGAACTGCGGTGAAGCCAAGCCCGAGGCGCTCCGCCTCCAGGCGAATCTGAGCGGAGCTCGCCATCGTGCAGACCACGCGACCCGACATGCGGCGGCTCCGTACAAGATGGTCGAGCAGCACAGGGATAAGCTTATGCGGTGTGACGAGGGTGCCCTGGGCATCTATCACGGCAGAGCGCATCGCGTCGCCATCAAGCACGATTCCAAGGTCAGCACCTCCTTGCACGACCGCCGCCTCGCAGTCGTCCACCCACGGCTCCGCAGCCTCGGGATGAAGACCTCCAAAGTCCTCGCGCTGCTCCCCATGCATGAGCGTGACGTCGCAGCCCAACTCTTTGAGCAGGGGTAAAAGGGGCTGCGCACCGACCCCATGCATGGGGTCGACAACGATCTTGAGCGTGCGATGGGGGGCATCGGGCGGCCTGATGACTCTGTTCAGGCAAGCCTTGTAGGGCCCCATCAGATCCGCCGTGTCGAACTCGTCCATGCTAACAGGTGCGGCGACGCCCACGAGCTGATCGACTGCCTTCGCGAAACGCTGTGAGACGCTCCCCCCATCGCTGCCACAGACAGAGATCCCACCATACTCGCAGGGCGCGTCGGAGCCACTCACCCTGACGCCACCTATACAGGCCGGGTCCGCCGCAACGGCGCAGCAGAGGGCGGGCGAGGGGCAGGCAGACACAGAGACCCTGACCGTCAGGCCATACGCGGCAAGTATTGACCCCACAAGCGTCGCGTAGCCCTGCGAGTCATGACGCGTGTCGTAGCCGACAGCAACGGTGGCCCCACCGTGGCGTCTCGACCATAGCTGGCCGAGCGCTGCGGCAATGGACGACACAGACGTCTCGTCGAAGCCATTGTCAAAGCGGGCGGTCCAACCGCTCACACCAAAGCTGAGGGCACGCATCGCATCGCCCGCTAGCCAAGAAGCGCTGAGGCCTTTGTGCCGAGGGCCTCTGTGAAGGCGAGCCTGGTCGACTCATCGAGCAGGGCGAGCTTGGCATTCGTGGCCGCCCACGCCGCTGGAGTGCCCGTATCGCAGCCTTCCTCCCTCTCGACGACCAGGGCATACATGTCCTGCTCGGCAAGCAGGCGCTGCATCGCGTCGGTGAGCTGGATCTCTCCGCCCGCCCCAACACCCTGGTCCTCGAGGAGTTCCATAACTCGTGGGGTAAGCAGGTAGCGCCCCACGATAAAGAGGTGGCTCGGGGCATCTGCCGGGGCGGGCTTCTCTACGAGGCCAGAGATCTTCCACACCGCTCCTTGTGCCTCGCTGTCTACCAACTCGCCACCCGCAAGGCTACCAACGCACTCGCCCGCGATGATGCCATAGCGGTTCACCTGGTCTGGCGGCACAGGCGCAACCGCGATCACAGGGGCACCCCCACGCTCGTCCGAAACCCGCTTCATATTGACGCACATCTGGTGGTCGGGCACGAAGTAGTCACCAAGCAGCACAAAGAATGGCTCGTCACCCGTGGCCGCAGCCGCACATAGGACCGCATGGCCAAGGCCGCGAGGCTCGTCTTGGTAGACGAAGCTCACAGGGAGGGAGGCCGCCTCATGAACGGAGTCAGCCTCCCTCAGCTTGCCACGCCTGCGCAGGATGTCCTCGAAACCGCCATCAACCTTGAAATACGATTCGATTTGCGGCTTCTCGTGTGAGTTCACGATGATGACGCCATCGACTCCCTCGGGCTCGAGGGCCTCCTCCACGACATACTGGATGACCGGCTTGTTGAGCACGGGAAGGAGTTCCTTGGGTGTGCCCTTGGTGGCCGGTAGGAAGCGAGTACCAAGACCTGCGGCGGGAATGACTGCCTTCATGAGACGACGTCCTTTCGTGGGCTGCGCTACACAGTGCAGGAACATGGGCCAGCTTCCGGCCCATTCGATTTAGGATACTCCCTCACGTCACCATAAGGATCGACAAGGCCGCAGACGGCAGGCCCAAGAGAGCCGTCACACCCGCTCTCCACAGCTGCCCTGGCGCCTCTAGTCCTCGATCGCTATCCCCTGCTTCTCGAGATAGCCGAGCCATTTGAGCTGTGTGTCACGCGAGAGGGCATGTTCCATCAGGCAGGCTTCGGCATCCGCCGTCTCGTGATCTACACCGAGGTCCCTCTCGAGGAAGGAGCGAAGCATCCTGTGACAGCGCCAGACGTGAGACGCATAGACCCGACCCGCGTCGGTCAGCCTCACGCGTCCGTAGTGGTTCTGCGCGACATACCCGGCGTCCTTGAGAGTGCTCACCGCCTTGTTGACGCTCGCCTTAGAGACACCGAGCCGGTCTGCCACGTCAACGGAGCGAGCGCCGCTGAAGTCGCCGGCCTCCTCCATGACGCGGTAGATGGCTTCGAGGTAGTCCTCGTTGGCCATAGAGAGCCTGTGCGACCCAGGTCTGTTCTTTGCGGCCAGACAGGCGTCATCGCTTCCCGCCCGGGGTCGCTTGCGTTCAACTGCACTTTCCATTCCCTCTCCTATCCATGGATACCTGCTGGTAGCTTTACCAGCCTGTGTATCGTCTACCCAGCTTAGGAGAGACTCAACCCCACGGAGGGGACAAGCGTCATCCACGGCATGGGTAGCACCTCAGCGAAGCTAGAGGCCAAGCGATCCTAACCAACCTCTCCCCCATCCTCGAGGTCTGGGACCTCCATGCGACGCACCTCGGCGCCAAGGGCCTGAAGCTTTTCGACAAAGCACTCGTATCCGCGATCGATATGGTGAACATCAGAGACGGTCGTATACCCATCTGCGACAAGCCCCGCCATCACGAGCGCCGCACCACCGCGCAGATCGGGCGACTTGACCTCAGCACCCGAAAACCTCTCGACGCCACGCACAATGGCATGATGGCCCTCTATGGTGATGTCGGCACCCATACGCTGCAGTTCGCTTGCAAACATGAAGCGATTCTCAAAGACGTTCTCGGTAACGATGCAGGAATCGGATCCCTGTGCGAGGAGACACATGGTCTGGGCCTGCAGGTCGGTGGGAAAGCCAGGAAAGGGTAGGGTCTGGATATCTATCGAGCGTATGGGTGCCTGGCGGCTCACGGTGCACTCATGTCTTCCGCGCTCAACGTCCAGACCCATGAGTTCGTACTTCTTGAGCACAAGCCCGAGGTGAGCCGGATCGAAGCCCTTGACGGTGACGGGCCCTCCACAAATGCCCGCCATGGCGATGAAGGTGCCCGCCTCGATGCGATCACCCACAACCCTGTGTTCGACAGGGTGCAGCTCCTCCACGCCCTCGATCTCTATACGAGAGGATCCTGCGCCACTGACCTTTGCCCCCATCTCGTTAAGAAGGTTTGCGAGATCGACGATCTCTGGCTCACGAGCCGCGTTCTCTATCACGGTCGTGCCCGTCACATGAACGGAGGCCATCATGAGATTCTCGGTGGCACCGACACTTGCGAAGTCAAGCATGACCTGGGTACCCTTAAGGCCATGGGGTATGCTGGCGTGGATGTCTCCATGATCGACGTCAAAGTTGACGCCAAGAGACTCCAGGCCCAAGATATGCATGTCTATCTTGCGCGCCCCGATGTTACAGCCGCCCGGCATCGCGACGATGGCCTTGCCAAAGCGCGACAGCAGCGGACCGAGCACGGCCGTCGATGCCCGCATCTGGGCGACGAGGTGGTAGGGCGTCTCCCACCTATCGACCGAAGACGTGTCGATCTTAAGCTCATGCTCACCGAGGACCTCTATCCTCGCACCCAGGTACTTGAGCACCTTGCCCATAACATGCACATCTGCAATGTTGGGAACATTTGTAAGCGTATTCACGCCGGGCGCCATGAGCGTTGCCGCCATGAGCTTGAGCGCCGAGTTCTTGGCACCCTCGACTGTAACCTCACCCTCTATGGAACGTCCACCCTTGACCCTGATGACTTCCAACTTGCCTCCTGAGACGCGTCACGCCGGCGGACGCCTACGCGACCTCGTTGCCAGAGCGCTCAGCGTGCTTGAGCAGCAGGTTGCACCATTTTATCTTATTGTCCCAGTACGCACGACGATGATCCCCCTCAGGAAGGGCATCGCGCGTATCAAACGCGGCCTCTCTCGTGTCGCGCACCTGGTCAGGGTCAATGTCGTCGGTACGTCGAGCATGGTCGGCCAGAATGATGACATCCTTGCCATCTATCTCGACATAGCCACCCGAAATGATGACCTTCACGGTACCACCGCCGTCCGTCTCGCGCAGATGCAGGCGGACGACACCATCACCAAGCGCGCAGATCTCGGCGGCATGGCCAGGCCACACCCCCAGCTCACCCGACTCCGTCACTAGGATGAGGCTTGCGACAGGCCCCTCATACAGGAGCCTGTCGGGACGCACGAACTGACAGCTAAGCTCTGCCATCGCCCTTCTCCTACCCCTGTTTGCCCGCAGACATCGTACTGGCACGACGTCGAACGTCATCAATGCTGCCCGCAAAGCGGAACGCCTGCTCAGGAATATCGTCGCACTGGCCATCTATGATAGCGGCGAAGGAGCGGACGGTATCTTCGACCGAACAGTACACGCCGGGGTTACCTGTGAACTTCTCGGCGACATGGAACGATTGCGAGAGGAACTGTTGGATCTTGCGCGCACGGGAAACCACGAGCTGCTGTTCTTCGGATAGCTCATCCATGCCCAAGATGGCGATGATGTCCTGGAGGTCGGAGTACTCCTGTAGGGTCTCCTGGACGGCCATGGCGACCCGATAGTGCTCGTCACCCACAACGGAAGGATCAAGGGCGGAGCTGGAGCTTGCCAGAGGGTCGACAGCCGGGTAGATACCCAGCTCGGTGATGGCGCGAGAGAGGACCGTCGTGGCATCGAGGTGCGTGAACGTCGTGGCAGGAGCCGGGTCCGTGAGGTCGTCTGCGGGAACGTAGACAGCCTGGACGGAGGTGATCGAACCCTCCTTGGTGGAGGTGATGCGCTCCTGGAGGTCGCCCATCTCGGTGGCCAGCGTGGGCTGGTAGCCGACAGCTGACGGCATACGGCCAAGGAGTGCCGAGACCTCAGAGCCCGCCTGAGAGAAACGGAAGATGTTGTCTATGAAGAGCAGCACGTCCTGGCCTTGATCACGGAAGTACTCGGCCGTCGTGAGGCCTGCGAGACCCACGCGCAGGCGCGCTCCAGGCGGCTCGTTCATCTGACCATAGACCAGGCAGGTCTTGTTGATGACGCCGGATTCCGTCATCTCGAGGTAAAGGTCGGTACCCTCGCGCGTACGCTCGCCCACGCCAGTAAAGACCGAGGTGCCACCGTGCTCTTGCGCAAGATTGTTGATAAGCTCCTGTATAAGAACCGTCTTGCCGACACCAGCCCCACCAAAGAGGCCTGTCTTACCGCCGCGCACATAGGGTTCCAAGAGGTCGATGGCCTTGATGCCGGTCTCGAAGACCTCGGTCGTAGTGGTGAGATCCTCAAAGGGAGGCGCCGGATGATGTATGGGGTAGTAGAGCACGTCTTCGGGAATCCCCTTCCCGTCGACAGGCTGTCCCATGACGTTCCAGACACGCCCCAAGGTAAAGGGACCTACGGGCATCATCATGGGTCGCCCCGTATCATGTACCATAAGACCGCGCTGCAGGCCATCGGTGGATGACATGGCAACGGAGCGCACCACACCATCGGCGAGCTGGGACTCGACCTCGAGCACGGTGTGCACCTTGCCCACTGGCGTATCGCCATCGACGACGAGTGCCGTGTAGATGGCGGGAACCTTTCCATCAAACTTGACGTCCACGACCGGCCCGACGATGCGGATGATCTTGCCCGTGCCCACACTCTGGTACATATGGAGGTAGGCAGCCTCCTCAAGCGGCGTGCGCGTCTCTTCTAAAGTAGCCATTACATGTCCTCCAATGCGGAAGCACCGCCAATGATCTCATTGAGCTCTGTGGTGATGGCGCCCTGGCGCTCGCGGTTGTAGCTACGGCCGAGACTGCCAAGCACCTCCTTGGCGTTATCGGTGGCCGACTGCATGGCACGGCGACGCGCCCCATGCTCGGCGGCCGCCGAATCGAGCAGAGCGTGGAAGATGACCGTCCTGATATAGGCGGGCATCAAGTAATCCATAACCTCATGAGCCGATGGCTCGAAGGCGTAGTCGGTATAGGCCTCGTGCTCAACCTGCGAGAGGGCCTCAGGAGTGCGCGGACGGTTAGGCATCATGAGCCTCTCCCGCGAGACGGGAAGAATCTGTTCGCTGACCTGCACCTGATCTACGCGGTTCTTGGCGTGCCAGTACATGATCATGACGCGATCAAGTTTACCTGACGCATAGCCGTCCATAACATAGGACGCAATGCGGTCAGCCTCATCATGCGTCGGCTCGGAAGAGGTGCCGACGAAGGAGAGGACTGGTGGGATCTTGCGGTAAGTGAAGTACTCGGTGGGCTTACGACCACAGGTGATGACCGATGATTTGACGTTTCGAGCCGCAAGGTCCCTCATCTGCTGCTCGACCAGGCGTTGTTGCAGGATATTGAAACCACCAGCAAGACCGCGGTCAGAGGCAATCAGGACAAAGAGAACGCTTCTCTCCTCACGATGCCTTTGCAGCAACGGCTGCGAGTCATCAAAGCCAGCAGACGCGACGTGAGCGAGCATGTGGGTGATGGCGTCCTTATAGGGCGAGGCATCCTCGGCCCGCAAGAGCGCCTTCTGGATCCTGGCGGTAGAGATCATCTCCATCGTGCGCGTGATCTGCATCGTACTCTTGATGGAGCTCATGCGCCTCTGTATTTCGCGAAGGTTCGCCATCTGCTGCTACTCCTGGCCTACCGTGGTACCGGAATCCCCCGCAGTCATGTCCTCGGCCATCTCGGCGACGTCCGCCGCCTTCTTACGGTTGGGATATTCCTCAAGGAAGTCGGTCTTGAAGGCCGCGACGTAGGACTTGATCTTCTCGCCAAGCTCATCGGTGATCTTGCCTGCCTTGAGCGCCGAGCGAACCTGAGGGTGCTTCTCGGCCATGAACTTGGCAAGCTGGTCGCGAAAGAGCGTGACGTGATCGAGGTCGATGTCGTCGAGGAAGTCCTCCTTGGCGGCGAAGATGGCAATGACCTGGTCAGCCGCATCGAGGGCGGCATAGCGGCCCTGCTTGAGCAGCTCCATCATATGTGCGCCGTGATTGAGCTGGTACTGCGTCGTGCTGTCGAGATCGGAGCCAAACTGGGCAAAGGCCTGCTTCTCGCGGTAGGAGGCAAGGTCGAGGCGAAGCGTGCCTGCCACCTGCTTCATCGAATCGAGCTGCGCGGCACCACCGACACGTGACACCGAGATGCCAACGTCAACGGCAGGACGCTGCCCTTGGAAGAAGAGGTTCGACTGCAGGTAGATCTGGCCATCGGTGATAGAGATCACGTTTGTGGGGATATAGGCCGAGACATCGCCCTCCTGCGTCTCGATGATCGGGAGCGCCGTCAAGGAGCCGCCACCATTGGCGTCAGACATCTTGCAGGCGCGCTCGAGTAGGCGCGAGTGCAGGTAGAAGATGTCACCGGGATAGGCCTCGCGCCCAGGCGGGCGATGCAGGGTAAGTGACATCTGACGATAGGCGACGGCCTGCTTGGAGAGGTCGTCGTAAACGACGAGCACATGACCGCCCGGATGACTGACGTCTGCGGACTTGCCATCCTTGTCGTTGTACATGAAATACTCGCCAATGGCAGCGCCCGCCATCGGGGCGATGTACTGCAGAGGCGCGGAGTCGGCAGCCGTGGCAGCGACGATGATCGTCTTATCGAGCACGCCTTGGCGGAAGAGCGTCTCTTTGATTGCCGCAACCGTTGACGCCTTCTGCCCGATGGCGACGTAGATGCAGATCATATCGGTCTCGCGTTGGTTGACGATGGCGTCAATGGCAATAGCCGTCTTGCCCGTCTTGCGATCGCCGATGATGAGCTCACGCTGACCACGACCGATGGGCACCATGGCGTCGATAGCCAGAAGACCCGTCTGTACGGGCTCGCAAACCGGCTGGCGCTCCATGATGCCAGGCGCCCTAAACTCAATGGGCCTGCGTGCCGTCGCATCGATGGCGCCCAGCCCGTCAATGGGCTGACCGAGAGGGTTCACGACACGACCAAGCATGGCTCGACCCACGGGGATGTCCATGACGCGTCCCGTGGTGCGGCACTCATCGCCCTCGCGAATGGAGTCAACGTCACCAAAGAGGACAGCACCCACCTCGTCGACGTCAAGGTTCTGAGCGAGGCCAAAGATGCTATGACCCGTGCTGGCACTTGTGAACTCCAGCAGCTCGCCAGACATGACCGTCTTGAGCCCCGATATATGCGCGATGCCATCCCCCACCTCGGTGACAACGGAAGCCTCCTGGCGATCGACGGTCGCGCTGATCTGGGCGAGCTGCTCGCGCAGCGTGCTCATGATCTTTTCAGAGCTAATAGTATCTGTCATTGCTCATCACTTCCGACAAAGGTAGAGGCGAGCGTCTTACGAATGTTAGCGAGCTGGGCACGCACAGAGGCATCATAGCGCTTGCCCCGCGCTTCGATGACGATGCCGCCCAAAATGGAGGGGTCAATGCGCTCCTGGAGAAAGACAGGAGCCTTGAGCCTCGCGCTCGTCCTCTCGCGCACCTTCTCACGCAGTTCGTCGTCCATGGGTATGCAGGTCGTGACCGTGACCGAGACGGTCGTATCCTCACTGTCGAGAATTTCCTTATACCGCTTGGAAACCTCAGCGATGAGATTATCATCACCGTCGGCACGCATGGCAGCCAAGGTCTCGAGGACCTCGGGCGAGAACTTGCGCGCGTGCTGCCACTGCACGAGGTTAGCGTTCGCACGACCCTCACCTCGTCCTGCCTCGATGAGTGCGCGGGCGTACGCCTCCACCCTCTCGTTTTCGATATGGTTAGTCAGCATCGGGGGTGCCCACTTCCGCAAGGTACTTCTCGGCCAACCTGCGCTGATCCACCTCGCTAAGATCGTTGCCTATGATCTTGCCGGCGATCTCGACCGAGAGGTCGACAACCTGTCCCGAAAGCTCGATCATGGCCTTCTTGCGCTCGGAGCCGACGGCACCGTGAGCCTTAGCGATGATCCCCACAGCCTCCCGCTGGGCCTTAGCCAAGACCTGCGAACGCTCTTCTTCGGCCTCCTTCTTCGCCTTGGATATGATCTCCTCTGCCTGCCTCTGGGCATCGGCAATCTTTGCCTCGTATGCCTTCTCTTCCTCGGTGGCCTTCACCTTGGCCTGCTGCGCCGCGTCAAGATCGTCCTGGATCTTCTGCTGACGCTTCTCCATCATACCGAGGATAGAGGGCCATGCGAATTTAGCGAGGACTGCCCAGATGACCAGGAAAGCCAAGAGCGCAGGGATGAACTCGGCGGGCTTGGGAAGCAGCAGATCGGTGCCACTTGGCGTGTCCGCCAGCGCCACACCGGGCGTTAGCAGAATCGGCGTCACAGCAGCGACGCGAGCCAGCCATGTATGCCCCTTCGTATTCCTGTACATGGAATTCCTCCAACTCATGCGTCTCGTCGTTTGGCCGCCAACCTATTTGGCCATGAGCGTGACGACGAAGCCGATGAGTGCCAGGGCCTCGACAAACGCAGAGCCAAGGATGAAGGTCGTGAACAGACGACCCTGAACCTCCGGTTGACGCGCCATGGCCGTTGTCGCACCATAGGCCGCAAGACCGATGCCAAGACCAGCACCTATAACGCCAAGACCATACCCGATGACTCCCACGATTCCTCCTTTGACTTGTGCCCGAACATGGGGCACCCCAATGTCCCCTCTATTGCAATGGCGGGTAGTTCACATCCATGCCCGCGAGTTGCCAGTCTCTTGGCCCCACCGCCCTATTCGCTCTCGACGAGCTGGATGTACACGGCCGAAAGCAGCGTGAAGACATACGCCTGGATGATGCCCACAAGAATCTCCACCAGGTAGATGACAATGAGCAGAACGATCCAAAAGGCGGACGCCGCAGCATACCCCATCGCGGCAGCCGAAACCCCCTGCATGAGCGGCCCCACGAAGAGGGCGGCAAGTATCGCAAAGGTACCCATCACGACATGGCCGGCGAACATATTGCAGAAGAGTCGGACAGCCAAGGTTACCAAGCGCAGGAAGGTCGAGAAGAGTTCGATGACCCACACAAGCACGTTGAGGGGAAAGACAACGCCCTTAGGGGCGAGGCTCTTAATGTAGCCGATAGGCCCCATACGTTTGATGCCCATCACGATAAAATAAAAGAACGAGCAGAGCGCGAGGGCACCCGTGACACCGATGGTACCCGTTCCGGGGTGCGCCCCGGGGATGATGCCCACGATACTGTTTGCCACGATGAAGAAGAAGATCGCAGCGAGGAAGGGAAAGTGCCTCTTCCAACTATCCCCAAGAATCGATTTGCACATATCGTCACGAACGAACTCGACAACGGACTCCATGGCGTTCACAAACACGCCCTGCGGCACGAGCCCCTTGGTCTGCCTGCCCTTGAAGGCGAAGATAACGATGAGCAGCAGAGCGAGAGCCACACACATCCAGAAGATATAGTTGGTCAGGCCCAGTCCACTCGAGCCAACAAGCGGCTTGGACATAAAGCCGTCGAGCAACTCGTCCATCTCGTCAGACAACCCATCGAGTGGGTTTGCGACCATCGCAAGCAGTACAGTATCCACCATCCGTCATTCCCTTCGGCAAGGCTCGCCTAGCGCATGGCGCGCATCGCCCTCATTGCCTCAATCCCCCAGAACACGAGGAACGCTCCGACCGTCGAACTCCCAAAGACGAGAATGTACTCCTGTGCCGTGGCATACAGGACAAAAACGCACAGCGACATAAAGACAAAAGAGACGATGATCGCCATGATTCCGTCCGGCACGCTCACGTCACATATCTTACTCTTTTGGAGCGTGCGTTCAAAGAGGCGGGCGGGCAAAACACAACCCGTAAGACCGCACAGCATGCCACACGTGATAACGACCCCTACGCTCATCGCCCTGCATCTCGTCTTTCATACGTCAAAGCACCGAAGGAACCAGTAAAGAGTCTCTCTGTCACAGCCACAAGAATCCAGTAGCTCTGTGCAGCATCTATTATGATACCCCATTCGCACGTATCCATGCGGGGCGCGACCGACTCTGAGAAACCCTCATAGCCCCGCCCGCGCCCTAGCCGAGGGCCGGGGCGCGGGCGCATCCCCTACTTGGTACCATAGATACGATCCCCCGCGTCACCCAAGCCCGGCAGGATGTAGGCGCTCTCGTTGAGTCCCCTGTCGACCGCACAGGTATAGAGCCGCACGTCAGGGTCGAAGTCCAGAGCCGCCCTGACGCCCTCGGGGGCCGACACTATCGTGAGGGCACGGATGTCCCTGACGTGCGCCTCGCGCAAAAACTGTATGGCCGCCGTGAGCGAACCGCCTGTTGCGAGCATGGGATCCACGATGAGGCAGGTACGGCTCTCGACGTCTGGCGGAAACTTACAGTAGTACTGGTGCGGCGCATGGGTTGTGGGATCACGATACATCCCCACGTGCCCGACGCGCGCGGAGGGAACGAGCGAGAGCAGGCCGTCCACCATACCCAGGCCGGCGCGCAGAATGGGAATGATGGCGACCTTCTTTCCCGCGATTCGCTTGCAGACGGTCTTCTCGAGCGGAGTCGTTACCTCGATATCCTCAAGGGGAAAGTCACGCATGGCCTCATAGCCCTCGAAGATCGCAAGCTCGCCGACCAGTTCGCGAAACTGCTTGGTGGGAGTGTCCCTGTCGCGCAGGATGTGCAGCTTGTGCTGGACCAGCGGATGGTCGATGATCGTAAGGCGACTTGTGTCAAACCCCATGCACTCCCCTTCCTGGACTGGACGCGTCCCGCCCCCAGCAGGGGGACGGTCGCATGGCATCGGGGGCATTCTACCTCAGCCCCGGGTAGAGTGGATGCGAGGCCAGAAGCTCCTTGACCTCCGCCTCGATGCGATCGAACACCCTCTCGTCATGAACATGCGTCACCACGTCACCAATGAGCTCTCCGACACGCTCGCACTCCTGCTCAGAGAAGCCGCGTGTCGTGATGGCGGCAGAGCCCACGCGGATGCCACTCGTCACGAAGGGCGAGCGCTGCTCTCCGGGAATCGTGTTCTTGTTGACCGTGATACCGACCCGCTCAAGTGCCCGCTCCGCATCGCGCCCGCTGACCTCGCCCTGCGCCACCCCCGTGAGGTCCACGAGCAGCAGGTGGTTGTCTGTGCCCCCCGTCACGAGGCGAAGGCCGCGCGACTCCATGCCGCGACCGAGCGCCTTGGCGTTCACGAGCACACCTTGGATATAGGTCTTGAACTCGGGCCTGAGCGCCTCGCCGAAGGTCACCGCCTTACCGGCGATAACGTGCTCGAGGGGTCCGCCCTGCGTTCCCGGGAAGACCGCCGAGTTGATGCGCTTGGTGTAGTCCGGGTTGTTCCACAGGATGAGGCCGCCACGCGTGCCGCGCAGGGTCTTGTGGGTAGTGGAGGTCACAACGTCGGAGCAGGGCACAGGGTTGGGATGCAGGCCGGCGGCGACGATGCCCGCGATGTGGGCCATGTCCACCATGAGGATGGCGCCGCTGTCGTGGGCTATCTGGGCAAAGCGCTCGAAGTCGATGGTGCGGGGGTAGGCCGACGCACCCGCGATGATGATGGCGGGCTTGGACTCGCGCGCCTTTGCCTCGACATCATCATAGTCGATGCGCTCGGTCTTGGGGTCAAGCCCATAGCTCTTGATGTCAAAGAGCTTACCCGAGAAGTTCGCGGGAGAGCCGTGCGTAAGGTGTCCGCCGTTGGAGAGGTCCATGCCGATGACGGTATCCCCAGGGCGTGCGAAGGCAGTTTCTGCCGCGTAATTCGCTTGCGCACCGGAGTGGGGCTGGACGTTGGCGAACGCGGCCCCAAAGAGCCGCTTCGCGCGCTCGCGAGCGAGGTCCTCCATTTTGTCGACGGCCCAGCAACCGCCATAGTAGCGCTTGCCGGGAAGGCCCTCGGCGTACTTGTTCGTGAGAGGACTTCCCACCGCCTCCATCACGACGAGGGACACGAAGTTCTCGGACGCGATGAGCTCGATGGAGTCGCGCTGGCGACCGAGTTCCTCCTCGATGAGACCGCTGACCTCGCTGTCCTCAACACGCAGCTGCTCCAGATAGCCTGACATACCCATCCTCCCCTGTCTTGGGCGTGCCTATCTCAGGCCTCGGCCTGCGCACCGGCACGCACGCTCATGATCAGCCCTCTTGCTCGAAGCTCTTCCCAACGCCCTTGAAGCCAGAGTCATCCTCGCGCATGATCTTCTTGACCCGCGTGGCATGGCGGCCACCAGCACACTGCTGGGTCAGGAAGACCCTGACGATCTCCTCGTTGAGCTCCAAGGGCGTGAAGCGACCCGACAAGCAGAGCACATTCCCATCATTATGCTCCCGAAAGAGCCTCGCGAACTGAGGCGTCTGGATGTTGGCGGCACGGATGCCGGGGACCTTGTCGGCCGCAAGCGCCATGCCAATGCCCGTGCCGCAGATGAGGACTCCGCGCTCGGCCCCTCCCGAGGCGACGAGACGGGCGACCTTATCCGCATAGTCGGGGTAGTCACAGCGCTTCCCTGTCGTCGTCCCCAGGTCAGCAACCTCATGGCCGAGGGACTGGATGTAGCGGGCAAGCGCCACCTTCTGGTCAAAGCCCCCATGATCTGACGCGATGGCAACCCTCATAGCCGTAACCTTCCTCACGGGCCCAGACCCACGCCCGGGCCCGAGCCCACATTCACTGGCCCTAGTGTAGCGCGAAAGCCACGTGGAATGACAGCCTCGAAGCGCCCTGCGTTCAGATTCGGGGCGTCAGCGTAGGGAGGTACCTTGGCAAGGCGCCCGTGACAGAGGTGAGACCAAGGCACGGGCGCCACAGTCGGCTGCGATGTGGACATTGCGCCATTGGGTGCACGGCCCGCCAGAGGGGGCCGTGACCACAGGGACTACAGGGCGCCCTTGATGACGATATCCCCGCCCTTCATGATGACCTCCATGGCATCGGGCGTGAGGGCATGGATGTCCCTCGCGACGTCACCTTTCACGACGAGGAGATCTGCGGACTTGCCCGCCTCAAGGGAACCGAACTCATCCTCCTTGCCCAGCATCTTGGCGCCGTTGCTCGTGGCCGCCTTGATGGCGTCAAGGATGGGGATGCCGACCTTGTCGACGAAGTCATACATCTCGTCAATGGAAACGTAGCCGTACGGGGTGACAAAGCTGAAGGAGTCGGAGCCGATGGTGACCGTGATGCCCAACTCATAGGCACGGCGAAGGTTGGCATAGGTGCGCGCAAGGCCCTTCTCGACGACGGTCTCGCCCGGAAACGCATCGAGCTCGGGGGTCCACTCGGGGGGATAGGTGGAGTACCAGGTAGGCAGAAAGCCAATGGTGGGCGTGAAGAAGGTGCCCTTCTCGGCCATGAGGTTCATGGTCCTCTCGTCCAGCTCGAAGCCATGGATCATCTGCGTGCAACCAAAGCGCACGCAGTCGTATGCCGCGTCGAAGTTGTTGTAGGAGTGTGCGTACAGGGGGATGTGGACCATCGCGCACTCCTCGGCGATGGCCTGGATCTCCTCGGTGCTAAAAAGCTGAAGGCGGTCCGAGTCCCAACGCCAGATGCCACCTCCCGTGGCCCAGATCTTGATGGCGTCGGGATTCTCGCGCAGGCGCATGCGGATGGCCCTGCGCAGCTCCCACGGTCCATCGGCCTGGTAGCCCCAGGGGTGTGAGTCCTTGGAAATCTGGAGAGGCAGATGGTGGGAGTCGCCATGGCCTGCAACCCGGCAGAAGCCCAGTCCCGTGGCAAAGATGCGCGGTCCCTTCATGACACCCATGTTAACGAGATCGCGAATCGCGATGCCGTTGCGTCCGATCTCGACAACGGTGGTAAGGCCATGGGTCAGGGCATCATATGCCTGCTTGACGGCACACGCCTGCTTCTGGGCAACGGATTCGATGACCCAGTCGTTGTCGTTGTCGGTCAGATTTCCCGAGAAGTGCAGGTGGGTGTCGACCAGGCCCGGCATGACGGTCCTTCCCGAGACGTCACGCAGCTCGAAGCCCTCGGGAATCTCGGTGCGCCGACCGGCATAGGTCAGCTTGTCGTCCTCGACCAGAACGAGGCTGTCGTTGATGGGAGCGGCACCAGTACCATCAACGAGTTGGCCACCTGCAAACGCGTACTTGCCCATATCGAAACCTCCACGTATCTCCATCGTATGGCCCCCGTCCCATGCGGGGACCCTCGTCGAAATCGTCCTGTCAAAACGCGACCACCAGGGCCTGTCCGCAATGGCTCGCGACCAAGGACCCAAAGCGCCGCCTTGATGGCAAAAGCGGGGAGCCGCGGACCCGCGTGATGCCCCCTCGACGGAGAGTCGCAGACCTCGGCGGGAGGACCTGTAGAGGTGCTCCCCCAACCACCTGCTGTAGAGACCCTCGGCAAAAAGCCGCAGACCTCGGCGGGAGATCCCTCATCTCAGCTCTTCCATTCTCTAAGGCAGGCGTCAAGGCCCGTCTCTATGGCTGTGCGGTCCATGCCGCGGCCGATGAAGCAGAGCCTGATCCTGCGATCGCCACAGACGGGGTCCCAGTCCCTAAGGAGCTCGGGTTGCTCCGCAAGCAGGCGACGCTTCTCCTCTTCGGGGAAGGAATCTGAGAAAAGGCCGTTCTCGTAGAGTCGCACCTGCCTGCCCGCCTGCTCGAATACGTAGTCCATGTCGGGGTCCTGCCGTATCCAGACGGTGCCCTTGGCGCGAATGACGCTGCACGGCCAGCTGTGCACGAAGTCATCGAAGGCGTTGGCATCAAAGGGCCTGCGGCGATGGTAGACGAAGGTCGAGATGCCGTACTCCAGGGTCTCTGGGTCCTCATGCTCCTCGGGATGCTCCATGGCATCCATCCACGCGGCTGACCTGTACGCCCTGTCAAAGTCGAAGCGGCCGGTGTCGACGAGCTCGGCGATGGGAATGTTGCCATGCGCGGCCTCCACGATCACGGCGTCCCTCTGAAGGCCCCTGACAAGCGCCCTCAGCTCCTGAAGCTGCTCAGGCGTCACGAGGTCGACCTTGTTGAGGACGAGCGTTGAGCAGAACTCGATCTGCTGGATCAGGAGACTCTCGATGTCATCCTCGCTGACGTTGCTGCCAAGCAGCGCCCGGCCACCATCAAACTCGTCGTACATGCGGGCACAGTCCACCACCGCCACGATGTTGTCCAAGTCGAGCCGAGCGTGCTTGTCGGAGTGACTGCTTTGGTTGCAGAAGGCCGAGATGGTATAGGTGATGGGAATGGGCTCGCAGATGCCCGAGGCCTCGATGATGATGTAGTCAAACTTTCCGGTGTCAGCGAGGTCGCCAAGCTGGAGGCTGAGGTCATTTGAGAGCGTGCAGCACAGGCAGCCGTTGGTCAAAGGGATGACGTCACCCTCCCTGGCATAGCCGCCGTCCTTGATGAGGGCGGCATCCACATTTATCTCGCCGATGTCATTCACGATGACAGCCGCGCGAACCCCCTCCGTGTTGGAAAGGATGTGATTGAGTATTGTGGTCTTACCGGCGCCAAGATAACCCGTGATGAGGATTATCTTGACCCGCTTGTTCTCGGTCATGTAAGCTCCCCCTCAGCCTTGCGCCTGGTGCGAATGCCACCTGCAGACGTATGGTCCCGCGACAATCGGAGATCTAGGGTTTTCGAGCCGCTACCTTAGCGCCCCCACACGCAAAGAAGATCACGAAGCCTATGACGATCCACGTGATGGTGATGGCCCATTCAACAGGCTTGAGCGCAGCCGGACTGAAGGGGATGACCATGAGGCCAACGATGATCAAGCCGGCAACGATGGCGGCTATGATGCCGCCCTTACCGCCGTTGACCACGTAGGGACGAGGAAGGTCAGGCTCGGTTTTGCGCAGCTTGAAGCAGGCGAAGCCGGCCATCGTACAGGCAAATATGAAGCCCAGGGATGCAACTGCCGTGAGGGGCAGAAGCATGTTGCCGCCAAGAAATGGCCCTATGAGCGTCAGGGCACCCATAACGATATTGGCCTGTTTGGGAGTACCTGACGTGGGGTCAATCTGAGCAAAAGACTTCGGCAGCATCTCCTTGCGTCCTAGAGCAAGCATCAGGCGGGTGGACGCACCAAAGAACGCATTCATGGGACCCAAAGGGCCAAGGGTGGCAATTATGAGCATCGCAATGTAGAAGAAGATGTTAATCTGCTCTAGGACTGCCAGTGCCGGCACTGGCTTCATAACGAAATCATGCCAGTTGACAATGGTGCCAAAGGCAAAGATGCAGATCAGGTAGAACACCCCCGAGGCGAGCAGTGCGATTGCGGGAACAAGACCGAACTTCTTCCAGTCAAGGTTCTCGGAAGCCTCCTCGGCCTGCTGGGGAATGGTGTCAAAGCCCGCATAGAAGAACGGCGTCATGACGAGGACGGCCAAGACACCTCCGAGGAGACTCGTAGCCTCGGTTGACTTGCCACCTGCGGCACCTATGACCTGCGAGAAGGGAGGCATCGCCTTGGCCAGGTTATCCCCACCCATAAACGAGATGATCATGGCCAGGATCATGCCCGTCAGCAGTGCCTTGGTCAGAAATGAGGAGAGCTTTGCCGCCGCACTGGCGCCACGAAAGTTCAGGACAATGACCAAGACCGCAAACGCAAGGGCGATGAGCGTGGGCCACAGGTAGACGTCTGCCCCAAGGATCGTGTAGAGCTTGACCGACCTCAACCATGCAAGAACGGGAAACTCGGCGAATCTATCCGTCAGGAGCTTGGAGATGGCAATCGCCTCCCACGGGCAAAGCGGCGCGTTGCCCAAGAGGAGCATCCAGCCTGTCAGGAAGCCGAGCTTACGCCCAAAGGTGCGCTCCACGTATTCGATGATACCGCCCGAGATCGGAATCGCGGCAGTCAGCTCACCAAAGCACATGCCTATTGGAACCAGGAAGAGAGCGCCGATGGCAAATGCTATCATCGCTGGGATTGGTCCCCCTCCCAACACCATCCAGTCGCCCACGAGAAGGACCCATCCCGTACCAATAATTGCGCCGAAGCCAATGGTAAAGAAGTTGAAGAGTGTCAGCTCCTTCTTCATGCCACTGGTCGGCGCCGCGCTGCCCGCCATATGTATTCCTTCCTCCAGGGGGCCCACGCGCCCACCCCCAAACCAGCCATCGATACCGTCCCTTAGTTTAACTCAGAAAACAGTGGCATAGGATTCATCCATGAGTCGATGTCTGTGCCTGGGTGCCGCGAGCGTGTCACACTCCTCTGAGAGCGGAAGGCGGAGGAGACGGAGCCCCTCCGAGAAGCTCTTTGAGAAGGACAGTGCTCCTACAGGCTGGCGATGCTCACGAGTTTCTTGAACTCACGCTGACGGTCATCGAGTGCGCCCATCTGGTCCATGAGCGCTATCGCGCCATCGAAGCTGGCCGTCCCCGCATGCTCGCTCTTCGTTGCCACCATGCCGAACTCGATGACTGCGCTCGCGAACTTCCAGTTGTCGGAGGGCTGATCCGTGACGTCGGCTTCCCCGATACCATAGCTGAGCTGCTTTGAGTCGTTCTCGCCGGGATTCTTGTATCGTACGGACAGCGTCATCCACTCACCGTTCTTCTCACCCTTGCGCTCGCCGCCTCCGTACTTTGAGTCGATCTCGGGAAGCTGCATCGGCGAGTCGGCCGTCACGATCTCGTAGGCAACGGTCACCGCATGCCCACTTCCGACCTCCCCCGCATCGACCTTGTCGTTCTTGAAGTCCTCTGCGTTCAGGGAACGGTTCTCGTATCCGATGAGGCGATACCCCTTCACATAGGCAGGGTTGAACTCGACCTGCAGCTTGACGTCGTCAGCCACGGTGCGCATGGTGGCACAGAGGTCCTCCCCGAACACGCGCTTCGCCTCCTGGATCGAGTCTATATAGGAGTAGTTGCCGTTTCCGTCATCGGCGATGGACTCCATCTTTGTGTCCTTATAGTTGCCCTGTCCAAAGCCGAGCACCGATAGGTACACGCCGCTCTTGCGCTGCTGGCTCACGTAGTCGGACAGCTCACTCTGACTGGTTATGCCCACATTCAGGTCTCCGTCCGAGGCCAGGATGATACGGTTGTTGCCCCCCTCAATGAAGTGGGCGCGTGCTAGCTCGTAGGCCTTCGCAAGACCGGCCTGCCCGTTGGTCGAGCCGTTGGCGTCCAGTTCCCTCACCGCCTGCAGGATACGCTCGCGCTCGCGGGCCTTCGCGCCCTCGAGCACGACCCGCTCGCTGCCCGCATAGGTGACGATGGACACGGTGTCATCGTCGTTGAGGTTGGCGACGAGCTCGCCCATGGATTCCTTGAGCAGCGGCATCTTCTCGGGGTCTTCCATAGATCCCGAACTGTCGATGAGAAACACCAGGTTGTTCCCGTGCATCTGCGCATACTCCTTCGGCTCGGTCGAGAGCCCGAGAACGAGCAGCTTGGTGTCGGGATTCCAGGGGCAGGTGGAGATGCAGGGGGTTACACCGAAGGGCTCTGCGTCCTTAGGAGCACGGTAGTCGTAGCGAAAGTAGTTGAGCATCTCCTCGATGCGCACGGCACCCTTAGGGATGTCGTTCAGCTTGGTGCCAGAGCTGAGCATGCGACGCAGATTGCAGTAGCTGGCGGTATCCACGTCGGCGGAGAAGGTGGAGAAGGGATTGGCGGCCACGCTGAGAAAGCCGTTCTCCCTCATGGCGGCATACTCCTCGGTGTTATAGGGCACTGGAGGCTCCTCATAGGGAGTGCCTATGGAGGAGCTTGTCAAACCCTCTGTATTCGCGCCATCGGACGAGTCGAGACTCTTGGGCTGGTGGGACAAGGTTGGTGTCGCGTCCGTGCGACTGTCTCCCGCAAGTGAGCTGTCCTGCTCGGGAGCGGCCGGGGCGCATCCCCCCAGCGCAAGGCAGAGCAGACAGCTAGCGAGGGCTGAGCGGACAAGAATTGAAGCGATCTTCTTCATGATGCCTCCTCGTGTTGGAAGGTGTTGGAAGAGCCCCGAACAGGGCTCTTTCCTATAACACGATCGGGCGGTCGAAAACGTCGAAGCTTTCTTGGAAATGTCGAGGGTCTCTTGGAAGGGACGGAACTTTCCCTTGGGGGGGCGGGCCTCTCGGACGCGACGGCTCCCGCAGTCTAACGCGGGGGCAGCACGAGCCGCCTCCCGGTTTTAGCTCGCCTGGACTGTATAGCGGCAGAATCGCTCCCGGTCGGGGTCGCTCACGCCCACGGCCTCGTCCTTGTCGCTGCCGACAAGGGAGTAAACGAGAAGGACGCTCGGCGCGCCCGGCGCAGTGCTGGGACGATTGATCTCGGCAAGCGGTTCGCGCACGGACTCGACGTCATCCCGGGAAAGCGCCTCATCACTTCTTTGGTAGCTGCGTCCCTCGAACTCTATCGATGGCGGAAAGTGCGTCACGCCTGACGCCTCGCTCGCCTGGCCTTGCTCCTCGCTCGCTGCCATGCCGTTGGTCTTCGCGGCGCTAGAGTCCCCCGCCCGAGACTCCCCTGACATGTTGTCGCTCGTCTTTGAGGGAGCAGATGACGTGAGTGCGTCATTGGTACGAGCGGCATCCATGGCCGCGTGTGGACGGGTCAGCATTCCTACCCCCACGATGAGGGCAAGGCAGGCCGCCGCCCCTATCGCGATCCTGCGCGCAAAACGAAGCCTCGCCCGACGCGGGGCCGTCACCGGCGCGCCGCGCGAGGCCCGGCTAACACCCCGCGCGGGACGATCAACACCCTGCGCCTCACTGTGGGCAAGGATGTTCTTAAGCATCCGCTCCTTGGCCTCTTCGCTCGGAGTCATGCGCTCGAAGGCCTCCCGTATGCGACGTTCGTCCATATCACTGCCCTCCCAGTGCCTTACGCAGTATCGCTCGTGCCTCACGTAGGTGGGTACGAACGGTCGAGCTGGGCTTACCCAACATGCGAGCGATGTCGGCTGCGGAATACCCCTCGTAGTAGTGCAGGTACACCACGTCCTTATACTTGGAGTCAAGAGCGAGGACCGCGTCGAGCGCCAGATCAGGACCCCTCTCGTCGGCAGCTGGCTCAGCCACGCTCTCGAGGGGAACGCCCTTGCGCGCCGAGGACTTCAGCACGTCCTTGCAGTGATTCGATGCCACCCTGATCAGCCACGCCTTCTCGTGCTCCTCGTTTGTAAAGGTCGGACGAGCCTTCATGAGCTTGACGAACGTGGATTGCGTCGCATCCTCGCTATCGGCCGCGTTGCCCATGAAGGAGTAGCACACCCGATAGACGGTGTCCACGTGACGCAGGTAGATGGCCTCCACATCCAAGGCAGTGTCTCCAAGTCAGAACAAGTCAGAGCAAGCCAGAGCAAGGGCGCGCCATCGAGTATGCCCTCCTATACGTAATACGATCGAGCGGGCCCAAACGTCGAGACAGTATACCATCGAGTTCCCGCGATGGCTTGTGTACCCAGCTGGGGTCGAGTATCGCGATCGGGGTGGGTCGACGGCGTTGTCACCCACATCGCAGTGCATCCCGAGTAGAGCGCAGGGTAACGGCGCGTAGCGTGGGACCCGCAGGGTGCGGCACGGTGACGCGAAGAGTGTGGAGCACAGGGTGCGGCACGATAACGCGGAGAGCGTGGAGCGCAGGGTGCGCTTTTCCGTGAGGGACGGATCGCGTCGAGGGACAGAGCGCGTCCAAAGTGCGCTTTTCTGTGACGTCGCTGGTCTAGGATGCGCTTTTCCGTGAGGGTGCCGGCACAGAATGCGCCTTTCCGTAGAGTGCGCTTTTCCTTACCTGCGCAAACGCGGAGCCGTCTCACGGAAAAGCGCATTCTGGGTGGAGGGCCTCACGGAAAAGCACACTCTGGGTGGGGGGCCTCACGGAAAAAGCGCATTCTGGGTGTGCGCCTCACCAAAAGACGCACTCTGCATGCGAGCAGTCGCGCAGAGTGCGCCTTTCCGTGAGACCAAACTCCAAGCCGAGACCTGCGAACCCTCGCGCAACCCACCCCGCAGCCTGGCGGGGGGTTGCTCGAGCGCATTTGCCCAGTTGAGGCATTCTCTATAGTGCCCCGCAGCCTGGCGGGGGGGTTGCCCCACACCTCCTGGGCGCCGCGACGTGACGGAAAAACGCATTCTGGCGCGGTGAGGCACCTCGCCAGGGAGAACCGCGTGCTCGCAGCCGACTACCCCTGAACGTGCCCGAGGCCGACTCCTGCAGCTGAGTTGCTACCATGAACGCAACCTGCACGAGCTCGCGACAAATTGAACGGGCAAGCGTCTTGGCGATTACGAAGTCGCGATCGTCCACCACAATGCCAACGTGTGTGGCGACAACGTGCGACGCGACGCCTGCACTCGAGACAGGCGTCCCGATGATGACGCCAATCCCGTCTCTGCGAAACGTGTAGACGTCGGTAAAGGAAGCACTCTTGCAGGTACAGCAGAAGGTATCAGAGGGTTTGTTCAGGGAGATGCCCTGGGTGCGGCCAAACGTCTGATCCTACAGTTGCAGTACGTGGTTTGAAGAATACTCCCTGTCGCATGACGACCGGCCGAGGATTTCCCGAGATTGGTGATCTTGCGGAGCGTCTTGAGCTCGATGCGCTGGCGCGAGGAAAGATCCCGCTCTTTGAGCCTACTATCCAAGTAGTCGTAGCGCCTCGGGGTCGGAACACCTCGGTGTACTCTTGATGGCGTGCATGGGAAAGGGAGGCCTCACCGAATGCTCCGCTCCATGGGGAGGCTGCGAACCTTCAAATCCACGCCGGCCATATGCAAGCTCGATTCCACTTCCTACGACAGGCCGGACATGTAAAGGGGCAGGTACGACCGGTTGCCATCGACGGAAAGCTGCTTGGTATGCAGCACCACCTCCTCGCCCACCCTCTTGGAGTACTTCCTCCTGAAATCGTCGAGCGACACGGTGGTGTAGTTCTTCGAAGACTTGGTCTCGATGGGGCTGACGCGCAGTTTTCCCGCAGCGTCAGCGAACGGCTGCGTGATCAGGAAGTCTATCTCGCGCGGACGAGGCCGCGCGCCATCTTTCTTGCCAGGCTCTTCCCAGGTGTGATAGTAGAGCGCATGCCCGCTCGTACGCAACTGCTGGGCCACGACGTTCTCAACGAGCATGCCTCGGTTGACGCTCACGCGCCCGAACTGGATATCCCTCTGGACCTCGAGCGCGCGGGGGCCATCGGCGAACGCGTGGGTCGCGAGAAGACCGGTATCGGCCATGTACAGCTTAAGCGAGCTCGCCCTCTCGGTCAGACGCAGGCCAACTGAAGGGTCCGCGCACATGCGGCAGGGATTGACCAGGTGCGCGTCGTCCAGCCAGTCGATCGCAGGCTCATAGTCGTCGTACATAGAGCCCCTCCCGACGCTCGCGAACTTGAAACGCTTAGATGCCGCAGAGAGCTGTCCGGGAATCTCCTGGAACAGCGCACGGGCCCGGCGCGCCTCGGCGCCACCGAACTTGCCGATATCCTCCAGGTACAGATTGAGGATGCTGTGCTTGACACGGTCGCACGAAGAGAAGCGCTTTGACTCGACGAACGCCTCGACGGACTGGGGCATGCCGCCCACGAGAATGTACTCGTCGAAGAGGCGCATGACCTTGGCGTGCACGGGATCAGGCAGGGGCATTCTCTCAAAGAAGGCCTCACGGATCGCGCCCACGTAAACGCCTGCACCCATTGCCCAGAGATACTCGTCGAAGTCGAAGGGGTGAAGCTGAAGGCGATCCTCCTCAGACGGTATGACGATGTCCCCCACGCTCTTGCGTATGGAGATGAGCGATCCGGTCTCGATATAGTCGAAGCGGCCGTCGGCCACGAGGTGCTTGATGTACTCCCGCGCCATAGGAAAGCGCTGGACCTCGTCGAAGATGATGACAGACTCACGTACCGGCATGTCCTTGACGTACTGGAGTTGCAACATACGCAGGAACGTGTCAACGTCCTCGCGCTCGTTGCGAAATAGGTCGAGCACGACCTTAGGGACCTTCGAGAAGTCTATGTAGATGTGGTCGGCATATTCATACTCCGCGAATTCACGCACAAGCGTGGTCTTGCCCACACGGCGGGCACCTTCGACGAGCACAGCGCTCTTACCACTTGACTCTCGTTTCCATTCCAGCAGCTTGTCGTAGCACTTACGCTTGAACATCCAAAGCTCCTCACACTCAAAACAGATAAATCCGCTTGTTCTTATTATTCTATAAGCCGATGAATCCGTATGTATCTAACTTCCGCTTTATGGATACATCCGTAGCTATCCCTCAACACGCTTCATAGTCGGAGGTAGTACGCCTCAGCTCAATCGCAGCGACATCCAGCGCGATAGCACGTGGGGCAGTGACGCGTGCTATGGTGACCCGCAGGGTGGTGGCGCGCGGGGTGCGACACGGCGACACGCAAAGTGGTGGCATGCAGGGTGCGCTTTTCCGTGAGGGGCGGATCGCGCCGAGGGACAGAGCGCGTCCAAAGTGCGCTTTTTCGTGACGTCGCTGGTCCAGGATGCGCTTTTCCGTGAGGGTGCCGGCACAGAATGCGTCTTTCCGTAGAGTGCGCTTTTCCTTACCTGGGCAAACGTGGAGCTGTCTCACGGAAAAGCGCATTCTGCTCAGGCGGCCTCACGGAAAAGCGCAGTCTGGGTGGCGGCCTCACGGAAAAGCGCATTGTGACCCAGCGACTCACGGGAAAGCGCATTCTGCGATTCTCAGATCACGCAAACTGCGCTTTTCCGTCACATTGCCGTCCTAGAGGCGTGGGGCGCAACCACCCGCCAGGCTGCGGGGCGGTTTGCTCTAGGATCTGCAAATTTGGTTTGGAGTTTGACTTCACGAAAAGTCGCAGTCTGGGCGCGCAGCTTGGGTGCGCAGTCTGGGCGCGCAGTTTGGGTAGATGGTCTTACGGGAAAGCGCACCTTAGATCAGGCCGGGACACCATCAGTTCACCGATGGCCATTCCCGTCCGGGTGTACGAGGGACATCAGGAAGTGTGATGGTAACCCGCGCCCCCAGAATCGCGCCGTCGCCGCCCATCCGATTGGAGAGGCTGAGCCTTCCGCCGTGCGCGGCGACGATCTCGGAGGCGATGGAAAGACCCAGGCCAAAGTGCAGCTCGCCGCGTTCGTCCGGCCCCCCTGCGCCCGTCCTATGGCTGGCGCGGGACCTCTCACCCCGGTAGAAGCGCTCAAGCCCGTGCTTGAGCGCCGCCGGCGAAAGACCAGGTCCGTCATCCTCGACGGCGATGGAGAAGGCACGCGCCCCGCCACCGCGCGCCCCGCCACCGCGCGTCTCTTCGCCCTGCGCCTCTTCGCCGTAGGAGAACGTGAGCTCGACAAGACCACTCACCGTATAGTCACAGGCGTTTCCCACCACGTTGAGAACGGCTCGCTTCAAGGCGGACGAGTCCCAAAGGGGCAGGGGTGCATCGCCGGCCGACATAGCCCGACAGGCCTCCAGAAACGCGGGCAAGCGCAGTGGAGCGAGGGCAAGGCCCCGCGCCCCCGTGAGGCGCGTCGCCTCCTCCTCAAGCTCCTCGGCAAGGCGACCGGGGTCGACGGGTTCCAGCTGCAGGGTATCGGCTGCCCCACGAGACACCTCAACGATCCGGCTTACAAAGGCATCCATAGAGGTAGCCGCCTCGCATATGGCATCCGCACAGGTCGCCTGCTCCTTGTTGAGCCGTCCTGCGGCCGCGTCCTCGGCCATGAGCTCGGCGTTGCCCCGCACCACCGTAAGCGGAGTCTTGAGGTCATGGGCAAGCGCCGCCACCTGCTCCCGTCCGCGCCTCTCGACCTCCCATTGCGCCTCCAGCGAGCGCCTCAACGAAACGCGCATCTTGTCCATTGCCTGCAGTACGTCATCGACCTGTGCCACGTTGCTATGCTCCACGGGTGCGTCGAGGTCCTGCCTCCCGACAGCCTCCGCCGCACGAACGAGCGGCTCCATCATGCGCGTGAGCATGCGGCTCGCCCGTACGGCGACGCCAGCGATCAACGCCACCAGTGGAGGACCCACGCTCCAGAACAGGAGACTTTGCGGGTCGGGAAGGGTATCTCGCCTCCCCTTGTCCGCCCACTGCGGCACGAGGTCGTAGCTGAGCACGCAGACCTCGCCACCCGTCAGGGGGAGGCGATAGTACAGCCGTGACTCGGCCGCCCCCGCGCCCCCGTCGCGCACCCTCGTCCTCGCAGGCGACGCCGCGACCACCCGCGCGCGCTCGAGCTGGAAGTCACTCATGTCCGACGCGACAAGGGCGCCCCCCGCGTCGAAGTGTGCATAGCGATATGGCGAGGGAATGGCGGTCGCGTCAAAGGCGGGCTGGGCAGAGAGGGTGTCGGCAACCTCCTCGAGATGGGTCTCCCCATAGTTTGCGGGCAGTATCTCGCCCGCCCCCATCTGCCCGCCAAAGACAGCGAGAGGTACCCCGACAACGAGGATGATGCCCACAAGCAGGTAGAGAAAGTAGCGGCTGACCACCAGCGCGAGCGGCAGTCGAAGGCGGGGGCTCGCCTTGGCGTCCTGCGTTGCGGCGATACCTTCGCCAGTCCCTACGCGCGCCACTTGTACCCTGTCCCCCACACCGTCTCTATGGGGTCGGCGCCCGCCCGGCGGAGCTTGGCACGGGCGTTGCTCACGTGCATGGAGACCGTGTCATCACCCACGTCCGAGGCCCAGCCAAGCGCGCTCTCGCGGATCTGTGCCCGAGAGAACACCTTGCCCCGGTGCCTGGCAAGAAGCTCGCAGACGGCGTACTCGGTAGGTGTGAGCGACACGACCTCACCGCCCACAAAGAGCTCGCGGGCACCGAGGTCAAGGCGCACATCGCCCAAGGCAAGCACGCGCGTATGCGCCCGCCCCTCTCGGCGCAGGTGCGCGGCCACCTTCGCGCGCAGCTCGGCGATGCCGAACGGCTTGCGGATGTAGTCGTCGGCACCAAGTCCCAGCCCGTGCACGGCGTCCTCCTCGGCCACCTTGGCGGTGAGGAAGAGGATGGGGGCGTCCACAAGGCACCGGATGCGTCCCACCAGCTCGAAGCCATCCATCTGGGGCATCATCACGTCGCACAGGACGAGATCGTAGCGCGAAAGATCGAGTCCGAGCACAGGCGCGGGATCGTTTACGACCTCGACGACGTGTCCGTCGCGCACCAGCGCGCGAGAGAGCAGGTCGGTGATCGCCTCGTCGTCGTCGATGGCGAGAATCCGTGCCATGTGCCTTCGCCTCCTCGCGTGCTTTTCGCAGGGCCCTCCCAGGACCCGTACCATCGTCGCCGACCCAGCGCCACCAGCCCGGTGTCGTCAACTTACCCATGAATATATCAGGCGCACGGGCGGGTGCCAGACGCACGCAGGCGTTATGCCCTTGAGACATCATCCGCCACCCAGGGCGTCGCGCGCGGCTTGCGGGACCTCCGATGCGTCGACGCTGTCGTAATGCCTGCCCGAGCTACCCTTGGCGTCGATCTTGAGCCACCCCTTCCCGGATGCCTCCCGACCGAAGAGGATGATGCTTACTGTGACACGCGTACCGTCGCCGGTGGCTGCCTCCACGTCGTACACGTAGTTCGTGCACGAACCTGACGCATCGCGATACGAGTCCGAGTGAGAACCCGGGGTCGGACAGCGCGCCCAGACCGTCTGTGACGGTATCGGCAAGAGGCTGTCGAACACGCTCTTTGCCACCGTCCCCGCACCGGCACAGCCCGTACAGCCCTGTAGAGACGAGACGACGAGCATGGTCGCGACAGCCAGCGTAAGGAGCACGCGCCTGCGTCTTTGTGTTCCTTCCATCATGTCAGACACCTCCTCATTCCCCGCGCCGCGCGGGTTCGAAGCGAGAGATCCATGCCGCCATCGCTCCCAAAAGCAGGAAGGTCACGCTCGCACACAGGCCCACGGCCGAACCTATCGCAGAGGCGACGCGGGTTGTGGCAGCTGCGGAACCCGCAGGGCCTGCGGCGATGGAGAGCTCGACGGGCAGGGACCCCAAACGCGCCGCCCAGCTGGTCGGCAGGTACGAGAACGCATTGGCACCGGCAGCGGTGAGCTCACCGGTCATGAGGCCGTGCGCGAGTCCGCCCAGCGAGAAGAACGCGAGCATGAGTCCCGCCGCGCCCGCGGATATGGCCGAATTGCGACCCCAGCGCAACGCAATGGCATAGAGGATGAGGTAGATGGGGGCGCTGCCAAGCGAGAGCCCAAGGGCGGCAAGCGCCCGCGCATCCGGCCCCAGCGCCTGACGCCCAGCCAACACGAAGGGGACGGCGAACACGACCATGGCAAGGGCAAGGGCCGCCGCCCCCATCAGCCAGAGCGCAAAGAGCCTCGCGGCGAGCGCCCGGTATCTTGACGGGACGGAGAGCAGGCCCGAGAGGCCCGTGGCCTCCCCCTCACCATCCGCGTCCAGGCCGCAGATGATGCCCACCATGAGCGGCATCATCGCACCCAAGAACTGCACGAAGGCATCGGCTCCCATCGACGCGTCCCAGGGAGCATAGGCGAAGTACGCCCCGCACGCCATCCCTGCCGCCAGGGCGCACGCCAAGTGCAGCGGCACGAGCGGCGAGTGGTGCAGGCGCAGCGCCTCGGCACGCAAGGCGTGCGGCAGCGTCATTCTTGGCTCGCCGACGGCACAGCCGCCCCCTACCCGACAACGCTCCTCCTCTTTCCGCGCCATCATCGCAGCTCCTCCGACCGGTCGAGCCACACCGCACCAGCAGCGGTGAGCGCAGCCGTGAGCACGGCGGCAACGATGAGCGCCAGTGCAACGTCTGGCCCCTGGGATATCGACTCAACGAGGGCCATGCCGGGGCTGGCAGGCTCACCGCTCGGCAAGACCGGCAGAAAGGCCGTCGGCAACACGATGGTGGCCGCAGGTGGACAAGCAGGCCAGAACGGCACGACCGACCACCCCAAGCTCAAGGCCAGCTGCACCGCCAGCGGGACGAAGACGCCCGCGAGCATCCCGACGCGCATGGTGAGAAGGTGCGTCGCTGGTATCATCCACGAGCCCATGACGGTCAGCGCGAGCGCTACGGCCAGCATCGCCGACATGCTCGCCGCGCCCTGCGGTACCACGAGCGACATTACGGCGTACACGGCAAAGACGACAAGGTTTGACAGCAACAAGAGCGCCAGACACCAGGCGACCTTCGCACCCCACGCCAAGTGCAGCGGCACGCCGCTCGAAAGCAGAGTGTGGTTGCCCAAGCGCGCATCTGCGTTTGCCACCGTCGCGGCAATGAGCGTTATCGAAACTGGCATCAGCAGCGCATACCAGTAGTTCCACGGTGAGTACGACAAGCCGAACTGCGGCACGCTCAGGGCGACGAAGGCTGCCAAGAGCGGAAAGGGCAGGGCCAAGACGATGGCCAGGCGCACCGGAGCCCCATGCCTCGACTTCAGGGCCTCCGCACGCAGGGCACGTACGAAGGAACCCTGTGCGAGCGTGTCCTCGCTACCAGTCCTTGCCATGGCAGCGCCCCCTGCCATGCATTGCCCTCTCATCGTCTTCCCTCCTTCCTGCACACGTTCATGAAGAGCGCCTCCAGGTCCTCGCCCTTGTGCAGCGCGTCCTCGTAGGCGAGCCTGCCTCCGACGATGATGCCCACGGCATCAGCCGTGTGCTGCACCTCGCCAAGGATGTGGCTCGACAGCAGCACCGTGATGCCCTGTTTGGGAAAGCTCCGTATAAGTCCGCGCAGGTCCTCGATGCCAATGGGGTCGAGCCCGTTGGTCGGTTCGTCCAGAATCAGCAGGCGTGGGTGCACCAGCAGCGCAAGCGCTATGCCCAGGCGCTGCCTCATGCCCATCGAGAACCTTCCGGCGCGCTTGGTCCCCGTGTCCGTAAGTCCCACCGCCCCCAAAACCTCATCGATGCGTTCCTCCGGAAGCCCCAACAGCGTGGTACGCACGCGCAGGTTCTCGCGGGCGGTGAGGTTTTGGTAGAGGGGCGGCTGCTCGACGAGCGAGCCGATACGGTAGAGGTCATCGCGCCGCCAGGGACGCCCCTCAAAGAGCATCTGCCCCTCGCTGGGATGCAGCACGCCCGTTACCATCTTGAGCGTGGTCGACTTACCCGCCCCATTGGGGCCGAGCAGCCCGTAGACCTTTCCCTCCTCGACATGCAGGGACACGTGGTCCACCGCCATCTGCGCACTCCCACCACGACCAAAGCGCTTGGAGAGCCCGCGTGTCTCAAGGACGCATCGCGCCATATGTCGCTCCCTTCTTCTCGTCTTCTTGCCTCACCCCCAAGTCTGGACAGAATTCCTAAAGAAGCGCTAAAGGTCGTCGCGACGTGTTCTGCAGCTGCCCGATAGGGCCGAGCGATCGCGGCCTTCCCGCGCTCCCGTGCTTGACGGATACCCCTTATGGGTATATAGTGCGCAGCGGGTTTTGGTGAGGCGCGGTGAGGCGCTAAGAATAGGAGAATGGCGACGTGAGGACAGGCGGGGAGGACACGATGGGCACGGCAGCTGGGCCCCACCCTGATCGCACGGGTCCTCGCACGAAGCACACCCCGCGTCCGAACCAGCTCAAACGTGACGTCACACGCCGCCTGAACCGCGTCATCGGCCAGCTCAACGGCATCAAGGGCATGGTCGAGCAAGACCGCTATTGCAAAGATGTCCTCACCCAGCTCGCCGCCGCCGAAAGCGCCGTCCAGGCAATCTCGCGCTTGCTGCTCAAGGAGCATCTCGAGACTTGCGTGGTCGAGCAGATACAGGAGGGCAACATAGAGGTCGTCGACGAGGTCATGGACCTCCTCAAGAAGTTTGGCGCCTAACGAGGTGCAGGCGCCATGAACGGGACGCAGCGCCATCATGCGGCTACGTCACCTGGTTCCAGCCCACACGAAGGGAGTGACCCAAGCATGCCAAGCGAGACGCCCGCACGGGAGACCTTCGACATCACCGGCATGACCTGTGCCGCCTGCCAGGCGCGGGTCCAGAAGGTCGCGGGCGAGACCAAAGGCGTCACGAACGCCAGCGTCAACCTGCTCAAGAACTCGATGGAGCTTACCTACGATGGTGACCCCGCGACCATAGCCGCCGTGGTCAAGGCCATCGACAGGGCCGGCTATGGGGCAGAGCCGCGCTCGACCGCGACATCTGCGGCCAAAGCTGGCCGGACCACGACCACCCTCGTGAACCCCAAGGCTGGCGCCCAGAGGGCCATCAAGGCCAAGCGGGACCAGCTCGTATGGTCCATCGTCTTTGGCGTGCCCCTCTTCTACCTTGCCATGGGACCCATGCTCTTGTGGCCGGAGCTGCCCGGCCTAGCTGGCATGGAGGGCATGATGGCCTCGGCCGTGACGCAGCTTTTGCTCGCGACCTGCGTGCTCTTTGTCAACCGGGAGTACTTTGTCAGGGGCTTCACGTCCCTTGTCAACCTGGCGCCTAATATGGACTCGCTCATCGCCATAGGCTCGACGGCATCGTACGCCTACAGCCTCGTGGGCATCTACCAGATGGCCCTCTCCCTTGGCGTGGCAGACCTGCAGGCAGCGCACCACGCCATGATGCATAACCTCTACTTTGACTCGGCCGGCACCATCCTCGTGCTCATCACGCTGGGCAAGTACTTTGAGGCACGCGCCAAGGGCAAGACGACGAGCGCCATCAGCGCCCTCATGGATCTTGCCCCCAAGACCGCGACCGTGGTCCGCGAGGGACAGGAGATCCAAGTTCCCACCGAGGACGTCCGGGTGGGAGAGCGCGTGATCGTGCGTGCGGGAGAGTCTGTGCCCGTGGATGGCAGGGTGGTGGAGGGCTCTGCCTCCATAGACGAGTCGGCCATCACCGGCGAGCCCATCCCCGTGGAGAAGGGAGTGGGCGACGCGGTCACAGGCGCCACCGTGTCCCAGCGTGGTTGGATAGCCATGAGAGCCACGGCCGTGGGTGACGACACCACGCTCGCCAACATCATCCGCCTCGTGGACGAGGCCACCAGCTCGAAGGCCCCCATCGAGCGTATGGCCGACAGGATCGCGGGTGTCTTCGTCCCCACCGTCATCGGCATCGCGGCCGTGACCTTCGTCGCGTGGATTGCGCTCTTCACACCGGGCAACTTCTCTGTGGCCTTCAACCACGCCGTCGTCGTACTCGTGATCTCCTGCCCCTGCGCCCTGGGGCTCGCCACGCCGACCGCCATTATGGTAGGCACCGAGCGCGGAGCCAAGTTTGGTATTCTCATCAAGAGTGCCGAGGCGCTCGAGACCGCCTGCAAGCTGGACACCGTCGTCCTGGACAAGACGGGCACCATCACCGAGGGCAGGCCCCGCGTGACCGACGTCGTACCCGGAAGCGAGGTGGAAGAGAGCGAGCTCTTTCGTGTGGCCGCCGCGCTCGAGCGCAGAAGTGAGCATCCGCTCGCCGAGGCCATCTGCGCCCACGTAGACGAGAGGTACCCCAGCGCCGACGGCGGCGTCGCGATCACGGACTTCGAGCAGATTGCAGGGGGTGGCCTCAGGGCAACGGTCGATGGCCGCCTTGCCCTCGCGGGAAACGCCCGCCTCATGGAGGCCGAGGGCATCTCGCTCGGCACGCTTGACGCCCATGCCGACGCCGTAGCCACCCAGGCCAAGACGGCGCTCTTCTTTGCGAGAGATGGCAGGGCCCTCGGCATGGTCGCAGTAGCCGACACCGTGAAGCCGACGTCGCAAGACGCCATCGCCCGCCTGCGCCAGCTGGGCATACGCACCGTGATGCTCACGGGCGACCAGGAGAGGACCGCACGCGCCGTCGCCAACCAGGTGGGCGTGGACGAGGTCATCGCGGGCGTCCTTCCCGACCAGAAGGACCGACTCGTCCACGACCTCCAGCGGAAGGGCCACAGGGTCGCGATGGTTGGAGACGGCATCAACGACGCGCCGGCGCTCGCCCGTGCTGACGTAGGCATCGCCATCGGTGCGGGCACCGACGTCGCCATCGAGTCAGCCGACGTCGTACTCATGCACTCCGACCCCGCCGACGTCGCGACCGCCATCGAGCTCTCTAGGGCAACGATGCGCGATATCAGGCAGAACCTGTTCTGGGCGCTCTTCTATAACTCAATCTGCATCCCGGTGGCCATGGGCGTGCTCTCGCCCTGGGGCATCAGCCTAAACCCAATGATGGGAGCGGCGGCCATGGGCTTCTCGTCCGTGTTCGTGGTCACCAACGCCCTCAGGCTCTTTGGATGGGAGCCCAGTGGGGCAGGCCACAGAGCGAGGGCAGTGGAAGTCACCCCCGCAAAGGATGAAGGCACGACTGACAACGCCTCCGGCACCGCCGAGGCACAGGAGAAGGGAAGCGATAGCATGGCAGTAAGGACACTTTCGATCGAGGGCATGATGTGCGAGCACTGTGTGGCCCATGTGACAGAGGCCCTCAAAGGGGTGCGCGGCGTGAAAAACGTGCACGTGTCACTTGAGGATAAGAGCGCAACCCTCGACGCGGGGCCGCTCGTCTCTAACAAGCGGCTCGAGAAGGCCGTCGAGGACGCGGGCTACAAGGTGACGTCCATCGCGTAGGGACATCGCGCCGCGTAGGTTGCGTCGCCCCTGGAGCTCGCCCCTGGAGGCCGGCGCGAGCGGCACAGCGTACCACGTCGCAACAGTGTACACAAATGACCAAAAACGACGCCGAGAGGCCCTTTTCGCCAATTTGTGTACACTGTTGCATCCCCGCGTCTATCCACAACGGCACAATAGTGTACACAAATGCCCCAAAACGGCTTTGAGAGGCCCTTTTCGCCAATTTGTGTACACTCCTGCCCTTGGCCCCCCAGACAGCCGTGCTATAGTAGAAGACGCACGTTGACAGGTGGCAAAAACAACGGACGAGGGGAACGTGACATGAGCGACAAGATAGGCGGCATCACAGTTCAGAAAACCACGACCGTACCCGCAAGCATTGGCCGTATCGCCATCGCGACAGCGGCGCTGGCGATCTGCGCAAACGTTCAAGTTCCCCTGCAGCCGGTCCCGTTCACCCTACAGATCCTGGCGCTGGGCCTCATCGTCGCCACGCTCAACACGAAGGAGGCCCTCTCCTCCACGCTTGCGTATCTTGTCATCGGCGCTCTTGGCGCCCCGGTATTCGCAGGCGCCATGGGCGGCCTTACCAGGCTTGTCGGTCCCACCGGGGGATTCATCTTGGGGTTTGTGCCTGCCGCTGGCGTTGGGTCTTGGCTATGCGCACGACTCGCCCGCACGAGGCTTCCCCAGGCTACCTCTACGTTTTTCGCCATCGTCGCTGCGATCACCATCGCTTATCTCTTTGGGTGGGCGCAGCTCATGGTAGTCAGGCAGCTCTCGCCTGCTGCTGCCTTCGCAGCGGGGATCGCGCCGTTCGCCGTGATGGACTTGCTCAAGGCCGTCATCGCCACGAGCGTCGTCTCGGCTGGCAGGATTGCCCTCCGCGCACGCAAGTAGCCTTCCACGGAGGTACACCTTTCGGGCCGAGCGACGTCATGCAGCGTGGGCGATTTGTGCCTGCGACGCACGGCAACATGCGCTGGAACCACAACTCTGTGTATTATCACGAGCTGGTCGCGGATGCCGCAGAGAGGGGAGGGTCAGCCCTCGACGTGGGCTGTGGGGACGGCGAGCTCCTGGAGCTGCTTGCAGGGGTGTGCGAGCGCGTCGTCGGGGTGGAGAAGGACCCCGCTGCCGCGCGTGCCGCAGCCGACAGGGCCGCAGGCAATGGCACCGTCATCTGCGGTGACTTCATGGCAGCAAAGAGTCTCCCTTTGGCAGGCTTTGACACGATCACCTGTGTCGCATGCTTGCAGCACCTGCCACTCGAGGCGGCGCTCGCACAGATGGCGGAGTTGCTGCGGCCTGGCGGCAGGTTGCTCGTCATCGGCCTCTCTGCGAACAAGTCGTTGGTGGACTGGCTGCTCTCCGCCCTCATGATCGTGCCTGGGAGGGTGTCTGGCTGGATCCATCGCGAGAGCACCTTCCCTGGCATGAAGGTCGCTTGGCCCTGTGAGTCCTTGGACGAGATCAGGTCCGTTGCCAACATCCTGCTCCCCGGAGCACGGATCAGGAGACGTCTCTACTGGCGCTATTCGCTTATGTGGACGAAGCCCGCTACCTGAGTGGACCGCGACGTTCCGTCGCAGGCACCCGCCCGTGAGGGTGCCTGGCCTTGGGTCAAAGCCCGGTTACCCCTGCTGAGGCTCACCCCTTAGCCGAGACCATGCCGGAGATGTAGCTGAACCGACTGTCTATGTGGCTGATCTCGGCGCTCGCTTGGACCTCCCAGCCCCGCGTCAGGTCGTAGGTCCGCAGCGTGCGGTCGGACTGGGTGTAGAGCGTGTCGCCCCTGACAACGGCGTGGTCGAGCGCGTACCCGAGGTCAACGACCTCGCCGGGGCGCCAGCGCTCCGCCGCCTCGCAGACGGCGGCGGAGGTCGTCTTGCCGTTCGCGTCGTCGTGGACGTCCCCGAACAGGGCGACGAGGCGCTCTCCCCAGGGGACCACCTCGAGGACCTGCCTCCCGAGGTCGAAGGCCTCCGTCGCGCCCGTGGCGGGGTCATACGACCCGAGCACCTGCGACTCCGCGTCCTCGCTGGTGCCCGACCAGCTCGGGAAGTACACCCTGCCCCCCCAGGGAAGCGGGCGGTACTGAGACTTCCCGAAGGCGCTCAGGTCGATTCTCTCGACGAGGGAGAGGTCTAGGTCGTAGGCGTAGAGCCAGGGCCTGTCGTCGGGCGCGGCGATGTCGATGGCGAAGGCGCAGAGCCTGTCCTTGCAGAGCGCGATGGAGTCCACACACACGCCCCGCTCCTCGGCCTCGACGACCTCGCCTCCCGACCTGGAGCAGCGGCTTACGTAGGAGCTGCCGTTGAGGTTGCTGCAGGCGTAGACGTAGTCATCGTTGGCCGCGATCCCGTACATACCCACGCGGTCTATGCGGTGGACCCTCACGCCGAGCGTCGAGAGGTCGATCTCGAGGGCCTTCCTCTCGTCCTTCCTCCCCTGGTACCCCCCGGGAATGACGAAGAGCGCCCCGCCGTGGACGACGGGCAGCTCCCAGCTCTCGCCGAGGCCCGCGTAGGGCAGACGCAGCTCCCCCAGCTCCGCGAGGGCGCCGTCGTAGAAGATGACCCTGCTCGCCGCGATGTTCTCCCGCGTCTCGAGCACGCAGAGGGCAGTCCTGCTGGTGTCGAAGCCTGGGCCGCCGGAGGGACCCCCTTCGCTTGGGGCGGGCGTGCAGCCCGCCCCCGCGAGGCAGGCGCCCAGGGCCGCAGCCAGGCCGAGGAACGTCCGTCGTCTCACCTTCGCCTCTCCTTCGCTATGATCGCATCAGCGTAGCTCCCACCTGAAAGGAGCGCTACCGCGCATGAGTGTACACCGTTCTGGTTTGATCGGACAAGACCAGCTCGGCGGGGTGTATCGCCTGCCCAAAGACCCACGTGTTGAGGTCGATGCCGTACAGGTCGTGGAATGAGGCCCATACCAGCTGGGAGCAGTAGAACCTGTCGCGCGTCTCGACGTCGAAGAAGTTGTAGTTGTACGGCTTACCGCGCTGTCCGGCGCACCACTCTGCGGCAGCGGCGTCCTGGGCCAAAGTGGTTGAGTTGACGGTTAGGCCAATGGTCAAGGTATACTTGTCATCCCAGTGATTTGTCCCAAACTGTACCCCATCCTGGAGGGACTCGACCACCTGCTCCCTGTCGTAGACGATCGCGGCGTGACCTGATGGAACCGACCCCATGTATGGGTCGGTCGTAACAAGGATCTCGCCCTTTCTTGTGGGATAGACACCGCTAGTCGTTGAGTTGATCGAATTGGTTGATTCGGTTGAATTGACGGTCATCCGCAGATCATTGACACTCCCCTTATCGGGAACCACATCCTGCTGCAATGCACTATCCCAGAGGTCCGTGACTTCCTCTTCGGGAAACACGTCCTCAGGGGCAGGGCTAGGGCTGGCAAGCACGGGCGTAGCCATGCCAAACACACATGTCGCCGCCAGAAAGACCGCCACAAGGAGCTTGTAGATTCTCTTACTCTTCACTTCTTAGGCCTCCTTTTTGAGAGGTTTTGGAAGCGAGAAACATAACGACTTGAAACCCTTTGGTCTATCTCGAAAGCTGCTTATCTCAACATCCCAACGTAATCACGCCGTCGTGCAGTGAGGGCCACCTTGGAAGAGCGCGACGGCACCCTAAACTGTTTTGTCATTGAACCCTAGTTCTTTCTGATTGTAGAACTACCGCCTGATCAAACCAAAGAAAATCGAGAAAATCGCAGGTCGAGGCCCCAAGGGGCCTCTCTTGTGCTATATTATATGTAGTGCTACTTACTACTTCCTGTGTGGCACGGGAGGCGACCGGGATGCCGTTCATAAAGGTGCAGAAGCTGGTCAGGGACGAGTCCGGCGCAATCAGGAGCGGGTCCGCCGCCGTGGTCGACACGTCGTACGTGCGCGGCGCCAAGTACCACTCGGCGCAGGCGGTGCGCGAGAGGCTGGGCAAGGTCGTCTGGCTCGCGGACGACAGGCGCTCGGGCGTGTTCGCGTCACCGACGCGCGGCCTGGTGGAGTACGACGCGGACGCCGACGGATTCGCGCCGGTGGCCAAGGGCGACGAGCGGCTGGCGAACACGGGCGCGTTCCCCGAGCCGCCGCGGCACCTGGAGCTCGGCCCCGAGCACCTGCTGCTGTCGTTCCTGGGCGCCGATGGGGTCGCGGGGTGCCTCAGGGAGGCGCTCCCCGACGACCGGTCCTACCAGCGCGCCCTCGCCCACGTCACGCACGGCGTGGTGCGGGACGGGAGCCGCGAGACCTGCGACAACATGGTGGCCAGGTCCTTCGCGGCTCTGGCGCTGCCGGGCGTGCCGCCCGCGTCGCTGAGATCGGACACGGCGTTCTTCTCGGCGATGGGCGCCGACGGGGCGAAGGTCGCGTTCTTCAGGGCGTTCGCCAGGCTCATGAGGAGGACGAAGCCCGGCTTCGGCCGCGCATGCTACGTGGACTCCACCCCGCTCCCGAACGACGCGGTCGACAACCCGCTCAACGCCCTCTGCAGCCACGGGCTGAGGGGCGCGGCGGTCCAGATGCGCCTCGCGCTCGTGCTCGACGAGACGACGGGGCTGCCCGTCTGGTACGAGGTCGTGCCCGGCAACGTACTTGACCTCTCGACCATAAAGACCGTGATGGGCGACGTCCTCGCCACGCTCGGCATCGAGGTCGTAACCGCGGTCCTCGACGCGGGCTACGCGTCGCGCGAGCTGCTCGAGGCCTTCTCCGAGGGCGAGAGGGACGTGCTGGTCAGGATGCCGGCGAGGAGGGGGTACCCGTACCGCGAGCTCTGGCGGGGCGTCCGCTCTCTGATCGGCAAGGGCAAGTACGCGATCACGCGCTCCGGCCACCTCTACTTCGCCAGGAGGCGCGACGTCGAGGTGCAGGGCGTGAGGCTGCACTGCTACGTCTACGTGGACCAGACCAACGCCACGCCGCGCTTCGCCAGGTGGCTGGACAAGAACCAGGAGAGGTTCGACGGGATGTCGCTCGCCGAGAAGGACTGGGAGACCGTGCGGCAGGGCTACTTCGTGCTGATGTCCACCAAGGTCGCGACGCCCCGCGAGATCCTGGACGAGTACTTCTGCCGCACCGAGATCGAGGGCGTCTTCAAGACCAGCAAGGACTACCTGGGCCTGCTGCCGCTGCGCAAGTGGAGCGACCTCACCGTGCGCGGCAAGATCCTCGCCGACATCATCGGCACCATCGTGGTGCTCAGGATGCGCAAGGCGCTCGCCGGGGCCGACGTCTCCCTCACCGAGGTATGGGGCAAGGCCAGGTCGCTGTCCTGCTACACCAACGCCGACGGCAGGGTCGTGGTCGAGACGCCGTCGAGGCAGGTCCGCGAGTACTACAAGGCGCTCGGGGTGAAGGTGCCCTCGTCAATCGACGTCAGGGAATTCGACCGTGACGTCCTCGGCCTGGAGCTGTAGTTCTACAATTAGCGTCATCTAGGGTTGAAGATTGCGGGCCTCATGGCTACGCCTCCTTCCACACAACAATTTGTGTTTGCCTTCGTAAATTGTAAAAGATTTCAGTAATTTATCGTAGTTAATAAATTGTTTGTAACAAGCTAGAAATATCAGTTCCATTTCGAGACGTGACTCACCTTGGGTGTGCTCGACCTGTCACAGCTCTGGTAGTCGGAGTAATCCAGTCGGCAGCAGGGATAGATGCCCGCAAGGGGTCAATCGCTCTGGATTCGCCACTTCGATTTCGTTCAAAATGGGCTCCTCATAGTTTAGCAGGTAGCACAAGGGAGGGCCGTTGGGGGGGTGTAGCTTTCGTGGCGACCGGACGGTATCATTCCGCGCCAGGTCGGCGAGCATGCGAACACACTCCCTACCTTCCGAAGGCGACAAATCTCATCAGATCGACAAGCCCATGGGCGATCATGGCGGAGGCAACATCCCTTCTCCTCTGCAGAACGGCAAACGGCAGCCCAAAGAGCAGTGCCAGGACGGCAGACTCCACCAAACCGTATTGATGTGCCAGGGCATGGGGAACGACCATCATAAACCACATCGTGAGCGTCCGTGGCCTTGACCTATCCCTGCCATACGTAGCTAGACAGAAGACCATGAACGCAGCCCTGCAGACCACCTCCTCCATAATGGCAGGGCTAAGGCTTGCTATGAGCTTGTCCATCGAGAGCGACGGGACAATGGGAGCATTGCTCATGCCAAAAAGGCAGTTGACGACCCCGAGAGACACACCCACGACAACCCCCACGACGATGCTAACCAGCACCGCCCCCTTGCCACCTTCCCTGATGATCGCAAAGCCGCCGACACTACCATGCACGCCAAACATTGCCATCGAGCAGACGAGCGTTGAGGCAAACACGAGCGCTGCCCCGGCAGAAAGACTGTGACTAGCTACCGATGTGGAGATTGCGGCAGCCAATGCCAGAGCAAGCGAAACCCCAACCTGCCTCGGCTGGGGCCTTTCATAGTTGAGCAGCATATACACGGACAAAGCTGATGCCCACACGAGCAGCACAGGCCAGAGCAGCACCGAAAAGCTGAGGTAGAGCACGAAAAAGATCGCGAAGACACCCCACAGCAGGATGGACGGAGCTATCGTCTTTCCCTTGTTCACCCTGCCGACCTCCTTTAGGATGCCAGCTCCTCCACGGCATCGCCGACTGTCCCCATCCGAGGTACCATGCGTATGCCTCGACCCATCGCTCACCGTAATGACTTGCCGGCGAGCTGGACGTTATGGTACATCTATGCTTGCAAAATGTGCAAGACATGTATAGGATAACTTACCACTTCTGAAAGGACACGGACATGGCGAAGAAGGTAGGGAAGGTACTGCTGAGGATCTTTGTGTCCCTCGTCTGCGTCATCGTGCTCATTGCCGTCACGATATTTGGCCTTCGTTGGTACAACGGCAGCAAGTACACGATCATGCAGCGGGCCTTGTCGGTGCGCGAGACCCAGTACGAGACGAACGACTCAATCCGAGCCATCAAGGGCGCCTACCTCAAGGGCTTTCACTTTATCCCGAAGGAGCGCACGCACCCGGGCACCGTTGTCGTCTACGGAGGCTCCGAGGGCTCGCCGGGATACGAGCAGGCAAAGGCGATCTCCGAGCAAGGCTATGAGGTTCTTGGCCTCTACTTCTGGGGACAGGAGGACCAGGCTCCCACCCTCGCAAACGTCCCGCTCGATCAGTTCGAGGAGGTTCAGACCTACATAAGGGACAACGTAGACCGGCCGTCCCCGATCACCGTCATCGGCACGTCGAAGGGCGCCGAGTTCAGCGCCGAGCTTGCCGCACACGGCTTCGCCATCGATAACCTCGTGAACTTCACCCCGGCAGACCACAGCTATGCCGGCCTCGACTACACAAGCCAAAACGAATTCCCAAGCTTCACCTACCAGGGTCAGGCCGTGCCCTTCGTGTCGCTTCGCAAGGCGGATCCCAGTGCCTCGGCAAAGCTCATGTGGGATCTCGCGACAAACTACCCGCCCTCGTTTCGCGCGTCCTATGAGTCCGCTGCCGCCAACGCCGACAACGACACGAGAATCGACCTGTCAGGCTTTAGGGGCAACGCCCTCTTCTTTGCGGGGGATCAGGATGCCATGTGGCAGGGCGACAGCTCGGCAAAGAACCTCGCCTCCCAGTCGGACTCTTTCGAGGCTCATATCTATTCCGGTGCTGGCCACGCATTCTCTGATCACCTTCCCGAGTATGGCAGCGGGTGGGAGATCATGCTCGGTGGCACGGCCAAGGCCGGAGCCAAGGCTCATGCAGACTCGATGAGAATCCTCCTTGACCGCCTGTCCCAGTGGCACGGCCAGATGTGAGGCGGGGTCTTGTGGACCTCTGACGCATGCTGACCCTCTGTCTACGTCGCCATGCGGCAAAGCCGAGCGGGGGCGGATCCTCGCGCTCGGTGCCGCCGGTGCGCTTCTGTCAAACCAGCTTGAGAGCGCGGGGCCTTTCGCGCTACCGCCACGCGGGGCTGCCGTCTTGGGGATGGGCGGCAGCCCCGCGTGGCCGAACGCTCAGTCATGTGCTATGATGGCGACATCGTAGCCCACGAAAGGGAGGTCTTATGGGTAAGAAGTTGTTCAGAAAGTTTATGTGCGTGCTCCTTGCCGCCGTCCTGGCGCTCAATCCCCTCGACACAAAGGCGATTGCCTCGGACTATGCGCCGACGTACACGGTAACGACAGAGGCAGCGCCCGCCCTCGGCGGTCTGGGGGTAAGCCTAGGGGGCATTTTCGGATCCATAGCAGTTGGAGTTGGCGTCGGAGGCGCCACAGTGGCGGCCGATGCGATGCACGACGCACAGCAGCAAGAGGTACGCAGGGACCCAGAGACTGGGAGGGAATACAAGAAGTCCAAGTCTGGAAGTCACAAAGAGAAGGCTGACGATCCCCCCTCGTGGGCATTAGGAGAGCGACCCTACGTCGGCGAGAACGGCAAGGAGTTTGCCAAGCGTGTGATGGACAAATATTTTGGCGAGGGGAATTGGGATCCCAAAGATAATGGGCCAACGAGTGATTATAACAGGATAAAAAAGTGGGGTGACAGGGCCTTTGAGTAAGGTCTATCTCTTGCAGCACTACTACGACTATGGTAAGGAGAGCGAGCACGAGGAGGTGAAGGAACTCGGCGTGTACTCGACGAGGGAGCTCGCCGAGGAGGCGAGGGACAGGTACGCCGCGCTCCCGGGCTTCAGGGACTTCCCGCTTGACTGCTTCTTCATCGCGGAGCCGACCCTCGACAAGGACGCTGGGTGGGAGGAGGGCTTCGTCTCCTGCTGACGGCGGGGCGGCCCCCGCAGCGGGGGCCCAAGATGGAGGGAAGGGGTGAGGGCGCCTTGGCCAGGAAAGTGTACTACTTAGTGCACCGCTACAGGTACGGCAAGGACGACGAGCACGTGGAGGGAAAGCGGATCGGCATGTACTCGACGAGGGAGCTCGCCGAGGAGGCGGCAGACAGGTACCTCCCGCTCCCGGGCTTTAGGGACTACCCACGCGAGTGCTTCCAGATAAGCGAGTTCGTCGTAGACAGGGACATGGCGTGGACGGAGGGGTTCTCCGTCCCGTCCTACCACGTCAACCCGCTCCCCGAGTCCGTGGCCTGGCCTGACTAGGGTTTAGCTGGGTTCCAGATGCAGCGGCGCATCCCCCGTGAGGCGTGTCGAGAGTCTCTGGGGCAGACATCTTCAGCCTATCCCGCGCCGTCGCTCTTGCGGTAAGCTGGTAGATATGATGCGCGGTCAGAAGCCAGCTGGGCTCTCCCTTGGGCGAGAGTCCACGGTGATTGGGGTGACAGGGCCTTTGAGTAAGGTCTATCTCTTGGAGCACTACTACGACTACGGCGAGGAAAGCGAGCACCAAGAAGTAAGGGAGCTCGGCGTGTACTCGACGAGGGAGCTCGCCGAGGAGGCGAGGGTCAGGTACGCCACGCTCCCAGGATTCAAAGATTTCCCGCTGGATTGCTTCTATATCGGAGCGTATACCCTTGACGTGGATGCCGGGTGGTGGGAGGGCTTCGTCTCCTGTTGACAGAGAGGAGGTGGCTCTGTGAGACCCGCCTGCGACGTGAACCTTAGAGTAGGAGAAGGTGCGTCTTGAACACTAAGATATATCATCTGGAGCATTGCTACAGGTATGGTAAGGACAACGAGCATGCCGAGCGAAAGATGATCGGCATGTACTCGACGAGGGAGCGCGCCGAGGAGGCGGCAGACAGGTACCTCCCGCTCCCGGGCTTCAGGGACTACCCGCGCGAGTGCTTCCAGATAAGCGAGTTCGTCGTGGACAGGGACACGGCGTGGACGGAGGGGTTCTCCGTCCCGTCCTACCACGTCAACCCGCTCCCCGAGTCCGTGGCCTGGCCTGACTAGGGTTTGGCTGGGTTCCAGATGCAGTCGCACACCCCCGTGAGGCATGCCGAGAGTCCCTGGGACAGACATCTTCAGCCTATCCCACGCCATCGCTCTTGCGGTAAGCTGGTAGATATGATACGCGGTCAGAAGCTAGCTGGGCTTTTCCTTGGGCGAGAGTCCACGGTGATTGGGGTGACGGGACCTTTGAGTAAGGTCTATCTCTTGGAGCACTACTACGACTACGGCGAGGAGAGCGAGCACCAAGAAGTAAGGGAACTCGGTGTGTACTCGACGAGGGAGCTCGCCGAGGAGGCGAGGGACAGGTACGCCACGCTCCCGGGCTTCAGGGACTTCCCGCTTGACTGCTTCTACATCAGCCTATACACCCTCGACGAGGACGCTGGGTGGGAGGAGGGCTTTCATATCTTTTGGCGGTAAGGCAATTCACGCAAGCGCGGGGCCTGGGAAGGTTTTGCCACTCGTTTGCAAGGGCCTAATCCCCGCCATCTGCTGATGACCTCAAAAATGGCCCTTGAGAAACACCAATGACATCGCGTGCGCATCGGAAGCTGATGAACGGAGTGAGGGAGTCTTGGATAAGGTCTACTATCTGGATCATAGCTATACCTATGGCAAACATGGACAGCACGCCAACACAAAGGGGCTTGGCATGTACTCGACAAGGGAGCTCGCCGAGGAGGCAATAGGCAGGTTCTCCCCACAAGAAGGCTTCAGGGACTATCCACTTGACTGCTTTCGTATCAGCGAACTCGTCGTAGACAGGGATGCAGCGTGGACGGAGGGGTTCTCCTTTCCTTCGCATCACATCAACCCTAAGTCCGAGTCTGAGGCTTGGCCAGACTAACATGGTCTTCATGTCCTTGGCAGGATCCAGCCACAGGCATGTCTTTGTCGCTGCATCTTGTTGGAAAATAAACGAAACCCTCCCAAAAACAAAACGAGCGGGACTCTTAGGATCTGGGGGAATGAGCTTTGAGTAAGGTCTATCTCTTGCAGCACTACTACGACTACGGAAAGGAGAGCGAGCACGAGGAGGTGAAGGAGCTCGGCGTGTACTCGACGAGGGAGCTCGCCGAGGAGGCGATAGACAGGTACGCCACGCTCCCGGGCTTCAGGGACTTCCCGCTTGACTGCTTCTTCATCGCGGAGCCGACCCTCGACAAGGACGCAGCTGGGTGGGAGGAGGGCTTCGTCTCCTGCTGACGGCGGGGCGGCCCCCGCAGCGGGGGCCCAGGATGGAGGGAAGGGGTGAGGGCGCCTTGGCCAGGAAAGTGTACTACTTAGAGCACTGCTACAGGTATGGCAGGAACAACGAGCACGTGGAGGGAAAGCGGATCGGCATGTACTCGACGAGGGAGCTCGCCGAGGAGGCGATAGACAGGTACCTCCCGCTCCCGGGCTTCAGGGACTACCCGCGCGAGTGCTTCCAGATCAGCGAGTTCGTCGTAGACAGGGACACGGCGTGGACGGAGGGGTTCTCCGTCCCGTCCTACCACGTCAACCCCCTGCCCGAGTCTGTTGCCTGGCCGGACTAGCCGGACTGGCGTGAGACCACGTCCTCAAGACCCGGAAACCTGTCAAGATCCTCGCCTAACCCATCCGCCCTGGTAGCAGGCTGGCGCATGTGACGTACGAACAAAGAGCTGATTTGGCAAGGCAGTCAAGGAGACTGCCTTGTCCTGTCGCTAGTGAAGCCAATTTATGGCCTTCTGGCATATGGGCTCATTTCTGCCTGCGTTCTATGGCCATGCAGACCTTGCACACTTGGAGGACCCCATTAAAGTGCACGTTTTCGTCACCTTAAAGAAGTACTAACTGGGCTTTTATCGATCGACCTGACGAGAACGTACACTTTTGAGAGTCCTTTATTTTGAGCTTCACAGCCCTTCCGTAAAAAAGCCCCCGCCCGATGAAAGGCCGCGCCGGGCACATCGCAGTGGATGCGCCCGGCGCGGGCCTTAGGGATCTGTCACGGCAGGCAGGCGCCCGCCACGCGACCAGAATTCGTCACGCGATCATGTTGCCGTACTTGTTGATGCCCTGTATGGTCTTGAACGCCTGGTCCACGCTCACGGGAGCGACGGTTGCCTCGAAGTTCGTGGTCGTGCCATCGGTCGTCGCAATGCCGCCGCTCAGGCCGATGGTACCGTCTCCCTTGTTCGTAACGGCGATGGCCACGGCGTTGCCCGAGACCGCGTCCGTGACGGTGATGATATTACCCTCGTCCTCTGCCTTGCCCATGAAGCTAATGTAATCGCCAGAAGAGGCGAGGATGAACAGGCCGGCCTTGGACCCGTCGGCGTTGCAGATCCAGTAGACCCCCTCGTCGTCCGTATCGATCCCCATGTAGGCCTCAGTGATCTCGTCCTTGGAAATCGTGAAGTCACTTGCCTTGCTGGAGCTCGAATCCTTGGAGCTGGAGTCGCTAGAGCTGGAGCTCGAATCCTTGGAGCTGGAGTCGCTAGAGCTGGAGCTCGAATCCTTGGTTGAGGTGGAACTCTCCGAATCAGAACTCTTTGAGTTCGAGCTACCCGAGCTGGAACTACTTGTCGTGTTCTGCGAGCCGCCGCTCGAGTTGTTCTGCGAACCACCGCAGGCACTCAGGGGTATACAGGCTAGCGCAAGCGCAAGCCCGACGGCAATGATCTTGGCACGAACTTCCTTCTTCATGGTGACTTCCCTTCTAGACGCACGCTTTTATCTTGCAGGCAAGGTCACTCTCCTCAAGTCAGCCCCGTCCAGACAAACGTGACAGGGCCTTGGTGGAGGCGCTTCCTTCCTCTGCGACCAAGAAGATAGTAAGCTCGCTTCGAGAAAGATGAGTCATACCAAAGTATCATGGGCCTCAGGCTGACGTCGCACACCCTACAGGATGCCCAGCTGCTGCGCCGCAGTCTTCGCCTTTGCGCGAGAGGTGACACCGAGTTTCTGCATGATGTGACTGACGTGCGACTTCACCGTGGGGAGCCTGATCCCAAGAACCTCTCCTATTTTTGCGTTGGACATGTCCGAGGCAAGGAGCCTAAGGACCCTCTCCTCTGTGGGCGTGAGTGGTCTCGCAAGCCTCATGGGCTCCTGCAGGAAGCCTGGGTAGAAGGACGCCATGCGCCGCGTCGCGGCAAGCAGCCGACGCATGAACGTAGGATCCTTGTCCCACGTCATGGCCTGCAGCAGCGGAAGAACCGCGATGCCGAAGGTAGAGATAGGCTGCACGAAGGAATAAAGCTGGGCCGTGTCAAGCGCCTGTTCCAGCGAGTCTTGCCACTCTCCAACGTCGCCTGGCCCATCGGGCTCTTGACGCAGGCGCCACTGGGCGATCGCCTCGATCACGTGAAGTGTGATGCTGTCGATGGCCCGGTGCGTCTCGGATAGTATGCGACGCCATGGGGCAAGCACCAACAGAGCACGTTCGGCATCCCCTAGGGCAAGCTCGACTTGAGCAAGTGTCAGGTAGCGGTACCGGTCCATAACGAAGGGGGTGAGCAGCTCTGTTGGTGCCTTGCTGCGATGCCAGCTCTCCCAGGCTGTCCTGTCGCCCCGCCTGAGATCGATGCGGGCAATCGCGGCGTCGATGTTGGGCAGGAAAAAGCTCTCCCCACGCTCCACAAAGCCGCGTCGCAGCACCGTTAGGGTCTGGCGGGCGTCATCGGCCGAGCCCGAATCGAGCTGAACGCGAGCTATGAGGCTTGTGGCGGCAAACTCTATGTCGGGTGTCCCATGAAGGCAGATCTCGGGAATCGTCGCGGCTAGTGTGAGCACAGAGGCCCTGACATCCTCGCCACGCGTGAAACGGCTCTCGGTGATCGCGCACAGCGGAAGTCCCACACCGTCCCTGCCGAGCACACGCGCAACTGGCTTCGCAAGGGTCTTATAGAGCATCCAGTCATGCCGCGACCACTCGCTAAAGTCACGGCCCCCGTTCATGATAGACGGCAGGCCACTGGTAACGGAGAACGAGAAGACATCGCGATCCAGAGAACCGCTCCCCAGGGCGCGCGCCGCTGACACCAGGAGCTGAGACAAGGAGGAGTCTGGCCTAAAATTCAAGGCAACGTCCAGGTAGAGGAGGTCGGACTCTGCGGCACGACGTCGCCTTGCCGTCACGTCTTTCCCGCTCGCATAGGCCTTGAGCCTATCGTACCAGTACCGTGAGGCGGGATAGTCCGCCAGGAGCAACATGAGCATGCTCATGCCCATCATAAGGTCCGGGGACGAGGCGATGTCGTCCTCAGGCAGCGCGAGGTAATATGGTGCCAGCTCACGGAAGTACCCCCTGCGGGGATTCAGGCGCGAGTGGCGCTCGAGGAGCTCTATGACCTTATGGCGCTCACCGCATAGGTCATGGCAGCGAATGGCCAAGACGTGATCGCCGCTCTGCTCAAAGTACATCGCCGCTCGCGCATAGAGCGCCTGACGCTCGGGCCTGCCCCACTCCTGTTCCATCTGCCAGATCAAAAACGACTGCCAGAGGGGCCAGAACGTCAGCCTGCCAAAGGCATTCTGACTGAACATGCGCGTATCACGCTGGAGTCTCCCGATGATTGACTCCACGCGCGGGTTACTCGTAAGCACCTCGGCCAGACTCGCATCAAAGTACTCGAATGGCGACACGCTCAGCATGAGCGAGCGTTCCTCAAGTGAGAAGTCAGCATATATGACCTTCTGCAGATAATTGAAGATTCGCGTCCTCACCGACTCGTAGACATCCTCGGAGAAGCGAGCCGCCCTCATGCCCCGAGCCGCGCGTCGACCGAGCTCGTCTAACACAAGCGTTGCCATGAGCGGATAGCCCTCGGTCAGCTGGATGATCTCGCTCAGCTCATCGCGGGAGAGCTCAAGCCCCCGCCCGCGACTGACCTCCTCAAGAGCCGTCGAGTCGAGCATCAGGTCTTCGGGCTCGATGGTCAGCTCCGTGCGCTCCGCCTCATACTGGACTAACCAGCCCGGCAGAGGACAGCGCCCACAGAGGATGAACCGTGAGAGGGGGTGCGTCCTTATCTGCTCGCTCAAGGCGTCTTCCCCCGCCTTGTCGATGCTCTGCAGATTGTCAACAAGCAGCACCCCGCCGCCGGGCGAGGAAACCGTCTTGCCGTCCGAGACCACAGGAGAAGCCGTTCCGAGAGGGATGGGTGCGCTTCGCTCATCGGGGAGAATGTCTGCGAGCCTGAGCGCAAAGTCAGGAGCGCCCGCATCGAGGCTCTTGTACTCGATGCCCCCACGCCTCAGCAGTTCGATTGCGCTTGAGGTCTTGCCGCACCCCGCCGGTGCGCTGAACAGGATGACGCGACAGCCTCCAATCGCATCAGAAAAAAGCTCGGAGAGGCTCTGGGTAATGGCGATGGGATTGTCAGCCATCATCGGACTCCTCGCATGCGAAGCGAGCGGCCCTACCGGGGCGTCAACCCCATCCATTGCCGCTTCTTTGCGTCACAACACTTTAACTCTAGCATCAAGGTCTTCATATACATCTGAATAGTACTATATCATGAGCGGGCAAGCACGCTGACACAAATCTGGAAATATATTGAAGCATATGGAGGGACCGGCGCGCCATAACCCCAGCCCTTCGACACTACCTGACACTACGGGAAGGGTCGCCTACGCGAGAACAGACATGATCAGAGGAACTGCCCGGTGCGCAAGGTAGAGCGGAATGTTCAGCATTGTGCCGTCACACGAGAGCTCCCTCATGGAAAACCGCACTCGCACAGGTGTGCCCTCCGGGTGCCTTTGGGCGTAGTGGCGCAGACTACGGGCCGTGACCGACGTACCCGACTTGACCTCCATAGGAACGATGGCATTGCCGATCTGCGCGATGAAGTCAACCTCGTGGCGCGGCTTGTTGCTCGTCCAATAGCGAGGTGTCACGTCCAGCTGGGGAAGGAGGGCCTGAAGCGCGTAGTTCTCTGCAAACGCTCCCTTGAACTCCAAGAAGAGGGCATCCTCTTGGGTAAACGCCGAGGCCGCAAGCCGGGAAAGTCGCCTCAGGAGCCCCACATCGAGGGCGTACAGCTTAAAGGAGGAGGGGTCATCATAGGCGGCAAGCGGGATGCCATGCGCGGCGTTGAGGCGAACCCGCGTGAGGAGGCCGGCGTCACAGAGCCACTCGACGGCATTCTCGTACTCGCGGGCACGTGCCCCATCCCGCGCCAAGCCCCACATGAACTTCTTGTTTTCTCGTGCGAGCTGTGCCGGAAGGGAATTCCAGATCAGAGAGAGCTTAACAAACTGGCCGCGACCGCCGTGCTTTGCGAAGTCGCGCTCATAGGAGTCAAGAAGATCCGAGAGCAGCTTATCGACCTCAAGGATATCCTGATGTTCTGACCACCGTGCAACCACCTCAGGCATGCCACCCGTCATGAAATAGCGACGCAGCTGCTCGACAAGCTGATTTGAGAAGACCTCGGGCAGCGGTGCCAGCTGATCGAGCTGATTGAGGTAGGTGTCGAGGTTGCCATGCCCCACTCCGCGAAGAAACTCAGAGAACGTAAGCGGGTACATGTCGAGAAACTCCACCTTGCCGACCGGAAACGAGCTCGTCGATCGAGACAGCATGACGCCGAGCAAAGAGCCGGCGCAAGCTACGTGGTACTCGGGAGCCATCTCGGCGAGCGGCTTGAGCGCTCCGATTGCCGCAGGACAGTCCTGGATCTCGTCGAGGATGAGGAGGGTGTGTTTTGCGTCGATGGGCTGACCCATCGCAAGGGAGATGTTCTGAAGCATGCGCCGCGGATCATGGGTACTTTGGAATAGCGGCGCGAACTCACTCGGTATGCCCGGGGCGATCTCCTCGAGGCTGAGGTAGACGCAGTTTTGGTAATGGGCTTTGCCAAACTCTCTGAGGGCCCATGTCTTGCCCACCTGACGAGCCCCTTTTAGGATGAGCGGCTTGCGATGGGGCGACGCCCGCCAGGTATCCAAGCTCCTTAGAACGTCTCTGTCCATTCCAACCTTTCCAAAATGTGATCTGTATCACATTATATAGGTAAAAAATGTGATGGCTACCACATTTTGAGAGACTTCGTGAGTTCGTGTGGGTAGGTGGTTGCGTCACCGCCCCGATGGGGCGGGCCTCAGGTCCGAACACCTGAGTAGCACGGGGCCATGGGGCCCTCGGTGTCGTGGGACCCGTGGCCCCGCCCAGTCGCGCGAGCGGCCGTGGGGACGCAAGAGTGTACACAAATTGGCGAAAACGGCCTCTCGACGCTGGTTTGGGGCGTTCGTGTACACTGTTGCGACGCGATTCGCCAAAGCGTCGACCCACACAACCCCCCGAAGAGCCCATTTTGAGAGGCATTTACTCATGGTTGCGGGGCTTGGGTCTGGACAGAATCGCCCTTCGAGGTAAGGTGCAGGCAAAAGTTGGAGCGAGCAGCCCTCCAGACAGGGGCTCCCCAACGGCAGCCGCCCACCACGGACGAGGGCGGCCAAGGCCCTGCCCAGCTGAGGTGTGCATGACGGGACGAGGCGTTCGAGGCCCACGTGATGGGGGGCGGGTGCCCCTACAGCCCGAGCGCCTCGAGCTCCTTGGCGGTCTTCTCGACCTGTATCTCGATCTCCTTGGCGTTCTTGCCGATGATGGACTTGAGACCAAACAGCCCAGAGGTCACCGTGTTGATCGCCTCGTTCACGACGGCATTCGTGACGCCCGCCTCCTGGTTCTTCTGGACCTGGATTCTGTGCTTACCAAACATCGTGACCCACACCTGATTCTGGCTGTCGAGGGCAGGAAAGACGATAACGTCGGCAAAGCCGTTCTTTACAAGCTCCGGCTTACCCGCGTAGAAGCGCTCGTCCTTGATGCGCTCGTACAGAGCCTTGGTGTCAGCGAAGGGCTCTTTGGTCTTGACGTGCTTGAGCTTGAATCCGAATGCCATGATGGCCTCCTTCTTCTCGTGATGACAGGTACCGCTGCGCCTCCTCTGCTGCGCAGAAACGAGTGTAGGCAGCCCCGCCCACGGCTCCCTCATACCAAAGTATGGCCCCTCGCAGTTTTTGGCGGGGACGGCGGAAATGCGCGGGAAAGGTGGCCCTTGTGCCGATCAAGCGATATCATGCATAGATAGAACTGCGAGCGTGCGGGAGCTGTCGTGGACGCAGGTGACGCGAGGGTCAGCGGCCGCACCAGGGAACCCGTTCTGGAATCAAGAAGAGACAGCAGCGTCCACGTACCGACGGGTCTATACGACGTGTAGGGGGCTGGTGGCATGAGGCCGAGGGTGAGGGCATCTTTTGGCATCACGGGGGACGACTTGGACCTGGGCGCGATAACCGAGTCACTGGGGATCGCACCGACGGAGGTCTACCGGAAGGAAGATGCCCGTGCGGTAATCAAGGAGATGGGCCTCGCAGCCGACACGTGGGGGTACACCATCCCACGGGCGGAGTGCACGTCCGTCTCCGAGCGGATCGGGGCGCTGGAAGCCGTGTTCGGCGACAGGACAGGGCAGATCTCCGCCGTCCGGGAGAGGTACGCGGCCAACGTCAGCGTGGAGCTCTCCCTGCACGCGGTGATCGGCGACGAGCCGGACCTGACCCTCACGAGGGGCGACCTGGCGTTCCTGGGCGCGCTGGGCGCCGAGTTCGGGATAGACCCCTACCCCTACTACCCCGACGAGACGGACGACCTGCCCCCCGTCGGCGAGGGGGCCTGACGTGAGGCCGCGGGTCGAGACGACGCTCTGCGTCACCGGCGGGAGGCTGGACTTCGGGGCGATAGGCGCTGCCCTGGGCATCGGGCCAACGTCCGCCTGCCGCGCGGGAGAGCTGCCCGCCGCGGTCGCGCGGGCGGGCCTCGCCTGTAGCGACGAGTACCACCGCGCCTCCCTTGCTGCACAGGGGTGGGCATAGGTAGCCCCGCCTGTGGCTTTCGCACCAAAGCGTGGCTTTTGTGCCGAACAAACGATATCATATGCAGGTAGGGTTGCGAGTGTAGGGGAGCTGTCGTGGACGCAGATGACGCGAGGGTCATCGGCCGCACCAGGGAACCCGTTCCGAAATCAAGAAGAGATAGCAGCATTCACATATCAACAGGCCTATAACGTGTAGGGGGCTGGTGGCATGAGGCCGAGGGTGAGGGCATCTTTTGGCATCACGGGGAACGACTTGGACCTGGACGCGATAACCGAGTCACTGGGGGTCGCTCCAACGAGTACCCGGCTCAAGGAGGACTTCCCCGAAGTGAGCCAGAGAATGGGCCTCGCAGCCGACACGTGGGGGTACACCATCCCACGGGCGGAGTGCGCGTCCGTCTCCGAGCGGATCGGGGCGCTGGAGGCCGTGTTCGGCGACAAGGCAGGGCAGATCTCCGCCGTCCGGGAGAGGTACGCGGCCAACGTCAGCGTGGGGCTCTCCCTGCACGCGGTGATCGGCGACGAGCCGGACCTGACCCTCACGAGGGGTGACCTGGCGTTTCTGGGCTCGATGGGCGCCGAGTTGGGGATAGACCCCTACCTCTACTACCCCGACGAGGGCGACCTGCCCCCCGTCGGCGAGGGGGCCTGACATGGAGCCGCAGGTCGAGACGACGCTCTGCGTCACCGGCGGGAGGCTGGACTTCGAGGCGATAGGCGACGCCCTGGGCCTCGAGCCAACGTCCACCTGCCGCGCGGGAGAGCTGCCCGCCGCGGTCGCGCGGGCGGGCCTCGCTTGCGACGCGTGGCAGCACACCATAGCGAGGGAGGAGTGCAGGTGGCCCCCCACGCACATCGACAGGCTACAGGACGCCATCGGCGAGGGGGCCGCAAGACTGCGCGCCCTCCTGTCGGAGCACGTGGCTAAGGTCGCAGTCGTGATCGACATCCAGATGGAGGCCATGTGCAACCCCTTCCTGGGCCTCACCGCGCGCAACGTCGCCTTCCTCAACTCCGTCGACGCCGAGCTGAGGATGAGATTGGAGATCCACGAGCCCGATAATCCCGACGACTACGACGACCCCGAGGGAGTCATCCAGGACGTGCGCCGGCACCAGGAGCTGGGCGACGCCCTGTGGGCCTGGAGGCGCGCGGGCAACGCGTAGGCAGGCGGGTCCCTTCGCGATCTTCGATAGGTGGCACAGGTCCTCTTACGAAACGCGCGTCCCCAGAGACGGACCAGTCGAGCAACTGCAGAGCGGCAGCGGAGGCCCGCACGGGGTACTCAGGCTAAAAGGGGTCATGCCCCCCAAAAGAAAGCCCTCCACAGTGCATGCGGGCGAGCCGATGACGAGCGTGCGGGCACCTGGAAAGCGCAGCGAGAACGCGGTAAGTCCGCCGGTGGAGCGTACGCGGCCGCTCTTTACCTCTATGCCAATGACGTCCTCACCCCATCCCACAACGAAATCAACCTCATTGCTGAGGCTTCGTGAGTTCGTGTGGGTGGGTGGTTGCGTCACCGCCCCGACGGCGTGGGCCTCACCGCCAGGGCGACGTGGGCCTCACCGCCAGGGCGACGACGCAGGAGTGTACACAAATCGGTGGAAATGGCCCCTTGGCGCCGTTTCGGGTCATTTGTGTACACTATTGGGCCGTGGGCTTGGGTTGTGGGTAGCCTTGGGATCGCAATAGTGTACACAAATGGGAGGATCGGGCCTTTCCGCGCCGGATTGGGGCGTTTGTGTACACTGTTGGGCTGTTGCGCTGTTGCGAGCAGCCGTAGGGACGCAGGAGTGTACACAGATCGGCCAAAATGGCCCCTCGGCGCCGTTTCGGGGCATTTGTGTACACTGTTGCGACGCGAGTTACGATACGAATCGCGACGCGAGCTGCGTCAGGTGGCGCGAGCGCCTCAGCCGCCATGGCGTGCCGGCGGCGCCCCCTCGCTGGCCCCCCTCGCTTGGTCGGGAAGACAGGCTCTGAGCGAGTGGCGCCGCTGCCAGGTTGGCATCTTCGCCGAGGCGTCAACCCACACGAACCCCCGAAGAGCCTCATTGCTCGCCTTGTTGCGGGACCTCGGAGTAGACGCACGGGATGCTCCCCTTTCTGAGCGCCTGCAGAACAGCGATTGACGTGCCCGTCTACCTTGGGCTCGGAAGGATCTGGATGAAGCTGCGCGGCTCTTCCATGCGGCTGACCAACGTGTTGACTATGTCTCGCTCATCCTGCTGCATCTAAGCTCCTCTCCCCTTACAAGTCTATCTCGCAAATTTGGGAGGTAGACTCACGAATTTGTGAGCTTGAATGAGGAGAAAACAGGGCCGTGACCCACGGTTCCAGTAGAAGCACCAGATAACAGCGGGATCCCTACCCGCATCGGTAGCGACTCAAAGAACACACATCCCTTCCTTGAGGGGGCTTCACAATTCCAGTCAATGGCTCAGACTGGAGCAGCTGACATTGACCGGCCGGTCAGCAAACTTCGACGAGAGGACGTTCATGAGTGAGCCAGACGTGCTGACCCTTTGCCAGAAACAAGATGCCTTTGGCCGCCTACCCAAGGAGCGGCGCGAGGCCATCGCCCAGGCGTCCATCGAGACGTTCGGACGAAACGACTACAAGGGGGCATCCACAGATGACATCGCACGGGCAGCGGGCATCTCCAAGGGGCTCCTGTTCTTCTACTGCAAGAGCAAGCGCCAGCTATACCTGCACACCCTGGAGTATCTCTACGACAAGGCCATAGAGATCGTCGCGGACGACGACTTCTGGGAGATAGACGACTTCTTTGAGCTGATGATCTATGCAGCCCAGAGGAAGATGGCCATGATGAGGCGCTTTCCCTGGGCGTTGTCGTTTTGCATCCGCGCCTTCTATCCCGAGCATCGAGACATCAAGGACAACGTGAGCAACTGGACGTGGCGGCAGACCGACGTGGTGTTCAAGCGCTTCTTCGCAAACGTGGACTGGGGGAAGTTTCGTGACGGCGTGGATGCCCGCCACGTGTTCGACATGCTCATCTGGCTGACCGACGGCTGGGTGCACCAGCGGCGAGCGACCCATGGGGTCGTGGACGTGGACGTGCTCATGAGGGAGTTCCTTACGTGGTGCGACATGCTGAGGGCCTGGGCCTATAAGCCAGAGTGCCTTGGAGAGGCACGAGGCGGGCCGAGGACCGTCGCAGGCGCACATGGAGGGACGGATGGGGAGGAGACATCATCATGACTGGCAAACGCGTCATCATGGCACAGGGACTCACCAAGGACTACGGGCAGGGACGCGGCGTGTTCGACCTGTCGTTTGCCGTGAGGCAAGGGGAGGTCTTTGGCTTTCTGGGGAGCAACGGCGCGGGCAAGACCGTGACCATGCGCCATCTTATGGGATTCATCAGGCCGCAGTCAGGATCCGCACACATCTTTGGGCTTGACTGCTTTTCTGAGCGAGCAGTCATCCAGAGGCGTCTGGGCCACCTCCCAGGCGAGATGGCAACGCCCGAGGACATGAGCGGCTTGGCGTTCCTTGAGTTCATGGCACGGCTGAGAAAGCTGGATGACCGCACGCGTATGAACGAGCTCATGGAGCGCTTCGAGCTAGACCCGCGTCCCAAGATTCGCAAGATGTCAAAGGGCACCAAGCAGAAGGTAGGCCTGGTATGTGCGTTCATGAGTCGTCCCGACGTGTTGCTCCTTGATGAGCCCACGAGTGGCTTCGACCCCCTGATGCAGGGTCGTTTCGTGGAGCTGGTGCTTGAGGAGCGTGACAGGGGGGCGACCATCCTCCTGTCATCCCACATGTTCGAGGAGGTCGAGCGCAGCTGCGACAGGGTTGCCTTCATACGAGCGGGCCACCTGGTTGGCGTGGAGCGCATGGCAGACGTGCGCGCATCGCGGCGGCACGCATTTAGGGTGAGCTTCTCGTCCAAGGAGGAGCGAGAGCGCTACCTGCAGACCTGTGCGCGATCTGGTGCCCGGGCCCACGCGTTGGACGAGTGCGGCGTGGAGCTATGGGCAGATGGAGGCGTCGATGCGCTCATCAAGGGTCTGGCGAACTTTCATGTGGTGGGCCTGACCTCCCGAGAGCAGACGCTGGAGGAGCTGTTCTTGCACTTCTATGGAGACGGCCCGTCTGAAGATGATCCGGTTGAGAAGCAACCGTCCACGACGAGGGAGGATATCCTATGAGCCTTACGCTCTATGCACGGGAGCTGCGCAGGGGCGTGCTTCCGTTTTTTGTGATTGCTGCCATACTCACGATGTACATCGTGTCTGTGGTCTACATGTACGATCCCAAGATCACGGAGAACCTCAGCCTCATCATGTCCACCATGCCGGATGCGTTCGCCGCTTTCGGGATGAGCCATGCGGCAACCACCATGACGGGATTCATGCTGAACTACCTGTACGGCTTCCTGTTCACCTGGGTGCCACTGCTGCTTATCATGATGACGGTCAACCGCATGGTCGTGCGGCCCATCGATCGCGGCTCCCTTGCCTGCGTGCTGTCCTCCCCCGTCAGCCGCCCGCGCATCGCCATCACGCTCGCGGCGGTCATGCTGACGGTGCTCGCGTCGATGTTGGCACTGATCATAGTCGCTCAGCTGGCCTGCGCCGAGGCCCTGTTTCCTGGAGAGCTGAATCGTGCGGAGCTGCTGCGCGCAAGTGTGGGCCTCTTCTGCCTCTGGACGTTCATGGCGGGCCTCTGCTTTGCCTCCGCCTGCACGTTTCGCGACGCCCGGGCGGCCCTATGGGTGGGCGGCGGCGCCTGCCTGCTAATGTTTCTTGCGAAGATGGCGGCGCAGGTGGGCAAGGGCCTGGAGTTTCTTCAGGATGCGAACCCCGTGACGCTCTTTGACCCCTATGGGCTCGCGGCAATGTCTGGGGACGCAGCTCTAGACGCCGCGATACTGGCTGCAGTGGGACTGGCCCTCCTCGCAGTGGGTGCGGCGGTATTCTGCAGAAGGGACTTTGACGTGTAAGCCCTGAAGAATAGACTGGGACGGCAATCCCAAAGAGCGAGGCCTCGTGTCGCTTCGCTGCGGCCAGAAGGGGCGCAGGAAGGCTGGTCTCCCATCCCTTGACAGAATGGGGCGCATCGCGCATCGTCTGGGTAGGCACGCCAAGGCCAAGGGATGGGAGAGACGCCATGTCTGAGAAGAAGCTGCTGTTCGTTAACGCCTGCGTCAACAAGTCCACATCAAGGACGCTGAGGATCGCGAGCAGGCTGCTCGAGCTGCTCAAGGAGAGCTATGTGATCGAGGAGCTCGACCTCGAGCATCTGGACATCCACCCTCTTGATTCCCAGCGACTGAACGAGCGCCTTGCCCTTCTCGCAAGAGGCGAGCTTCTCGACCCCAGCTTTATCCTCGCGCGACAATTCGCGAACGCCAACTGCGTCGTGGTCGCTGCCCCGTACTGGGACTTCGGCTTTCCCGCGATGCTGAAGGTCTACATCGAGAATATAAGCGTGACGGGCATCTCCTATAGGTATGGGGAGAGGGGCCAGACGGTCGGTCTGTGCAAGGCAGAGCGACTCTACTACGTAACCACCCGGGGAGGCCTCGTTACCGATGAGGATGACCTGGGCTACAGGACCCTTGAGGGCATGGGACATATCTACGGTATCAAGGACATCAGATGTATGAGCGCTCGGGGGCTGGATATCGTCACTGTCGATGCCGACGCGGAGGTCAGCAGGGCCATCGACGAGAAGGTCAGCGCACCGGGAGCCCTTACATAAAGGCATTGCGCCAAGGTGTGCCAGAAAACGTCAAGGCGCACCAAGGCACGCCAGTTTGATTCTCACGCAACACCAGTTTGACTCTTGGCAACTCTATAATGGGCCTGGTATCAGCCCTACAGTGGGCCGGGTATCGTCAGCTCGACACCCGACCCACTGAGTCACATCGCCGTACGGAGCGACGCGGCATACTACAGCTTTGCCAAGGCCTGGTCAAGATCGGCAATGAGGTCATCCACGTCCTCGATGCCCACCGAGAGGCGCACGAGGTCCTCGCTGAGGTGCGCCGCCTCGAGCTGCTCGGCGCTCAGCTGCGAGTGCGTGGTCGACGTGGGGTGGATGATGAGCGACTTGGCGTCTCCCACGTTGGCGAGATGCGTGAAAAGCCTGACGTTGTCCACGACCTTAAGTCCTGCCTCGCGCCCACCTGCAACGCCAAAGACCAGCACACCCCCAAACCCGTGCCTGAGAAGGCGGCTCGCAAGATCATGACTCGGGTCATCCGCAAGGCCCGGGTAGCGCACCCACTTGACCTTGGGATGGTCTCGCAAGAACTGTGCCACGGCAAGCGCGTTCGCGCAGTGGCGCTCAACGCGTAGCGAGAGGGTCTCTAGGCCGATACCGATGAGCTGAGCCGCGTAGGGAGAGAGTGTGGGCCCAAAGTCGCGCAGCTTGTTGGCAAGCACGCGGGTTGAGAAGGGCGCCGCAGGAGCCGCATCGGCGAACACGGCGCCATGATAGGAGGGGTCTGGCTTGGCAATAGTGGGAAACTTGTCAGCCTGGGCCTTCCAGTCGTACGTACCCGCATCGACGACGGCGCCTCCGAGCGCAACCCCATGACCACCAATCCACTTTGTGAGCGACTCGAGCACGACTGCAGCACCATCTTGCGTAGGACGGTATAGATACGGAGTCGCGAAGGTGTTGTCAACGAAGACGGGCACGGGCTCAGAGAGCGAGCGTGCCGCCTCGACGAGTGCGGGAATGTTGGCTACGTCGACGAGCGGGTTGCCTATGGTCTCCACGTACCATAGCTTGGTGTTCTTTCTGGTCGCAGCAACGAAGGCATCAATGTCGTTGTTCTGGACGAAGGTGGTCTCTATACCGAGGTCAGCAAGGGTATGCAGAAGAATGTTCCAGGTACCTCCATAGAGGGAGTCGGATGCGACCACATGGTCGCCAGCGCCTGCTATGTTGGTGATCGCGAGGATCTCGGCCGCATGCCCCGAGGCGACGGCAACGGCGCCCGCCGCGCCCTCGACGGCAGCCACGCGCGCGGCCACGGCGTCTGCGGTCGTGTTGGTCAGACGACCATAGACGTTGCCCGGCCTGGCAAGCGCAAACTTTGCCGCCCCATCGGCTGCGTCCTCGAACTGAAATGCAGCTGAAGCATAGATGGGAAGGGCTGCAGAACCGGTAGTGGGATCGGGTGCATAGCCCGCATGCACCTGCAGGGTGTCGAAGTGTTTCTCGGGATCCTGTGCAAAGCTGGGGTCAAGCGCAAACGCCATGGTACTACCTCCTAGACGATAACCAGTCTCTTAGAATTTACGTTGCTTCCGTACTTTCATAGCTAGCTATCTTAGGAGTTGCTCTGAAAAATACCAGCTAGACTCCTATACGTAGTAATACGGCATGGTTATCGTTAAAACCGATATGCTGGTAGATCTTGGCGAAACCGCCCCGCAGTCTGGCGGGTGGTTGCTTTGATAGTGCCCCGCAGGCTGGCGGGCGGTTTCCCGGACGCATTTGCCCAGTTGAGCCACTTTTGATAGTGTCCCGCAGGCTGGCGGGTGGTTGCTCCCCGCCTCCCGGCCGGCAGGACAGGCAGGTGGTTGCTTTGATAGTGCCCCGCAGGCTGGCGGGTGGTTTCCCGGACGCATTTGCCCAGTTGAGCCACTTCTGACAGTGCCCCGCAGCCTGGCGGGCGGTTTCCCGGACGCGCCTTGGAACCTGGCGGGCGGTTGCTCCCCGCCTCCCGGCCGCAGGACAGACAGGCGGTTTAGCCCAACATGCGCCGCTCGTCCCCGATCCTAGACGTACCAGAGGCCGCCCTCCTGGTGGCAAAAGCCCTCTTCCCGCAGCTCCTCCAAGAGAGTCTCCACCTGGGAACATGACAGATCCTCCCTACCCGCTTGGCGCTCGACGCCCGACAGCTCCTCGGCAAGCGTGTCACAACTCACATGAGCCTCTCCGCAGGCACGGTGAGCCAAGAGCAGACGAACCAAGGAAGAGCGCTTCTGGCGATGCGAACCCTCGAACTGAGACTGTCGCGCGTGCGTGGCGGAGCGACGCGAGGGATTGGGCAGCGTCCTCTTGAGGTGGGCGCCGTAATCGAGCAAGGCATAGTACCAGTTGCGCGGATCGTCTGCAGGATCGCTCGCGTCGGGAGGGCAGGTCTGTGCCACCAGCGGTGCCAGCTCCCCATCACGTACTCCGCGCACCTCAGGAAAGAACTCGTGGAGAAAGACCGAGCGCACGTTCGTCTCTAGATAGATGCCCGGGAGGTCGAAGGCGAAGGCACGGATACCCGCCGCCGTCGCAGGGCCGATGCCCGGAAGCCCAACCAGCGCATCGAGCTCATACGGGAGCACGCCATCGGTACGCACGAGCTGGTCCGCTGCCTGCCAGAGCTGGAGTGCCCGACGATTGTACCCCAGACCCTGCCACTCGGCAAGCACGTCGGCACGCTCCGCACCCGCAAGCGCCTCAATCGTGGGAAAGCGCTCGAGCCAGCGCTGCCAGCGACCGTCGATACGTGAGGTCTGCGTCTGCTGCAGCATGACCTCACTGACCCAGATGGCGTAGGGGTCATGCGTCTGCCGCCAAGGCAGGTCTCGGTAGCAGTTGCGACCACGTTCCAGCACCAAATCTCGGAAGCTGGCAAGCGTCGGACCAAGACTGTCGATCCACTCCTCATGCAAGGCAGACCCGTTGGGCATACAGGACCCTCTGCGACTGTCCTCTCGCATGTTACTCGCTGTGCGGCTTCACAAGCTCGAACGTGTTGCCCTTAGAGAGCGCCGGATGCTTGCGCTCCACGACAACATCGTAGATCGTCATGGCGTCAAAGTAGTCGCGCAGGATGTTCTCGGCCTCGCACCACACGGGGTTAAAGTGACAGTCCGGCATGAAGGGACAGGGCCCTCCGTCCTCGCCAGAGTGGTCGCAAGCAGATATCCTGATGGGACCCTGCAGGGCCTCAACGACAGAGCGGACCGTCGTCTTCTTGGGATCCATGAGCAGTCGCATACCTCCGCGCGAGCCACGCGTACTCTCGATGATGCCCGCATGCGCAAGGTCACGCTGAATCGAACGGGCAAAGGAGTAGGGTACGCCGCGACGCTCCGCCGCCACACGCACCGATACGATCTGCCCCTCATGTTCGACAAGCTCTGCAACCATGCGCAGGGCATAGTCGGTCTTCCTAGAGAGGTCCATGTGTCTCCTTTCCGGCGGGTCTGATCTAGCCCCAGTTCAGAACTTGCCAGTGCTGACGCTTCGCCTTGAGCCTGAGCGCCTTGCCCGGCGTGACGGCATAGGCCTTCTCGGACGCAGCGAGGAGGTCAGCGTCGCTGTGGTGATCGGCATACGAGTAGGCGATCGTCCATGCGTCCGTACCAATGTGTTCGTTGGCCCATCCTATGACTGCTTTGGTCTTCTCGGGACCCGCTATCACAACGCCGTCGACGTTGCCGGTATAGTTACCGTTGGCGTCGAGCTCCATGCCCGTCGCCACGAAGTCGTCCGCGCCCGTGACTCTGACCGCCCTTTGTGCGATGTCCTTGAACGTCGCCGAGACAAGCAGGATGGTGCAGCCCTCGCGCTTGCGCTTCCCAATCTCACGGATGGCCTCTTGGCGATAGCGCCTAAGCAGGACCTCATCATGAAAGTCCATCATGATGCGATGGACCTCCTCGGGCGTACGTTCGCTGAGGGCTGAAAAGACCTGCTCGCGCGCCTCCCCCTGTCGATAGGGCAGATGCAAGACATAGCGGACCCCCCACCAGCCTAGGCGCAAGGCCCGAGCGAGCCTCAGATAGCCATGAGCAAAGAGATAGCTGGCAAAGAGGGCGCCAGACTGACCACTGATGATCGTGCCATCGTAGTCAAAGGCTGCGATCCGAGTCCTCTTGTCGCAGGCCACCCCATCGCCCGACGTCTCGTTCTTGCCCATGTCCTTCCTCTCAGCGTTTGTCCATATCCAAACATAGTGTAAAGAGTATGGCACAAGTATCATTTGACAAAACCAAAATAAACTAGATAAAGCAATTCTACACTATTGCGTCATGTACACGCATAGCGTATTCTCACCGTCAAGACACCCCCTACGAGGCCGCTGATACCGTGCAGGCGTGTAGGCACCGCATCGGACGCTTTGGTTCACGCCGACCATGCAAAAACTCGGCCACAAACTTAATAGAACATAAAAAGAGGACTCCATTGGTGGAGCCCTCTTGTATGGACAATGGCGGGATGTAAGGGACTTGAACCCTCGACCTCCGACGTGACAGGCCGGCGCTCTAACCAGCTGAGCTAACACCCCTTTCGTATTTTGCAACAGCTATTCTAGCTAAAAGCCAGAACCCATGTCCAGACATCTCTTAAAATCAATTTCGTTCATCTACACTCCATAAGCTTGGCACACCCCCGCAGCCTCTCCTGCCGCCGCACGCGCCTCACCCTCACCCCATGTCTGACGAGACCCCGCAGATCGCGGAGATAAGCCCGAGAAAGGACGTCTCGACGTCTCGTCCGCTCTTGAGCTCGCACTCGCAGCGGGCACAGGCCACGAGCGAGCGCTCGAGCTCACCCGAGCCAAAGCGTCGCGACCACCCAAGATGACCTCTGACCGCCCAGGGGGGCCTGCCGAGCGTCTTTGCGAGCTGCAAGGCCTCCCCACGCAGCTCAAGAGACCTCGCGCAGGCGAGTTCCCTGATCCTTCCCTCAAGGAGAGAGACGAGCGCGATCTGTGAGGGCTTCCTCATGAGTCCGTAGAGCTCGAGCGCTCGGGCAAACTCGCGTGCACTCACGGCGTCGAGAAAGTCCCACGGTTTGACCTCGGCGGTACGCGCAATGTGGTTCCTCACATCTTGGAGGGTAATCTCACCTGCCGCCCCCTTGAGGGCGGCCAGACTCCTCACTTGGCTCTCGAGCATGATCGTCGACTCACCCACACGGCTCAAGAGCTCCTCAGCGGCCTCGCCGCACATACGCATCCGTTGGGCCTGGGCCATCTTCTGAATGACGGGCACGAGCCTCTTGCCCTTCTTGGGGGCACAGTCGATGACGGCGCGTGGTCCGACAGCCGCGACGGCCTTGTAGAGCCTCGTCGACTTGGCGAGCGTCGCCGCCACAAGACAGAGCACGCAGTCGGGGTTGGGATCCTTCAGATAGTCGATGATCGCCTCGGAGGTGGGCTTGGCAAGGTGCTCCGCCTCGACCACGAGGACGAGCCTGAGGCCGCCCCCCACGGGTAGGGTGTTGAGCGATGCCAGAAGCTCACCCGGCTCAAGCTCCTTGTTCGCCACACGCTCGTCCAGGTTGAATGCCTCGTATCCTTGCGCAAGCCGACCCTTCAGCCGCGTCTGGGCCGCTCGGCTCTTAAGCTCGTCGGTCCCCACAACAAGATAGGCTGATAGCAGTCCAGATCCAGCCCCCGCACCCATGCGACCCCCCCTCGCCCAAACCAGCCGCCGCCTGCTGCGGCGAACGGACACTACGGATTGCCGCCTGCGCTCACGGGCGATACGCTGCGGCGAGTCTCTCCCACGCGGGCATCGAGTCCACGATGGTCTTGTGGCCCACGCAGTAGCTGACGCGCACCCACCCGGCACAACCAAAGCTGTCAGACGGCACGGGCAACAACTCGAACGCCTTGGCTTTCTCGAAGAAGGACACAGAATCGGGCTCGAGCGACTTGAGCCACAGGTAGAAGGCACCTTGAGGCTCGATGAACTCGTATCCCAGCCTCAAGAGACCCTCGGTGAGAATGGCGCGATTTCTCTCATAGGCCCCCACGTCACAGGGCACGTCAACGCAGTCGGCCACCACTCGCTGGAAGAGCGCCGGCGCGCACACGAAGCCAAGCTTGCGGCCGGCACCTGCAACGGCAGCGAGCAACGACTCGTGATCAGGATTTGTGTTTGGCACCAAGATCCACCCGATGCGCTCGCCGGGCAGGCTGAGGCTCTTGGAATACGAGTAGCATACGATGGTCCGGTCATAGATCGAGGGTACCCACGGGACCTCAGCCCCATAGCTTATCTCGCGGTAGGGCTCGTCAGACAACAGGTAGATACTCGTACCCAGCTCGCGCTCGCACTCACGGATGACCGTCGCCGCCGCCTTGAGCCTCTCTCGCGAATAGATCGAGCCCACGGGGTTGTTGGGTGAGTTGATGATGATGGCCTTGGTACGCTCGCTGAGCGCAGAATGAAGGCTGTCACTATCTATCTGGAAAGTTGTGGTATCGGCCAGCACCTCCACGCAGCTGGCACCAGCTGCCTCAATCCACACGCGGTACTCCGGAAAGTACGGCGCGATAACGATGACCTCATCACCAGGATTTACGATGGCATTGAGCGTGATCGAGAGAGACGCTGCAGCCCCACAGGTCATGTACACGTCGCCAGGATCGTACGACGTGTTAAAGCGACGATTGAGCGAGTCGGCCACGGCCTTGCGTGCGATGGGCAGTCCAGCTGCGGGAGTGTAGCCGTGTAGCTGCGTCGCAGGCAGAGACAGCGAGCGCTCTATGGACTCACGCACGCTGTCCGGCGCGGGAACGGAGGGGTTGCCCAAGGAGAAGTCAAAGACGTTCTGGACGCCTATCTGGGCCTTGCGAGCGGCTCCATAAGCTGCGATCTCGCGAATCGACGACCTCGACGCACCGTAATCATAGCTTTTCTGGTTGATTGACATCACCTGTGCTCCCCTCTCGTGCGTGCGAGACACGTATCTTTAGCCCTCACCTGCAACCTTGCCCTTTGGCAGCCCACCTTCTCGCTCCCTGGCGGTCTGCCTGGCCGCACGCGCCCGCTCGGCGGCAACGAGGCCTGCGGTCACCTTATCGTCCTCGGGCACGACAACCGAGTCGTCAATGCCATCGTGGTTGAGGTCGACCCTCTCTGTAGGGTGCGTCTCGACGAACTCTGCCCAGCGGTCGTCAAGCAGCGCGTCCACGACCTCGCCCTCCACGGTCTCGCGGTCAAGCAACACACGGGCCATGGTCGCCATCTGGTTGCGACGGCTCTCGAGAACCCTGCGGGCGCGCAGGTGTGCCTCACGCATGATGCGCTCCACCTCATCATCGATGCGCTTCGCGGTCTCGGCGGCGTAGTCGTTGTGGTTGGCGTAGTCGCGACCCAGGAAGACCTCGTGCTGGGCTTCCCCGTAGACCTGGGTACCCAGATCCTCGCTCATGCCGTATTGCGTGACCATCTTGCGAGCCACCTTCGTGGCGCGCTCCAAGTCGTTGCTTGCCCCGGTCGTGATGTCCTCGCAGAAGAGCTCCTCTGCGGTGCGCCCGCCCAGAAGCACGGCGATCTCGTCGAGCATGCCGTCTCGCGTCTCGAGGAAGTGGTCCTCCTCCGGCAGCTGCAGCGTATAGCCCAGCGCGCGCCCCCTGCTGATGATCGAGATCTTGTGCACGGGATCGCTGTTTTCCAATATGTGGCCCACGAGCGCGTGCCCGCTCTCGTGGAAGGCTATGGTGAGACGCTCCTTCTCGGTCATCACGCGGCCCTTCTTCTCGGGGCCGGCGATGATGCGCTCCATCGACTCCTCGACTTCGTCCATGGAGATCTTGTCCTTGTGACGACGCGCAGCGAGAAGGGCAGCCTCATTCATGAGGTTCGCGAGCTCCGCACCCGTGAAGCCCGGCGTAAGCTTGGCGATGCGCTCGTAATCGATGTCGTCGTCCTTAGGCTTGTTCTCGGCATGCACCGCCAAGATACGCTCGCGGCCCTTGACGTCAGGGCGGTCCACCATGACCTGGCGGTCGAAGCGCCCGGGGCGCAGGAGCGCCGGATCGAGGACGTCGGGACGGTTGGTCGCAGCGATGAGGATGGCCGAGGAATTCTCGTCAAAGCCGTCCATCTCGACCAGAAGCTGGTTGAGGGTCTGCTCCCGCTCGTCGTGCCCACCACCAAGGCCTGTACCGCGCTGACGGCCAACGGCGTCAAGCTCGTCGATGAAGATGATCGACGGAGCGGAGTCCTTTGCCTGCTTAAAGAGGTCACGCACGCGACTTGCGCCCACCCCCACGAACATCTCCACGAAGTCGGAGCCAGATATCGAGAAGAACGGAACGCTCGCCTCGCCAGCAACGGCCTTGGCCAAAAGCGTCTTGCCCGTGCCTGGGGGACCCACCAGAAGGACGCCACGCGGGATCTTTGCACCCATCTTCTGGTAGCGTTCGGGTTCGCGCAGAAAGTCACGGACCTCCTTGAGCTCCTCCACCGCCTCGTCGACACCCGCGACGTCCTCGAACTTGACCTTAGGCCGCGACTTGTCGCTCGTGCGGGCCCTCGTCGCGCGTCCGAAGCTCATGGTGCGACCGTTTTGCGCCTGCACCTGCCGCACAAAGTAGACGAGCATACCGGCTATGAGCAAGGTCGGCAAGACCGTGGCAATCAGGCTCGCCCCAAAGCCATCGGAGGTCTCCACCGTGAACGTGGTGTCAGGATGCTTGGCCATGAGCTCCTGCAGGCTATCGTTGCCAACGTAGGAGCTGGTAAAGTCAACCGGCCCGTTTCCCTCGTCCTTGTCTGACTTGCTCGGCCAGTAGCTGCCGCTTAGGCTACCGTCCGTCGCCTTATAGGTAACCGAGCTCACGCGGCCATCCCTGACTGCCGAGACGAACTCGTTGGTCGCGAGCTCGTCGACTCGCGCCCCGCCACCCAAAGCGCCTCTGCCGGGTGAGGAGAACAGATGGGCCGCCAACACGATCACGAAGATGAAGCCTAGAAGGGCGGCTCCCATGCCACCCGGGCCAAGAGGGCCCGGGCCACCGCCCAGCCCGTACCATCCGCCCGAGTCATCGCTGTCGTTCCTGTCATTGCTATCGTTGCTATCGTTGCGCCTGTCGCTCGTTGCCACCTATGAAACTCCTTGCATCGATCTTCGCACGGCCAAGGGCTCGCTCTGCCATGCGCGGGTTGTCATCGTTGTGCCTACTTATACACCTCAGGCTTGAGGATGCCAATGTAGGGCAGGTTGCGGTATCTCTCCGCGTAGTCGAGGCCGTAGCCCACGATGAACTCGTTGGGAACATGGACGCCAACGTAACGTGGGTCGATGGCAGGCACCTTTCCCTCGATATCCTTGACGGCAAAGGTTGCCACGTGGACGGACGCGGGGCGGCGTGCCTGCAGGAGGTCGATGAGGTAGCTCAGGGTAAGGCCCGAGTCCAGGATGTCCTCGGCAATGAGTACGTGGCGCCCCTCGATCTTGGTGTCGAGGTCCTTGACGATGCGGACGACGCCTGAGCTCTTGACGCCGTCGCCGTAGCTGCTCACAGCCATGAAGTCCACCGAGCAGGGTACCGTGATCGCACGCATGAGGTCAGCCGTGAACACGAAGGCTCCGCGCAGCACCGCCACGATCAGCGGACTCTTGCCGACGTAGTCCCGTGATACCTCCCTGCCCAGTCGCTCGATGACCTTCCTGATATCATCCTCCCCCAGGATGATGCTCTGAATGTCCGGGTGCAGCCCCTCCATGGAAAAGGTCCCTCCTGACGCAGCTGTCGTACGCCCTAGTCCGGCCTGACGAGGCTCAATTCTAGCAGCAGTCTCGTGCTCTGTGTGCAGCGGGCGCGCTCGTCCGCACGAACACCAGCCACCCAGACGATCACACCCCGGGGGCCCGTCCTGACGATGGGCACGCTCGCTCGGTCTCGTGCGGGAATACGCGCTTCGTTGAGGAGGTCTGAGAGCTTCTTTGACTGTCCGTGCATGCCAAGCGGGCAGAGGAGATCACCGGCGACAGGACCGTCAACCCAAAGACAGGATCCCGGTGCCCTGCTGACACCACAGGCACCAGCATCGAGCATTACGGAGAGGCCCTCCCATTCCATGCCATGTGAGCGTGCCATGCCCACAGGGTCGCTGCCCATCGGGACGTCGGCGAGCCGGGCCATGAGCCTGCTGCCATCGAGAAGCGTATGGTCGCCCGGAACGTGAAGCCAAAAGGGCTCGCCAGAGCGTTCGACGCTATGGGCGCGCATGAACAGGAGGCCGTACTCCACACGCACGTCGCAGCCCATCGGGGTCGATATCGAGCCGTGCGTCGCAGCCACGAGCGAGAGGGTCGCATCGACGTGGCGGGCTTCGAGGCGGGCCTGAGGCGCCAGCTCCAGCATGGCCATACGTACGACGCGCCGGGCTATGGCGACCTCACAGGCGCCGAGCTTAGCCGCATCGAGAGCAAGCATACCCTTTGACCTGCGGCGAACGAGATCACGAAAGGCCCTCGTCGCGACTCGCGTCAGGTAACTGTCCTCCTCCGAGAGGATGTCACAGGTGGTCGAGAGGCTCGAGACCACGCGCGGGCTCCTCTCCTTGATGGGGGGCATGACCCTATGTCGAACGAAGGAGCGCAGGTAACGCGTGTCCGCATTGGTCGTATCCTCGCGCCACACGATACCGCGCATGCGCAGGAAGTCGCACAGGTCCTCATGCGTACGGTCCAGGAGCGGGCGCACGATGCGGTTGCGACGGCGCGGTATGGACGAGAGGCCCGCAACGCCGCTACCACGCATGGCATTCATGAGGAAGGTCTCGGCACGGTCGTCTGCGGTGTGGGCCGTGAGTATGCGTGCCGCCGAGCGAGGCGTGCCAAACTCCGCAGAGAGCTGATTGGCCAGCTCGCGCGCCGCGGCATAGCGGACGTCTCGTCCGACACTCTCGACGTTGGCGTCTGGGAAGGAGGCGTCCCTTGCGCGTGCGGCAACATCGACACGCCTGACGGTGCAGGGGATGCCATGGCGCCTTGCGAGCTCCCGGACAAACTCCTCGTCTCCCTCGGAGTCCTCGCCACGCAGCTGATGGTTGACATGCAGCACGTGCAGGCGCTCTCGCGCCATGTGGGCAAGGCCCCGCCCGTCATCGATATCGAGCTTGGACGTCACCGCTAGCAGCAGCAGCGCGGTCGAGTCTGCACCACCCGAGACCATGAGCACCACGGGAGCGCGCATCTCTCCGGCAGCTGCAGAAGACGGGCGCCCAAGGCGCTGTTCGCCCGTGGCGTACCTGCGCATGACGCTCGTCAACCCAATCACCCAGTCCTCTCTTGAATACCTCCCAGAGCATGGACGGCTGTGGCGCGGCCACGCTCCCTAGTTCTGAGCATAGACCTTCACGAGCTCGACCGCCATCGTGGTGGCAAGGTCCATGCCCTCAACTGTCGTGTGCTCGAAGGGGCCGTGGTAGCCATGCCCGCCCGTACCGAGATTGGGACAGGGGAGCCCCCTGAACGAGAGCTGGCTCCCATCGGTGCCGCCACGAATGGGAGAGACCTCTGCCCTGAGGCCCGCGCGCTCTGCGGCCTGCCGTGCATAGTCTATCAGATACATGCGACCCTCTATCACAGACTCCATGTTGCGGTACTCCTCCTCGATGGTGAGGGTTACCGTCCCCGCGCCCCAGAGCTCGTTCATGACCTTCTCGATGTGACGAAGCGTCGCCTTGCGGACCTCAAACGAGCACTCCCTATGGTCGCGCACGATGTAGGAGGACGTGGCCCTTGCCTCGTCCCCGTGGATGGAAAGCAGGTGGTAGAAGCCCTCGTAGCCCTCGGTGTAGCGCGGTGTCTCGAGGCCAGGAAGCATGTTGTTGGCCTCGAGGGCGAGCAAGACGGCATTGACCATAACGTCCTTGGCGGAGCCGGGGTGAACGCTCACGCCCCTGAATTCGAAGGTGGCCTCGCAGGCATTGAAGTTCTGGTACTGGATCTCGCCCTCGGTATCTCCGTCTAGGGTATAGGCGACCTCAGCGTCAAAGTGCTCGACATCGAAGTGGGAGGCTCCCGTGCCTGTCTCCTCATCTGGCGTAAAGGCGATGCGGAGCGGCCCGTGAGCGATCCTCTTGTCGCGAATGATCTCGAGCGTAGTCATGATCTCGGCGATGCCCGCCTTGTCATCGACCCCGAGGATCGTGGTGCCATCGGAGGTGATGAGCGTACGGCCCCTGAGCGAGGGCAGATGCGGGAAGTCCCTGACCGTAAGGGTGCGCCCGCTCGTGCCCAAGGAGAGGTCCTTGCCGTCGTAGTTGGGCGTGAGCTGGGGCCTGATGTCGTGGTCGCAGTACTGCGAGACCGTGTCCATGTGCGCAATGAGGCCAAGCCTCCTCTTGTCCTCCAAGCCTGGGGTCGCGGGCAGCTTGGCGTAGACGAAGCACTCGTCACTCAGCGTCACATCGTCGACGCCCAGCTCCTTGAGCTCTGCCACTAGCAGTCGTGCAAGATCAAACTGCTGTTTGGTAGTGGGGGTCGCGGCGCTCTTGCCGTCACTGGGGGTACGCATTACAGCGTATTTAAGCAGTCGCTCGTATGCCTTCATGGTCGGTCTCCTTACGTGCGTACGTGGGTCGTGGCTGTGGCGCTCGGGTGCGGGCAGCACTGCGCGCCGGCGGGCACTGGTGAGTGCGCAGGCCACATGGTAGCGCAGGCGACGGGCGGAGGTGGGCGGGGGGCACGGGACGGCGGTACGTAACGGGAGTGCGCGCGGAAGGACGCGGGGCCTGCCGCCGGGCTTGCAAAGCTCGACTATGCCACTCGGTGACGTCGAGTACGCGGTCATATGCAGAATGCGCTTTTCCGTGAGGTGTGCTCTGCGGGCGCGGGCCAGAGTGCGCTTTTCCGTGAGGTAGCGGTTGCCAGAGTGCGCTTTTCCGTGAGGTGGTCTACCAGAATGCGCTTTTTCGTGAGGCGACGCCGCGTTTGCCCAGGTGAGGAAAAGCGCATTCTACGGAAAAGCGCATTCTGGGGTTTGACGTCACGGAAAGACGCATTCTGCGAGCTCCGGAACCGCCAGAATGCGTCTTTTGGTGAGGTGCGCCCCGGGGGCGCGGCCAAAGTGCGCCTTTCCGTGAGGCCCGACGTGCAGGGTGCGCTTTTCCGTGAGGTGTGCTCTGCGGGCGCGGGCCAGACTGCGCTTTTCCGTGAGGCCCAACGTGCAGAATGCGCTTTTCCGTGAGCCGGCGCCACGTTTGCCCAGGTGAGGAAAGGCGCACTCTACGGAAAGGCGCATTCTGACATCATACTCTCGCGAAAAAGTGCATTCCGTAACTACGGAGTCACGGAATCGAGGATGCCGAGCTCGTCGTCACCGCCGGGACAACCAGCGGATATAGAGCACTGGCTGAACTGCCCTTCTCGCTTGTAAATCACAACGACTCACTCAGCATGGCAGGCAGGCATGCATGCGGAACTCTTCCGCGCCTCACGCGACACCGCAGACTCTGTGGGAATGCGCCTCGTAGTTGCGGCGGTTACTTCACATACTGGCCTATGGCGCACTTCTCGCCGTTATGTCTATCCGGACGGGTCGCGATGACATCGATCTCCGAGACGCCCACCCAGTCCGGGTGGTCAACGCCCACGTCACAGTAGCAAATAACGACCTTGTACCTCCTGCCGGCATCGATGACGATGCCGGTGACGTGGGGGTCCACGGAGCGCTCCAGGACCCTGCCGCCCTCGGCGTACAGCCCGCCCCCCGACACGGTGCTCCAGCCGCCCTCGCGCCAGCCGGCGGAGAGGTCGACCCTGCCCTCGAAGAACCCCATGCCGCGCGCTATCTCGGCCCTGAGCTCCGGCCGGGCGCGGGAGGCCTCGCAGAACAGGGCCTCCAGGCCGTCGGCGTCGTCCTCGTTGAGGCAGGCGAGGACCCTCCTGGAGAGGTCGTGCTCTATCTCCCTGTCGGTGCGGTGGCCGAGGCAGCCCGGGAGGGTGGCGGTCGCCAGGGCGACGCCTGCGGCGAGGAGCCGCCTCCTGGTTACGGGGCCTGCCATGCTACCCCCCCCGCCGGGCGGCGGACGGCAGGGGACGATGTCCGAGAATCATCTCAGAATCTTCCCCATGACGCGTTTCTCCCCTTCCTCGCCATCCGGACGGGTCGCAATGACATCGATCTCCGAGACGCCCACCCAGTCCGGGTGGTCAACGCTCACGTCACAGTAGTAGATTCTCACCCCGTACCTTTTCCCCGCGTCGGTGACGATGCCGGTGACGTGGGGGTCCACGGAGCGCCCCAGGACCCTGCCGCCCTCCACGTCCAGCCCGCCCCCCGACACGGTGCTCCAGCCGCCCTCGCGCCAGCCGGCGGAGAGGTCGACCCTGCCCTCGAAGAACCCCATGCCGCGCGCTATCTCGGCCCTGAGCTCCGGCCGGGCACGGGAGGCCTCGCAGAACAGGGCCTCCAGGCCGTCGACGTCGTCCTCGTTGAGGCAGGCGAGGACCCTCCTGGAGAGGTCGTACTCTATCTCACTGTCGGTGCGGTGGCCGAGGCAGCCCGGGAGGGTGGCGGTCGCCAGGGCGACGCCTGCAGCGAGGAGCCGCCTCCTGGTTATGGGGCCTGCCATGCTACCTCCCCCTCCATACGAGCCAAGCCTTCTTTGCGCTGTCATCGAAGATCATCAGTTTGCCCCCATACTTCCCGTGAGCGATACCGTTGCAAGCAGACGCCCCAGACGAGTGGCCCCTACGTCCGTGCCAACCTCTTTCTATATGACAGTGTAGAAGATATGTGGGTGAGCTATGTTAGAAAGGTGCAGAAGTACGGCGATCCACCTTGCTGGCAAGTTAGGCTCACGCGGTTTTCCTGTAGATGAGCATCCGATGCACGAGGGGTGTGCCGCATGCTAGCGCCACTTGATGACTGAGCGACAATACTGCGACAGAGAGACGTCACATAAGCAGCTGGCGCGGGTGACACGCACCCATCGCGCATCACCCCACACGCATATCACTCGACAGCACTGGCACGCACCGTCCAGCATGCCCGCCACGTGCCGTCGCGCCAGACACGAAAGCGCCCGGCAGCACGTGGCTGTCGGGCGCTCGTAAGGAAAGCTCTTTGGAACCAACTGCGATGCCTGCTGCGGAGCCGACCGTCGGTCTCTCAAGCAAGCCCCAGCACCTGGCGCTAGTCGATGGAGACCTTCGTGACGCTGGCCTTCTCCTCCTGCTTGGGAACATTGACGGTGAGCACACCACCATCAAGCTTGGCGGTAAGCCCGGACGTCGTGGCATCCTTGAGGTAAACCCCACGGCTCGCCTGCCACTCCGTGGTCTCCTTGTGCAGGTAGTTCTTGCCCTTGTCCTCCTCGCTCTCCTTCTTGTCTACCGAGATGGACAGGCGACCCTCGTTGAGCTCCACGTCGATCTCGTCACGGTTGACACCGGCCAGCTCTGCGGTCACGACGTACTTGTCACCCGCGTCCTCCACGTTCATCTTGAAGCTGCCCTCGTTGCTCAGCACCGAGAGCGGTGCGGAGAAGAACGAGTCAAACGGATCGAATGCCCTACGCAGTGCCCTCTCGTACCTGTCGTACGGAACCATGTTTGCCATACGGATCACTCCCTTGTGGTATGTGGCGCCTCGTGCGTGCGCCTTTGTGTACGCTCATATATATTCCCCGTAGGCACAGTCCTATACCTATAAGACAAAGATTTTCTTATTGATGCGTGCTTAGCTAAGTTAAGTCTGACTATAGCAGATATAGGATAGATCGAACTTGATAGACCAATGGTGCAAAAGTGCCCATGCGTCCGCACGCACCTGACTACGCTGGTCTATGATAAGCTGCGTGAGCAGAGACTAGCTCGGGTGCCATGCGCGGCGGCATGGCATGTGCCCCGGAGGTGCGGTATGGGCGTGAATAACTACGACGATAGGAACGAGGGTGCAGCCCGAGCGTCGCAACCTGCCCCTGCCCCCCCGCCGTCAAAGGACCATGCCCCCCTGCAAGCCGAGTCCGAGCGGGTGCGACCAGCGCGCCCGACGCCGCCCGCACAGAGCGCAATCGCCAAGGCGGACGCACGCGCATCCGAGGCTCTCGCATCTGAGGCTCTGGAAGATCCTGACGTACAGCTCAGATCTGAAGCAATGAGCGGGGAGGGCGTCGCGGCAAGTCACAGCGCGCCTTTGCCTCGCTCCGGCGGGGAGCGCCCCGTGTCGGAAACCCACAGCACGGCAACAGGCCACGTCACGGTCTCACCCCGCGCTGCTGCGGGACACACCCTCCACATCGAAGGCACTCCCTCTCGTGTACAGCCTGGCTTCATCCGTCGGCGCGCCCCGCACCATACCCAAGATGCCATCGATGACATAGCGCAGGACGGTAACTCGATCGGCGAGTACACGCACGACTCAAACGTCTCGATTCGGGGAAATGTACGCGGTGGGGCGTTCTCGGGAATGCCTTACCGTAGGGCACGCAGTGGCATAGATCAGGTCAAGAGCGGAAAGTATGGGCGCTATCTTGAAATCCCCAAGGGTCGTCGATCCATTTTCGTATCCCAAGAGCAGCAGAAGCGCCGTCGGTCGGCCCTCTCGCTCGTCGCGATCATAGTCTTTTTGGTCATCGCTTTCCTCATCGTCTGGAGGCTCATCGCGTCAGTCGCCCAATAACCGGTCAAGGGCCTCTGAAGTCCGTGTCCCGCAGCTTGTGGAGCACGCAGAGATGGAGTCCACCTGGACAAAACGCTTGTACGTTAGCACCCCACAAACCTCAGCCCATCGCGCGCCCCTCCCAAGGCGCCTCGGAAAGGGGCGCGCGGTACGGGTGCCGGGCTTGCGGGGCTCGGCCGTACCACTCGGTGACGCCGAGTGCGCGGTCTTAGCGCCACTCGGTGGCGTCGAGTAGCACCACTTTTCCTGACAACTGCGCATATGTTGACTCCCATGCCACTCGGTGACGCCGAGTGTACGGTCTTAGCGCCACTCGCCACCACCGAGTGGCGCAGCTAGGCCATGTACAGCGCGGTTCAAGAGTCATCAAAGAGGTGGGCGACGCCGGACGGTAGCAGGACAGTAGCACGATGGCCAAGGACATTTGACCTGCTCGTAGAGGGTAATCAGCAATACTCCATTGGCCGAATAGTGCGCGCAGTGATGCAGGGAGCTGAACTTCTTGGATAAAATTGAGGTATAGGGACAAATGCAGTTGCACCGTAGCCTGCCTCAGTAACGTGTCACGGATTGCGACACCGGTCAGAGCATGACCGGTGATTACCGTACGTTGCAAGACACTGCGGACAAGGCAGGAAGCGGGACAGATGCGCTCGGGAAGCGGGGGGTGTCATCGTAACGATGAGGGTCATGGTAGTCGAGGACCAAGCCATGTTGCGCGAGTCCCTTGCCATGGCTATCGATGCGCAGGAGGACATGCAGGTTGCGGGAATGCTTGCTGATGCCGCCGAGGCCCCTGATCTCGTGGAACGCATTCATCCCGATCTTGTTCTCATGGACGTATGTACCGAGAATGACTCCAGCGGCATAGTTGCTGCCAAGCAGATAAAGGATCAGCACCCGGAGGTTTATGTCGTCATCATGACAGGCATGCCTGATATTACCTTCGTGCAGCAGACACGCGCCGCAGGTGCCGACAGCTTCGTGTACAAGAACGTCTCCACGACCGAGCTCCTCTCTGTGATTCGTTCCACGATGGAGGGGTATTCCACCTTTCCCGCACGCCCTCGCTTGGCCACAACAGCGCTCAATCTTACCGACAGCGAAGTCGAGGTGCTGCGTCTGGTCTGCGAGGCAAAGTCGCGCAGGGAAATTGCCTCAGAGCTCTTCCTCTCGGAAGGTACCGTCAAGCGTCGTATCTCAGAGATCTTAGCGAAGACCGGCTATGACAGCATCATGAAACTCGCTGTGAATGCGGTGGCCAAGGGCTACATCGTGCCTCGCCTAAGGGGAGTGTGACGCACTCTCATCCTCGCCCATCATTCATCCTCGCCCATCATAACGGCGCAGTGGGCCAGATGTCCCAGAGGCCGCCCACAAATGAGCCATGGGGGGCTTCCATAGCTACAGGCAAACGCTGATGATTATCTCAAGGTGAATGTAAGGTAGATGGCTCTCTTTTAACGCTGCTAGCAAGATGGCCTGCAACAGGAGGGCCTGTCGAAGGAAGACGTGGGCAGATGGGAGGCTTCACCTAGAGAACATACGAGATACGGCCGGTCAAGCAGGCTCCCAAAGAGGGAGCCAAGGAGTGGAAGGGAATGGACATCATGAGAAAGGGAAGGGTCATACCCGCATTTTTCGCTGCGATCGCGGCGGTTGCGGTCTGTCTTTTCGCCTCGGGCTGCCTGGGCACCGGGCCTTCGGAGGCTACGAAGGCGCAGTGGAAGCCCAAATTCGTGGGTACCTGGGACCTGCAGGAGGCCAAGGGCGACAGTAGCTACTCTGCCGAGGACCTCCAATTGGTTCGCGAGATGGGCTATGACTTCTACCTGGAGCTCAAGGAAGATGGTACGGCCGCCCTCGTGATAGACGACGATAAGACGTCAGGCACCTGGGAGGTCAAGAGCGAAAACGTGGCGACGTTCAGCGCCGAGGGCGACACCATGGAGATGAAGCTTGCTGACGGCAAGCTCACCGCCGAAGAAGGTAACAAGAGCCTCACGTTCGTGAAATCCAACACAAACAAGGGGTCTTCGACAACGGGTACCACGACACCGGCGGCAGGTAACGCAAACGGGTCCTCCACCAGCAGAAGCGGTAGCGAGAACTCCACCACCAAGGTAGACCTTACCCCCGTGACCATTGCCGATGATGAGGTGTGCAAGATCGTTGTCACAAGCAAGGGGGAGGACTTTACGGGAGATCCCGGCTACAGTCTTACCATCACCAACAAGAGCGACAAATCCATCTTCGTCACAGACGCCACTGACAGCTTCTCTGTGAACGGGAAAATGGCTACTGCCTACCTAAACGTGAGCATCAAGGGCGGTATGTATGCGGACAGCTTCATGTATTTCACGAGAGATGAACTGGGTGGTGGCCTCGACAGCCTTACGGCCGTCGAGGGCGAGATTGAGGTCTATAGTGACGGTGACTTCGAGGAGCTGGGTCACTATCCGTTCCGCATGTAGCGTGTCTTGTGGTCGACGTGGGGCGTGAGGCCCACCCACCCTGTCTGCCTGGACCTCTCGTCGGTCTGGCACCTATCACGGGACATGGGAACATGAGACCATAGGCCGCAAGGCAAAAAGAAGCCAGGAGGCACTATGCGTTCAGGAGTGTCCCGCAAGAGCGTCCTTTGGGCAGCAGGCCTCGGCCTGCTGCTCCTTGTGCTCGAGCTTGCGCTTCCCTCGACGACGCGGGTGTGGCCCTACCCGCACGAGAGTGCCTATGGTACCACCGGTCCCATGATACTGATGGTGCCACTGTTGGGGCTCTGGACGCTCTCGATATGGCAACGCTGCCCAGATGCACAGGTCAGGTGCTACCTCATGCGCTGTGCCGCCATGCTTGCCCTCCTTCAGCTGGTCGCACTCGTCAAGTACACCGCACAGAGCGACGCTGCGGTTGCCCTCGGCTGGTACCTCTACTACCCGACCATCGTTTATGTGCCGCTACTCGTGCTCTTCTGTGCGCTCAAGACGACGGGACTCGAGCGGCGCAGCTGGGTACGGAGGCTCAAGGTCTGTCTGCTTGTGGCGGGAGCAATCCTCTGTCTGCTCGTACTTACCAACGATTTGCATCAGCTCACCTTCCTGTTCGATCCCCTCGACCCACTCTGGGACGTTCGCTATAGCTATGGTCCGGTCTATGGTGCCGTCTATGCGTGGCTCGTGCTCGTGCTTGGAGCATTCTATACGCTGACTGCCGTCTATGCCCGGGGCATGCGCAGACGGCTTGTAGCACTCGTCTTCGTGATGACCCTGCTGGTCTTTGCCTACTCCATCTCGTACAACTTCCGTTTTGACCCTGCCCTCAACAGCAACTTTGCTCTCACGTTCACGGTAAGCTGCGTCGTGAACATCGAGGGTTGTTTGCAGCTGGGACTCTTTCCCGCCCACAAGAAGCTCACGCGACTTTTCGAGTCCATGCCCTTCGACGTCAGGCTCCTGACACACTCTGGCGAGACGGCCTTTGCATCCAAGGCGGCGGCTTCGGTGCCCGACAGCGTACGGGAGCGACTTACGCACTTCGAAATGCATCCCGGTGCACGGGTGACCTTGGAAGCTCCTGGCGAGAAAGACAGGCTCTATAGAGGCTTTGGCGTGAGCGGCGGGTACGTGCTCGTGAGCGAGGACATCAGCGAACTCAACGAACGGCGGCAAAGGCTCGCCGTGCAGCTGCTCCAACTGCGGCGGCGCAACCGCGTGCTGAGGCATGCGCATGCCGTTCGCGAAAGCCTATATCGCCAGCAATGCGAGGAAGAGCTTCTGGATGAGGTCGATGCCTCACTGAGAGAAACGGTCCAGGCCATCAGGAGGATACTCGCGTCGTTGCCCCCCACATCCGATGAACCCGCCCGTATCGAGCGGCGTCGCAAGCTGCTTCTTGTCAAGTTGTTGGTCTCATACTGCAAGCGCAAGGGTGCGCTCGTGCTTTTGGGAACGGATGACACGAGTTTTGATGCGCAGCACCTGAGACTTGTGATAAATGAGAGCATGGCAGATGCCCGCTCGTCGGAGCTTGACTGCGCTGCCTGGGTGGGCTTGGATCGTCCGCTACCCATCCAAACCGTGAACACCATCTATGACTGTATGTACGACGTTCTGACGGCGGCGTTCGTGCGTAAGGACGCGACACTCATGGTCTTTGTCACCGAGAAGGAAGCGGACCTCGTGGAGTTGCGCTGCGCCCTCGAGACGACAAAGAGCGAGCAGAGCTGCCCCTATGCCTTGGGAGACGAGTTGCGTCGCCGCCTGGAGATACGTGACGTCCAATTTGGCCTTGAGGAAGATGAAGGCGTCCTGCACCTCAACGTCCTCATAGCAGCGCCTGCGGCCGAGCCCGCAGCTGCCCTGACGGGAACATGATCATGGCTTCGGGTCTCGTGTTTCCCAAGCACGTGGTGCTGGAGTTTATGATCGTGCTCCTTACGCTACTTGCCACGCTTCAGCTAACCTTTGCCCTCATGAGAGCCGCCTTTCTTGCCACGTCGGCGTCAGAGCGTCGTGGTCGCCTTCTTGGTGTGCTCTATGCCGTCTTTCTGTGCCTAGACTTTGTGGTGATGGCTGCGGTCTGCGTAAGCGGTGCCTATGGGGGCCCACTCCTTGTCCTTGAGTTCTTTAGTCTTCGGGCGCCGCTCATGGTACTGATGTGGGCGGTCGCGCCCTCCATGGCGGTGGCCTGTATGCAGGTGGCCCTCCTGCGGCGTCCTCTACTCCTGTGTGACGTGGTCGTGTTACTTGCGGTCCTGCCTCCTGTCGCCCAGGAGCTTGGCCCTCTCTGGCCCTTCGCCCTCATCCTTATGGTGGCCTACTTCGTTGGCAGGGGGGTAGGCGATGCAGGCGAGCTGCTGAGGCTGAGGAAGCTGGGTCTTACGCGCTTCTCGCCGGGAGAGGCGTTGAGCGTCGTAACCGAAGGCATGCTTTGTACCAGAGACGATGGTCGCGTCCTTTTCATGAACGATGCCATGCGCTCCTGTCTGGGGGAGCTTGGCCTCCCGCTCGACCTGGGAGACTTTCGAGACCTTTGGGAGAGGATCGTGAGCCTTGCTGCGGGAGGCGCACGCTCGGCAGACGGGGCCAAGCGTGGGGTAAGGATACGCATTAGCGCAGACGAGACGCGCTACTTCACCTGTGAGCCCCTCTCAACGAGACACAAGGGCAGGTGCATCATCGCCTATGACATAAGCGAGCGCGACCAGCTTGATCGCCGCCTTGAGCGAACGGGCAAGGGGCTCGAGCGTGCCGGGACGGAGCTTGCCGAGTCACTTCAACGCGTGCAGGAGGTGGCGCGCATACAGGCGAGCCTGCACATGCGCTCACGCGTGCATGACGTCATCGGCCAGCGTGTCTCCATCCTGCACCGCTGTCTTGAGGACGACCGGTTGCCCGACGAGACGGTGGCGACACTTGAGCCGCTGCTGGTGGGTATCCTAGACGACCTGCGCGTCCATGAGGCGGATGATCCCCAGGCCTCGCTCGCTGCCGTCATCGCCGCCTTCGAGCTGGTGGGTGTAAGGTTCTGCGTCACGGGATCGCTTCCGGCCGACGATGAAGTGGCGGGGCTCTTCGTACGCGTGATTCGGGAGGCCTCGACCAATGCCCTGCACCATGGGCAGGCGCACACCATCTGGCTTTCGATGGACCAGACGGCGCGCTCGGCACATCTCTCTGTGGAAAACGATGGTACGGTACCTGCCGCCGTGCGTGAGCGAGGGGGCATAGCCGGAATACGGCGACGTGTGGCGAACGCAGGAGGTTCCCTCTCCATCAACAGGGAGCCACGCTTCTCGATACATGTAGAGGTACCTCTCGCACGGTAGAAGGATGCCCCTGTGGCGGGTACCCGCGGGGCGAGGGCGGGGCGGGATGGAGCGCCACCTGCCTCCTTCCCTCGCGCGATAGTGCCCCGCAGATTCTGGGGCACTAAGGAGAGGAGCTCAACTGGGCAAACGTCCACAGGAAGGTACCCCGCAGATTCTGGGGCACTAAGGAGGCGGGGAGCCGGGGTCCTTGAGACGCACCCGACAATGCGCTCCGGTGATGCTTTGCGTCTCGACGCAAAAGTCCCACTCGTGGGACGGCGAGAACGACTATTTCCAGGGGTCCCTCTCGAAGAGTGGTTCGGGCGCAGCCGGGCGATCCGAGAAGGGATCGTACCCATCGTCGTCCTCGTTCTCGGCCCGCAGAAAGGACGCGTCGAGGGCGTCGATAGGACCCCACCCATCCGCTAGCCTGTGCTCGCGCTCGACAGCGACTGTGGGCGTAGGTGCAGGGATGACACGGCCGCCAGATGACGCCTGCCGCCTCGCGAGACGTCCCTCGCGCCCGGCAGTCTTGCCCCGGCCCGATAGCTTGTCACCTGTGGCCGCACGGCCCACGTGCAACTCCGCTCGCATGGGCTCAGGCGATCCCTTGGCCTGCTCACTTCGCATAGATGTCGGAAAAGGCAACAAAGCTGCAGAGGCTGCCATCATACTGGGAGAGGTCGAGGCTGCTATAGAGCGACTTTGGGGCAGCCGTCGCAGTGGCTCGAGTCGTGCCACCCTCGTTGGCGATGAGAACGGTCCAGTAGTAATCATCCATTTCGCCGTAGGCGCAGATGAACGAGGCGCTGCCGGACTGGGTGGGGTGCGAGGTCTGGGTAGGCTGCTGAGTGGTCGGGGCGCTCTGGGTTGACTGGGCAGGTTGGGCGGTGTGGGCAGACTGCGGGAGCTTCGCTGAGTGCTGGTCTACGACCTGCTTCTTGCCGGTAAATCCACAGAGGTTCATGATGGCCTGCACCGCAGAGTCCGAAAGTGAGCTGGCACCCGACGGCAGTTCGGACGTGGGGATGTCAAGACGTATGCCGCTGAATTTGGTGCCCTCGGAGAGGAGCTCCGAATCGGTAGAACCCTTGCCCGCATCATAGGAGCGCGAGAAGGGCTGCGGACTGAAGGTGATCGTACCCTTGCGCTCGGAGTTGTAGAGGGCCTCAAGGGCGTTGTTCGGGTCGATATAGTTGCCCTCGAGTATGAACTTCTGCTGAGACAAGAAGTTAGAGATGATCTTGGGATTGTAGGAGAAGTAATCCACCAAATGGTGGTAGTCGGCAGGCGACGACGCCGATATCTCGAGGTCAACCGTTGAGCCCGCCTTCACTTTGCTACCCGGCTCGGGGCTGCAGCTGACGACGACACCGAGGTCCTTATCAGACTTGACATACGTGACATTTGCCTTAAGCCCCGCTGCCTCGATGACCGAAAGCGCGCTCTTCTCCTTCTTACCAAGTACATAGGGAATGGTGTGAGACTGAGCGATGGTGAGCGTGATGGTGTCGTTCGAGCTAAAGTTGCTGCCGGCAGCAGGCTCCACGGCTATGACCGTGCCCGCAACCTCGCTTGAGGCCTGATAGGTGAGGGTGAAGTTCTGGGCTCCCACATCCTCTAGGGCGGCCTTTGCGTCATCGAGGGGCATGCCCGTCACGTCAGGAATCGTGCGAGCCACACCCACATGCAGCGTCACCTGGCTACCCACCGCAAGGCGGCTCCCGATGGCGGGATCGACGCTTATGACCTTGCCCACGCCATCATCGACACGCTCCTCAACGACGCTCACCGAAAAGCCCTTCTCCGTGAGCGTCGTGGTGGCCAGGCTCTGTGACTTGTTGACAACATCGGGAACGACCTTGCCACCCCAGAGCTCCGCGCCATAGGCCACGAATGCGCCAACGGCGATCATGGCTGCCGCCATGAACAGAAAGACTATGAGCGTACGTGCCTTACTGCGACTCTTACCCTCTCCTGGCACAACCTTGGAGCGCATGACCCTGCGTCCATGCCTGCCGTTTCCCCTCTCATCAACGTCGCCGGCGTCAACCGCGCCGCTCAGAGGCTGCTGGACGACACCGCCCACAAATCTTCCGAACACGTCCGTCGACATGTCCCCACCTTGGTTGCGAAGCTCCTCCGTCGGTATGGGGAGCAAAACCGCGTTGCCATGCGGCGCATCCGACCCTGCCGCCGAATCTGCCGTGGCATCCAAGTCGAGCGAGGGCACGGTATCGGACGCGGTCCCGGAGGCCATCTCGGCTGTGGGCTCCTCGGCCGCCTCGACACGGTCCGCTTCAATAGTGTCCTTAGGCGCGGCGTGAGCGGGCGTATGCGTTAAGGTGACCTCAACGGCAGGCCCGGGAGCCGCGTGAGCGGGCGTGGGGGTGGCGTCAAACTCGGGCGCGGCATGAGCGGGCGCGGGAACGGCGGCGTCCTCGAACTCGACATCGGTGTCTGACTCAGCGTTAGTGTTGGACTCAGCGTTAGTATCGGACTCAGTTTCAGGTACCGCAGCATGGGCGGGGCGATGCTTGGCTGACTCGGGCGCTTCTATGGGTTCTGCCTCCGCCACGGACTCGGGCGCGACATGAGCAGCATGGGCTGCGTGCGCGGGCGCGGCAATATCCTCGACCTCAGGCGCAGCCGCGAAATCAAGCGGAGCCGCATGTGCGGGAGTAGCAACAGACTCGGACTCCGGAGCGGGTCCGCCCGCATGTTTGGGTGCATGTGTGCCCTCTACCTCGTGCTCGACTCCTGGCACAGGATTCACCTGCCCCTCGGATGCCTCAGACGACTCGACCACGTCGTCGCGCTCCTCTGCTGCCATCAGAGTCCCTTCTGCCTGCGAGCTATATTGGATCACATGGCGTATGAACGAACGCCGCGCCATATCGTTCTCGCTGCTTCTTGGTCACAGAATGCAAGTTAGGATAGCATGCCTTGCCCCGTGGCGGGGCGCAGAGCCGCGAATGCCAAGAAAGACCGTCAAACCAACGGCACGGTTTCCGTGATCGCCATGTCGTACCCGACGGCCTTCTGGTACCCAAGCTGGCCCCCGTCGCTGGAAAACAGGCCGATGGCGATCGGAGCCACGAGTAGGCTGATCTTTGCGCTTTCGCCTAACCGTTAGCCCTGTGGTCATGCCATTAAGCGAAATAGGTGTAGTATCAGAGGGCGGGCCCACAGCCTGCGGAGAGGATAACCGTCACCTCTGGTCTCAAGCGTGAGCGAACAACCGAGCTTAGGCAGGCAACAATTATTCCGTTTGAGCAGCTACGTCCTATCGAAGAGGGATACTTTGACGCTGAAGTTATCGGTAAGGTTGCCCTTGTTGACTTTGAGCGCAAGAAGCTGCAACTACGTCCGAATGGTTCTACGAGACGCTTCCCAATTCAATACGACCCCGAAATCGAAGACCGTCTCATGGAGACTCGATATAAGCTCATGAGGGTTACATGCAAGGTTAAGTATAACGTCAATGGTGACATTGCTGAAATAGTCGATGCGGATGGCATTGAGGAACTCGAGCTAAGGCCGGTAGAAATCGAGTCGTTTATAGCCGATGGTGTAGAACATGTATTTCGGCATCCTATAACCGTAACGGTCGAGCTTGACGAGACCGGCCAAGTCTATCTGGGTCTTTTTGAGCTGCTTGATCTCTGCGTCTATGCTGAGCATCAAGACGAGTTGAGGAGAGAGATTCTTGATGACCTCGCATGGAGGTGGTCGGCTATAGCGATGGCATCCGAAGACGAACTTGCACCTGATGCCATCGCGGTTCGTAACGCCTTCCTCGACCTGGTAGTTGAGTAACATGCCATCGCTTAAGAAGGACATGGTGGTCCGTAACCTCATCAAAAAGGGTTTTGAACAGGATGAGAGAGACCACCTCTATCTTTGCTACGTTCGGTCCGACGGCCTAAGAACGTCCATCAGGACAAAGGTAAGTCACGGCTCCAAGAGCGATATCACGACTGGTTTGGTTTCTGCAATGGCCAGACAATGTCATATCACTACACAGCAGTTTAAGCAGCTTGCTGAATGCACGCTCGATCGCCAGCAATACGAGCAACTTCTCACGATTGGTGGACAGTTTTCGGCTCTTCGGGGGTTCGTGTGGGTTGACGCCTCGGCGAATCGCGTCGCAACAGCGTACACAAGTGCCCCACTCTGCAACCGGCGACTCACGTAAAGACGCACTCTGGGGTCTCGCTCTCACGTAAAAGCGCATTCTGCATGCGGGTGGTCGCGCAGAGTGCGCCTTTCCGTGAGGGTTCGCGCGCAGAGTGCGCTTTTCCGTGACGTCGCCCGTCCAAAATGCGCTTTTCCGTAGAGTGCGCTTTTCCTCACCTGCGCAAACGTGGAGCCACCTCACGCAAAGGCGCATTCTGCACAGACGGTCTCACGTAAAAGCGCAGTCTGCACCCGCCGCCTCACGGAAAAGCGCAGTCTGCACCGGCGACGCCACCGCGACGTGACCGAAGGGCGCACTCTGGGCGGGCGACGTCACGAAAGGCGCGTTCTGCATGCGAGTGGTGGTTGCGTCGAGAGGCCATTTTCGCCGATCTGTGTACACTCCTGCATACCCACGGCCGCTCTCGCGACAGGGCGGGTCCACGGGCCCCACGACATCGAAGGCCCCATGGCCCCCGTGATGCTCAGGTGCCCGGACCTGAGGTCCATGCCACCGGGGCGGTGACGCAACCACCCACGCGAGCTCACGAAGCCTCCATTTTTCACGCAGAAAAAGCAGGCCAGGCAGTTCATGCTCTGGCCTGCATATACTTTGGTAACCTGTACGAGGTTTAAATTCGTGGCCTTCGCCTCAAGAGGGGCACGTGCCTTGGCTTGTTCCTACTCGAAGCTATCCGGCTCGACGGGCGTGCCGTCGGGGTCAGAGACGCTGCCGGCGACCGAGCGATTGTCGCTCTTCTCGTCATCGCGCACCGCGACCAAGTGATCGCCCTCGCCCACGTCGATGCGCACGGTATCGCCCTCGTGTAGCTTGCCATCGATGATCAGGCCGGCCACGTTGTCCACGACCTGGCGCTGGATCAGGCGCTTGAGGGGGCGGGCGCCGTAAACCGGATCAAGGCCGTCGAGGGACAGAGACTGGATGGCAGCACCGGAGAGCTCAAGCGTGATGCGCTCGCGCGCCAGCCGCTTGCGAACGTCCTTGAGCTGGATGTCAACGATCTGCTCGATGTCCGCAAGACCCAGCGACTGGAAGACCACCACGTCATCGATCCGGTTCAGGAACTCGGGCTTGAAGGTCTGGCGCAACGCATCGTTCACGAGCTTCTGGACCTTCTCTGGGTCGCTCGTGGCATTGGCGCCGGCGATGAACTGCGAGCCCACGTTGCTGGTCATGATGATGATCGTGTTCTTGAAGCTCACGACGCGACCCTGGCCGTCGGTGAGACGTCCGTCATCAAGCACCTGCAGCAAGACGTTGAAGACGTCGGGATGGGCCTTCTCCATCTCGTCGAGCAGGATGACGCTGTAGGGCCTGCGGCGCACGGCCTCGGTGAGCTGGCCGCCCTCGTCGTAGCCCACGTATCCGGGGGGCGCGCCTATCAGGCGCTGCACGCTGAACTTCTCCATGTACTCGGACATGTCGATGCGCACGAGGGCCTTCTCGTCATCGAACAGGCACTCTGCCAGCGCCTTCGCAAGCTCCGTCTTGCCCACGCCGGTGGGACCCAAGAAGAAGAAGCTGCCGATGGGTCGGTTGGGATCAGAGAGACCCGCGCGGCTGCGGCGAACGGCTGCCGCCACGGCGCGCACGGCCTCGTTCTGGCCGATGACACGCTGATGCAGCTGCGCCTCTAGGTTCTGGAGCTTCTCGATCTCGCCTTGCATCATCTTTGACACGGGCACGCCCGTCCAGGTGGACACGACCTCGGCGATCTCCTCGGGTGTGACCTCCTCCTTGAGGATACCGCCCTCGTCCTGGCGCTGTGAGAGGTCCCTCTCTGCCTCATCGTACTGCCTCTGTAAGGTCGGGATCGTGGAGTAGCGCAGCTCCGAGGCACGGGCAAGGTCACCGTCGCGGATGGCGCGGTCCACCTCGGACTTCGCGTCCTCGATCTGGCCCTTGAGGTCCTGCACACGATCGACGGAGGCCTTCTCGTTTTGCCAGCTGGCCTTCATGCCGTCGAGCTTCTCCCGCGTGATCGCGATCTCGCCTTGCAGGGTGGCCAGACGCTCCTTTGAGGCCTCGTCGTCCTCCTTCATGAGGGCCTGTTCCTCTATCTGCATCTGGGTGAGCTGACGGTCCACGGCATCTATCTCGGCCGGCATGGAGTCAAGCTCCATGCGCAGGCGCGAGGCCGCCTCGTCCACGAGGTCGATGGCCTTGTCGGGCAGGAAGCGGTCGCTGATGTAGCGATTGGAGAGGTCTGCGGCGCTGACCAGCGCGGCATCGGTGATGCGCACGCGGTGGTGCTGCTCGTAGCGCTCCTTGAGACCACGCAGGATGGATACCGTGTCCTCCACGGTGGGCTCGCTCACGTACACCGTCTGGAAGCGGCGGGCAAGCGCCTGGTCCTTCTCTATGTACTTGCGGTACTCGTCGAGCGTGGTCGCACCGATGGCATGCAGCTCGCCGCGGGCCAGGGCGGGCTTCAGGATGTTGCCCGCGTCCATGGAGCCCTCGGTGGCACCGGCCCCGACGATGGTGTGCAGCTCGTCGATGAACAGGATGACCCGGCCGTCGGACTTCTTGACCTCCTTGAGCACGGACTTCAGACGATCCTCGAACTCGCCGCGGTACTTGGCGCCTGCTACGAGGGCACTCATGTCGAGCTCGATGATGTCCTTGTCCTTGATCGTCGAGGGAACGTCACCAGCTACGATGCGCTCGGCGAGCCCCTCGACGATGGCGGTCTTGCCCACGCCCGGCTCGCCGATGAGCACGGGGTTGTTCTTGGTGCGACGTGAGAGCACCTGGACGGTACGGCGAATCTCTTCGACACGGCCGATGACGGGATCGAGCTTGCCTTGGCGGGCGAGGTCGGTCACGTTGCGGCCGTATTGTTCCAGCGCGTCGAACTGGGTCTTCGCGTCCTGCGAGGTCACGCGCTCGTCTCCGCGCAGGTCGTTGAATGCCTCCTGGATTCGCTTGCCTGTGACGCCCGCACCCTTGAGGGCAGAGCCGGCGTCCCCCTTCTCGTCGGCGAGTGCGCAGAGCAAATGCTCGCTCGTGACGTAGGAGTCCCCCATCTTGCTCGCGAGCTTCTCGGCAGCATCGCCCACGCGGATGAACTCATTCGAGAAGTTCATCTGCGTCATGTCGCCCGTCACGTGCGGAGCGCGGGCTATAATGTCGTCTACCTGTGCCTCTACCTGCGCGGGGTCTGCCCCCACGCGCTCGATGATGGCGCGAAGGTTACGCTCCCCCGACGAGAGCAGGGCCTTGAGCAGGTGTATGGGCTTCACCTCGCCAGCCTCGGCGTCCGCCGCGATACTCAGTGACGCCTGCAGCGCCTCTTGCGCCGTCACCGCCCACTTATCAAATCTCATACATGCATCACCTCTCCTGTAGGGCGATCCGCACGACACGCCACCTGCATCTCTGCGTGGCGGCCGAGACGTACAGAGCAGCCCCTGTCTTTTCAGGAGATAGTATTCCCGATCTCCGTCATACTATGCATGATCTAAGTGTCTAAATATAAGATTTTCTAAGCTCTCTCTGCATATCCTAGGTATTACAGGGCGTCTGGTCTGCAGCAGCGAGCTCGCACTCAGTCTCATCGGGGTCACAGTTCACGTAAAAGCTGATGTTGGCAAGGATCTTCGTGTAGGGACCGGCGTGCTCATTTCTCACGTAGACGTCGTAGCTGCAGTCGTCAAAGGGGTTGAGGTCGGGTGCACGCAGCCTCTGTTCATCGGCCACCTCGTCGTGAAAGACGTCCGTCGCGCTGGCAAGGACGCACACCGTCTCAAAGAGGAGGTCGAGCATCTCCCCGTATGCACCCTCGCCCAACGCCCCGCCGTAGACGATGTCATCTTGCAGGTCCTGGTAGGACAGACCGTCACGGTGCTCATCCATGACGAACCAGATGCGCTCCCCCTTGAGGCTGACCCAGCCAAGCGAGGAAGAGGCGTACACCCGAAAGTCACCCTCCCGCCCGTTGAGGTAGAGGGTGATGGCGTCGCCCCTGTCAGCCTCATCCCTCGGGTCGAGCTCAAAGGACAAGAACCGGGAGACCTCGCTTCGCTGAAGTCTTCGCACGAGGCCATAGACCCTCAAGCGCAGCGAGCCTGGCTCCCGCCCCTTTGAGTCCTCGTCCTGTGACCAAGCCAAAGATCTCGTAGCGTTCGCGCAAGGCGAGGCAGAGGGGGTGCCGTGCGCCCACACCCAAGTGCCCGAAAGGGCGGGGCCATAGCGAAGTGCGAGCTTACGTGCATCCAACTCGCAGGAGCCGTCCTCCCTCGCCCAGTTGCCGCTGTACGGGGGCGTCATGGGCGGATTGGGAGGGCTCGACTGCCGCGTGCGATAACCAGAGAAGGACACGCAGGGTCGAAAGGAGAACGCAGGACCAAGCCGCAGCTCCCGCAGACTCGAGCAGCCAAAGAGCATGTAGGCCAGATCCTCCGCCCTCGACGTGTCCCAACCTGAAAGATCGAGCGAGGAGAGGGACGAGCAGCCAAAAAACGTATGGGACAGATCGGTCACCTTGGACGTGTCCCAACAAGAGACATCCAAGGCCAAGAGCGAGGAGCAGTTACAGAACGTCTCGTGCAGGTTTCTTAGCTTGGGCACGGTCCAGCCCGTGAGGTTAAGGGTGGAGAGCGAGTTGCAATCCTTGAACATGCTGGACATGTCCTCAACCCGTGACGTGTCCCAGCCCGAGAGGTCGAGCCGCTCGAGCGAGGAGCAGCCCTCGAACATGCTAGACATGTCCTCCACCTTAGACACGTCGAGGCCTGCAAGATCCATGCTCACACAGCTGTCAGAGTTCCAGAACAGAGTTTCTGCCCTGCCAATCAAGTGCACTGTCCCGAGCACTCGGACGGCATGGACCTTGTTCTGCGTGTGCCAAATGCCACGCGTAAACTGAGTAAAGACGCTTGTCCCACGCTTCTCTCCCTTTGCTGTTCCCTCCCTCTGTCCAGGGGCGGGAGCGATCCAGAAGGTACCATCCGCGTCGAGCCCACAGCGGCAGCTGTCCCATGCGGTCCACGTGGCGACGGCTGGCTCTTCGAGGGCTGCCGCGTCCGATCTCTTGGAAGACGCGCTCCCGCAGGGCATCTCGCACATCTCAGGACCTCCCACTCTTGCTTGGACGGACATCGCAGTTCACGTGGAAGGTGACGTTGGCGAGCGTCTTCGTGTAGGGCTCAGAATGGGTATTCCTCACGTAGACGTCGTAGCGGAAGTCATCAAAGGGGTTGAGGTCGCGGGCGTGCGCCCTCTTCTCGGCTACCGTCTCTGTATGGTAGACGTCAGTCGCACCAGCAAAGGAGCGCACCGTCTCAAAGAGGAGCGCAGCCACCTCAGAGGAGGTCACGCTCTCGATCGCACCCCCATAGACGATGCCACCTCGCAGATCCTGGTAGGTCAGCCTGTCCCTGAAGCTCTCCGTGACAAACCAGACGAGCTCATCTCTGCAATGGACCTGAGAAAACGGGGAGGCAATGCTCAGCCAGAAGTCCCCATCCAGTCCATTGAGGTAGGGGGAGGGAACACCTGGCCTCCCGCACCCAATCCCCCGCTCGGACGAGAAGGTCAAAAAGTTAGAAAAGTCGCTACACTCAAGCCTTTCTTCGAAGAAGATGAATTCCTTGCTGGAGAGGTCGATACCGTAGGAGGGCGGACGTTCCGCCTCTGGCACCTGGAGAACACCGACGCTCACTCCATAGCACACGATTCTTTCCGCACCTTCGTCCCTCTCGGGTGGCTCACCAACAGCCTGGGTATCCGTCGTCCGCACCCACGTGCCCGCAGGGGAGACTTCGCGCCCCTCTGCCAACTCGGCTGCCTTTATCCTATCTGCTCCATCCTCACGGACCCAATTGTTGTTATAGGAAATCCCCATTGAGGAGTCGGGAAGCTTGACCCAGGCGGTTTCCTCTTGAAGGAGGTAGGGCAGAAAGGGGCACCGGGGGCCAAGTCTCACCTCGCGCAGGCTCGAACACCCACGTAGCAGGTTGCCAAGATCCCTCTCGCCTGACATGTCCCAACCCGAGAGGTCAAGGGAGGTAAGGGACGCGCAGTCTGCGAACAGGCCGGACATCGTCCTTGCCCTGCGCACGTTCCAGCCCGAGACGTCAAGACACTTGAGGGAAGAACAGCTGCTAAACATGCTATACATCTCCTCCACCCCGGACATGTCCCAACCCGAGACGTCGAGGGAGGCGAGCGAGAAACAGTTCGAGAACATACCGGAAGTAACTGCCACCTGCGACATGTCCCAACCCGAGACGTCGAGGGAGGCGAGCGAATTGCAGTCCGAGAACATGTAGTCGGTAAACTTCACCCGTGACATGTCCCAACCTGACATATCGACGGAGACGAGCTTTCTGCAGGAGGAAAACATGCACGACATCCCCGCTACCCTCGATGTGTTCCAACCTGAGAGGTCAAGGGAGACGAGCGAGGAGCAGGTGCAGAACATGCGCACTGTAGAATACACCTTTGAGGTGTCCCAACCCAAAAGGTCGAGGTTCACAAGTCCCCTGCAGTCATTGAACACAGCCTCCATGGACCTCACCCCCGAGGTATCCCAACCCGAAAGATCAAGGGAGGTAAGGGATAGGCAGCGATAGAACATCCGGGTCATGTCCTGCAGCCCGGACGTGTCGAGTCCAGTAAGATCCATGTCCTTGCAGTGCGTAAGGCCCGCGAACATGCGGTTGGCATAGCCGACAAGGTGGACGGTGCCGAGCGCCTTTACGGATCGTATGTCCTTGGACCGGGATCGCCACGGAGCTCCATTGCCGTAGCTGGACTCTATCCATGTCTCGCCCTTTGGCAGGCTCTGCGCCGTTCCCTCCGTCCGACCTGCGGCAGGGGTGATCCAAAGCGTGCCTCCCGCGTCGATCCCCCAGCGGCAGCTGCCCCACGAGTGCCACCCGCCTACGATGGTGTCATTGATGGGCGCGGCGTCCTCTGAGGTGCGGGGGGCACCCTCGCACTGGCCCGTCTTGTCCATGCTAGTCCCTCTTGCCCGGAGCGTCGCAGTTCACGTGAAAGCTGATATTGGCGAGCGTCTTCCTGTAGGGAGCGGTGTGGGCGTTTTTTACATAGACGTCGTAGGAGCTATCCCTGATCTGATCGAAGCTCGGTGAATGCCACCTCTTTGCATCGGCCTCCTCATCGTGGGAGACGTCGGTCGCTCCCGCAAAGATACGCACCACCTCACAGGCGAGGTCGATCAGCTCGGCCCTAGGTCTGTCCAAAATCGGCCCATTGTAGATGATGTCCCCATAGACATCCTCGTAGCCATAGGTATCCCTGGCTGAATCCTCGATGAACCGCACGAGCTCGCCCCTGAAGCAGACGTCAAGAGTGTCGGAGCCAAAGCCAACGTAGAAATCACCGACCCTCCCATTAAGGTTCAGGCAAAACCCACCATCGCTCTCCTCCTGGAGGTCATAGGTCAAAAACCGCGAGACCTGGCTTCGCTGGAGCCTTCGCATGAACCAATCAACCTCGGCGCGGGTGAAGTCATCGCCCCTCTCGACGAGGCCAACCGGCCCGTCCCCAACCCAATACGCGTGCCTCACCCTTCTGCGAATTATTCTGCCCATGCGTATCCCCCCAACCGACTACCCCCAGATAGGCAGGCGACTTAGCCGCCATCTGCCTCCACGCTACACCTCCTCACCCAGTCTACTCCCGTGGCGTCACAGTTCACGTAGAGGGTGATGTTGGCGAAAGTCCTCGTGTGGGGGACCGCGTGGGCATTTCTCACGTAGACGTCGTAGCGACAGTCGCGAAACTCACTGAAATTGTGCTCACGTCACCTCCACTCGGGAAGCGTCTCGTCATGGAAGATGCCCTCCGCGCCTGCGAAGATGCACACCACCTCAAAGAGAAGCCCGAGCACCTCCTCGTGGGACCCGCCCTCCATGGGGCCGCCGTAGACGACCTCACCCTGCACGTCCTGATGAGCGGTGAGACTCCTGAAGCGCTCGGGAACGAACCAGCCGGCCTCCCACATGCAGCAGACGTCTAGGTTGTAGGGATCAATGCCTGCGTTGAAGCCCCCCGTCTCCCAGTGAAAAGCAGGCTGAAGCCGTACTCCCTCTCGTCGATCTCGTCGGCGTCGTAGGAGAGGAAGCGCGAGACGTCGCTGCACTAGCCTGTCTATGAGGTGGCGGCGGGCCTCTTCCCACGAGAATTCCATCCCCCTGGGTGGAGGGTCCAGCCAGCGTCCCCGCTCAACGTAGATCCGCACCTCGCCCTCGTCCGCCATAGCCAAGCTCCTCCCGAAGACCTCCCGACGAGCCCGGGGTCTCACGGGCACGGCCCTGCGCAGCCGGGTCCCGGGCGGACCCTAGCCGAGCTCCACCTCCCACGGTCCCTCCCACGGCCAGTCCTTCCACTCGGTGTCACAGTTCACGTGGAAGGTGATGTTGGCAAGCGTCCTCCTGTAGGGGCCGGTGTGGGCGTTTCGCACGTAGACGTCGTAGATGCAGTCGCCGAAGTCCCCGAAGTCCGACTCGCGCCACTTCCACGCCGGGCGGGTCTCCTCGTGGAAGGCGTCCGTCGCGCCGGCGAAGACGCGCACAACCTCGAAGACGAGGTCGAGGATCTCCTCGTGGGTCCTGCCCGAGATCGGCCCGGCGTAGACGACCTCCCCGTATGCGGCGTCGCGGGAGATCCCGACGCGGTAGGCCTCGTCGGCGAGGTGGACGCACTCCCCGAGGCAGCAGACCTCGCAGGACCGGGCGTCGAGGTGGGCGTAGAACCCGCCGACCCACCCGTTCAGGTACAGGCTGTAGTCGTCGTTGCGCTCGTCGTGGAGCCGGTAGGAGAGGAAGCGCGAGGCGTCGCTTCGCTGGAGCCTCCCCATGAGCCAGTCGGCCTCCTCGCGCGAGAAGCCCGGGTCCCGCAGGCCCCGCCGCTCCCGCAGGGCCGCCGGGCCCGCCTCCGCCGACCACGCGCGGGCGAGGCGCCTGCGCTCCCCGGCCTCGGCGCCCACGCTAGACCCCCTCCCCCGCGGCCGGCGCGGGGAGGTCGCCGAACCCCTCCCAGTCTGCCGGCTCGGCGTCGCGGTTCACGTGGAGGGTGATGTTGTCGAGGGAGAGCAGGTAGGGCCCCGTGTGGTCGTTTCGCACGTAGACGTCGTAGGAGCGCCCCGAGAAGGGGTCGCCCGCCGGGCCGTCCCACCCGCCGGGCCGGCGCAGCTCGTCGTGGAAGACGCCCGTCGCCCCCGCGAGGGCGCGCACCAGGGCATAAAGGAGCGCGAGGACCTCCCTCTGGGTCCTGCCCGAGATGGGCCCGGCGTAGGCGACGTCGCCCTCCCCGACCCGGGGCGCCACCTCGGCCCTGACGCGCTCGTCGACGAGCCAGACGCGCTCCCCCATGATGCGGACCCTGGCGATGCCGGGCTCCGACTCCACCCTGAAGTCGCCGTCCGGCCCGTTGAGGCACAGCGCGTGCCCGCGCTCGCCCTCCTTCTTAGGATCGCAGGTCATGAAGCGCGAGACGTCGCTCATCGCGAGGGAGTCGGAGAGCTCCCAGGCCGCGTCGAGGTCCATGAGGCCCGTCCGCTCGACGAACCTCCGCAGTTGGGGCACCTCGGACCACTCCACCTCCACCGGGTAGTTGAACCTCCTGCGTACCGTCTCCCCCACCCTCGCCTCCCTGTCCGTTGCGGCGCATCGCGCCAATTTACCGTTGTTGGCTCGCTCGCTACCGTTGGAAGCATATGTAGCACGAGTGGACGTTGGGTGGAGTGAAGTAGCCTGCGAGCGGCGCGGGAGGGTCGGCTGGAGACTCTTAGCCCCATACGCGCGTCCTGCGGCGCGCACCTCATGCAGGCGACTCAGCCGCCACCCGCCTCCATGCTACGCCACGGGCACGGCCCCGCGCAGCCGGGTCCCGGGCGGACCTTAGCCGAGCTCCACCTCCCACGGCCCCTCCCACGGCTGGTCCCCCCACTCGGTGTCGCAGTTCACGTGGAAGGTGATGTTGGAAAGCGTCCTCCTGTAGGGGCCGGTGTGGTCGTTTCGCACGTAGACGTCGTAGATGCAGTCGCCGAAGTCCCCGAAGTCCGACTCGCGCCACTTCCACGCCGGGCGGGTCTCCTCGTGGAAGACGCCCGTCGCGCCGGCGAAGACGCGCACCACCTCGAAGACGAGGTCGAGGATCTCCTCGTGGGTCCTGCCCGAGATCGGCCCGGCGTAGACGACCTCCTCCCAGGCGGTGTCGCAGGAGATCCCGACGCGGTAGTCCTCGTCGGCGAGGTGGACGCACTCCCCGAGGCAGTAGACCTCGCAGGACAGGGCGTCAAGGCTGACGTAGAGCTCGCCGACCCATCCGTTCAGGTACAGGCTGTAGCCGTCGTCGTCCTCGCCAATGATCTGGTAGGAGAGGAAGCGCGAGACGTCGCTTCGCTGGAGCCTCCCCATGAGCCAGGCGGCCTCCTCGCGCGAGAAGCCCAGGCCCCGTCGAACCCGCAGGTCAGCCGGGCCCGCCTCCACAGGCCACGCGCGGGCGAAGCGCCTGCGCTCCCCCACCTCGGCGCCCACGCTAGCCCCCCGCCCCCGCAGCCGGTGCGGGGAAGCTGCCGAACCCCTCCCAGTCTGCCGGCTCGGCGTCGCGGTTCACGTGGAGGGTGATGTTATCGAGGGAGAGCAGGTAGGGTCCGGTGTGGTCGTTTCGCACGTAGATGTCGTAGGAGCGCCCCGAGAAGGGGTCGCCCGCCGGGCCGTCCCACCCGCCCGGCCGGCGCAGCTCGTCGTGGAAGACGCCCGTCGCCCCCGCGAGGGCGCGCACCAGGGCGTGGAGGAGCATGAGGACCTCCCCCCGGGCCCTGCCCGAGATTGACCCGGCGTAGGCGACGTCGCCCTCCCTGACCCGGGGGGCTGCCTCCCCCCTGGCGCGCTCGTCGACGAACCAGATGCACTCCCCCATGATGCGGACCTTGGCGAGGTCGTGCTCAATCTCGACCCTGAAGTCGCCGTCCGGCCCGTTGAGGCACAGCGTGCGCCCGCGCTCGCCCTCCATCTTAAACTCGTAGGTCATGAAGCGCGAGACGTCGCTTCCCTGGAGGGTGCGCGAGAGGTCCCTCGCAGCGCCGAAGCCCACGAGGCCCAACCTCTCGCGCTCCCGCACCCAAGCGAGCACCCTAGGCCACTCCACCCCCACCGGGTAGTTGAACCTCCTGCGTACCGTCTCCCCCACCCTCGCCTCCCCGCTCGTTGCGGCGCATCGCGCCGATTTGCCGTTGTTGGCTCGCTCATTATCGCATATAGAGCGGACCTGCTTCTTACGAGAGCCGACCTCAGGCAGCAGACGGCATGTCCTTCCTGAGATCACCGCCCCTCCCATTGAGGGTGAGGATCGGACACAGCTCGTGCTCGCAGGCCCATCGCACACGCAAACACGCCACCGAGCAATCCGCCTGCTGAGTGCCCCCGGATGACTCGACGTCAGACTTAAATATGGTCCCCCTGACAAAGCGCTGCCTCCCAAACTGCCGCTCGCACTTCTCGCATACCGGCACGAGCTTAAAATCCCCATCTATGGGCCTAGGGCGGAACGGTTGGATCATGACGATGTTCTCTATCTCGGGCCTTATCACCTGCCCTCTTCCACCGGGCTTGTCCATGTAGAGGCCACCCAACGCCCTCACGCAGGCGGTCTCCGCACAGCTTCTGTCCTCGTCATCCTTGCTGTCCTTGCCGATCTGCCACTCGATAGGCAGACCGCACGTATAATATGACCCCGACAGCTTTTGCAGGATCTTTATGGCCCCAGGCCTGCCCTCCGAAAGCTTCACCCCTATGGCGCTCTGCTTTGTCCTCCTATTGTGTCCCACCACCACGACGGAGGCATCGTTCCTATCCTTCTTCTCCAGACTTTTTGTCTCAACCAGCTCGTCGAGACGTTCGAGTAGCCTTGTCCTTGCGTCCACGAGGGTCTGTTGCACCCCTGGGTCAAGAGTCCCCCACGTCGTACTAGGCACGGTCACACTGATGCTGCTATAGTTATCGACTATGTAGGAGCTGATGTCCAGGCCGAGCCAGCTCGCGCCGATGATAACCCCGTCGAGGGCCACCGTGCCGAGGACCGTCACGACGACGATGATGTCCCTGTCCACCCCCGGGATCGAGCCCGCGCATATCAGGAACGCCCCGGCGCCCCCGAGCGCGAGTATCCTCGCGATGTTCTCGCGCATCAGCAGCCTGATGAAGGTCATCTCGATGGCATGGCCGAGCTCCAGCACGGCGCCCTCCGCGGCCGCGCTCAGCGAGAGGAGGCGGGCGTACTCGGACATGGCGCCGGTCTCGGGGGTATCCTGGAGCCGCGCCATGCCGGGCAGGGCTGCGGCGCAGAACTGCGCCCGAGAGATCTCAACCCCGTCGATGGTCACGGCGGACTCAGAGAGCGTGACCGCGCCCTCGCCCAGGTACGGCTCCCCGGCGTCCCCGTCCTCGTCAGCATCTACATCGTCAGCATCGACCGAGGCCACCCGGACGCCCGGGGCACCTCCCGCAGCCCACGCCCCAAGGTCCGCGTCGGCGGGCGTACGTGCCTCGGCCCCCACGGTCGCGGCCCACCCCCTCGCGAGCACGCGGGTAGGCGGGAGCGTGGAGAAGCACAGCGACACGCTCAGGACGGCCACGAGGAGCCTTCTGCAGATCTGTCTCATGGGAACACCCCTTCCCCTGCCGCGCGGCGCCGACCAAGGCGCCACGCTCGCTGTTGTTGGCAATATGTGTAGCACGAGTGGATGTTGGGTGGGGGAAACGGACCCGCGAGCGGTCTAAAGGGGGCGGCGAGAGGTATCCGGCCCTCGCCCCTCATCGGACGGGGAGCGTCAGGCCCGATCCTTTGACCCTACAGAAACAGCTCCCTGTAGCGACCCTCGGCGCCCCCATCCCTGGGGTCGAAGTCATCAGCGATGTCCCCCTCGCGCAGGAACAGCATCCGATCGGACACCTCGTCCAGAAAGTCGAGGATGTGGCTGGATATCAAAAGCGTACACCCCCGCTCGCTCTCGCTGACGATTCGATCCTTTAAGATGAGCGTCGTCTGGATGTCAATGGCGTTCAGGGGTTCGTCGAGCAGCACCAGCCGGGGCTCGCCCAGAAACGCGCAGGCGAGCGCCACGCGCTTGGCCATCCCCTGCGAGAGCTCCCCCAAGGGGACGTCGATGAAGTCCTTGCAAGCGAAGGTCTCCAGATGCTCCTCGATCGACGCGGCCGTGTGGGGCACGCCTCGCATCGATGCGTCGAAGGAGCAGAACTGCCGTGGGGTGAAGGACGAGATGAGGAAGGTAGACTCTGGCAGGTAGCCGATCGCCCCTCGGGGTATCTGCCTGCCGACCCTGCCGTCCAAAGACCAGCTTCCCGTGAACTCCTCCGACACCATGGACAGTATGCCAAACAGGGTACTCTTTCCTGCCCCGTTGGGTCCCACGACGGAGCACACCTCGCCTTGCCGGACGCAAAACGAGACGGGGCCAATCCCCTTGCCCGACGCGAAGCGTCTCTCTACCCCTTTGAGCTCAAGCATGTCCCCTCCAAGTACGTCTGCCCCATCCGACGCCGACCACGACCAGCGAGGCCACCTCGATGAGGCCCAGCGCGAAGACGCCGCACCCTATCGCGGTCTGCCAGAGGGGCAACAGCGGTCTCTTCTCGAAGACAAGAAGCATGGCCGCCCCCAAGATGAGCTGCAGCAGGCAGCAGGGGATAACGGTAGACAAGAACGAGACGCCCGCAGCGCCCGCGCCGCCAAAAAGCAGCGAGATGGGCACGGTCGCGATCACGCAGGCGGTCGCGATGCAGGCACCGGGAATCACGAGGGCCAATGCCCGCACAAGGAGGCCCTCACGGTAGTAGCGCTCCTGGAACTTCACGGCCGGGTCATCGTAGACAAGGGCGAACTCCATCAAGATGCAGGCAGCGGGAAACCTCACGACGATCATGTAACCCACAGGCGGCCACTGGAGCACGCAGAACACGCAATCGATACATAGCCACAGGGCGACCTCAAACAGCAGGGCTCTCTTCTTCGCAAGGAGGGCGTTTCTCTGCGCCCTGCAGACCACCCGGTTCGACGAGAACACGATCGCGCGCGCTCGCCTGCGCGCCGCCGCGTGGACCAAGCCCCCTCGCAGCACGACGGTGGCCACCGCAGCCCCCAAGGCCACGAGGCCGGCGCACACAAAGGCAGCCGCAGCCAGGGATATGAGCAGGCTTTGGGTGAGCGCCAAGGCCATCACCCCAACGGACACGCCCGTGATCACCGCGCAGGGCAACGTGAGGGCGGCTCCGAGCCTGAGAAAGTCCTCATTGCCAAACCCACAGAACCTCAGGTAGGACACGCCCTGGGGACGAAGGTCCCTGCGCAAAAACTCGCTCGGGGCGCTCAGCGCGGCAAGGCAGAGGCCTATGGAGATCCCCAGCGTCGCGGCAAGGCGGATGCCAAGGGCCACTGCCCCAGAGGACAGCCTGCCCGCGACGTAGATCGACAGCGCAACAAACAGCAGGTTGACGATAAGGCAGGAAAACCATGCGCTTTTCTTCAGATAACGTACGCCCCCGCTCGCAAGGAGATGACGCAAGAAAGAGCCGGTCATGGTCATAAACACCTCCTCCGTATACCTCTGGTGTACCGTCTGGCGGGCGAGCGTCACGCACCCTCCCGGCGACTCGTCCCTAATGGGCAAACATCACACGCTCGCTCTTGAAGAGGCGCTCCAAGACGAGCAGGCCAAGGAGGGAGAACACGATGTTGCTTCCTATGCAGACGGCTATCGATGCGAGGTCGATCCTAAAGGACAGTATACCGATCATGGACTCGACCCCGTTGTAGAGGGGCAGTGCGTAGAATAGTGGGTTTGTCTGGACTCCCTTGGACGCTATCCCCACTATGCCAATGCCCATCACGGCCATCATGATCGGGGTGAGCCACGTCTGCGCCTCCTTCGTGGACGTGGCGAGCGTAGACACGATGACGATGATGGTGACCACCAAAAGCGTGACCGAGAGCACGACAAGGCCAAGCAGGCATAGCTCGACTGGACCATAGCTGCCTGCATCAAACTGACCCCGCATGAGGGAGGGTAGGCTCAAGAAGATGCCGATCGAACTCGACGCGGCAATCGCCAGTCCGATCAGGGAACACGCGAGGATCTTGCCTCGCGCGATGTCCTGCCTGTTGATGGGGGTGGCCAGAAGGGTAGCTATCGTACCACGTTCCTTCTCGCCGGCGATGGCCTCAGCCGCGACCGACATGCTGCTGCTGAACACAAGGACCAAGAGCATGAACGGTACGAACGCGACGGCAAACTGGCTCGTCTGATCCTGGCTGCGCATGAGGTCATAGCCCTCACCCGCACGGTTCACGTCAAAGCGGTTGTCAAAGGACGTCTCGTACTGGTCGAGCATCGTCTGGATGGTCGTGTAGGCCAGAGCTGACTTCGTGTCGGAGGAATTGTAGTAGACCTCAATCTGCGGGACGGTACCGCCGGGGCCTGTCCCCACCTCGATCTGCCTGTCAAAGTCCTCGGGGAAAGCTATGTAGGCTTGGGCTGACCCGCTCTCTATCTGGTCGTGCATCTCTTCCTTGGTCGGCAGGCCTGAAATCTCCGTGATGGTCATGCCTGCGCTGCTGGCAATCTGCCCGATGTTCTGCGAGGGGTTGACGGCATAGATTGTCAGCTCAGATATGCTCTCTGCCTTGTTGGCGCTCGTTCGGAGCGTGTTTCCCATGATCGTCCATAGTAGGAATATGAACAGGCCGGGCAAGATGATGGCTGCCGCAGCGCTGGCCTTATTGTGGAGGAACCTGTCCATCTCCTTCTTGAAGATGCTGAGCGTGTCGTTTCTCATCGTTGCCCCCGTGTCCCATCGTACAGCTTGAAGAACAGGTCTTCCAGGTCACTGCCCGCAGAGAGCGAGGAGAGCGAGTCCTGAAAGACCATGCTGCCGCCTATGATGATGCCGACTCTGTCACATACCCTCTTGACCAGATCGAAGAGGTGGGTTGAAAGGATGATGGTCTTGCCCTGCTCCCTCATCTCGAAGATGAAGTCTGTGACGGTTTTCGCGGCCACAAGATCGAGGCCGTTCGTAGGCTCGTCAAAGATGATGACCGCAGGGTCGTGGGCTATGGCCACCACGAGGGATGTCATCTGCCTCATGCCCGTCGATAGTTCCGCGAGCTTCATGTGTGAGTACCTGTCGATGCCAAACTGCGCGAACAGGAGCCTTTTTCTCTCTGACGCCCACTCTGGGTCAACGTGATGGAGGCCGGCAAAGAAGTCGAACAGGTAGCTGGGAGAGAATATCTCCTCGAGCCTGAGCTCGCTGGTCAGAAACCCTATGCAGCCCCTCACGCCCTTTGGGTCGGCTGTGATCGAGTGACCGTGGATGATGGCCTCCCCGCTGTCGGGCGCGATGAGGGTTGACAGGAGCCTGAGCGTGGTCGTCTTGCCGGCTCCGTTTGGTCCGAGCAACCCAAACACCTCGCCTTGCGTAACGTTAAAAGAGAGTCCATCAACTGCGACGATATGCCGCTTGGCAGTCCCCTGTTCCTTCCTCTGCTCCCTTGAGAGGGGAAATCGCTTTGTAAGGCCCGTCACTTCTATCTGTAGATCCAAGCTCATGTCGTTCTCGCTTCTTCCTCCTCAGGGCGGATGTTGCAGTCATCCGTTTCGATGGATGGGAATCGTAAGCTATGCCCATGCCCCTTACGTACGGGTAAGGCAGCACTATGCTGAACCTGAGAGACTTGCTAATGAGACGATATACTAACATTGTAAACAAAAGGACATACAGTGACTATGATATGACGAGCTGGTTTTATATCTTGCCCGGACGGGATCACAGAGCGATTTATCCCTAGATGACGCTAATTGTAGAACTACAGCTCCAGGCCGAGGACGTCACGGTCGAATTCCCTGACGTCGATTGACGAGGGCACCTTCACCCCGAGCGCCTTGTAGTACTCGCGGACCTGCCTCGACGGCGTCTCGACCACGACCCTGCCGTCGGCGTTGGTGTAGCAGGACAGCGACCTGGCCTTGCCCCATACCTCGGTGAGGGAGACGTCGGCCCCGGCGAGCGCCTTGCGCATCCTGAGCACCACGATGGTGCCGATGATGTCGGCGAGGATCTTGCCGCGCACGGTGAGGTCGCTCCACTTGCGCAGCGGCAGCAGGCCCAGGTAGTCCTTGCTGGTCTTGAAGACGCCCTCGATCTCGGTGCGGCAGAAGTACTCGTCCAGGATCTCGCGGGGCGTCGCGACCTTGGTGGACATCAGCACGAAGTAGCCCTGCCGCACGGTCTCCCAGTCCTTCTCGGCGAGCGACATCCCGTCGAACCTCTCCTGGTTCTTGTCCAGCCACCTGGCGAAGCGCGGCGTGGCGTTGGTCTGGTCCACGTAGACGTAGCAGTGCAGCCTCACGCCCTGCACCTCGACGTCGCGCCTCCTGGCGAAGTAGAGGTGGCCGGAGCGCGTGATCGCGTACTTGCCCTTGCCGATCAGAGAGCGGACGCCCCGCCAGAGCTCGCGGTACGGGTACCCCCTCCTCGCCGGCATCCTGACCAGCACGTCCCTCTCGCCCTCGGAGAAGGCCTCGAGCAGCTCGCGCGACGCGTAGCCCGCGTCGAGGACCGCGGTTACGACCTCGATGCCGAGCGTGGCGAGGACGTCGCCCATCACGGTCTTTATGGTCGAGAGGTCAAGTACGTTGCCGGGCACGACCTCGTACCAGACGGGCAGCCCCGTCGTCTCGTCGAGCACGAGCGCGAGGCGCATCTGGACCGCCGCGCCCCTCAGCCCGTGGCTGCAGAGGGCGTTGAGCGGGTTGTCGACCGCGTCGTTCGGGAGCGGGGTGGAGTCCACGTAGCATGCGCGGCCGAAGCCGGGCTTCGTCCTCCTCATGAGCCTGGCGAACGCCCTGAAGAACGCGACCTTCGCCCCGTCGGCGCCCATCGCCGAGAAGAACGCCGTGTCCGATCTCAGCGACGCGGGCGGCACGCCCGGCAGCGCCAGAGCCGCGAAGGACCTGGCCACCATGTTGTCGCAGGTCTCGCGGCTCCCGTCCCGCACCACGCCGTGCGTGACGTGGGCGAGGGCGCGCTGGTAGGACCGGTCGTCGGGGAGCGCCTCCCTGAGGCACCCCGCGACCCCATCGGCGCCCAGGAACGACAGCAGCAGGTGCTCGGGGCCGAGCTCCAGGTGCCGCGGCGGCTCGGGGAACGCGCCCGTGTTCGCCAGCCGCTCGTCGCCCTTGGCCACCGGCGCGAATCCGTCGGCGTCCGCGTCGTACTCCACCAGGCCGCGCGTCGGTGACGCGAACACGCCCGAGCGCCTGTCGTCCGCGAGCCAGACGACCTTGCCCAGCCTCTCGCGCACCGCCTGCGCCGAGTGGTACTTGGCGCCGCGCACGTACGACGTGTCGACCACGGCGGCGGACCCGCTCCTGATTGCGCCGGACTCGTCCCTGACCAGCTTCTGCACCTTTATGAACGGCATCCCGGTCGCCTCCCGTGCCACACAGGAAGTAGTAAGTAGCACTACATATAATATAGCACAAGAGAGGCCCCTTGGGGCCTCGACCTGCGATTTTCTCGATTTTCTTTGGTTTGATCAGGCGGTAGTTCTACAATCAGAAAGAACTAGGGTTTATTTTAGAGGATCCTCCCGGTTTTTGATGGGCATGAGTTCTCGGCGTCAGCGCGATGCAAGCGCATGGGATGACAACCCATGGGGCCGGTGATGGCGCCTGCACCGGCGCCTACCGAGAGGGGCGACGGAGACCGGCCTGGCAGCATCGCGGCACAGCACCTGCCTGAAACGCACGGGGCATCAGGGCTACGATAGGCGGTAGCAATGGAAGACAACAACTCGCTGGGAAGCACCATTCGTCTGCTCAGAAAGGAGAGGCACCTCACGCAGGAAGAGCTTGCCGAGGGCATATGCTCGCCCGTTACCGTCTCGCGCGTCGAGACCGGAAGGCAGATGCCCACGAAGGCCGTGCTCGATGGCCTGCTCTCCCGTCTTGGGGCCAGCACCTACCAGCTCTGCGACGTCTACTACAAAAACGAGCGCGACAGCGAGTTCGCACGGGCTGCCAAGCGCACCAGGGCCCTGCTGCACCGTGGGAGACCGGACGAGGCACGCGAGCTGCTTGACTCCATGGACGAGTCGTCTCGCGAGAGACCAAGCTACCGGCAGCTCTACCTCATGCTGAACGCATCTACGCTCATCACGATAGATGGTAGCGAGCTGGGCCGAGCGCTCGATCTGCTCGACCAAGCCATCAGGCTGACCAAGCCGACACTAAGGCTCGATGACTTCAGGCACACGCTGCTGTCTCCGACAGAAGCCGAGTGCATAGGCCTCATGGTCCCGACACTGTGCTACCTGGGACGGCATGCCGATGCGTCACGTCTTGGCGAGGAGCTCATCGAGTCGATGGACAACCAGGACAATGGCACGCAGGACTGGGCCGATGACAAGATTGGCTGCGAGCTCAACCTTGCGCTGAGCCTCGAGCAGGAGGGACGCTACGCCGAGTCCCTCCGCTACATCGAGCGCGCCCACAGCGAGGCCCTTGACGAGGGGATTCTCACATACATGCCCGTGATTCTCTACGCGGAGGCGCGCGTCAGGTATCGCGAGGGGCAGAGGGACGAGGCCCTGGGCATCCTTAGGCACATCGCCCCGTACATGGACCTCACGGGGCAGCATGAGCACGCTGCTGCAGTACGGAACTGGGTCCAGGAGAACATGGGCGTGAGGCTCTGACGCGAACGCCCGCACCCCGCCATCGTTGTGACATAGCGTCTCACGAACGTTCAAATGTACATCATTCGATATGGAGTCATGCCGCCATCCCTGCGATGATGCACGTGTCATCGTAAGGAGGCACATCGGTATGCGAGGAATGCGGTACATACGAAAGCACATCGGCACCAGGGAGCTTGCCTGCTTCTGCGTGGTCGATTTTCTCTTCTGCTTGTCATCGATGGGCATAGCGCTCCTGCTCAGCGCCCTGCTTGACGCCGCCACAGCCACCGTGGCCGTTGGGGACGTCTCGCCGATGGTGCGCCTAGCCCTCGCGTCGTGCCTGTACGCACTGGTGCTTGGAGCCCTGAGCCTTGCCTCCGACGTCCTGAGGGCGCTCATCGTCAGGGACGCCATGGTCAACATTCGCGAGGGGGCGGCGCGCGGGATGATAGCGGGCGCGTCGTGCGGTCACGTCTGCGACAGCGCAGAGCAGCTGACCGTCCTCGGCCAGAACATGGACGTGCTCGAGAACGATTGCATCACAGGCTCCCTGGGCATTCTGGAGTCCGTCTTCAAGATCGCCATAGGCTGCATCATGCTCGTGCTGATCAACCCGCTCGTCGCGCTGATCTCCCTTGCGGGCATGGCTCTGCCGACGTTGGTCCCGCAGCTCTTCGGGAAGCGCCTGTCCTGTCAGCAACAGCAGGTTGTCGAGGATGCTAAAAGCTATAATGGGCACGTACGCGACACCGCCCAAGGGGGCGAAGTCATACGATCGTTTCATGTAGAGCAACATGAGCTCGACAAGCTGAGTGGGATGATTGGCCGCTACCAGAGGCATAAGGCCAACCTCAACATGACGATGGCGTGCGCTCGAAGCCTCGCAAGCGTCGTTGGCATCGCCATGCAGTTCTGCATCATGGGCATGACGGGCGTGTTCGCGATATGGGGTTACGTCACCATCGGCAGCATCGTTGCCGTCACGCAGCTCTCGGGCAGCGTCATCTCCCCTGCGACGGAGCTGTCCGACAAGATCAGCAAGCTCAAGTCGACCTATCCCATCCTCGACAGGCTCGACAAGCTGAGCGACGTGCCGAGCGACACGCCGGGTGCCAGGCAAGAGATCGCGGTGTGCGAGCCGAGGCGCTCCATCGAGCTCGACGACGTGAGCTTCTCGTACGGCGATACGGGCCCGGCCGAGGGCAGACTCTCCAATGCGCCCACGACCCTGCGCGACCGCTCGAAGCACTTCGACATCGGCAAGAAGTATGCCATCGTGGGCAAGAGCGGCTGTGGCAAGTCCACCCTACTGGGCCTCTTAGGTGGATCCTTACGCCCCAGCTCAGGCCATGTGCTCGTAGATGGCAGGGCAGGCTGCGTCCCCGATGCGGCCTGGGTGCACCAGAACGTCTTTTTGTTTGATGACACGCTGCGCGAGAACATAGTCCTCGGGGGAACGTTCACGGACAAGCAGATTGGAAGCGCCCTGCGCCTTGCCGGCCTTGGCGAGGTGGTCGCCGCGCTGCCCGACGGGCTTGACACGCCGGTCGGGGAGGGCGGGGGGCGCCTCTCTGGTGGGGAGCGCCAGCGCGTGGCTATAGCCCGCGCCCTACTCTACGGCAAGACGACGCTGCTCGTGGACGAGGCGACCTCGGCCTTAGACAAGGAGACTGCCACACGGGTTGAGGACACGCTACTGGCGCTTGATGGGGTGACCCTGATAGCCGTGACGCATCAGCTGGATGCGGAGCATGCCGTGCGCTATGACGAGGTGCTCGAGATGAAAGACGGTCGCCTTGCAGCCATGTAGCTGACCGGCTTTACCCCGGCAAGCGACCTGAATCCAGTGGTTGCGGCCATCAATATCGTACACTTTTGCCCCATGTCGTGGTGATATAGCCGCATTCATGCAATTTGTGTACACTGTTTGCAAGCGTAACCGGCGCCGCGCTATGCAAGGGGCGTGCGGCGCAAGGGGGTCGCACGGTGCGGCACAAGGTCGTGGTACGAAGGGCGTGCGGCGCCAACAGGGATGGCGCGATGCTAGGGTGCAGCGCCATACGAGAACACGGCGCCGCGTGGCGCAAGGGAGAGGAGCGCTGTGAATATCACCATCGATGGGCTGGCTGCCCTGCGGCTGATCCGCGCGGTACGAGCACAACGGATTGAGGACCTTGGTCCCGAGGTGCTCTCCCTGCGCACGGGCCTCTCTGCTCCTGTCTTTGCCGAGGGCAAACGCTGGTCTGCCAAGCGCCTCTCTACGGCCTTGGCGCGCTTCGAGGGCCTCTGTCCCTTTCCTGCAAAACGACCACTCGACATCGCGGTTCCCGCCAAGGACAAACGCCTGCGCATCTCTGGGATCAAGAACCACGTGTACGGACACCCACTTCCCAAGAACGCTTTCGTCGATCTTGGCTGCGGCGTCTCTGTGGCAGGACCCGAGCTTCTGTTTGTCGAGATGGGCGCCTTTATGCAACCCGCAGTCCAGCTTATGCTGGGCCTCGAGCTCTGCGGTCGCTTCTCTCGCGATCCCATGGACCCGCGCGATGGTGAGGTGAGTTTCAACATTGAACCCGCGACCACGCCAGAGGCCATCCTCTCGTATGTGGGGGCCTGCAGGGGCATGGCGGGACTCAGGCAGACCCGCGAACTCGCCCCTCTTGTCTGCGCGGGGGCATGGTCACCCACCGAATCCCTTATCGCTGCACTCGCGCTGCTCCCCTACCACCACCTGGGATATAACATGGCGCCGCTCACGCTCAACCCACGCGTACGCGTGAGCGATCCATGCATGGACGCGGGTAGCTCAGCTGTGCCTGTGGATATTCACACCAATGCCACCCATTCTCGCGTGCCAGACATCCTCTTTGGGAAGACGGGCGTGGGCCTTAACTACGACGGGGGCGTCCACCTGGAGCTTGAGCAGATTGCGCATGTGGCTGCCGAGGCGTCCCTGGCCACTGCCGAGACACCTTCGGCCACCGCCAAGGTGCCTCGAGCCCATAAGGTCGACAGCTCTGTCAGCCGCTCTACCAGCGAACCTTGCGCGAGCGACATGGTGGTTGCCAGCCAGGCCGTGCAGGCTGCAATTCGTCAGGTCCGCGATAAGTATGTGGATGACCGCAGGCGCGACAGAGACCTATGGTCCCAGGGTCTGGCGGTCCTGCCGGTAACGAGAGAGGACCTCTACCAGAAAGGAGGACTCGATACCCTCATGATGCGGGTCATAGACACCATCGAACACCTGGCGAAGCGAAAGGACACGGCTCATTTTGAGGTGCCCGCATCACCCGCGCTCGCCCGGATGCGCCAGCGGCTTATTTGGATGCTGCTGCCAGGGGCGCGGGGCCGCCAGCTTGCCCGAGAGTACGAGCGTTACATGAGCACGCCTCACGGCCACATAGAGGAAGTGACCATTGTGTTCGTCTAAGGTCCACGCGAGGATGCCGGCGTGATGGGCCGGCGCGTGGGTGCGAGACGGCACGGATACGGGGTACTTAAACAGTGTACACAAATCGCTGATTTTCAAGCAAACTGGCCGAAATACTTGATTTGTGTACACTAATGAGGATGGTGTCTCTCGACCCACGGATGAATAGTGTACACAAATGGCGAGATTCCCAACAAATTGGCGTAATTCGCCCATTTGTGTACACTATTGCTCGCACGCACATTGTTGCTTGTGCGCGCTGCTGCCCGCACGCGCGCCGTTGCCTGGGCGCGCCGCTGCTCGCACGCACGCCGTTGCCTGGGCGCGCCGCTGCCCGCGCGCACACTGTTGCTTGCGCACGCCGCTGCTTGGGCGTCTCGCTACTCGACGACCTTGAGCGCCAGCGACAGCGGCACCTTCTTGATGTGGCGCATGTGCAGCAACGCCACCACGAGGTAGGTGATGAGCGCTACGACAAGGTCGATGACAACGATGTGCGGCGTCATCGTATAGACGTAATTGCCGTTTTGCGCAGCCAGCATGAGCGTATACACCACGCCGATGAGCTCCCTGAGGATGGGCACGCTCACGAGCAGCGAAATGACCACGCCCACCGTGATGGAGCGCAGGTAGAGCTTGTCGATCTCACGATTCTTGTAGCCAAAGACCTTCATGTAGGCGATGGAGCGTGCGCTTCTGTCGATGAGCGTCTTGGTGAGCAGGTAGATGACGATGATGAAGATGGGGATCGAGAGCCATGTGACGACGTTCATGATGTCGCCATAGCTGTCCTCAAGCTGGTTGGCAATCTTGTCGGCGTCTGCCGGGGTGTAGTCGGACGCAAGGTAGCGCCGGTTGAGGTCGAGCGCCTCGTTGGAGAAGTACCCGTTGAAGTAGCCCTCGTCCTTGCCGAACATCCGGTTGAACGTGTCGATGCTCATGTACACGTTGGTCGAGACGGCAAACGAGGTCGCCCCATCAACCGTGATGTCGTAGGTGTTGCCCGTCGTGCGGTCGGTGAACGCGGCGGGCTCGCCGAGCGTGATGCCGCACTTCTCAAGCAGACCGGCGTCTGCTACGATGCGCCCACCGCTCACGTCGATGCCGGTGTGGTATGAGGAACCCTCCCGGATGCCATATATGGTGATTGTCTCGTTGCTGTCATCGAGCGCGCGGCCGCACTCGAGCCGAGTGGCGGCGAAGGGCTCTGCCTGGTCAATCGTGGCCTGACTCATCTTGACGGGGTTCACGGCGATGTCGAAATTGTCCACCTTCGAGACGTCAGCGACGAGGTTACCAAAGTCGTTGCGTTCATCGTCGCTAAGGGGAGCGATCTGCTCGCTCAACTCGTGCGCGTGCTTGAGCAAGGTGGTGAGCTGACCGTCGGTGGCACCGGAGAGGTCCACACCTTGCTTGGCCATGACCGCGACAAACAGCTTGTGAAAGTTGGTATCGGCAAGGTCGGTGAAGTCATCCACGCGATAGGCTCGCATAAGCAGCCTAAGCTCGTCGGAATCGTCCACGTCGGCCTTCGTGAGCTTGCTCATGAGGGCAAGTGCGCCAATGGCGTCCTTGTCAAAGTCACGAAAGCTCGAGCCTGCGGCCTGCAGGTCATTGGCCACACCCTCGATGAGGCCAAGGTCAATGCCGGCGTACCTCTCGTTGGTGGTGATCTTCTCGATGGCGGCCCATGCGGCTCGCTCGTCGGCAGTGCCATCAATCCGCAGCTCGTCCTTGAGCGTATAGATGTGCTCCGCCACGATGCCGCGCTTCAGCTCGACCGCATAGCTGCGAACCGACGGCATGACGGAGAGCGAGAAGAGCAGCAGCGTGTTGGCGACGAGGATGCCCACGAACAGCACGACGAAGCTCGAGGTGTTGCGCAGGAAGACGCGCAGGCGAAAGCGCTGCACGTAGCCCATGCCCTCGGGCAGCGACGACTCCTTCTTCGCACCCCTGCCACCTCGCACCTCGCCGCGCAAAAATTGCAGCGGCGTAAGGCGCAGCTTGAGCAAAAGGCCAACGAGGAGGATTGCGAACAGCAGCACAAGCGGCACGAGGACCGTCTTGAGGTGGATGTCAGGATGGAAGCTGCGCACGTAGGGAGGCAGGCTGTACGTGTTGTAATACGACTTTCGGATAGTGTTCTCCACCGGGATGGCGTATCCAAGGCCCAGCAGGCAGCCCACCACACCCACGATCATCGGCAGCGTGAGGTAGTGCCTGACCAGCTCGCCCTTTGTGTAGCCCATCGAGAGCAGCGTGCCGATGGCACTGCTCTCCTGCTCGATGGTGGCATTGGTGAGCAGCACAAAGATGAAGGCGAGGACGATCGTGAGGATGACCGTGAGGGTCAGGGCCGTGCTAAGGTCGCCCTCGTTGTCGCCCGTGGCATAGCTGATACCCTGGTTGTACTCGTAGTCGATCATGTCGCCCACCGAGACGCCATGGTCGACGAGCACCTTGACCATGCGCTTCTCACGGCTGACGCGATCGGCCAGGGACAGGTTGCGGTCACCGAAGAAGAACGAGTATGTGAAGGTCTGGTCACCCTTGGCCAGCGCGTCACGTGCCCCCGACCTGACTTGACCCACGCCAAACGTGAGGGCGTTGTACACGACGTCAGCATTGTTCTTGAAGAGCGTGACGTAGTCGGAGAAGGTCACGATGCCGCAGATTGTGAACGCCTTGCCGTCGAACTCCACGGTATCGCCCAAGGACAGCTTGTTGTTCTGCATGAACACACGGTCGAGCGCCACTTCGTCGTCTGTCTCGGGCGCGCGGCCCTCGGTATAGCTCACCTCATCGAAGCCCTCGCGGTCACCATAGAGGCGAACCGTCGTGTCGTCGATGGTGCGCCCGGGGATGGTGAGGCTGGCATCATAGCTAAAGTTCTCGTGCACCGTACAGCCCAGCGCCTCGACATCCTTGATGGCATCTGCCTTAGCCTTGAAGTCGGTCATGAAGCGACCGTCCTCGACGTTGTACTTCTCGCGCATGCCGCTCATCATGTCGATGTTGTTTTGCGCCGCCTGCATGTAGCCGTTGCCGAGACCTACGGCCATCATCAGCAGGATCAGCAGCCCAATATAGCGCCCGAGGTTATGTTTGATCGAGCGCGGGTAACGCTTGCCAAGAGGAGACATCTGCACGCCCCCTTACCAAGTCAGCTCGGACGCGGGCGTGAGGGTAGGGTTGACCTCGTCCTCGATGAGGAGGCCGTCACGCAGGCGCAGGATGTGGTTGCTCATCCTGCAGATGGCATCGTTGTGCGTGACGATGACCATCGTGGTGCCAAAGTCCTGGTTAACGCGCTCCATGAGCTCCAGGATCTCCTTGGACGTCTTGTAGTCGAGCGCACCTGTGGGCTCGTCGCACAGCAACAGGCCGGGCGCCTTCACGAGGGCACGACCGATGGCGCAGCGCTGCTGCTGGCCACCCGAAATCTGATTGGGAAACTTGTTGCGATGCTCCCAGAGGCCAAGCGAGTGCAGCAGATCATCCACGGACAGCGGCTCCTTGGAGAGGTACTCGCAAACCTCGATGTTCTCGCGTACCGTAAGGTCGGGTACGAGGTTGTAGAACTGGAAGATGAAGCCAAGCTCGCGTCTGCGGTACTCCACAAGCTCCTTGCCTGCAATCTTGGTGATGTCGGTATCACCCACGATGATGCTGCCGGCATCTGCAGTCTCAAGGCCACCCACAACGTTCAAGAACGTCGACTTGCCTGAGCCTGATGGGCCGAGAAAGACGCAGATCTCACCCTTGGTGATGGTGCAGTCGATGCCTCTCAGCACCTTGACGCGCGCCTCTCCCTCGCCATAGTGCTTCTCGACGCCCTTGACGACGAGGTATGCCTCACGTTCTGCCATGCTGCCTTCCCTTCTTCCCGTGCGGACGCCGACGGGTGTCGGGCTGCCACTTGGAGTTTAAAAAGTATAACTCCTGGTCGCCCGCGCGGGCAAGCGCGTCGAAGTTGCGCCGACTCATTCACAGTCGGAAAGGCACATTGGTAAATCCCGGAGCCCGCTCGTGGGGGCGTACGCAGTACAGGTATGGCATGGCATGGCATGGCATGAGGGCACCATCGAGAATGCGGGCGCGAGACGGGACGGATGGGGGGATACGCGAACAGTGTACACAAATCGCTGAGTTTCAAGCAAATTGGGCCGAGCGCTTGATTTGTGTACACTAATGAGAGTGGCGTCTCTCGGCCCAAGCATGAATAGTGTACACAAATGGCCAAATTTTCGGCGTATCGTCGCAATTGGCCCATTTGTGTACACTGTTGTTCGCGCACGCAGTTCGCGCGCACGCGCGCAGCTGCTTGAGGCATGTGCGCGCCATTGCCTCACGCGTCACCGCTGCTGCGGAGCAGTCCGCGCATGACCTGCTCGGGGCTGGCCCCGTCGTAGCGGGCAAGTGCCGTGATCTTCTCGCGCAGGCGCAGCTCGTGGAGGTCGTCCTCGAGTTCGCGCAGACGGGACCTCAGCCCGTCGATCTCGCGCTCCCGCTCCTGCGCGCGCTCCTGCATGTCTAGGATGCGCACCACGCCGGCAAGGTTGATGCCCTCGTCCGTGAGCTTGCTGATGAGGTTGAGCCGCTCGATGTCGCTGCGGGAGTACAGGCGCGTGTTGCCGCGCGAGCGCCCGGGGTTCACAAGGCCCTTCTGCTCGTACACGCGAAGGGTCTGTGGGTGCATGCCCGTAAGCTCGGCGGCAACGCTTATCATGTAGAGGGGCTTATCCCTTCCAGCGTCGGCGACCCCGCTAGCGTCACTGCTGGCGTCCCTGCCGGAAGCCTCGTCGCTACTCGACATAGCGCTCAACGTCCTTCCTGTAGGCGCGCGTGTCACCCTGCCTCAGCGACTCGAGCGCGTCACGCTCCTTTACGGAGAGATGCGCAGGCACCTGGACCTTGACCGTCACGTACAGGGCGCCCTTTCCGCCCTTGTGCCTCACGTCCTCAGCTCCCATGTTGCGGAAGCGGAAGGTCTTGCCGTCCTGCGTTCCTGCGGGGACCTTGAGCATGACCTCCGTGCCGTCGGGCGTGGGCACCTTGACGCTCGCGCCCAAGGCGGCCTCCCACATGCTGATGGGAAGGTTCATCTTGACGTCCGCGCCGTCACGCTTGAAGAGAGGGTGCTCGGCGACCTTGGTGGTCACAACGAGATCGCCGCGGGAGCCGCCGTTCACCCCATACTCCCCGCGCCCACGGTAGCGCAGCTTGCCACCGTCTACCGCGCCTGCGGGTACCTTGACGGTCAGCGACTGGCGCTCCCCCGTGGAGGGAATCGTGTAGCTCACCTTGCGCTGCGTGCCCTTGAAGGCCTCGTCCGCACTGACCTCGACGGTCATCGTAAGATCTGAGCCCTTGGCGGGACGGCTTGCGCGCGCACCCGCCGCTCCCTGACCACCAAAGATGCTCGAGAAGTCAAAACCCGAGAACGCGCCGTCCCCACTGCGGATGTTCTCAAAGATATCCGCCCAGTCTGCGCCGTTCACGTTGGTGGTGTAGGTGTAGCCTCCCCGGTTGCGTCCACCCGATCCGCCAAAGTCTGAGCCAGGAATGCCCCCAAACATCAGGAGCTGGTCATACTCCCTGCGCTTCTCGGGATCGGACAGCGTGGTGTAGGCTTCGCTAACCTCCTTGAACTTCTGCTCATCCCCGCCGGCGTCCGGGTGGTACTTGGCCGCGAGCTTGCGGAACGCCTTTTTTATCTGATCATCCGTGGCGTCACGCTTCACGCCAAGGATGTCATAGTAGCTTCTCTTTCCTGCCATGAGGCAGACGCCTCCTTTCGTTGTGTCGATGAGCGAAGGGCCTTCCCGACTACGGTTGTACCCCTCGCCCATCAGTCGTGCGTACATATCCGCGCCCGAACCATCAGGCTCGGGCGCGGCGTTGGTTCGAGACTACCCTACCTCTTCACCTGCGGCGTCATCGGAGGAAGCAGCCTTGCCCTCGACATCCTCTGGGGAGTCGGAGTTAGGCTCTGGCGCAGGACGCTTGGGTCCACCAAACGAGACGGTCACCATCGCGCTGCGGATGATCTTGTCGCCCATCCGATAGCCCTTCTGATACACCTGCGCCACCGTCTCGTCGAAGACATCGTGATTCTCCTCGCGACCGACCGCCTGATGGACCATGGGGTCAAAGGCCTCGCCCACGGGGTCGATGACCTCGACACCCTCCCTGTTGAGGGCTGCGTACATCTTGTCGTGAATGGCCTCGACCCCCTCGACGAACTGCATGACGGCCGCGTCGTCTGAGCTATTCTCGGCGGCGTGCTTGCAGGCACGCTCCATGTCATCGAGCACAGGCAGAAGGCTGAGCACCAGCTTCTCGGCGGCGCGGTCCTTCTCGGCAAGACGCTCTTGGGCTGTGCGGCGGCGGAAGTTCTCCCAGTCGGCCTGCAGGCGCGTGAGGCGAGTCAGGGAATCGGCTGCCTTCTGCTTGGCGGACTCGATCTCCCACGCCGCTTCATCAAGCTTGCCCCTCAGCTCGTCGCGTTCTCGGCAGAGCCGCTCGGCAACGAGCTTGAGGTCGCGCTCCGCCGCCTGCTCACCTGCACGAATAGCGGCCTCGACCTTCGCCCGCTCGTCCTCGTCGGAACCGGAGGCATCCTGGGTGTCCTGGGCATCCTTGGTGCCGACCTTTTCGGCACTAGCGGCGTCCTGATCACCATTCTCGGCAGCATCCCCAGACTCGTTCTTGGACCTATCGGTCGCACCTTCGTCGGCCTGGGACGCGGTCGCATCGGCAGCTGCCTCGTCCTGCTCGCCCTCGACCTCGATAGGCACCTTCACGTCACCCTCCTTTGGACCCTCCTGGGGGACGGCCGTATGGGCCGCCCTGCGCGTATCTTTGGCGAACCACATCGTCCGTCACCCCTACTTGCTGCCCTTGTCGTCATCCACAACCTCGTAGTCGGCGTCCACCACATCGTCGGTATTGCCAGTGGCCTGTGCGCCCGAGGTACCGCTGGTGCCGGAGGCCTGCTCGTTCGTGTCGGAGTAGACGATCTCGGCCAGCTTGTGACCAGCATTCTGGAGCCTCTCGCCCGCAGCCTTGATGGCCTCGGTGTCGGTGCCGTCAAGGGCCTTCTTCGCGTCGGCCACGGCAGCCTCGACCTCAGACTTGACGTCGGCGGGAGCCTTGTCGCCCAGGTCCTTGAGCGTCTGCTCGGTTGAGTAGCACAGCGAGTCGGTTTGGTTGCGGACCTCGATCTCGTCCTTGTGCTTCTTGTCCTCCTCGGCATGGGACTCCGCGTCCTTGACCATGCGATCAACCTCATCGTCCGAGAGCGCGGTGGAGCCAGAGATCGTGATCTGCTGTTGCTTGCCGGTGCCCTTGTCCTTGGCGGTGACCTTCACGATGCCGTTGGCGTCAATGTCAAAGGTGACCTCTATCTGAGGCACACCGCGACGCGCCGAGGGAATACCAGTCAGGTTGAACTTGCCCAGGCTCTTGTTGTCACGAGCCATCTCGCGCTCACCCTGCAAGACGTTGATCTCGACGGACGTCTGGTTGTCGGCGGCCGTGGAATAGATCTCGGACTTGCTCGTCGGGATCGTGGTGTTGCGGTCGATCATCTTTGTCATGATGCCGCCCATGGTCTCGACACCAAGCGATAGTGGGGTCACGTCGAGCAGGAGGATGCCCGAGACGTCACCGGTCAGGACGCCACCTTGGACGGCGGCACCGTCTGCTACGACCTCGTCGGGGTTCACTGACATGTTGGGCTGCTTGCCGGTCATCTGCTTGACAAGCTCCTGCACGGCGGGCATGCGGCTCGAGCCACCGACGAGGATGACCTCGTTGATATCAGAGAGCTTCAGATTCGCGTCATGAAGGGCACTCGTGACAGGCGTCTTGCAGCGCTCGAGCAGGTCGCGCGTGATGCGCTCGAACTCGGCACGCGTCAGCGTATACATGAGGTTCTTGGGGCCGCTGGCGTCCATGGCAATAAAGGGCAGGTTGATGTCCGCCTGCTGGGCGCTAGAGAGCTCCTTCTTGGCGTTCTCTGCGGCCTCCTTCAGGCGCTGCAGGGCCATGGGGTCGCCTCGCAGGTCAATGCCGTTCTCCTTCTGGAACTTCTCGCTCATCCAGTCGATGATCTTCTGGTCCCAGTCGTCGCCGCCCAGGTGGTTGTCGCCGTTGGTGGCGAGCACCTCCACCACGCCGTCCGCAAGGTCCAGTATCGAGACGTCAAACGTACCGCCGCCTAGGTCGAAGACCAGGACCTTCTGCTCGCTGTGCTGCTTGTCAAGACCATAGGCAAGCGCCGCCGCCGTGGGCTCGTTGACGATGCGCTGGACATTGAGGCCAGCGATCTTGCCGGCGTCCTTGGTGGCCTGGCGCTGGGCGTCGTTGAAGTAAGCAGGAACGGTGATGACCGCGTCGGTGACCGTCTCGCCCAAGTACTTCTCGGCGTCCGCCTTCATCTTCGAGAGGATCATGGCGCTGACCTGCTCGGGCGTGAAGTCCTCGCCCTCGATCTCGACCACCGCGCGCCCGCCGGTCCCGGGCTTGACGGTGTAGGGGATGGTCTTGAGCTCGGAGCTAACCTCGTCGTAGCGGCGGCCCATGAAGCGCTTGATCGAGAAGACCGTGTTCTTGGGGTTGGTGACCGCCTGGTTCTTTGCGGCCTTACCGACGATGCGGTCGCCGTCTTGGCGGAAACCGACGACGGAGGGTGTGGTACGGTCGCCCTCGGCGTTTACTATGATGGTGGGCTCGCCACCCTCGAGAACCGCCATCGCGGAGTTGGTGGTGCCCAGATCGATGCCCAAAATCTTGCTCATACGCTATCCTTTCCCTTGTCCGCCCGATACTTCACGTGCCCGGCAGACATTGTCTGCATTTCTTTACGCTTCTCTTGTTCCCCTGCATTTTGATTCTATACATTATCTAAGTCTCTTCATGCTAGATTTTTTTATTCGATCCCCTTGAGGCTCGCGAGGGCAGCGTCGGCCACCCTCGGGTGATGCCCCTATCCTTATCTGTTGTACCTCTCCTTATCAAAGGGCTGCGTCTTAGAACTGCGTCTTAGCCATATCTTGTAGCTGCGCTTACTTCATATGTGCACACTTATTTGATATCTATGGATGATATAATAGAAATGGTAGAAAGATGAAGGTCCGTGCGGCATAGCCCGCAGCCGGGACCCTTACCTACCCTTGTTATGCAGAGCGCTCTGGAAAGGACTTCACCGTGTCAGAGAACGACCAGCTGCTTGCAGAGATCAAGCTTGACCAGTTCTCGCCCACGCCTCTCTATAGGCAAGTGGCAGAAGGCTTGCGCGATAGAATTGTGTCAGGGGAGCTCGCCGTAGGAACGGCCCTGCCCACAGAGAATACGATCAGCGAGGCCCTCGGCATCGGGATCTCAACCGTACGTTGCGCCTATGCGACTCTCGTGAAGGAGGGTCTGGTGACGCGCAGGCCACGGCGTGGGTCCTTTGTCTCTAGCCCCGAGCTCGCCCGGCAGCTTGATGGGCTCTATAGCTTCTCGTCGGAGACACGACGCCTGGGCAGGGTGCCGAGCACCAAGGTGATCTCGTTTACGGAGACCACCCCTTCTCCCGAAGTCAAGCTACAGCTTGGACTCACCTCAAGAGAGAGGATCTTTGAGATCATACGCGTCAGGTTTGCTGACGATATCCCCATTATGCTCGAAGGTTCTCATGTGCCTGTCCGGATCTGTCCCAAGCTCACCAAGAAAGATGTCGAGGGATCCCTGTACGAGACGATAACCCAGGCTTCTGGTTCGGCACCAGCCGAGGCCCACGAGGTACACAAGGCGGTGGTTCTCGATGCGGAGCAGGCACGGGTCCTTGGCAGGGAAGCGGGCGCGCCTGCCTTCCTGATCTTTCGCACCACCCAAAACACACGCGGCGAGAAGTTCGAGTACTGCGTGTCGGTCTGCCCGGCCGACTCAACGCACTACGAGATTATGCTCAGCCCTGACAGCACATCCATCTCTAAGGTACAGGCACAGTAGTGAGGGACGCAAACTTAAGATCGGAGGCCTACAGATGAGGCTACTTATCGCATCCGATATCCACGGGGCGGCTGACTGGTGCGCCCGCCTGATGAAGGTCATCGAGGTCGAGAACCCCGATCGCGTCGTTCTTCTTGGTGATTTGCTCTATCATGGGCCACGCAATGACCTGCCCCGCGACTACGCGCCCAAGCGTGTGATAGAGATGCTCAACTCTATTGCCAAGCAGGTGATCGCAGTCAGGGGCAACTGCGATGCCGAGGTCGACCAGATGGTGCTGGACTTTCCCTGCATGGCCGACTACAACGTGCTTTGGGACCCCGACGCCACGAACCCCGTCACGGGAGGACGGGGGCGCGAGCTCTTTCTCACCCACGGCCACGTGTGGGGGCCTGGCATCCACAACAGCGTTGATGCGTGGCCCACGCTACCGGCGGGGGCGGCCCTTGTGTACGGACACACGCACAAGTGGGTGCTCGAGACGCACGCCGATGGGCATCCGCACGCGGGCATCACGGTCTTCAACCCGGGCAGCGTAGGCATACCCAAGGACGAGATCCACGGCTATGGCATCTACGAGAACGGGCGCTTTGAGCACCTCTCCCTTGGCGATGAGTGAGGCGAGGGCGGCGCGGTACCATGTTGAGGGGGGCACGGCGAGCGCAGAGTGCGAGTTTTGGTGAGGCGGCTGGGCCAGAGTGCGCTTTTTGGTCCCGCCGCGATCGAGGAACGGGTGCAGAGTGCGCTTTTCCGTGAGGCGCCAGCTGCAGAGTGCGGTTTTCCGTGAGGTGGCTGGGGCAGAGTGCGCTTTTCCGTGAGGTGGCTCGACGTTTGCGCAGGTGAGGAAAAGCGCATTTTACGGAAAAGCGCACTCTGCGCCACATGTGCCGGTGGTGCCTTGTAGTGTCACTAGCTGCGGCTTTTGTCACGAGATGTGCCAGTGGTGCACTGTAGTGTCATGTCTTGGGACGCGGTTGGGACTCGCGGCGGAGTCTGTAGCTGCCATCTTCACGGCTCATACATAATTAGATATTTTCTCGACTATCGCTTGACTTGATAGCAACTAATGATATTATATTAATTGCCAGCGGGGAGAGGCCCCGCGAGACGAGAGGAGCGAGAGATGATGGACGAGCGCGAGATTAAGGCCCTTGAGGGCGCAGGAGCCAAGAGATGGACCAAGGGAGCCATGGACAGGCTCTACATCAACGCCGAGTTGATTGGCCTTGATGTCAGCTACTACAAGACCGGAAACGTCAGCAGCGCCACCTGGCAGGGCAAGACGGTCAGCAACGCCGACGGACGCAGGCTGCACTACTCCAAAATCTGGATCGACATCAGGGACGGCTCCCTGCATGTCAGGACCGACTACAAGACCTACGCGGGCACGGATGGCGTCGCGGTGGAGGATGCGGCAAAGAAGTTCGTGGACGAGGTTCGCAGTAGCTAGCCACACTTGCAGATCATTACCGGGCGGGGCACAGGGCCCCGCCCCAAGAAGGAGGATAAAAATGGCGTACGCGATTCAGCAAGTCAAGTTCCCTCTGGACGAGGGGGAGACGATTCACGGCAAACCCGAGTTCATGACGATACTGAAATCCAGCGACTGGGACACGGTTCTGCGTCACTGGACGATGTGTTGCTCCGGGGTTCTCGATGCGAATGACGTCGAGATGCCCCACGAGTTCGACCGAAACGAGTTCGCCCACCTTCGGGGGGTCTTCTACCGGATCATTGCGGTAGACGATGACCAGAAGGTTCCGGATGTCACCTGGCAGCCGGAGTCGTAGCAACAAAAAGATTAGGACATGAGGCGGCGGGGACACACCCCGCCGCCGGAAGGAGAAGACAATGAAAAAGATCATAAACGGCCGTCTCTACGACACGGAGAAGGCCACTCCTGTGGGGACGGACTACACGCCGGCTGGATTCGGCGTGACAGACTTTAAGTGGTACAGCGAACAGCTGTACCGAAAGAAGACCGGGGAGTACTTCCTCCACGGTCAGGGGGGACCACTCTCCCCCTACTCGGAGCCGTACGGCCAGGGCGGGAGCCAGGGCGGGAGCCGGATAGCGCCGCTCACCGCCGACCAGGCCAGAGAGTGGGCGGAAGCCCACCTCACGGCCGACGAGTGGGAGGCCGAGTTCGGCACTCCCGAGGAAGGCGAGGCCGTGGTATCGGCAAGGGTTAGCCTCGCAGCGAAGCGCGCGCTGGAGCGCGAGGCGGCGAGGACTGGGGAAACCCAGGCCCGAGTGGTCGAGAGGCTGCTTGAGGGCTTGGGCGAGTAGACGGATCGGGGCGGGACTGCCCCGCCCCCAGGAAACGCCATGGGGGACGACGAGTGGCGCGAGTGGGACGAGGAGCGCCGCTTCTGGCGCGCCGAGGTCGAGCGCCTCGACCGCTACGCCGCATAGCCCCCGCGAGAGACGAAAAAAGGCCCCCACCTCCCGCAGGAGATGGGGGCCACTTTGTGTACCATCGGTCTGATTTTGCGTACGGTGGTCGAATTTTGTGCGCGGACGGACGATTTTCGCCTACAGGCGGTCGTTGAGGTACCTCTGGAGCGCCCGGCATGAGTCGTGGCCGATGTAGCCGTCGTCGCCGGACGGGCCCACGTCGTAGCCCTCGCCCATGAGGTGGCGCTGGAGGGCCTGCGTGGTGTCGGGGCCGGCGAATCCGTCGTCGTCCACGCCGACGGCCCTCTGCATGGCCGCGATGGTAAGGGACCCCTCGGCGGGCGAGCGCCACTCGATGCCCCCGGAGTCGCTCGGCCAGAGCGGCCTCACGGCGAGGGGCTGAGACGATATCCTGCGGTCGCCGAAGTCCTGTCCGCAGAAGACCAGCTGCATGGCGCGGGCGGTCCTGGGGCCAAGATATCCGTCCACGTCTATGGACGTGCCCCCGGCGGCGGGCCCGCCGCCGTAGCGCAGGTAGCAGTCCCAGGGGTAGTCCCTGTACGGGGAGCGGTTGGTCTCGCGGCCGTCCTGGTCACCTGGCTCTCCGCCCCTGACCCTGTGCCCCTCCTCGCCGCGCGACGCCTGGATCATGGTGCCGTCGCCGCAGCTGATGGCCGTGTGGCGGCCGTCGTTGAGCAGGATGTCCCCGAGCTGGGGATTGCCGTCGTTGGGCACGACCTCCCAGCCGTGGGCGCACAGCTCCTCGCGCATGTTACCCGTCCAGCTGGCGCCCCCCACGTCGAAGCCGTGCTTGCGCAGGAGGCCGATGACGAAGGAGGAGCAGTCCACCTCCGTGCCCGTCTGGTAGCCGGAGTCGACCCAGCTGTCTCGGTCGCCCTGGTCGTAGCCGAGGTTGCCATGCTCGACCCACCAGATGCCGTCCTCCACCATCTCGCGCAGCCGTCGGCCGACGGACTCTGAGGACTCGGCCATGCGCGCCCAGTCCGCGCGCGTGAGGTCGCTGACGTTGCGATCCGTTGACTCATGCCCGCTCGTGAACTGCCAGACGGCGTAGCCGTCCCAGGGGTCGGTGTCCCAGGCGAAGCCGGGGACGTCCCAGGTGGCGTCGTCGGAGCGATATCCCGCCACCCAGAGAGGGCAGTCCGGGTGGCAGCTCGCCACCTGCAAGATGGCGGAGGCCTGCACGTAGACCATCGGCCAGGTGCCGGTCATCCCGTGGTAGGCGTCCGCGAATCGGCGAACCCAGTCGGTGTCCCCCCAGGAGGGGTTCCTGGCCTGCGCGCCGATCATGGCCTCCCAGTCCACGCAGGGAACCGCCGTGCCGATGTAGTCTGAGATCACGTCGCGGAAGTGGCGGGCCTCGGCCTCAGCGTCCCCGCCGTTCGCGTAGTGGTAGGCTCCCACGAGCTTCCCGTCGCCGATGGCGCGGTCGATCGCCTCGCGGAAGTGCGGGTTCACGTACCCCGTCCCCTGCGTGGCCTTCGCGATCACGAAGTCGCTCTCGCGGTAGCACCCCTCCGTCGAGTCCTGATACGGCCAGCCGTCGTGGCTGGAGACGTCAATGCCACGCATGGTCCTCCTCCCTCGGCAGGGCGCCCTCCCGGACGCCGCGCGCCGTCTCCTCGTGGCCACATCGGTTGCAGTGCCATCTGGTCCACTCGCGGCCCGGGTCGGTGACGCCGCAGACCGGCACCATCGGCTTGCCGCAGAGCGGGCACATCCTTTCGGGCCTCACCCCTCCACCTCGACCTCGGGCAGCCCCGCGACTGACGTGAGCAGCGAGAGCACAGCCGCGAGGGCCGCCGCCCCCGCGACCGCCCCCCACGCCACGTCGGTCACGCCGACCGCGTTCGTGCCGATGAGGGCCACGGCCGCCTGCGCCGCCGTCTTGAGGGCGCGCACCCCCGCCGCCCTCAGCCATCTGATCGCCTTGTCGTCCATGTCATTCCCCTTTTCTCCCTGCGCCCCTGGGGGCGCGCTTTCGTCCTTGTGTTGACCCGCCCCTAGCCCGGGCAGGGGTCGCGCTCCACGTCGCCTTTCGGCGGGGGCCTCTCGGGCAGCGACAGCACCATCTCCGCCATGGAGTCGATGTAGCCGTCGGCCCCGAGGTCGTGGTACTGCTGCCACTCGGCGTGCCAGCTGAGCTTCTCCTCGGGCGTGGCCCAATGGAGCTCCCAGATGTGGCGCTGCGCCTTGGTGATGAGGTCGGACCTCATGACGGACGCCAGCGCGAGGTTGACCTGCCTCTGCGACGCCTCCATCCCCGAGAGCCTCGCCATGACCTCCTCGTGGCGCTCGCCCAGCTTGGAGGCCCCCCACACCACCGCGACTATCAGGGTCCCCACCATGTAGGTGATCACGTCGTCGGCGACCTCCGGGGAGGCCACCGCGCGGTTGAGCGCCGTCGTGGCCATGAGGGTCACGAGGGACGCCGCAAGCGTCACGAGGCGGGTCCGGGCCTCGCCCGTCACCTCCCCTCCAGGAGGCGCCTGAGCGCGTCGGCTTGCCGCCACGACTCGTCGGCCCACTCCTGGACGCTCCCCCACGGGGAGGGGGAGTGCTCCAGCGTGAGCTCGCAGTCCCAGCGGGTCTTGAGCCACCCGCGGGTGATCCAGGGGTCGGTCTCGATCATCTGGGCGATGGTCAGGCTGGGGATGTAGGTCGACATGTACGACACCGTCTCGCCCGCCCACGCGCACCCGAGGCTGAAGTTTCCGAGCGCCGTGTCAGAGAAGGTACGCACGTGCATGTCGCACGTCGGGTTCTGCGGCTCGATGGTCGTGCTCATGATCGTCGACGCGTGCTCGTCCCTGTCGAAGGCGAGGACCGCCACGAGAGTGCGACGCTGGCGTCCCTCGTGGTCGTACGTCACGGATGGGGTCGGGTGGTAGCCGGAGAGGCCGAGGGCGGCCGCCGGGACCCCGGTACCCAACAGCTTGGTTCCCCACAGACTGACGGAGTAGTCGCCCGTGAGGCCGGACGATGACTCCCTCGGGCGCAGCACGTGCGCCCCCCTGCCGACCCTGTACTCGCTCTCGGCCGACAGCCTCACGTCCACGACGGGCATGCTGCGGGTTCCCTGGGGGATAGCGAAGTCGACGTACGCTCGGATCGCGTGGACGACGGGGTAGCGCATCCCGCCGGTCGCGACCCTCTCCTCGACGTACAGGGGAAGCCTCGACCTCAGCCCGAACTCGGCCGTCGCCTCCATGCTCTCGAGATAGGGCCCGGACGACGGGTAAAACCCGGTGACGTATGGCCACGAGCGCGACCTCAGCTTGTAGGTCCCGCGCACCCAGTACGGCCACTCGTCCCTTGGGTACACGAGGGCGCCGTCGACGCGCGCCTCGGTGACCCTCCTGCCGTTGACCATGAGGCCGTCGGAGAGGTAGGTGTAGGTCCTGCCGTCGGGCATCGTGATGCTCATGGGCCCCTCCTATGGCTTCTTCTCTGTCGTGAAGGCGATGGTCCCCCTGGTGATCCGCACGCCGTCTAGGGTGTGGATGACGTCGTCGTGGCCTTGGCCCTGGTTCTGGTTCATGGCGTCGCGGTCGCGCTCGGCGCCCCTGGCGCGCTCGTCCCTGAGGGCCTTTTCGAAGCCCCTCTGGCGGTCGCGCTGGCGCGCCAGCGCCGAGGCCAGGGTCGCGGCAGGCTCCCCGAGCGTGGCCACGCGGCCCGACTCGTCGAGCTCGTCGGACTCCACGCTCACGACGCGCTGGTCCACGTCCACGCCGACCTCGTCGTCGCGCACGACGAAGGCCTGGCCGAGCTCGCAGGCCACGTGCGGTGCCAGGCGGTAGCGGTAGGTCGGCCGCATCGCCGCCTGGCGCGCGAGCCACCGGTCGCCCTCCGAGGCGAGGCGCGCCACGATCGCGGCCGCGAGCGAGTCCGAGAGCGCGTGGAAGGCGAGCCTGCCCGCCTCCAGCGCGGCCTCGGCCAGGGCGTCGTGGCGCGCCTTGGCGGCGTCCTTCTGCTCCTGGGTCATGCCTGACTTGTCAAGGTTGTCCCAGGCGGCCCTGTGGGCGTCGGCCTTCTCCTGCGCCTTGGCCCAGGCGTCGTCCATCTCGGCCGTCCACCTGTTGTAGAGGTCCACGCAGTCCACGTCGTGGTCGGAGGCGTCCCAGTTGGCCATGCCGAGGTGGCCGTGGCGGGCGGTCGAGGCCGCGTCCTCGCGGGTGAGCTCGGGCCTCACCGTGGCCTTGTGGTGGGCGTCGGTGTCGTCCGGCCAGTCGTCCCACGAGACGGAGCTGCGGAAGGTGGCCCTGGTGACCACGTCGCCCTCGGAGCGCTCCACCGTGGCGTCCGTGGCGCCGAGGCCCCAGTCGAGCCTGCCGGCGGCCACGGAGGCCGCCAGGCGCGCCACGAGCGACACCGACTGCGCCGTCACCGAGAGGTCCGGGCCGACGGACAGGGACGGCTCCAGCTCGCCGCCCGCCGCCTCGGCAAGCGCCCGGAGGGCCGCCAGGCGCCCCTTGCCGGAGACGTCGAGCCAGCCCACCCTCGCGCCCACCGAGCAGGAGCCCTCCCAGCCGGTGGGCGCCATGATCGCGTGGTAGGCCTCGGAGGCCGGGGCGCCCTCCCACGCCGAGCCGTCCGGCATCGGCTCGGAGAGCCTGACGTCGCTCTGCCAGGACGCCTCGGCGCGCAGCGTCGCCTCGCGCACCTGGCCTGAGGTCCTGACCCTCGCCCCGCCCTTGGCGACGTACTCGCGCCACCTCCCCCGCCCGTCGCGCAGGAGCACCCTCGACTCGGCGCGCACGTCCGGCACGGAGGTCCCCAGCACCCACGAGAGGGTGAGGGATGACTCGCCGCCGAGCTCCTCTGTCACCTTGCACGCGGTGAGGCGCCCGGGCGGCAGCTCGCGAAGCGGCCGCCTCGCGTTGTCGAGGAGGACGACGCGCAGGCCCCGCTCGTCCCACGCCGCCATCAGGCCCACCTCCCGAGGTACTCCACGAGCACGCCCCCGGCGCCGCCGGAGACGCCCGTGGCCTCCACCGTGTAGGTGTGGCCTGCCCTGAGGGTCGGCCACGAGGAGTCGCGCCCGAGCGTGGCGGGGACGCCCCCCACCGTGAGCGCCTGGGCGGTGGAGTCGATCACGACCCTGCCCGTGCCGGCGACCCGCGCCTCCTGCGCCGTCCCGTCCTCGTCCACGAGGCGCACGACCGAGGCGGGCGCGGACGCCTCCCAGGTGAGCCTGGGGAGCGCCCCGCCCGTCGCGAAGACGGTCATGCCCGTCATGTGCCCCTGGCGGTACGTGTGCGGCTCCGCGTCGTAGAGCCAAGGGCCGGACGACTTGAAGGTGACGGTGACGACGAGGGCGTCGGGGAGCTCCCTCACCGGGCACTCGCCGTCCACCCTCGCGGGGCACCAATTCCCGTGCTGGTCAGAGCACGCGAGGCGCCGCTCGCCGGGAGCCGAGAGGATGCCCCTGAGGCACGAGAGCCACGCCTGTCCGCCGTCGTCCCCGCCCGGCCCGTGGGACTCCCTGTAGAGGCGCGTGAGCTCCACGACCATCCTGAGCGGGCGGGCGCGCTGCCGGACGAAGAGCTCGCCGTCGGACCCGGGCAGCTCCACCGCGACGGCGGAGCGCTCGGGGATCGGCCGCGACTGCCCGCTCACTATCGTGGTGCCGTCGGGCGACGATGCCCCGCCCGGCCCGGTCAGTATGCGCGACCCGAGGTCCACCCCGCCGAAGGTCACCGTGTGGCTAGCCATGCGCCCCCGCCCTCTCCGCCCGGCCGACCCGGAGCTCCATCTCCTCCATGATGCGGCCGACGTCGGCCGTCTCGCGCACGACCACGCCGCCCATGTTGATCGTCGTGCCGCCGGACCCGGCGGGCATCCTCTCCGCGATCGCGCGCGCGTAGCGGTCGAGGTAGCCCCCGTAGCTCGGCCACACGAGCTCGCCGCCGCGCTCGCCCACCATGGCGAGGGTCGGGGAGGCCACGTAGCCGCCGGTGGCGTAGAACTTGATCTCGGGCAGGCGGAAGTTCGCCGGGTCCAGGCTGAAGCCGCCCTCGACGTGCAGGGTGGGGACGTGGATCTGGGAGAACATGTCCGCGAAAGCCTGCGGTATGGAGGCCAGCCAGTCCCTTATCCTGCCGGGCAGGCCCGACACAGCCTCGCCTATGGCGTCGGCCGCCCTCCTCGCGGGCTCGGTGGCCGCGCCGAAGGCGTCCGCAAAGGCCTGCGGCACCGACGCCAGGGCGCCGGCGACCGCGCCGGGGACGGACCCGACGGCGTCGATCGCGCCGCCCACGAGGGACGACACGGACTCCGCCGCCTGTCCGAGGGCGCCCGCGACCGACTCTGGTATCGAGGCGAGGAGGCCCGCCACGCCCGCGACCGCGCCCGGCACGGTGACGGTGGCGAGCTCCACGACGCCCGAGGCGAAGGCCTGGACGGCCCCCGTGATCGCGTCCCAGGCGCCGAGGACGGAGTCCCTGAAGCCCTCGTTCGTGTTCCAGAGGTACACGAGCCCCGCGACCAGTCCGGCGATCGCGGCTATGGCGATCGTGATCGGGCCGCCCGCCAGCGTCGATATGACGGCGCCGACGCCCTGTATCGACTGGATCATCCCCATCGCCGACACGAGGATGCCGAAGGCCGAGGACAGCGCCGTGACGGCGCCCGTGACGGCGCTCACCGCCTGGAACGCCATGATCGACGTCAGGACGCCCGTCGCGACGGGCCCGATCCACCCGAGGTTGTCCGCGACCCATCCGAGGGCGCCCGCGAGCGCCGAGAGCGCGGCCGTGACGACGGGGCCCGCCGCCCGCGCGAGCCCCGCGAGCGCCTCGGCGACCTGCGTGACCACCGAGACGACCTTGCCCGTGTCGAGCTCCGGCAGCTGGATGCCGACCTTCGAGAGCGTGCGGGAGGCCGTGTCCCAGACCTGCCCGAGGACCTTCGTGATCAGGGGGACGAGCGTCTGCCCGACCCGCTCCATGACCGCCGGCAGGTTCTCGGCCACGCGGTCGAATATCGTGAGGACCCTCGGCACGGCGTTGTCGGCGAAGGTGCCGATCGCGTCGAGCAGCTGCTGCGTGAGCTGTCCGACGTCCGCGTCGTCCGCCGCGATCCCGACGAGCCAGTTCTCCCACGCGGCCTTGGCCATGGACGCCGCGCCCTGGATCGTGGTCGCGGCCTCCCTCGATGTGGTGCCGGTGACGCCGAGCTGCTCCTGTATGTCGTGGATGGCCCTGATCTGGTCGGCGAACGAGTCCATCACGAGGTCGCCCGCGCGCCCCTGGGCCCTCTCGTACTCGTTGGCGTCGTCGATGAGGCGCGCCATCTCGTCCTTGGTGCCGCCATACAACGTGTTCGCCACGGGTCGTCGGTCCGTGGCCGCCCCTCCATGGGGGACTGCTGCATGTCGCCATGCAGTTCAGACTATCTCTTGGCGCCCTCGCGCCCCTCGCGCTTCCGCGCACTTGCGCGTACTCTACTCGCTTCCACGGTCGCCCGCGTGCTTTCGATAGTCGTTACACGTTCCCGGCCCCTGTGCGGTGGCCGGGCTTCGCACGGTGTCGCCTACGCCGCCAGGGGCAGGGTTTCACCGTTTTCACGAGGTTTATACTGGGCAATGGTATGGCACTGTCTACCCAGTTTCAGGTTATCTAACATCGTGTAGTTTTGCTTCGCGAACCCCTGGTAGGCGTGCTGGATCATCTCGACGTCCGTGCCCATCTTGTTCGCGTTGTCGCCCATGTCCACGATCGCCTGGTTGCCGAGCCTGGCCGCCTCGGCCACGTCGCCGCCGAGCGACTGGCGGAGGCTCGCGGCGAAGCTCGTCACCTGCTCCATGTACTGGTTCGCGGACACGCCCGCCGTCTCGTACGCCTGGGACGCGTACTGCTGGACCTGCGCCGACGCGTCCCCGAACAGCGTGTCAACGCCGCCAACGAGCTGCTCGTAGTCCGAGTAGGCGTCGAACGCGGCCTTCGCGGTCGCGCCTATCGCGGCCTCCATCGCGGCGGCCTGTGCGGCGACGCCCGCCATGGCGGTCCCTATGCCGCCGCCGAGCAGGCTCTCGAAGCCCCGCATCGAGGGGACTATCGAGACGTAGGCGGTGCCGGCCTCAGCGTTGGCCATCGCCACCCCCCTCCCAGAACGCGTCCCACTCGGACGCCGGTATGGCCCCCGAGCCGATGCGCTCCCTGTCGTCATCCACCCCGGGGCGCGGTATGCGCCTCGGCCTGTCGAGCCTCTCCTTGGTCGCGGACTGCGCCACGACGTACTGGAGGTTCCTGAGCTCGTCCACCACGCCGGCGAGCAGCCAGGGGACGATCTCCTGCCTCGCCCACCCCCAGCGGCGCCAGGCCTCGTCGCCCCCGGCGTCCCTCGCGACGAGCGAGGACTCGGGCAGGTGGCGGACGAAGGCCAGAAGCGCCCCCTCCGACAGGGCGTGGCCCAAGTCGGAGAGGGTGAAGCGCGTCCTGGTCATGAGCTCGTACTCGAGCGCCTCGCCGTGCTCGCGGACTACTCGGGCGAGGCCGAGGGTTCCCCCATGTCGGGCTCCCCGGCCTCCTTGCGATGCTTCTTCCACTCGTTCATGATCATCAGGAGGGTGAGGTCGTCGAGCTCGTCCACCACGGGGCCCAGGCACGGGCGAAGGAACTCGACGAACCAGTCGAACGCTCTCTCCTTGTCCCTCCCGCGGTCCGTGGCCTCCCCCATCCTCTTCATCTCGGCCTGCGTGAGCGTGTAGGGGACCTTCCTGACCGTGCCGTCGAGCATCACGTCGAACGTCGGCCTTACGGCCCCGCTTTGGATCTCTATCATTTCGTGACCACCCCGTCATCCGTGTATATGTATACGTTTGTCCCGTGCTCGTCCAGGTAGGTCGTGAGCGTGATGGGCAGCTTGATGGCGTCGTTGGCCACGAACTTCAGCTCGTCCACGTCCGTCACCTGCCCCAACGGGACGACGATCCGCATGCGGGCCTTCCCGTCCTTCATGTTCACGACCCACGAGCGCACGGGCGGCAGCTCCGCCCTCACGTCGAGCTTGGTCCTCTCCCCGTGGTCGGCCGTGGCCTTCTCCACGTGGACGCAGCCCTCGCCGAACGCGTGCCCGAGCGACTCCTTGCTCATCTGGCTCTCGTTCCAACTCAGTGTGGCCTTGAACTTCTCCAGGACCGCCCGGATGGTCTTGAGCGACCAGTCCGGGATCTCGGTGGTCGAGCGGTCGATCGCTAGCGTCACGCCGTCCTTGTCCACGTAGCCCGAGGACGAGAACTTCTCGTCGAGCTGCGCGGTCGCGCTCTCCGGGAGCGGAGTCCCCACGGGCGCGTCGAAGATGGCGCCCGTGACGCCCTGGTCGGGTGCGCCCACGAGCACCTTCGATATGTCGATGCCTGCCATGGCACCTCCTGTCTCATTGTGTGTTGTGTCAGTCCGCGAGCCTCACGTCTAGCGGCACCGTCACCTGCCAGACGAACCACCCGCCCTCCTCGCGCCCGTAGCTGAGGACCTCCGGCGTCCCCATGGCGTTCACGTGCGGGTCGTCCATGGGCATGGTCACCGTCGCTATCGCGAGCATGTTCGCGAGCTCCTCCGCGTCCGACTCGGAGTCCGCCCAGAGCTGGAACGAGACCTCCGGGGAGTCGTGGGGCCACGCGAGCTCGCCGCCCGTGCGCTCCACGACGCAGAATGCGCCGAGCTCCCGCGCGTCCGGCGGCGGGTACGTCACGGCATGTACGCCGAGCACGCGCTCGGCCCACGCGATCGAGCATTCCATCGAAGAGAACATCAGCGTCCTCCCATCGCCTTCCTGAGCGTGTTGTGCCTGAGGTTCGACCTCGCGGCGTGCATGTCGGCCGTGTAGACGATGGCCCTCACGCGCCTGGCGCCCTCCTTGGCCCTGAGGCCGTAGGCGGAGGCGTCGTACATCGACGCGGCCCTCGCGCGGATCTCCTCGCCCCTGGCGAGGCAGAGCGCCCTCGCCGCCGGGGACTTGAGCATCATCCGTGGGAAGGCCCTGTCGGGGACGAACCGGACCCTCTCAGCCATCCTGCCTCCCGAGCTCGACGCGCGTGTCCCATGGGCCCCTGACGGTCCCGGGCGGGTAGGGCCTCGGGTCGCCCACGACGTCGAGCCAGTCCCTGCCGTCGAGGCTCACGCGCCCGCCCCTGAGGGAGAGCCCGTGCCCCCTGGGCAGGTGCGCCGTGGCCGTGACGGAGGCGCCCTCGGGCCTGTCGGCCCCGAGGTCGGCAGGCGCCCCGGGCGCCCAGAGGCAGCCGGGGACCCTGACGGGCGCCGAGAGCTCCCACCGGTCGTTGCCCAGGCGGTCCGGGAAGATGCGCACGCGCGTCCTCACGAGCAGCGTCACCATCGGGTACCTCATCCCAGCCTCCCCATGACGTGGCCGGCCCACGGCTCGTCGATGCCGAGCAGCCGGCGCTCGAAGGCCGTGAGGAAGAGGTCCCCCGACGGGTTGGCGAAGGACACCGACCCGCTGTAGGGGCTCGCCGCCCACGACTCCTGCGTGACGCCCTGCCCGGACTCGCCGGCCTGCATCATGCGGGCCGTCGCCTGGCAGCAGACGAGCCTGAGGACCTCGGGGTCCACCGTGGCGACGTCGCACGACGCGCGGATTGCCGCCGAGACGGCGGAGAGCAGGGCGCGCGCCCTGCCCTCCATGGAGGCGTCGTAGCCCACCCAGAAGTGCGCCAGGTCGCCGGGCGTCGCCAGCGGGTCCATCAGGCGGCCTTGAGCACGGCGAAGCCCTTGGGGTCGAGGACGGCCCATCCGTAGACGAGCTCGACGCGGTAGGCGACGTGCCCGAGCTTCTTGAGGTCGCCGTTGCCGTCCGGGTCGCCCATCGTGATGATCTCCATCGAGATGTCGCGCACGAGGCCCCAGCGGATGAGGTTGAAGGCCCCCAGGATCGCGAGGACCTTCGTCGGCACCTTGGCCCTGGCCCCGTTGACCGTGCTGGAGGTCGCGGCGGCGATGCCGTCGAAGTTCCCCATCTTCAGGTTGAGCGGTATCTCCGGGTACAGGCGCTGGCCCGTGGCCTCGACGCGGATCTTGCGGAGGCTGTTGGCGAAGCCCTTCGAGAGGGCGATGCCCGTCACGTCCCAGTCCTCGTTCACCTTCTCGACGAGCGCGTCAACGTCGTCCTGGGGCTTGGCGGTCGCGGTGACGGAGTTGGCCCCGGCCGTGAGGGCCGTCATGCCGGCCGCCACGGTGCCCTTGCTCGGGTCGATCGCGTGGTAGACGCCGTAGTCGAGGCCTCGGCCCACGGCCGCCGCCGCCGAGTCGGTCACGGCGTCCACGATCTGGAGCTGGTTGTCCTCGTCGGCCCACTCCACCTCGTCGGACAGTCGGATGGTCACGTGCGCCTTGTGGCGTCCCATGGGCACCGGCTTGAACTTCGCCTCCATGGAGGAGTGCTCGCCGCCCTCGGCGACCCACTCGGCCTCGGGCTCCTCCGTGAACACCATCGTGTCCGCGTCCGCGAAGATGAGGGGCGTCGCCGGGCTGAGCGTCTGGATCGTCGAGGCGTCCCTCGCCTTGCTGACGATGCCCTGCGCCACCTCCTTGGGTAGGGTTATCTTGTCTGTGGTGATTCCTGGCATGTCTGCTCCCGTCTGGTCCCGTCAGGGACCCTCACTGCCCGCCGCCGAACATCAGCCTGGCGAGCTCCCTCTTGGCCGCGTCCTCGTCCGAGGCGCCCCGGCCGTCGAACCTCCCGCCGCCCGGCGCCTGGGGCGCCGTCCTCGGCTTGGCGTACTCGGCGACCGACTTGGCGAAGTCGCGCATCTCGTCCTCGGTCGTGCCGCGCACGAGCGAGGCGGGCACGCCCGTCTCCTTGGAGACCTTCGCCACGAGCTCGTCGCGGGCCCGCTGGTCGCGAAGCCCCCTCGCCTCGGCCTCGGCCTTGTCGGCCCTCTTCGCCGCCTTCTCAAGGTCTGCGACGGCCTTGTCGCGCGCCGCCCTGACCTCGTCGTAGTCCGCGAACGGCTCGCGCGCCTTGCGCTCGGCGCGCTCGATGCGCTCCTTGATCGCGGCGTCGAACGCCTCCTGCGTCTCGATCGGCTCGAATCCCATGTCTTCCTCCGTGTCCCGCCCGCTCGGGCGTCCGCGAGCCGGTCTTGTCCGCTCCCGGCGGCGTTCGCCACGGTCACCGCCCGTGGCCGCGTCATGGGGCGGTTCCGCCCCCGATGTGGTTGGTGTCGTGTCAGCGGGTGCGCAGGACGTCCCTGACGCTCGGCCTGGTCCCGTCCGCGAGCCCCGAGAGGTCGCGCCCGAGTGCCTCCCCAAGGCGCCTGAGGAGCGCGCCGATGGTGTCGTCGTAGCTCGCGCCGCCCCTCTCGTACGTCTCCCAGGCGGAGTCCAGGCCGCGCCGGACCTTCTCGTCCAGGTCGGCGGCGCGCCCGATGCCGGTTCCCTCCGACGAGTCGGACCAGGCTGCCTTGAGCGCCTCGCGCTGCGCGGGCGGGACGTCGTATCCGTCGACGTCGAGGAGCCTCTCGCGGAGCCTCCGGCACGCGGCCGGGTCGTATCCCTCTATGGACGTGCGGCCCCTGCGGCCGGGCACGACGACGCAGTCGCAGTTCCGGTGCACGCCGTGGCTCCCGCGCGCCGTCACCTCGCTGTGGTAGACGAAGCCGCGCCCGGCGAGCATCAGGCAGAACCCGCACGTCTCGCCGCCGCCCGGGACGCGCGCGTAGCGCACCCTGCCACGGTCGCAGTTGCGCACGGTGTTCTCGTACGCGCTCCGGCGGGCGTAGTAGCTCCCGAGACGCGAGGTCGCGTCCTCGAACGAGGCCCAGTCGGGCTCCTCGGAGGCGATGCGGGACGCGTAGTACCTGACCTTGTCCTCCATGGCCCCCGGGTCGATCACCCCGTCGAACATCCGCGACGCGGCGTCGATGCCCTCGGCCTCGCACACCTCGTCGAAGAGCCGGGCCGAGAGGGCCTGCGCCGTGTCCCCGAAGACGCCCACGGCGTCCCCGAGTATCCCCACGGCGGCCTCCCGGGCCTCGGCGACGGGAAGCCCCCGGGCCTCCGAGGCGAGGCGTCGCCTGACGTACCTCTCGGCGTCTTTCTGGACCCTCCCGAGCGCGCTACGGTAGCGCTCCTGCGCCGCCCGACCTATCAGCATCCCCGCCTCCCAGCACCGTCGTCGCGCCCTCCCTGGCCTCCGCCTTGCGGCGGTCGCTCCTGAGCTGCGCGACCTGCTCCTCGTCGTAGCCGAGCTTGCGCAGGGCGACGTCGGAGGACGCGAGCCACGGTATGGCCGATATCTGCTTGGACATGGCGTCCGCCATGCTCACCTCCGACGGCGTCGCCGGGCTCGCGAAGTGCACCATCGGGCTCCCCACGGAGGCCATGGCCTCGCCGAAGGGCTGCTGCCTCTCGGAGGCAAGCGCCATGACGCAGACGTCGGCCAGGGAGCGCTTGAGGCCCTCCACGTACGCCTGGATGTCCACGACGGCGTCCTCCTTGCCCATCCATATCGCCTCGGCGCTCGACGGGTTGTCCGACACGATGCCGAGCGAGGAGAGCGGCACGCCGGTGCTGCCGCTGAACTGCGCGGCGAGGTCGCGGAGGTATTCCGTGTGGGGCTGCATCGAGAGCTGGGCGAGCTGGCCGAACGTCGGAACCTGCCCCTTTCCGTTCGACGTCGCGGCGAAGATCGACCCGATGAAGGCCGCGAAGGGACTGTCCCTGATCTTCTCGGCGGCCGTCTTGTCGGCGCCCAGGAGGAACTTCTGCGGGGCGGCCGCGAACGCGGCGGCGGCGGTCATGTTCATCATCTCGCGCTGCGCGTCATCCACGAGGCTCATGACCGTGCGGGTGATGCGGGAGCGCCCGAAGGGCCTCTCCAGCGTCGGGTGGTACGCCACCTGGACCATGGGCACGCGCTCCATGCCGTGCGGCATGACCTCGGCCGACCAGGCGCCGCCGTCGGACCTGAGGACGACCATGCGGTCGTCCGTGAGGGCATAGGCGAGCGTCGGCACGCGCCTCGGCGAGCCGGGGCGCCGCCTCGTCTCGACCACGACCAGGCCCGCGCGGATGCGCTTCCTGGCCGCGTCCCAGAGCGCCGAGGCCGCCGTGGCGGGAAACCCGCTCACGACGGTCCGGGGCTCCCCCAGGCCGGGGTCGCCGGACGTCACGGCGAGGAAGGCGCACGAGTGGCGGAGCGCCGAGGACGCGACCTTGTGCACGAGGTTTCGCATGTCGTTGGCGGCGAGGACCGACGCCAGCGCCTCGGTGTCGCCGTCGTCGGCGCAGGTGACGCCCTCCCACTGCACGCGGCCGGCCCACCAGTCGACGCACTTCGCGGCCCAGTCCACGCGCGGGTCGAGCCTCCTGGCGATGGCGGGCGTCACGGAGACGCCGAGGTCCTTCACCCGCACGTGGCCGAGGTAGTAGCGGTCGCGAAGGACGTTCCTCGGCCACCTCCGGTGCCACTCGTCCACGAGCTCAAGGACGAGTGCGGAGTCCCGCGCGGAGAGTCCGGGCGCCGAGGCCATCTGCCGCGATATCAGGGCGCTTGCCATCAGAAGTAGACCTCCATCTCCTCGTCGTCGGTCGGGGCCTGCCTCGCGGCCCACAGGGCCAGCGCCGCAGCCTCGGCGGGCGTCGGGTCGTCTCCGCCGAAGCCCCAGCCGCCGCCGGAGCCTATCGGCCTCCTCGTAACGGAGAGCACGCTCGCCGTGAGCCGGTCCTCGGGAGCGTCGTCGGGCCCGTACCACGACAGGTCGCGCTCGCGGACCGAGTTGAGCATCCCGGAGGAGGCCGAGATGACGTCTGCCGGCGTCGGGGTGACGAGCTCGCCCTCGAAGTCGGGGTTGAGCTCGATCCGCTCCCTCAGCGCCTGCGCCCCCGACTTCCCGTCGATCGCGATGGGGACGCCCTGGTTCGCCAGGGCGAAGTCCCTGAGCCAGGCGGTCCCGCGATTGGTCCCCCTGCACTCGATCAGCTCCACGTAGGGCACCTCTGCCATGACGCAGGCGCACAGTGCGACGTCGGCTCCGCTCACGCCGAACTTGACGCCGAACGCGGCGGGGGCGTCCATGGGCGGGTCGGCGGTCGAGCACGCCTCCCACTCGCCCGGGTCGAAGACCCTCTCAACGGCCTTCTCGACGGGTGCCCACCAGCCGAGGCGCTCGCGCGCGAAGCCCTCGACCGACGCGTTCGCGAACTCCTCGCGCGTGAACTCGATCGACAGGCGCGTCCCCATGGCCGGGTTGGTCTCGTAGACGAGGTCCTCGACGTCATCGAACGTGGAGTCGGGTGCGGGGAGGTCCTTGACGGACCACTCGTGCCACGCGGTGTGCGGCGTCGGATCAGAGAGGGCCCGCCTGCGGGTCCTGCCGAAGACCTCGCCCGGGCAGTTCGGCCCGGGCGGCGTCCCCATGTAGAGGACGAAGCGATCGGTCTCCGACGCTCCGAGCGTGAAGAGGAGGGCCTCGACCTGCTCGTCGGTGAGCTCCTGGGCCTCGTCGTAGACGATGTGCGATATCTTCTCGAATCCCCTGGCGGCGCTGCGCGAGCGCGCCGAGTACTCGATCGAGGCACCCTCGACCTCGCCTATGTGGTCGGGGTGCCAGAGGTAGATTCCCTCCTCGCCGTTCGTGAAGCGTATCTGCCTCACGAGGGCGAGTATCTCCGGGTGGCGCTTGTCCGTGAAGACCTTGACCAGGCGCCGAAACACCTTCTTGCACGTCTTGACCCGGTGCGCGGTGTGCAGTATGTTGGCCGCCGGGTCCGTCACGAGCAGGTAGAACTCGAGCGCCTCGACGGCGCCGTTCTTGCCGTTCTGCCTCGGGCAGGCGAGGCCTGCGGTGAGGACGAGCAGTCTGCCGTCGGCGTCGCGCGAGAGCCACGCGTCGAGAAGGCGGTCCTGCCACTCGTCGAGCTCGAACCAGTACGCGCGGCAGAGCTCCGACGCGTCGGGGCCCTCGCTGTAGGCGGCGCCGGACGGCGCGACGGCCAGGCGCGGCACCTGGCTGCCGACGCGCCTAGCCGGTCCTGCGCTCGCGCCTCCTGCCCTGTATGACGTGGAGGGTGCTCTCGCCACCACCTGACGCCCCTCCCTCGCTCGCTCCCGACGGCGTCATGCGGTCGAACGCGAGTCCCATCTGCGTCTCGCGTGCCCTCAGCTCGCCCAGCCTCGACAGGTCGCCGTCGTACCAGACGGCCATGTGCACGAGGGCCGTGTCGAACAGGTACTGCCATGCGCGCGCGTCCCACGGGTCGGTGACGGGCGAGTCTCGCCAGGCCCTGAACCACCTCTTGGTCTCGGCGCACCAAGGCTGTCCCTCGACCTTCGGCAGGCTCGGCTTGCGGGCCATCTCCCGTCACCCCCCTCTCTCACGTCCTGATCGACCGGCTAGGACCCCGACCTGCTGCCACCGCCGGCAGACCGGCCGTTGAATCGGCCACGGACTCGCGAGGCGAAGTTTCGCACGGCGTTGCGGATGCGGTTGATCATGTCCTCACCTCCCCTCCATTCCCCTCCATATGAGAAGACCGCCCTGTCGGACGGTCCGGTGACTCGAGTGCTCTGCTCTGGGTGACGTTAGCGCACGGACCTCATCCATGCGCACCCGTCCACGTAGAGGCGGCCGAACCTCATGAGACGGCGGGTGCGCAGGAAGTTGTCGAGCTCATCATGGCTGCGAAACCACACGCAGACGTAGTCGTCCGTGTCGGTGAACGTACGCCCGCCGGGACTTGCGGACTCGATGTGAGAGAGCATGCAGTCTGCCTCGGCGAGGCTGTCAGCCTCCAGGTCGCCTGTCTGCGTGAGTGCCATGAGGGGCGAGCGCGCGAGGCGGCCGAACCGAGGCTCGGCGGGGCGTTGGGCCCTGCGGCCGTCACATGAGGGCGCGAAGGCAGCCTCCACGATGTCGCCGGAGACGATCTTCCCGTCGCCGACGAGTCCGCGCCACTTGTCATGTCCACGCCGGTCACCGAAGCACACGCACATGACGGAGTTCCCGTCGGTGGCGATAGCCCTCCTCCTCGCCTCGGCGCGGTTCCTCCTAGCGTAGTCGCTCTCACCAGCCTTGGCATCGACCCTGTTGATGGCAGACTTGGAGAGCGCCTCGCCCCGCACGAGCTCAACATCAACCAGCGGAAACCAGCGCCTGAGATAGGCGTAGTCATCAGGAAGCTCGCGGGACATGGGCTCTACGAACCTGAAGTCTATCCCATCGAAGGACCTTCCCCAGATCCCGTAGTCGATCGGGAGGTCGATGCCATGGCTGTCGAGCAGGTCCATGAGCTCGGCCTTGAGCATGTCGGCTATGGGGGACACCTTGCGCGTGGCGCGCTTCATCACGCCGTTTTTCACGAAGCTCGCACGACGGACGATGCTGTCCGCCGCGCGTACGCCGTCGGCGACCCACGTGTCCTCGGGAAGCTCCAAGTCATCCTTGATCGCGGACCACGTGTCGACATAGCTCGGCACGATGATGTCGAGTTCGGCGATTGGCCGGAGTCTCGCCGGCGGCTGATCGACGCCGTTGGCGATCAGCCTGAAGAAGCTGGGGTGAGGGTAGCGGTGGATCCTGGAGCCGAACGCCTCCTCGTAGTGCCTGATAGCCTCGTCCACGAACGACAACCGAGGTAGGTACCAGAGGTACACCGGCACGACAGCGACGCCGGCGTCCCTGAGGGCGCACCAGGCGCCCAGCGAGTCCTTGCCGCAGCTGAATGCGAGCAGCACCGGCCTTCCCTCGTCCTTGAGCCTGGCGATAACCTCAGCTCCCGTCGGCTGCCCCTTGATCTGCGTCGGCATCGTCGCCCCCGATCTCGATCTCCTCGCCGTGGCCCCTGAGGACAAGGCGGTAGCCCATGTGCCGCGCCATCTCGGCCAAGGTGTCGGCCCTTGGGGTCGATCCCCTGGAGATGGTCGAGCTGACAAAGGTCCTGACCTTGCCCATGCGGCGAGAGAGCTCCGACTTGGGCATGCCGGACGCCCTCAGCATCCGCGATATGGCATCTGGTGTCCTCATGCCACTCATTGTAGCACTACTGCACAACAGTTGTTGTGTTGATGTTGCAATCCTTCTGTTGCCCGGCAGGCGAGGCGGGAGAGGCTTTTCATGCGTAGGTCCTCGCCCATTGCCCCTCGGGGGTATATAGGCACTATGCCGCCGGGCTAGCCATCGGGTACCCCGGGGGGGCATACCCCCCATGCCCTCGACGAGACGATCGGGCGCACCCTGCCGCGCGGCCGCGCGCCCTCGCCGCGCAGGAACTCGCGGGTTGTGAGTGCGCCCTTGCGCTGGTTGCAGCGACGATGCACCGCCTGAAGGTTGCCCCAGTCGAGGGCGCAGGCCCTCGCCGACGGATAGCCGAACTCGCGCCACCGCGAGACGGGGCGGTCCTCGTCCATCTCGAAGCACATCGGGTGTCCTGACGGGAGGTCGTAGTCTATCGGCCTGCCGCATATCGCGCACGGAAGACCGAGCGCCCTGAGCCTCGCCTTGAGCTTGCGGCGCGCCGAACCATTGGATATGCGGGGGTTGCTCGCCATAGGGGCCTCCTTCCGCAGGCGTCAGGCCCGGTGCCTCGCCGCCCTGGCGTCGAGCGGGCTCACGCGGTTGGCCACGCACTCGGCGACGCCGCCGTAGCGCGCCTCGGCCATGGCCAGGGCGTCCGCGTCGACGCCCAGGGCCATGAGCGCCGCGCGCATGGCGTAGGCCACGCGGGTGGAGTGGCGGGACACGATGATCGCGATCTCCCGGAGCGTCATGTCGCATCGCCTCCATACGAGTCGGGGCCCCGTCCCTGAGGCCCCCGCGAAGATCCCACGATACCCTTGTACCACGTCTTTCCCGGCACGAGGCGGCACGAGGCGGCAAATTCTAGCCCTCGGCGAGCCCGAGGCCGCGCACGACCCTGCCGACGCCGTAGGTGTCCACCGCGTCGCAGGCCACCGAGACGGCGTCGCGGCACCACCGCTCGCTCATGCCGCAGCCCTCGGCGACCTCCGCCCACGTCGCGGCGGCGCAGTAGCGCCACCACAGGCAGTCGGCGTACGCCGAGCCCAAGAGCGAGCAGACGCCGCCCGAGCCCGTCTGGTCGGAGCCGTAGATGACGTCGCAGGCCTCGTCGATGATGGCGTAGTCGGCCTCGACGCGCGAGCGCATGCGGGCCTCGTAGTCCATCCTCTCGTCGGTGGCGGCCATGGGGTCGGCGACGCGCCCCGGCGACGTGCCGGGGCTGTACGACTGCGCGCGCGGGCCCTCCCTGGAGGCCATGCGCGCCAGGGCCCGCCTCGTGCGCTCCGCCTCGATCGCCGAGCGCCTCGCCGCCTCCATGAGGTCCCTCGCCCGTACCCACTCGCTCATGAGCCGAGTATCCCCACCTCGAAGCCGCGCCCTGCCGTGGGCTCCCGCAGAACTATCCTCTCAGCCACGGGGCAACACCTCCAGGACGTGCGGCGGGGTGATCCTCTTGAGGCTCCACGTGCAGGGCATGCCCCAGTCCGTCAGGTCCTCGACGACCACCCCGTCGAACCAGTTGTCCTCCGTGTCGCCGAAGGCATGGGCTACCTTTCGCAGCCTCGCGTACCAGCCCCGGCAGACCTCCCTGCCGTCACCGTCAAGGACTCGGACCATGGGTATGCCGTCGATGCCGTCATGCCCCGCCGCCGCTGCGGCCCCCGGGCGCCCGCCGGGTGTCGCGCAAGTGACGCTCGCGTCGTGGCGGCCTGCCGTCTGCGCAGGTGGCAGAGGCTTGTGGCAGTCCCGAGTGTCAGTTTGGGTGCCCCGTTTCTTACGTTCGCTCATGGATCCTCCTTGTCATCTTCCTTCCCCAGCCCACTGCTCCGCCATCGCCCTCGCGATGCCCGGGTACGTCCTGCCCCTGAGCCTCTGCCTGTCCGGCCCCGGGGCCATGTGGTGCACCCGGTGCGCCATGGCGTCGGGGAGCCGCGCCATCTCGTCTGACACGTCATGCGTCGGCACGAGCGGCGGCAGGCCCCCTGAGCCACAGGCACGTGGCCTTGGTCTCCGGGTGGCCGAACTGCCACGGCTGGATGACCTGGTCCGGCTTGCGGTACAGGCGGCTCATGATGCCGACCGGGTTCTCCACCGCCACCCTCGGCACGTGGTCGAGCGTCGCGAGGGCGAGGAAGAGCCCGATCGCCGACTGCTGCCTGCCGTCGCGCCTCTTCTCGCCGAACCACCTGGCGCCGGAGCACGCGAGGTGCGTGCACGGCGGGAAGGCGATGACCATGTCCCACGCGAGCTTGGCGACCTCGACGGCGTCCGCCCGGACGTGCCACTCCGGGTGCGCGCCGCCCGTCGGGAGCAGGTCGCAGCTGTATGCCTCGTGCCCGAGCCTTCTGAGCTCCGACGTGACGGCCTGCGACTCCTCGCAGGCGCAGAGGACCCTCATGGCCGGCTCGCCCCCTCCCTCATGAACAGCACCCAGTGCGTCTTGCTCGCCTTCGGCCTGCGGTTGCCGAGAATGGGCGTCGCCGGGCAGCATGCCAGCACGTCCCTGAGCGGTATGCGGTACTCGCACCACTTGAAGACCAGCACGCCGCCCGGCCTGAGCACACGAAGGCACTCCGAGAAGCCCTCCGTGAGGTCGCGCCTCCATCCCTTCGGGTCGAGCTTGCCGTACTTGCCCACCTGCCATCCGGCGCCCACGTCCAGGTGCGGCGGGTCGAAGACCACGAGTGAGAACGACTCGTCGGGGAACGGTAGGTCGCGGAAGTCGGAGACGACGTCCGGGCTCACGTCGAGGGCGCGGCCGTCGCAGAGCGTCATGTGGCGCGGGTGGAGGTCGCAGAACGTGACCCTGGGGTCGGCCTTGTCGAAGTAGAAGCTCCTCGGCCCGCAGCACACGTCAAGAGCGGGGCCCATCACTCGCCCCCCAGCTCGCTCAGCTCGCCCAGCTCCGCGCAGGGGATGCCGATCGCCTCGGCGACGGCGCGCTCAAGCCTCGCGCCGTCGCTGTCCTCCCAGCCGGGCAGCGAGACCAGGAGGCCGTACTCGGTGGAGCCATCCAGCCAGGTCGCCGTCAGCTCCTCCAGGCACACGCGCATGGCCTCCTCGTGGGTGAGGTGGGCATCCACGTCCCGCATCGGGTTGAAGGCGTATTTGGCACCCAAGCTGATGCACGTCATCTCAGCGTCCAGGAACCTCTGACACGCGTCTTCCCTCGCCAGGCCCGTGACCGGGCCCGAGAGGAAGACGAACTTGCCCTCTAGGTCACTCATCTCGCACCTCCTTTCAGCGCCCGCAGACGGCGGGCGATGAACCGAAGAGGCTTGTAGGGCTCGTCCGGGTCCTGCTCGGAGTCCACCCAGCGGTCTATCTCGTCGGCCAGTGACGCGCACGTGTCGAGGCGGTGGCGGAAGTGACGCGCGAGGTCCGTCGCGCTTGAGTCGCACTCAAAGCCGATGGTCACCATCACGGCCCCCTCCTGGTACTCGATGTGGGTCACTTCCCCGACCTCGGTCCCGCCGCGCGTGGTCTCGAGCATGTCGCCCGGGAGTATCGGCGCGCCGTCGGCGTCCCTGGGCGCCCGCAGGAGCCCGTGGGCGGCCAGCTCCTCGTCGCCCCTCTCGACGTACCAGTCGTCAGGCAGCTCGCAGAGCTCGCGGATGCGGGCGAGCGCGTGGTGCCCATCCGTGGACCACATCGACATCCCCTCGCTCTCGGCCCCGAGGACATGGAGCAGGCCTCTCATCACGTCGCGCACGTCGCTGCCCATGTCGAACGTAACCTCGTCTGCCCTCGCCGCGATGGCACGGCGCTCGTCACTCGTCATCATCGCTCGATCCCATCTCCCATCCGAGGCCGCGCATAGCGTCGTGGAACCTCCTGTACGCGACCACATTGACCCTCGTGCCGTCGATAAGCCCGTTCCTGTACCCCATTCCTATGCCTAGGTATAGACCTATATAGCGCCCGTAGACCCACGCCACGACAGCGCAGAAGAACGCTCTGATGACGTCATAGATTGTCATTCCGCTCCTCCCTCATCTCCCTCGCCTCCGTATGTGGCGGGTCTCCCGCAATTTGGACAGGAGGCGGGGCCTCTCTTTGGCTTCTTGTGCGGGAGAATGCCTGGGTGCCTCTCTTCCATCCACTCCATGTACTCGCTCGTGGTGTATCCGAGGTCCTGTGCGTGCTGCGGGTCCTCCGCGCATAGCTCCTGCACGTATGGCGTGCAGTCGCGGCACTCGTGCCACGGGTACGAGTCACCTCCGTCAACGATGAAGCTGTAGCGGTAGGGCTCCCCAGGCTCGATCCGGCGAAGGCACCAGTCGCAGACGTGGGCCTTGCGGGACCCCCTCACCTCGCGCACGCGAAGCTCAGTCATCGTTCGTCCGCCACCTCGTACTCGGCGCGGCGGCGGTCCGTCCCGGTGAAGCGCGCGCCGCATCGCCTGCAGTAGGCGTCGTAGGGGTCAATCAGCCAGTTGCACGCGCCGCAGTTGCAGCGCCATGCGCCGGTGCCGTAGCTCACGAGCTTGCGGCGCGCGGTCCTGCCCATGGTCGCGGCATCCTCGTCACTCATCCCGGACCTCCTCGTAGGTCGCCTCGAACACGTCTGGCTTGCACGGGTACAGCTCGCCCTTGACGCCACGGATGATGTAGTCGCCGAGGCTGGCGTCCATCTCACCCTCTGGCGTCCTGATGGAGCACTCGACTGGATAGTCAGGGTTCTTCCTCTGGTACGCCCTCCCGTCCTCCATGGCGTCGGCGAACCACGTCGGGTAGTCGTGCCTCCTCATCGTGCCGAGCCCGAGCCTGAACGCCTCGATGACCACGGGTCTCTTGCGGTACCTAGGCATCCTCCCCACCCCCGCCAACGAAGCGACGCCCGCAGTTCGGGCAGAAGCGGAAGCGCTCTTCATGCACGTCCTCGTACCACCCGAAGCTGCACTTGTCGCACGTCCTGCAAACGTGATGCTTGTCTGGATGACCACAGACGGACGCGTGGCACGTCGGGTCGATCAGGTCGGCGAGCCGTCCGTAGAGCCGCGCCGGCTCGTCCTGCCTGAGTCCCGTGGCATCCAAAAGCCCGGACAGCATCGCCAGGGCCCTGAGCGGGGAGCCTCCCTCCCCACCCGCGGCCGGGTGCACGGGGTACTCCCGCAGCCTCCTTGCCACCTCGCGCCTCTCGTCACTCATCTTCCCTCCTCGTACATCCAGCCAAGGAGGCGATAGATACCCTCCCGGATTTGCTCGCTCGTGTATCTCGTCCTCTTGGAGAGTGAGTCGGCTATGCGCTCGACGTGCCAGGCCACGTTGCCGTGCTCGTCCTCCCAGGGGACGTATAGGCTCTCCCTCATCTGCCCTCCTCCATCGCCATGGTCATCTCGGCGCACTCCCGCGCCTCCGCGCGGACGATGTTCAGGTAGAGCGCGAACTCTCCCTGCACGTCCCCGCTCTCGCACCCGCACCAGTCCCAGAAGCCCTCAAGGAAGGGCTCGCACTCCCGGCACGCGTGGCGCGAGAAGGGCCCCTCCTCGTCTATCCCGTGCTCCAGCAGGGCCTCCTCGCCGGCCGCGATCGGCTCCTCGCAGTAGTAGCACCGGTGGGGCCTGCGGCACCTGACCCTCCTGGCCTCGTACACGTCACATCCCATCGCCGTCTCCCTCCCCAAGCCTCGCGTATCGCATGTACGCCCATATGCACCTGCCGTGCGGCAGGCGGTCGGCCTCCCCCTCGGCGTCTGCCTCCGCCATGCCGTCATCGACGAGGGCGTCCACCACGTCGTCCCTGTCGTCGTAGACCCGCGTGTCATACAACCACCACCCGCCGAGGCGGGCGCCCGCAAGCTCCAGGACGTACCAGTCGTCGTCCTCTCCGGTGCCGTCCCCGCCCATCTTGAGGACGGGCAGCCCCGGGTTCTCCGCCATCAGCCTGGCGAGCCTCTCCTTCGGCATCACCGGTACCGCCCCCTCTCCTCGTTGGCCCGCCTGACGTCCTCCATCGCGCGGTCGAGCTCAGCCTGCGTGGCGCCGAGCGCCGACGCGAGGTTGAGCGCCGCCTGGATGACGTCGCAGCACTCCGTGATGGCACTCCGTCTGAGGGCGTGCCGTCGCTCGTGCCCGTCAACCTGGAGGCGGCCCCACGACCGGGCCTCCTCGCAGGCCTCCGACGCCTCCTCCAGCACCTTGGTCGCCTTCCCCTTGAGATCGCCGACGTCAAACGTGTCGACGTGGACCCAGTACCTCATCTCTCGACCCCCGTTCCCCTCAGTGCCTTGCGCAGGTCCCTGGCCATGCCCCTCAGGTCCCCCGCCGCGACGAGGACCCCCTCCCAGGCGTGGGCCTCGTCGGCGAGGTCCTCCAGCTGGCGCGCCACGTCCGCCACGGGTCCCAGCCTCTCCCTGATCGCGTGCAGGAGCCTCTTGCGCCCGTGCGCATCCGCGATCTCGCGGGGGAGGTCGAGGTCGTCCTCCATCCGGTAGGCGACCTTCCCCTCGTGCGTGTCGTCCCCGGCCATCGCCTGCGTCCCCTTCATGGCCTTCTGGGCCAGGACCGCCCTCACCCACGTGCCCTCCTCCGTGAGACTGCTCGCGAGGCTGATGATCTCCGGGTCGATCCCGGCGTGCGCCTTGCCCGCCTCCGTCACCATCTCGGCCTCGTCTTCCCTCTGTCCGTCTCTCGTCATGTCACTCCCACCTTCTGTCACGTCCCGTGACCTCGATGGCCTCGCAGGCGCCGGCCAACCTCGACGCCGTGCGCTTGCCGGGCATCCCGCCCCAGAGCGAGGCGAGCTGCCCTATCCGGTAGTTGCTGGTCACGATGGTCGGCAGGCCCGCCATCGTGCGGGCGTCTATCAGCTCCGCCAGGGTCTCGACGGCCCAGTCGGTCGGCCTCTCGACGCCGAGGTCGTCCAGGGCGAGCAGCCTGATCGTGCGGGCGCCCTCCAAGGCGCCTCGGATGCCGCCGTCATAGCCGGCCTTGACGTCGTCGAGGAGGCGCTTGGACGAGACGATCCTGGCGGCTACGGGGCGCAGCGGGTCCTGAGACTCCATCGCCATCCTCACGGCGCATGAGGCCGCCCAGGTCTTGCCCGTGCCCGGCTCGCCCCAGAGGTACGCGCCGCGACCCCCCTCGGCCATGGACCACACGCGCCGGCCGAGGTCGCTCTCCGCGTGCCGGTAGGCCCCCGTGAGCCCGGCCTTCCTCGCCTTCGACTCCATGATCGCCTCGATGATGGCCCTGACCTCGGGGTCATCCATCGAGACGACGCTAGAGCATGGCGTACTTCGCATCCACCTCACCACCCGTCACCATCTGCCCTGACCTGGGCCTCTCCCTGTTCGACCAGTTGCGGGCCGCAGCCCTCCAGTCGCGCATCCGGTTGCCGTTGCTCAGGCGCCAGCCCTGGGCCTCGAAGTAGTCCACGAAGCGGGCGGCGTCAACCCGAAGCGGGGGCTCGTGCGCCCTGCAGTACGCCTCCACCTCCTCGGCTGAGGGCGGGGAGAAGGCGGGCGGGCGCCTTGCGCGCGCCACACGCACTTCCTCTGGCTTGGTATGGATTGGTATGTATTGGTATGGATTGGGTTTCGCCTCCTCGGAAGCAGGCTCGACTTTGGTTTCGGGGGTCGGAAACCTGTCTGCGTCTAGGTTTTCTGACTCTGAAACCACATCCGCGTTCTGGTTTTCTGGGTCCGAAACCTTGTCGCTGTCCTGGTTTCCCGACTCCGAAATATCGTCGCCGTCCTGGTTTTCGGGGGCTGTGGGCACGTCATAGTCCGGTTTCGCCTCCTCGGAAGCAGGCTCGACTTTGGTTTCCTTCGGGGGCCTGCCGCCCCGTGCTCCGCGCGCCCGCATCTCCTTGGAGTTGTCGATGTCCTCGCGCAGTGACACGAAGATCGCGTCGAGCGGCCACTCAAGCTCCGGGACGGTGCCATACGTCCCGTACTCCACGAGAGCGAGCATGAGCTCGCCCCGGTACTCGGGCGGTACCCTCTCGCAGGTCTCGGTCAGCTTGGGAAACCAGGTGAACTTAGTGCCGCTCATGGCCCCTCCTTGTCGGTGTCTCTGTCAATGCCATCTAGCCGCCTCGGTCAGAACGGAATGCTCTCGTCGTACACGCCCTGAGCGGGCGGCGCGTAGGCTGGTGCCGCCTGCGGCCGTGGGGCCGCCTGCGTCGCCTGAGGCGCGTACGCCCGTCCCTGCGGGGCCTGCTGTTGCGCCTGGTTGGTCGGCTGCTGCTGCGGCGTGAGGAACACGACCTCGTCGGCGATGACCTCGAGCTTCGAGCGGTTCGTGCCCGTCTGCTTGTCCTGCCACTGGCTCCAGCGGAGCCTGCCCGAGACGGCGACCTTGGAGCCCTTGGCCAGTCGGGGCGCGATGGCGTCGGCCCGGCTGCCGAACACGACGACGTCCACCCAGTTGGCCCGGTCGCGCCACTCCCCGGTCTGCTGGTCCCTTTGAGTTGATCGACATTCCATCCTCCCTAGATTCATGTCATGATTGTTCTGATAATTTCCTCTTATCTGGCGCCCCATCTCGACGCGCCAGAGATTCGGCCCCTTACCTCGCGTTTCCCTGTCGCCCCAAGGACCGGGCCGAAGGTCCGTTGGCACACTTCTGGCAGTGCCCGTCACGGCCCGGCCGCCCTCCTGGCCGCCTCCTCGAAGGCGCGGGCGGCGGCGGCGTCGCGACCCGGCATCACGTGCGCGTAGATCCTGAGCGTGGTCGCCTCGTCGGCGTGCCCCAGTCGCTCCGACAGCGTCTTGAGGTCCACGCCGTGCGCGAGGCACCACGACGCGTGGGTGTGGCGCAGCGAGTGGAACGTCACGCCCGGCGGCAGGCCGAGGGCTCGCCGCATCCGCGAGAAGGAGCGCGACACGGCCGTGGGCCGCATGAGCGAGCCGTCGGCGGTGACCAGCGGGGCGTCGGGCCCCTGCCTGCCGAGGGCCCCGTCCTGCCCTTCCATCGCGGCGTCCAGGACGGCGACGTCGCCCTCGGTGAGCGCCACGTTCCTGCACCTCCTGCCCTTCGTCACGTCCCGCCTCCAGGGCGCCCTGCCAGGCTCCTCGATGACGGTCCCGCCCACGTGAAGGTATCGCGAGAGGCGCGACACGTCGCGCCTGCGCAGCGCGCACGCCTCGCCGACGCGCACGCCGGCGTGCAGGGCGAGCCAGGCGGCCAGCGCGCACGCCGCCCGGCGGCGGTCGCCTGGGCCCCCGCCGGCCTCCCGCATGGCCCCGTCGATGGCTCGGTGGACGCTGGCGAAGTCCCACTCCCCGAGCGCGGCGGCCTCGTGCCGCTCGGGCGACGGCTTGGCGGCGAGGACCATGGGGTTCGACTCGACCACGCCGACGCCCACGAGGTGGTTGTACGCGGCGCGCAGGTAGTTGTGCACGCAGAGCACGCTGTTCCTGCACAGCCCCTGCCCGCCCTCGCCCTTCGGCATGAGCAGCCTCTGCTCGAGGTCGCCCATGTCCGCGACCGTGAGGTCGCGGGCCAAGGCGCCACGGAGGTGGGCGCGCACGTAGCGGGCGAAGAGCCGCCAGGTCCGCACGCTGTTGGGGCTCGCGCCGTTGCGGGCCCTCATGTCGTTGTAGTCGTCGAGGAGGTCGGCGAGCCGGGCGCTCCTCACGGACCCGTCGGCGGTGAGGCTCGCCGCCCAGTCCTCGGCGAGCGCCTGGGCCTCCTCGCGCGACGACGCCTCCGCGAATGACCGGTAGGGCCTTATGGCCGAGCCGTCGCGCGCCTGGCCGAGGTACGGGCGGCACCACCAGGTGCCAGACGCGTCGGCATGGACCTCCACTCGCAAGGGGCTCACCTCACCAGGCGTCTCGTGCCCCTCAGACCGCATTGCCTGAGGAGGTCGACCACATGCTCCATCGTGGGACGGTCGAGCCCGCTGACCGTGACGGTCCATCCCGAGGGAACGGGCCTGGCGGAGCGCCCAGGACCTATGGGAACCCTGAGACCCATCTCGGCGGCCTCCTCCGGACTTACGGTGGTCATCGGGTCGATCTGCCTCCCTTCCGTCATCTTCCTTCTCCTCCCATCGCGTCCCTGACCTCCACGACCACGCGCGGCCAGTCGGGACACACTGCGAAGACGTGCCTTATGCCCGTGACGTGCGCCTGGTCGTCGCCTGCGATGACCTTGGCCATTACCAAGCCGTCGAGCACGAACTTCGCCGCGAACGCGACGTTGTCGAGGTCGCGCCTGGCGTCCCGCTCGTGCCACTCGCACGTGACCTCGACGGGTCCCTCGTGCCCGTGCGCCCCCGCCGCCCGCGCGTACCAGGCGACGAGCTCGGTCTGCTGGCGCTTGAGCCTGGATCCCCTCGACCAGTGGGAGCGGCAGGCCCTCGTGTACTCGTTGAGGCCCACGAGGCGGCCGGGGATGATGATCCGGTCCGTCATGACGCGACCATCGCCAGGACGAGCGTGACCAGCGCCACGATGACCAGGGCTGCCATCACCGGGGCGTCCGGCCGGTCTATGAGCATCCGAGCCACCTCCTCAGCTCGGCGTCGAGGACCCGCCAGCCCCTCTTGGCGCCACGGGGCGCCACCACCTTGAGGTCGCCGTCCCTGACGCTCCTGTAGAGCGTCCTCAGGGGCACGCGCGTCACCCTGGACGCCTCGGCGAGCGACCACGTGGCGAGCTCGCCGAGCCCCTCTCCCTGCGCAGCTGCTGTTGTCATTCCGTCTCCAATCCGTGTGTCTCGCGAGCGCCTGGGGCGCGCGGCCGGGTCAGGGAGGCCTCGGGGCCGAAAGGAGGTGCCCGCCGGCGCCAGTGACCGCCGGCGTCGCCCTTGCGGTCCGCCCCCGCGCTATGCGGGACGCGGTGCGGAGAGCCGGCCGCGCCTCCCGGGCGCTCGCGCTGGTTCGCTACATCTCGTACAGGTCCTCGACCTCGCACCCGACGGCCCTCGCGAGCGACGCGAGCGTCCCCAGGCTCGCCTGCGCGATGCCCTCGTCGGTCGTCCAGCGCCAGACGGAGGACTTGTCCACGCCGAGCCTCCTCGCGACCTCCTTCTGCCTCAGTCGCCTCTCGGCGAGCACGACCCTTAGCCTCGACCTCATCTCCCACCTCCAATCTCTGGTATCAGGAACTCAGGTTCTCGCAACATGCGGTATACTCCCTATGTCATGAGGAAGCGGAGGGAGGTGATCGCATGGCCAAGAACACGAAGCAGACCTCGCGCAAGGCGGCGAGCGCGGCGTCTAGGGTCTTGAGGGACGGCCGCACGGGCAAGGCGTCGAAGTCGGCGGCAGGGAGCGCCCTGTCCCAGACCCCGAGCCGGAGGAAGTAGGGACCCCGTCCCTGCCCGCGAGTGCCTGGTGCAGCCCGATCGCGAGCCCCTGCACCAGGTGCTCGTCCCCGTACAGGTCCGCGTACCCGAGCTGGTCGAGCAGCGCATGCACCAGCTCGTGGAGGAAGACCTGCTCCCTCTTCTCGGCCGACAGGCCCGACGACAGCCGTATGAGCTGCCTCGCCGGTGACACCGACCCGTCCTCGCCGTCCATGTCGGCGGTCTCGACCGCGTATGCCAGGCCGAGGACGCTCACGCTCCGTGGGACCTCGACCGCCATCAGCGGTCCCCCGCGATGCCGAAGTGCACGCAGGCCTCCTTCGCCTCCGCCACCCAGGCCTCGCGGGCGTGCGCCGCCACGAGCGCGTCGCACTCGTAGAGCGGTCCCCCGTAGCGCTCCCCGCGCGCGGAGTCCCACCCGTGCCCGGAGCGGTCCCCGGGCGTGTACATCCAAGGCGTGCCGTACTCCCGCACGCACGCCCTGCCCTCCTCGTCTGAGGAGAGCACGAAGTCGTGGTTTCCGTAGAGCTCGGGCTCTGGTTTGGCTGTCATTACTGGTTCCATTGCTAGTCCCTTCCTTGTCGTCTGCTAGTCGGTGGCCTCGTCGCGGGCGCCCTCGGGCACTGACCCGATCTGCTGCACTCGGTCCAGGTGCACGAGGCCGAAGACCTCCCTGGACCTTGCGACGGCCATCTCGGCGTCGATGTCATCCGCGTCCTCGTCCACGAAGCGGACCCCCAGCGGCGTCGAGTAGAACGCCCTAAATCTTGTGGTGGGCATGGGTAGGCTCCTTCATATGTTTGTTTAACTAACGTTCTCAGGTAAAAAAATATCCGCTATGTCACAGTGCAAGAAGCGACAGACGGCCTTTGCCTGCTCTATCGTCATCTTCTCTTGCTGCCCTTCATAGCGGCAGTATGTCTGACGTGATACTCCGAGGTATTCGGCGACCGCCCTCTGCTTGACGCCTCGTTCCTCCCGAGCTCTCTTGAGGGTCTGCATTTTCTCCTCCTCTCGACACTACGAATGATAGTTAAACAAACCTCGACTTGTCAAGCAAAGTTAGATAAAATGTTGCGAAAAGATGGCCCCGAGGAGATGAAATGTCTGTTTCCACAAACATAAGGAATCTGAGGGAGCAAAGCCGTATGACCCAAGGCGAGCTTGCGAACAAGCTCGGTGTTGCTCGATCCACCGTTACCCAATGGGAGAATGGCTGGTCAAGCCCTCGCATGGGAATGGTCCAGAAGCTCGCGACGTTCTTCGACGTCTCAACGGCCGACGTTGTGGCGGACGACATTCGGCCTGCAAATACCGTCGCGCCTATCCCGTCGTCGACCTCGGTCCCGCTGCGCGTCCTAGGCGTAACGTGCATGGGGGACGGCGATGAGGACGAGGCGGACAGGGCGGTGGAGGTGCCCGCGTTCGTGGTCGCAAACCACCCGAGGATGTTCGTAGTCCACGGAATCGGATCATGTATGGACAGGCGCTTTCCCGCCGATTCGGCGCTTGGGGTCGATCCGGAGATGGAGCCTCGCAACGACGACGCAGTACTCGTGAGGGACGGTGTGCGCGGGAGCTTCGTGCATGTCTACCTAAGAGGATCTGCCGGCACGGTGATGCTCTCGGCCGACAGCTGGTCGGAGTCACACGAGGACATCGTGATCGGCCCGGACGATCCGCCGGTCGAAATCCTCGGCGTGGTCGTATGGCATCAGGCGTATAGGGACGTTGTCAGATAGGGGTATGCGATGGACATGTGCGAAATCATCACGGGATACCCTCTTGATAGGGTGGTGGCCTTCGACACGGAGACAACAGGGCTCTCGCCGAGCAGGGACGAGATCCTGTCCGTGGCAGTGGTAGACGGACACGGTAGGGAGCTGGTCAGTTCCCTCGTGAGGCCATCCAGGAAGAGATCGTGGCCGGAGGCTCAGAGGGTCAACCACATATCGCCGCAGATGGTAGCTGGTGCGCCGAGGATCGAGGAGCTGTGCGACCGGCTCGCGGGGTACCTCGGCGGCAACTACCTCGCAGTGTCGTACAACGGGGACTTCGACGCGAGATTCCTCCACGCGGCCGGAGTGCTCCCTAACCCATGGGTCGAACACGGATTCGACGTGATGCGGGAGTTCGCGAGGGTCCACGGAAGAAGGAGGGCGGGCTCGTCGTCCCACAAGTTCTCCAAGCTCACGGAGTGCGCCGCACACTACGGCTACGCGTTCGGTGCCCATGACGCAGCCGAGGACGCGAGGGCCACGGCGCACTGCTTCAGGGCACTTCTGTGCGACGAGAGGTACGTCAGGCTCGTGCTAGGAGACGAGGCGGAGACACATCGTCATCCTGCCACGACGCAGACCAAGGCCACGACCAGGCGTGTCATTGCGCTCCTCGGGGGAGGGAGAAGGGGTGCCGGGGAGGGGACCCTCAGGATGGGAAGCGTGACGCGCGGCAAGAACGCGGGATCGCCGCGCTACGACGTGGTCGTGGGCGAGTCCGTGGTCGCGCATCTGTCCAAATCTGGGATGGATGACGCAAGGGGCTTCTTCGGTGTCTCAGACGACTCCGACCTTCCCGGGGAGGTCAAGTGCAAGGTAATCCTCAAGGGAGGGGACGGGAGTGCGTCGTGCGCGGTCGAGCTCGTCGGCAACGCGCCTTCGCTCGCCGCTGCCCTCGAGCAGGCCAAGGCCGACCGTCCCGAGAGGCGCGAGTGGAGCGCGACCGTCACGATACCGGCGTCGCCGACAACGCCATGGGCCTCGCTCTCGCACGACGAGGTAAGGGAGAGGGTGAGTGCGATGGAGGAGGTTGGGCGCCAAGACATCCAGAGTATGGGCCCCGTCATGCGCGCGGTCTTCGTCATCGTCGCGGTGGTCGCCGGCCTCTTCGCCGCACTGTGCCTCGTGGCAGTGCCGTCGATGCTCTCTCGGGGCAGTGACGTGAGGCCCGTGGTCGTCACGGCGCTCATGTGCGGGGGAGTCTCGCTCCTGATGAGGGGCATCGCGAAGACGGCCAAAGGCTCGGGTTCCGGGCCGGGTGCATGAGGGGGAAAGACAGGAATTCCCCCGCACGAGATCTTGGCGGACGCGTGCGGGGGATGGCCACGGATTGGAGGCCGAGTACATTATGCCACGGATGAGGAGCGACTGGGGCTGCGTCCAGGAGATCGATCGGGGGAGGCGCTACCGCCTCCGGTGGTGGGCCGAGACGCCCGAGGGCTACCGCAGGTGCAGCGAGGTCGTGAGGGGCACGAGGAGGGACGCCCACGACCGCCTGGCGGCGATCCGCCTAGAGCACTCGGCGGACGCGCCCTGCCCCACCGTCGGGGAGGCGTGGGAGTCGTGGTACCTGCCAGAGAGGCGCCGCCGGGTGGAGTCGGGCGACATGGCGCCCTCGTCCCTGGAGAGGTACGAGAGCGTCTGGGCGGCGCACGCCAGGGACAGGTGGGGCAAGGTTCCGATGGACCGGGTGCGGCCCCTCGACGTGCAAAGGTGGCTCGACGGCATGGCTGGGACCTCGGCCCAGATGGCGCTCAGCGTCCTCAGGCTCGTCGGAGACTACGGCGCGAGGTACGGCGTGACCTCGGGCAACCCGTTCCGCGAGCGCTACGTCATGCCCCCCTCCTCGACGGTGAGGCGCGGGGACGCGGGCGTGTGGAGCCTCGGCGAGCTCGTCGCCCTCTGGGGCGCCGCCATGGGGTCCTGGGCCGAGCCGGCCGTGCTCCTCTCCGCCTTCGGCTCCTGCCGGGTGGGGGAGTCCCTGGCGTGCCGCGCCGAGGAGGTCACGCGGATCGACTCGGGAGGGGTGACGGTCGCCGTGGTGCCGGTCGCCCGCCAGCTCGCCCACCAGGGGCGCCAGGTGAGCGAGGCCCTAAAGACGGAGCGCAGCCGGCGGCCGGTCGTGCTGCCGGGGCCCGCAGGCGAGAGGATGCTCGCCATCGCGCGGGACATGGGTCCCGGCTGGCTCGTGAGGGACTCAGACGGCGGCACCGTCACGCAGGCGCGCTACCAGAGGGAGCTCGACGGGGCGATCGGGCGCGCGAGCCTGCCGAGGCACCCTGCCTCGCGGCTCAGAGTCTCGTGGCAGACCTACATGCGATGGGACTGGGGAGTCGAGCCGAGGTACATTGAGCCGATGATGGGGCATATCCTGCCGGGAGTGACGGGGCGGCACTACGACCGGCCAGATGCCGGCCAGTACGCGCGGATCGCGGCCGAGGCCTATGCCGCGCACCCCTACGACGCGCCAGATGGGACAAAGATGGGACATAGATGGGACACATTGGGACTCGGGGCGATGATGTGACCCATCTCACCTGCGCCGACTCCCGGCGGCGCAGAGAAGCGCATTCTGGTCTCGGGACGTCACGGAAAAGCGCATTCTGGGCACGGGTCCTCACGGAAAGGCGCATTCTGCGAGCCTCGGACCAACCAAACTGCGGTTTTTGGTGAGGCACTGGTTATAGAGTGCGGTTTTCCGTGAGGCGCTGGGACAGAATGAGCTTTTCCGTGAGGCGCTGGGACAGAATGAGCTTTTCCGTGAGGCTCTGGTTGCAGAGTGCGCTTTTCCGTGAGGCTCTGGTTGCAGAGTGCGCTTTTCCGTGAGGCTCTGGTTGCAGAGTGCGCTTTTCCGTGAGGCGCCGGTTGCAGAGTGCGCTTTTCCGTGAGGCGCCGGTTGCAGAGTGCGGTTTTCCGTGAGGCGCCGGTTGCAGAGTGCGCTTTTCCGTGAGGTGGCTCGACGTTTGCCCAGGTGAGGAAAAGCGCATTTTACGGAAAAGCGCATTCTGGTCTCGGGACGTCACGGAAAAGCGCATTCTGGGCACGGGTCCTCACGGAAAGGCGCATTCTGCGAGCCTCGGACCAACCAAACTGCGCTTTTCCGTGAGGCGCCCCGGGCTGTCTGGGCCAGAGTGCGGTTTTCCGTGAGGTGGCTGGACCAGAGTGCGGTTTTCCGTGAGGCGCCCTGGGCCGTCTGGGCCGTCGCCGTCGCCTGCCCGGCGCCTGCCTTTTGCGACCCAAATTTCATCTCGATCGTACATTGTACTCGAGGAGAAGGCGACAGAACGTAGGCGGGCAACTCCCTCGCTTGATCGGATCGCGCGCACTGCCCACGTCACATCCGAGCTCCGAGTCGGGTATCCTTAGGGAGAAAAAAGCGAGGCGCTGTACAGAGGCAACACTGGGCGTCATGCGATGCGGCCTCGCGACAGGAAATCGGAGCCACCATGCCCATCAACATCCCAGACGGTCTGCCCGCCAAGAAGACCCTTCGGCAAGAGCGCATCTTTGCACTCGAGGAGGAGGCTGCCGATCGCCAGGAGATACGTCCCCTCGACGTTGTCATCCTCAACCTCATGCCCACCAAGATCGAGACCGAGACGCAGATCCTGCGCCTCATCTCAAAGTCGCCCCTGCAGGTAAATTGCGACTTCATGCGCGTCTCGTCCCATGAGGCCACCCACGTGTCCCAAGACCACCTTGTTAAGTTCTACGACACCTTCGACAGCTTCGAGAGCAAAAACTACGACGGCATGATCATCACGGGTGCGCCCGTAGAACAGCTGGCCTTCGAGGAGGTAGACTACTGGGATGAGCTCTGCCAAATCATCGACTGGTCGCAGGAGCACGTCTTCTCCACCATGTATCTGTGCTGGGGAGCCCTCGCAGGCCTCTATCACCTGTACGACATCCCCAAGAGACAGCTGCCCGCTAAGCTCTTTGGCGTGTTCATGCAGCGCCTGTGCGACGAGTATAACTTTCTCACGAACGGCTTTGATGAGGTGCATGGGATGCCGCACTCTCGCCACGCCGCAATTGAGACGACGGAGCTTGCCAAGCACCCGGAACTGCACGTACTCTCCGAGGGTTTCTCGAGCGGACCTGCGCTCATCGCCACGCGCGACTTTCACGAGGTGTACGTGACCGGACACTTTGAGTATGGGCGTGACACGCTCTCGGACGAGTACTGGCGCGACTTCAAGAGTGGCCTGCCCATCCGTGTGCCCGAGCGCTACTTTCCCGATGACAACCCCGAGAGACAGCCCATCTTCACGTGGCGGGCACATGCCAACCTGCTCTATCGTAACTGGCTCAACTGGGTGTACCAGATGACGCCGTATGACCTCTCGCGGATACCGGCAGAGATTGCCAGGCTGCGTGACGGCTCAAACGGCACGATCGACAAGTTCGGGGCGTAGGGGGGCGAACTCGGGCATAGGCGTAGGCGGGCGCGATGTTCGGACAGGCGCACGTGACGCAGGCATTCGCACGCGCCGCAGGCACCCCTGTGGCCGCACGCGCCGCAGGATCTAGCCCATTTTGGCCTTGAGAGCTGCGGCGGCCCCGCGCGGGTCGCTTGCAGAGACGATGGCGCGACCGACAAGGACGATGTCTGGCTCCGCCTCGACCACGCGGTCAATGGTATCCATTCCGATGTGACCGACAACCGCCACCATCACATGACTCAGCTGCTCGTTGAGCTCACGCAGCGCCTCGAGCGGTGCGGCGTTCCCAGCCTCTCCCAGGTCAGAGACCTCGCTAAGCTCCGCGCCGTCGGCACCGAGGCCAGATGGCACAACGACGGACCTGACGCCCAGTGTCTCGAGCTCGAGCGCACGCGCCACGTAGCCCTCTATGCCGGCGAGGTCACCCACGACGTGGCCAGCGTGCTGTTGCGCCACGCCGAGCACCGCGCGAAAGGTCTCGTCGGAGGCAAGGCCCATCACACTCACGACGTCCGCCCCATACTCAAAGCACTTCTCGGACACATAACCGCCGCTGTGAAAGATCTTCGCATCGGCGAGCACCGTCTTGTCCGGAAAAGCGTGTTTCACGTGGCGCACGAGCGAGAGGCCCTCTTCGACCAGCAGCGGATAGCCGACCTCGACAATGTCCACGGAGTCTCGCGTGGCGAGCACCAGGTCAAGACAATCCTCCACACTTGGAGAGTCAAGGGTCAACTGCAGCTTCATTGGCATGAGAACCTCCCGTCAAAAACGTCACCTTCTCACTCTATCATCGGCGATCCCACAACAGGCTTTCCCTCATCGGGCATTTCGCTTACCGGCACCGGAGCACGGGCCACCGGTAGAGGTAAGAGACGATTCCGAGAATTATGCATGATTCGGAGGGTTATATATGGAGAGTTGAACACAAGCATAGACGCCCCCTGCAAACGAGTTGTTGTTGAGCGATACTTATGTTTATGACTAATTTATTCGCCAAGCTCGGGCTCAACGAGCAGATACTTGAGGGCGTCGAGGCCCTCGGCTTTACGGTCCCCACCCCCGTCCAAAGCAAGGCCATTCCAGAGGTGCTTGCCGGACGAGACATCATAGCCTCCGCACAGACGGGCACGGGAAAGACGGCGGCCTTCGCGCTACCCATCTTGCAGGTTATAGCCGAGGCCTCTCGCACGGCCCGCGAACAGCAGGCAGCAGAAATCGCCGCCGACCGTAGGAGGAAAGCGGGCGAGGGCGCCTCGTGCGACGACCTCGCCGTCGCAGAAAAGGCCGTCTCTAGTAACGCGGGCACGGCCAGTGGAAATGACTCGCCACCTGTCCTTGCCGACGCGATCGAGAAGGGTGCGTCAACCTCCGCGAAGGTGAATCCCGACGGGAGTATCGCCAAGCCACGAAGGCGTCACCATATCAAGAAAAAGCTGGGAACATCGAGCTCAAGGGCCGAGAAGGCTAAGGCGAAGCGGCCTGAGGCAGGCGGTAGCTCGGCTACGACTGCCAGCAATGGTGCGCCCAAGCCCAAATCCAGACGCACGTCTCGCCGCCGCAAGGGCACGCGCAAACAGGGAGACAATGCCCTCGCAAGGCAGGCGGACCCCAACGCCCATCCCTTTGGACCATTCGCCCTGGTGGTGACCCCCACGCGCGAGCTCGCAGCGCAGATCGAGGAGGTCGTCTCTGTCGTCTGCGAGAAGACCGGACAGAGGGCCGTCGTCGTCATGGGAGGCGCAAAGTTCAAGCGCCAGATCAAGGGACTCGAGGCAGGCTGCGACCTGCTCGTCGCCACGCCGGGACGTCTCATCGACCTCATGGATCACGACCACGTGAACCTCGACTGCGTGCAGTGCCTGGTGCTCGATGAGGCCGACCGCATGCTTGACATGGGCTTCTGGCCCAGCGTTCGCCGCATTGTCGCGGCCTGTCCAAAGAAGCGCCAGACGCTGCTCTTCTCGGCCACCATTCCCCCTTCCATCAAGGGTACGGTCGACGCGATGCTCACCGATCCCGTCACCATCGAGATCGCCCGCATGGGACAAACCGCAGAGACTGTGGAGGAGCATCTTTGTCCCGTGGTCCAGAGCCAGAAGATCCAGCTCCTTGAGGCCCTCCTTAACACGGGTGGCGCCTCGGGAGAGAGGCCCGACCGCGTGCTCGTGTTCTGCCGCACCAAGCGTCGCGCCGATGACCTGGAGAAGCACCTCAAGAAGACAGGCATCAAGGTTGATGTCATGCATGCGGATCGTCCCCAAAAGGCGCGCGAGCGAGCGCTCGAGAGCTTTCGTGGGGGCAAGGTGCAGGTCCTTGTGGCAACCGACGTGATGAGCCGCGGCATCGACGTGAGCGGCATTGACGCTGTCGTGAACTTTGACGTACCCATGGACCCCGAGGATTACGTGCATCGCATCGGCCGCACGGGACGAGCCGGAGCCACCGGTCATGCCTACACCTTCGTCGCGCCCGACGAGATAACGCCCCTGCGTGAGATCGAGTACTTTACCAGAAAGCTCGTGCCGCTCTGGGAGCTGGCGGGCTTTGACTACGACGAAACGCGCATCGTCCCTAACGATCACCGATCCACCACGAAGCCCACGCGCAACCTCTTTAGCGGCTCGCGCGGTCGTGGTCGTGGCTTTGGCGGCGGTCGCTACGGCAGGCACTACTAAGAGAACTGCGGGAGGCGTCTTGGGCACGCCACCGATAGGCTTCCTTACCCGCGCATGCGCCCGAGGAGGGGTGCCTACCCATACCGGCTCCCATCCCTGGTGGGAGCTACCTTATTCGCGTGCGTGCCTGAAGAGGAGTCCATCCCAAGAGGAGCCCGCCTCTTTGCTCAAGACGTTTGTATAAAGAAGGCTCGACGCCCGCCTACGATAGACGGGCACCGCAATCGTCCCGCGTACACGCATATGACACGTACCACGCGTCTCTTGCGCTACGCTCCTGTACGAGCGGCCTCGGCGCTCGCGAGAGTCTCTTGGCCACCTTCGGCTGGAGCCTCGGCCTCGGCAACGTGCCTGTGGCCCAACTCGGACCACTCGGGGTCCTCATCAGGCAGAGAGCCTGCCTTGGTGGTGAAAAACTCCTTCAGACAATTGTATGTCACGATGATGCCCAGGACCATGAGGAGTACCGCAAAGACGAGCTGCAGCCCCTTGGTAGACAGCACCTCAAGAGTGGGGCCAGCGGCGAGCGCAACCACACAGCCCCATGCGCTCATTGCGAGCGACGTGAAGGTGCAGGCAAGCAGAAACGCCACTGGCACATAGAGCATGAAGCCCTTACGACCGGTCGCCTTGCAGAAGACGGCGAGCGTGATCATGGTCATGCCACCCAAAAGTTGGTTGGACGCGCCAAAGAGCGGCCAGATATTGAGGTACCCGCCAAAGGTAAGCGCGCAGCCTACGATCAAAGTGAGAATGGTCGCGAACCAGGTGTTGGTGACAACCCCCATTGCGCCCGTACGCCCGGTCTCCGACGAGGCGGCGTCACCGGTCTTGAGAAAGAACTCCTGAAACGAGGTGCGGGCAACACGCGCGACGGCATCGAGCGAGGTGAGCGCCAACGCCGAGACATTCATGGTCATAAACACGGTCGAGAAGGTCGCGTCGATGCCAACGGTCCCCATACCCCGCGCGACGCCAGCGGCGAATATCTGAAACGGCGTACTCGCGGCACCACCAACGTTGAGGGCGCCGGTACCAGAGGTGTTCATGTCACCGAACATGATGCCCGCAACGACGACGGCGAGCACGCCCACAAAGCTCTCGAGCACCATGGCGCCAAAGCCCACGGACAGCATGTCTGGCTCCCGGGCTATCTGCTTGGAAGAGGTCCCGGAGCTCACGAGGCTGTGAAATCCCGAGAGAGCGCCACAGGCCACGGAGACAAATAGCAGCGGAAAGAGATAGTTACCCTTTGCGGCAAGCGCAGAGAGCGTCTGGGACGAGACGACCATCGGTGCGGTCATGGTGGCCCTGCCGTTCACACCCATAACGAAGATGCCTACGACGGCACAGGCGATCATCGCGACCATCATGATGGTCGTGAGATAGTCTCTTGGCTGCTTGAGCACCTGGATGGGTACGGCACTGGCAAACACAAGATAGACCATCACGACGGCAATCCAGCCGTTGAGGCTCAGGTACAGCGGAAACGCCATGCCGAGCGCAAACATGAGGGCAATAAGCACGATCGCAAGGGCGAGCTGCCTTGCTCCGGCGAGCTTGAACCTGCGGCTCGCCCAGCCAAACGCGACGGCGACAAAGGTAAAGAGAATCGAGATCGTACCTGCGGCACCGGCCGCATAGGACTTGGCGACGTCGATGGTGCCCGCCTCGCCAATGGTCATCTTGAAGGTGCCCGCAACCATAGAGGTGAAGGCGGCGATAACGATGCAACAAAAGAGCCAGATGAAGAGCAGAAACAGGCGGCGTCCCGTTCTGCCTATGTACTTCTCGATGAGCAGCCCCAAGGACTTGCCGTTGTTCTTGACCGAGGCGTACAGGGCGCCAAAGTCATGTACGGCGCCAAAGAACACGCCGCCGACGATCACCCACAGAAGCACCGGTAGCCAGCCGAACATCATGGCCACGATAGTCCCCGTCACAGGACCTGCCCCACAGATGGACGAGAACTGGTGCGCAAAGACCGAGAAACGCGAGGAGGGAGTGAAGTCCTTTCCGTCCTCCATGCGCACCGCCGGCGTCAGCGCATTCCGGTCGATGCCCCAGGTTCGTGCCATCCAGCGCCCGTATGCGATGTACCCGATGATGAGAGCCACCGCCGCAACGATGATGACTATCAGACCATTCACATTCATACGCTTGCCTCCCTCACAGGATCACAGCGCAGGTACGCGGGCCATGGTACAAACGCCAACCCGTCACGAGCGCCTCTCTTTGACCTTACGTCGTGGCTCAACAGAGCCGTTGCTCGTTTTGCCACGTTGTTGCGTTGGACATGGTAGGCTTATTGGAGTGAAGACCACTCGCCACTTACCAAACCGAAACGTCCGCTTAATGCAACCCAATCCCAAGCGCAGGACCTGGTGTTTTCGAGGCGCAGGAAGCGGGACGCTGGGAGTTGAGGTAGGGGGTGGGGATGGGGGGTGGGGGTCCGTCGCCCCACCGCAGGAGGATGGTCGCTCGCCTCGCCACGTCTTGCCGGGTCTCGCCGGGCCTTACTGCGCTGGGGTCACGCTGCGCTGAGCCAGGGTTACATCGGTTTTTGGTAGCCGTCGCGGGGATACAGAGCGCGTCCTTTGGTGACGGCACGCACGCAGAATGCGCTTTTCCGTGAGGCGGGTCGGCGTTTGCGCAGGTGAGGAAAAGCGCACTCTACGGAAAAGCGCATTCTGCAACCCGTGCTGTACGGAAAAGCGCATACTGTGGTCGCGACGTTACCAAAAGGCGCATTCCGCATCGTATCGATCACGTAGAGCGCGCCTTTGCGTGAGCCGTCGGGGACAGAGTGCGCCTTTGCGTGAGGGCCCACGGCCAGAATGCGGTTTCCGTGAGGTGTCGGGGTCAGAATGCGCCTTTGCGTGAGGTCCCACGGCCAGAATGCGCTTTTGCGTGAGGCGGGTCGGCGTTTGCGCAGGTGAGGAAAAGCGCACTCTACGGAAAAGCGCATTCTGCAACCCGTGCTGTACGGAAAAGCGCATTCTGCGGTCGCAACGTTACCAAAAAGCGCATTCCGTATCGTATCGATCACGTAGAGTGCGCCTTTCCGTGAGGCGCACTCCGCGCAACCGCCGCGCGCTGATGACCCCCATCCAGCAGGATCATCATCCACATCAACTTCCCCCGATGACAAACCTCGGCAGACGAGACGGCGCGACGCAGACACCAATCGCCACCGCTTATAACGCCCAGACGGGAAACGCCCAGGCACGATCACTCACGGGAAACGTGTCTCCCGTCATGCAGAGTATGCAGCCCGTCCCGATCTTACGCCTAAAAACGGAGAGACCCTCGGGTACATCATCAGCGGCAACGGGATCAAGCGCCCCAAGGTTTCGCGCGTCACCCCTGCTAGGAGAGGCCGTCTTCTTGATCTCAATCGGATAGAGCGTACCATCTCTTTCCATGAGCAGGTCGATCTCCTTCCCGTCGCTGCTCCGAAAGAAGAAGAGAGGGGCATGTCTCCCCGCGTTCGCAAAACCCTTGTACACCTCTCCAAAGGCGTAGGTCTCAAAGATCTGTTCACTCATCGCGCCCACCTCAAGCGCCTGCGGGTTGCTCCAGCCAGTAAGGTATGCAGCAAGGCCGGTATCCAGAAAGTGCATGATTGGCCGCTTGCTCAAGCGCTTGAGCAGGTTGTTCGAGTAGAGCTCGACCAGCTTAATGAGATACGTACTTACAAGAAGTGAGAGCCAGGTCTTGGCAGTCTTCTCGCTGACGTCGGCGATGCGAGCAAGCTCTGCGTAGACAACGGGCCTCGAGGTAAGCGCCGCGCACGCCGCCATGAAGTGACGGAACCTAAGCGCGTCTCCCACTTGAGCGAGGTCTCGTATATCCCGCATGACATACGTGTCGAGGTATGATTCGTATCCAGCTGACCTCAGGTCCTCGGGCAACGCGCGTATGGCCGGCAGTGATCCCGCGCAGATCCGCCCGTAAACCTCGGTGACGTCCAGCGGCGTGCACAGAGCCGCCCGACGAGTGAAGTAGTCTGGGCTAGGATCATACGGCTCAGAGGGAAGCCCCTCCATCTCTGCATTGGATAAGCCCAGCATCTCGATGATGCCCACACGTCCCGCAAGTGACTCCGAGACCTCCCTCATCAAATGGAGCGGCTGGGACCCAGTGAGCCACACGCTGCCAAGCTGGGAGGAGGTATCGACAACCTCCTTGATACAAGGGAGAAGCTCTGGTGCCTTCTGTATCTCGTCGATGAGCACGGGTGGGTGCCAGCGCTGCAGAAAGAGCGCGGGGTCCTGTCTAGCTGTCTGGAGGATGGCCGTGTTATCGAGCGTCACGTAGGAACGGGGGACACCACGAGGCGCACCTCTTCCATGAGATGCCTGAGCATAGTGGTCTTACCTACCTGACGAGGACCAACCACCACGACGACCTTAAAATTGTCAGCGTAGCGACGCACGAGAGGCTCAAGCGAGCGTCGGATGTACTGAGTCATAAGAAAACCTAAGCTCTTTCTCAAATCCGAAGCATACTACCTATTTCGAGGCAATTTTCGAGGGGGTTCGCATGACGAGGCAGACGACCTTCCTCGACCAAGGAACGCGGGCCGCAGACACACGACGAGGAGGGGTGACATGCAGTGACGCCCCTGTGATAGCTGCACTTGGTAAAATCCCAGGTCACCGCCTCACCCTGGACGTCTCCGGGAAGCGCGCCTCGTCGTACGCCTCGGCCTCTGTGAACACCCTCATGAGGGCGGGGGCCACACGGCACGCTCGTGCGGGCCCCGACAGCCTCCGGCCGCCGGCGGGTGGGGCGCGTCACCCCCTGCGGCCGGCCTCACCCCTCCGCAGCGAGCGTGCGCCTGATCTCGTCGGCGTCCACCCCCGCCGAGGTGGCGGCGTCCTGCACGCTCACGAGCCCGTCGCGCACGAGCCGGACGAGCGTCTCGAGCGTCCCCTCGGCCTTGCCCTCGGCCTTGCCCTCGGCCTTGCCCTCCGCGATGCCCTCGGCCTTGCCCTCGGCCCTGCCCGTCTCGATGCCCTCCGCGATGCACTCCGCGCGGATCTCCTCTCGGATCTCCTCTATGACGCTGCCCATGTCCTCTCGCCCCTCCTCCGTCTCCCTGAGCCTTCTCTTCACCCTCGACGTCTCCGGGAAGCGCGCCTCGTCGTACGCCTCGGCCTCGACGAACACCCTCATGAGGGCGGAGACCTCGCCGCCGTCCCTCGCCAGGGCGTTCACGTAGAGCTCCTCGAGGCCGTTGTCGAGCGCACGCCCGCCCTCCCTGACGACCCTGTCCACATGATACAGCGGGCAGCCCTCCCCGAGGGGGTCGAACTCGCAGACGAGCGCCACGCAGACGTCCGGGACGTCGGCGAAGCGCGCGCCCGGGGGCGTCCTGTCGGTCGTCACGAGCGAGGCGTAGTAGCGCACCCGCCTCTGGAGGTCGTCATCGTCGGCGCGCTGCACCTCCACGTTCACGAGCCTGCCGTCGGAGAGCTCGCAGAGGGCGTCGAGGACCGCCGAGCGGCCCCGCGTGTTCGTGACGTGGGACTGCGGGGTGCTCTTCACGACCGTGAGCCCCCTGTCCTGGAGCAGCACCCCCAGGAGCTCCCCGCAGAAGGCCTCGTCCCTCGCCATCACCCGAAACATCAGGTCGTCTATGGGCCTCAGCTCGCCCATGTCCCGCCTCGCCTGTGCCATCCGACCACCGCCCTTCTGTCCGCCTCCGTTTCCTGCCATTACCATAGCACAGGACAAGAACGCATGTTCTCTTCGATTCGAAGGTGTAGAGGTCTCGTGAGCCTGCGCGGGTTCCGGGCACTCGGGCATAGGGCCCACGGTGCCGTGGCAGTGACATGACCGCCTGCCCACACGGGTTCACAAAGCTTTATTTATACCATAGAGTGCGCTGCCTTCCTGCCACCCATCACCTGCAGCTTCGGGCCATGCACCTCTCGTCGTTGTTAGCGCCGGCTCGTCACCTATCCTCGTAGTGACACGGAGACTTATTGGTGGACGCACCCCATATAGCGTGCGTGATGACTAACGGACCTGGGGTCCCAGCGCCAATGGCTTGGCGGCAACACTTCTCTTGCGGCGCGCGCCTTCATATAAGGCATCCGTGAAGCGCCAGGTCAAACTGTGCTTTCTCGTGAGGACGCTGAGGCAGAACGCGCCTTTCCGTAAGGCGATGTTACGTTTGCCCAGGTGAGGAAAGGCGCACTCTACGGAAAGGCACATTCTGGCCGCAGGCACTCACGGAAAAGCACATCCCGCCTCGTGGTGGTTACCCGAAAGCGCGCTACGAGGGACCGCGGCACTCATCAGGACGGCAAACCGCAGTCGCCGAGAACCTCGCGCGCGCCCAGCGGCGGCGAACGGCACTCCTGCCATGCCGCCCGCTGGCGCCGCCGCGCGCAGAGGGCCGCGCCGGGGTCACCCCCGGGCGCGGCCCCAGCGGAAGCGTCCGGCGGCGCTACCTCCCCATGGCCTTTATCGTCTGGACGGCCATCTTGGCCATCTGGGCGCGGGTGGCCGTGCCTTGCGGCTCGAGCAGCCCGGTGTCGGCGTGACCCGTCAGCACCTGGTGGGCGTAGCACCAGGCCACGTGCCCGCTCGCCCAGCCCGAGACGTCCCCGGCGTCCGGGGCGCCCCCGTAGGCGGAGTCGGGGACCGAGTCGCTGGCGCCCTCGAGGGCGGCGAAGCGGTGGACCATCGTTGCCAGCTCCTCGCGGCTGATCTCCCTGTCGGGGACGAACCTGCCCGCGTCGGGGCCCGCCGTGTAGCCCGTGACGACCCCCGTCCGGACCGCCCAGTTCACGGCGGCGGTGTAGTACTGGCCCGACTCGTTGTCGGACAGCGAGGTCGCGTTCTCCGCGTGCGCACCCGTCGTCGTGTCCGTGGAGCCGGGGTTCGCGCGCCTGTAGAGGACGGTCACCACCTGCGCCCGGGTCACGCCGTCCTCCGGGCCGAAGCGGCCCGTGAGCCTTCCCGTGGCGGGGTCCCCGTAGCCCGTCATGAGCCCCATCCTGACGACCGCCGCGAGGTAGCTCTCCCCGCCGGCGCCCTCCGCGAGGGCCCAGTGCCCGGCCGGAACGTCCGAGAATCCTATCCTGAAGGTGACGGACTTGGCGCCCGTGTAGGCCCCCTTCCCGGTGACGGTCACCGTGGCGGTGCCGATGCCCTCGTTGCCCCCGAAGGAGAGCGCGTAGTCCGTCCCCTCGGAGAGGGTCCTTCCGCCGAGCCTGACCGCGGGCCTCGGCTCCAGGGGGGAGCCAGTGAAGGTCTGGTCGGGGATCGCGTCCACGGACGCCCGCGAGACGTCGCGCTCCTCCGGCTTGGGCCCGTCCGGGCTCGGCTGTGGCTTGCCCGGGTCGGGCTTCGGCTCGTCCCTCCTCACGATCCTGAACGTGACGTCCCTCGCGCCCGTGTAGGAGCCCCTGCCCTCTATCGTGACGGTCGCGGTGCCCGGGTCCGTGTTGTCCCTGAAGGAGAGCACGTAGTCGGTGCCCTCGGAGAGGGTCCTGCCGCCGAGCCTGACCGTCGGCCTGGGCTCCACCGCGGAGCCCGTCCACGCCTGGTCCGGTATCGCGTCCACGGACGCCTTGGAGACGTCGCGCTCCTCCGGCTTCGGTTTGTCGGGATCCGGCTTCGGTTTGTCGGGATCCGGCTTCGGTTTGTCGGGATCCGGCTTCGGCTTGTCCGGGTCGGGCTTCGGCTTGTCGGGCTTCGGCTCGTCCGGTTTCGGCTTGTCGGGGTCGGGCTTGTCCAGCAGGCTCCGGTCGATGCCGTCGCCCCAGGTGCCCGCAAGGCCCCTCGAGTCGCCGTAGTCGGCCGACCCGTCACCCACCTCCAGGCGCACCCCCACGCCCACCGAGCCATCGTCCAGGAAGGTCTTGCCCGAAGGCGCGGCGCAGGAGAGCACGGCGCTTCCCCCGGGGGCTATGGCGGGGAGGTCGAGGGTCCCCAGCTCGCCTCCCAGCTCGGGGTTATAGAAGATTGCCCTGCCGGCGGCGGACGCGACGAGCCCTCGGTTCGTGACGGTCGCCGTCACGGTCTCGGCGCCCCCGTCCATCGACGCGACGGCCCTGACGGAGAGGTGGGCCGCGCCGACGGTGACCTCCCGCCCCTCGGAGCCGGGCTCTGCGGGCGCGACGCTCACCCTGTACGTGAGCGCCCGGTCGAGCCTGTCCGGCAGGGTCACGCTCACCTTGGCCTCACCACTCGCGCCGGGTGCGAGGCCAAGGCCCACCTCCTCGGTCGCGACGACCTTACCGCCCTCGTCCCTCACCTCGACGGTGCAGGAGTCGAGCGTCGCGCCGCCACCGTTCGTGACGCCCACCGTGAGCGGGAGCGCCTCGCCCGGTCGCGCCTCGGACTCGTCGAAGGTGACGTCGTCGAGCGTGGCGAACCGTGCCCTGCTGCCGCGCGTGCTCCAGAGCCTCGCCTCTCCCGTCTCGGGAGGGGTGGGGCCGGTCGCGTCACCGTACCTGACGGTGGAGAGGGCAAGGAGCGGGTCGCCCCCGACCATGGCCGCGTCCCAGAACGAGACCGACTCGCCCAGGCCCGTGAGCCTGACCCTGTCGCCCCAGCCGTCGGACGTGCGCCTCACGCCCCAGACGTCGCACGTGCCGTCGCCCGCCACGGCGAAGCTCGCGAGCGCGTCGCCCGCGAGGTCGCCGGTGAGCCTGTACAGGCTCGTGGGCAGGACGCCCTCGGCCGTGGCGGCCTCGCCACCGAGCGAGGTCGCGAAGCAGAGGTCGCCGTCGTGCCACCAGGCGAGCGCCCCGGCGCCGCCAGCGGTCGCGAACTGCGGGTTCGCTGCATTTGCGTCGGCGACGCAGACGGGCTCGCCGCCGCCCGCAGACGCGTACACCCTGGAGTCGCCCGTCGTCGCCGTAGCGCCGTCCTCGTCGGTCGCCCACGCCACCGTCGGCCTGCCGTCGAGCGCGCCCGCGGCGAGCCCCGTCACGCACCCGTCGCATCGCGCGACGACCTGGCGCGACCACGCGCCGCCGGACCTCGCGGCCAAGAGGACCTCGTGTCCGCCCCCCATGCCGAGCACGTCGTCGGCGCGGTTCGTGCGCCAGGCTATGGCGGGGCCGCCCCCCGCGTCCGTGACCTCGGGGCTCGCCTCGAGGGAGGCGTCGGAGTCCGTCACGAACTCGCCCGGGCCGAAGGCGCCCGTCCGGGCGTCGAACGCGGCGTACGCGACGTCGAGCCGCCTGGCGACGTCGGCGAGCGTCGCGCCGTCGGCGATGGCGCCCCTGGCGTTGGACCACGCCACGTGCGCGCCGCCCCTGCCGTCGGGCGCGAGGCTGGGCGTGAAGTCCGCCGTGCCGTCGTCCCACACGGGGCGCGGCTCCGACCAGGAGTCAGACGCCTCGTCATAGCGCGTCCACACGAGGCGGCTCCGGTCGCCCGAGGCGCGGGACGGGTCGTCCGCGACGTACACCGCGAGCGCCCCTCCCTCCACCTCGCACAGCTGCACGTCGGTCTGCGGGTAGACCTTGGACGCGAGCAGCCTCGCGCCCGCGTGCCCGTCGCCGCCGGACGGGATGCCGCCCAGCCACGGGGCGCCCGCGTCCACGCGATCGCGCGAGACGGGCGGGTACGCCCTGTTGGAGTCGACGTCCGTGAGCGCCTGGGTCACGGCGGCGTCGAACGACTCCGAGAGCAGCGTGAGCCTGGGCTTCCCCGAGCTGTCCATGTCCCGCTTGTACAGGTAGGTCTTCCCGTCCAGGACCGTCACGCGGAATATGTCCCTGCCGAGGGCCTCACCCTTGACGCCGGCCTTCCCCTCCGCAAAGAGCTCGTCGAGTCCCTGCCGCGCGAACGGGAGCATGGTCATGGTGCCCTCGAGACCCAGGCTGCCCCACACGCCCACGCTCGCCACGTTCGCGAGGCCGGCACCCGCGTACAGCTCGCCCTTCAGCTTCGGCTTGAGCTGCCAGTTCAGCCCGTCGTCGATGATCCGGGCCCCGCCCCCGTCCAGGAGCCTGAGCCTGAGCTTGACCCCTCCGCCTATCTCACCGGACGTCGAGAACCCCACGACCGCGAAGTGATACTGCGTCTGCGCGCCCTTGTGCTCGAAGCCCGCCGACAGCGTGACCACGCCCTCGGCGGTCCGCGCGTTCACGTCCATCTCGGCAAAGCCGACGAACTTGAACTTGGGCGTGAGCGTGTCACCCTTAGAGCCGCCCTTTTTCGATCGTGTCTGTTTCATGGCCTTGCTAAGAGCCTGTTCGGTGAGCTTGTCGCTACTAAGGATGCGAATAATGTTATCGCTATCCTTGTCATTTATGTCAACGTTGACTCCAATCTGATACTTGCCGTCCCCCGTGAGCTTGAACGTCAACGGGCCCTTCGCGACGGGAAGCTTCATGCCCCTCAGGAAGGGGAACTTGTCCCCGAAATCGAACTCCAGCTCGCCAGGGACGAGGGAGATGGAACTGGCCTTCTTCGCCAATGAGTTCTTGACCGAGATGAGGACCTGCTCCTCGTGTAGCGTCTTGCCGGCGGCGTCCACCATGCGGACGTAGAGCTTGCTGTTCCTGCCTGCCGGGTCCATGAACTTGGAGTAGGATAGCGTCCCGAAGTCGCCGCCGGCGTCTGCCGTCGCGATCTCGTATGTCTCACCCCCAAGCACGCCGGAGAGGTCGTCGCCGGGCGCCGGCCCCCACGAGGAGCCACCGCCGCCGCCCACGCCGCCTCCGGCCTTACTGGTCCCGACCTTCTGGTAGAGGCGGTAGCCCGCCACGTCCGCGTTGTACCTGAGGGGGGTCGCCCTGAGCGTGAACGTGGTGTAGCCCGCCTGCACGTCTATGGTCTTCTCGCACGTGAGGACGTCGAAGGTGTTGCCGTTGAGCCCCATAACGACGCTCCCGAGCCTGTAGCGGGAGCCCCCCTCCTTGGGAGTCCGGCCGCCGCCCGTCTCGTAGCTCGTGTACGTGTCCGCGATGCCCTGGCGGTCGGACGAGATCTCCTCAACCGTGAACCACCTGCGGTCGCGCGCGGAGAACCACCGCTCATGCCTCGTCTCAGGTGAATGATACCGCGTCTCGAAGGCGAGGCTTCGTCCCGTGGTGATGCCCCCGCACTTCCCTCCCACCGTTATGGACGAGAGCGAGGAGCAGCCATCGAACGTATCGTACCTAGCTGCACCGTGAAGTTCTAGGGTATCCAGATTGGAGAGATCAAGAGAAGAGAGCGAGGAGCAGCCGTAGAACATTTGAGACATGCTGATAACTCTAGAGGTGTTAAAGCCTGTAATGTCGAGTTCTTTGAGTGAGGAGCAGCTGCCAAACATCTCATCCATAACGGTGACGCTCGAGGTGTCGAGGCCCGAGAGGTCCACGGAGACGAGGGAGGAGCAGCCGGCGAACATGCCGCTCATGTCCGTGACCCTGGAGGTGTCGAGCCGGGAGAGGTCGAGCGACTTGAGCGATTCGCAGCCGGCGAACATGCATCTCATATCCGTGACCTGCGAGGTGTCGAGCCGGGAGAGGTCGAGCGACTTGAGCGACTCGCAGCCGGCGAACATGTACCCCATGCCCGTAACCCGCGAGGTGTCCCAGCCCGAGAGGTCGAGGGAGGCGAGCGAGGTGCAGTTATCGAACATGTGATGCATGCTCACGACACTTGAGATATTAAGTCGAGAGAGGTCGAGGGAGGTGAGCGAGGTACAGCCAAGGAACATATTCTCCATCTCCGTAACTCTGGAGGTGTCCCAGCCGGAGATATCGAGGGATTTGAGCGAGTGGCAATCTCTAAACATCTGGTACATATGCATAACATGCGAGGTGTCCCAGCCGGATATATCGAGGGAGGTGAGCGAACGGCACATACCGAACATGCTCGACATGTTTGTGACCCTAGAGGTGTCGAGGCTAGAGAGGTCCGCAGAGACCATGTTAGGCAGGTCATAAAAGAGGAGGCTAGCGTCTTCGGGCGCCTTTACCCCTTTTTTTATGCATATCGACCTAACGACATCATGGTTGATAAGTTGTCCTGCTGGATAAGAAAGATCACTATGCACCTGGGCCATCTCCCCCGACACGCCGTCCGTGGGGTAGATGGTGAACTTGCCGGAGTCCTCGAGCGTGTAGGAGCAGCCCTTGCCGATGGTACCCTTCTTCACCTCGGCCCGCGCCGGGGTCGCGCTCAGCGCGAGGGCGAGGGTCAGAAGGACGGCGGCCAGAGCCGCAGGCAGGGACGGGAGACGCAGTGGCTCAGAGAACCCCCCCCGCACGAACATTCCCTTGGCCGCCAGCCGCGTCGCACCCATAGCTTCCTCCGTCCATATAGGGGGTTCGCCCCAGGGCCCGTGGGCGCGCTCACGCCCCCGGGCCCCACCTTCAGCACCTTCCTGATTATACGTTACGAAATCTAGAAAGTCACTGGTTTTTCCTGTCTGCGGCAATGGGACGCCCAATCGCCGACGGATGGTGAAACGGTGAGGCCGCGCCCGCCCCGGGCAAGCCCCCCCGCGTCCCCGCGATGGCCCTCGCGCCACCGTGCCGCGCATCTGCCCGCCATCCGGCCGCGGCGAGGCGCCCGGGAGGGAAGCCGGTGCTGAGCGCGCCGGGCCGCGCATGCCCCCTTCCTCACGCGCCGCAGGACGCGCCGGGCGGGCGCGACGCGCGCCTCCTGCGAAAGAAGTCGCGCAGCTGTCGTGCCGCCTCGTCCGCGAGCACGCCCGACCTCAACATGAAGGAGTGGTTGAGCCTCTCGTCACGGCTCAGGTCATAGAGCGATCCAAGCGCCCCTCCCTTGGGGTCCGCCGCCCCATAGACGCAGCGGTCGATGCGGGCGTTCACCATGAGCCCCGCGCACATGAGGCAGGGCTCCAGCGTCACGTAGACTGTGCAGCCCGCAAGGCGCCAGTGCCCCAGCGCACGGGCCGCCGCAACCATGGCCAGGTGCTCGGCGTGGGCCGAGGGATCCCTGTCGAGCTCGCGGCGATTGTGGGCCCGCGCCAACACACGAGGGGGTGGCGCCTGCTCCCACGCGCCCTTAGGGTCCTCGGGGCTTATGTAGGCGTCGCTTGCAGGGTCATGCGCCGCCTCGTACACCACGACCGCGCCTATGGGCACCTCGCCTTCCCTTGCCGCAGCGCACGCCTCGTCGAGGGCCATGCGCATGTAGAACTCGTCTTCCTGCGCTCGCATCCTTAACACCCCTCCTCGCCACGCCCTCCGATATGTTGTAGGATATAGCCTGTGCTCATGCGGAGGGGTGGCAGAGTGGTCGAATGCAGCGGTCTTGAAAACCGTCGAGCGGTAACCCCGTTCCGAGGGTTCGAATCCCTCCCCCTCCGCCATCATACGCCTGGCACCGCCATACCCAGCCGCATCCGTCTACGTCGCGCCACTCGACTGCATGCCCACGGGCTACTGCGCAACGTCGCTCGGAGCCAAGGCCCTCTACCTGCGCGGGCACGAGCACCTGCTGTGAGGCGGCCGTGCGCCAAGGGCGCGCCTTGTCGCTCCGGCCCCATTGCCCGAAGAGAGCGCAACAGGGTATACTGTCCGGCAGTACTAAGTCGACCATCCGGACCGTATCGGTGGCTTGGCAGAGGGAGGATATCATGCTTGTTGTCATTCTGATCATTGTTGCGATCGTCGCGGCTTTGGCGGTGTGGTTCATCTCGATATACAACAACATCGTAACCAAGGACAACCGCTGCGACAACGCGTGGCAGACCATAGATGCCCAGCTCCAGCGGCGCAATGACCTCATCCCCAACCTCGTGAACACGGTCAAGGGCTACACGAGCCATGAGTCCAAGACGCTCGAGGCGGTAACGCGGGCGCGCGCTGCCGTGACAGAGGCGAGCACCCCCGAGGCCAAGATGGAGGCCTCCAATATGCTCACCAACACGCTCAAGACGCTGTTCGCCGTCGCCGAAAGCTACCCTGACCTCAAGGCCAATGCCAGCTTCCAGGATCTCCAGAGAAATTTGACCGACACCGAGAACAAGATCGTCTACGCGCGGCAGAGCTTCAATGACTGCGTCCTCATGTACAACAACGCCATCGAGACCTTCCCCGGCAACGTCGTTGCCGGCAGCAAGTTCAAGGTTCGCCAAGGCTTTGAGGTTACGGACGCCTCTGCCCGACAGGCGCCGCAGGTCCAGTTCTAGCGGTGAGCCGCACGTAGTGCTCACCGTATGTCTGGTCACTACCCCGTCCCACGAAGCTGTGGGGCGGGGCTAAACGGCAGTACGGGCTGGCAATACGGGCCGCCACAAGGCGGAAACCCTGTGGGCAAGAACCCGCTTGCCTAGCTGAGGTGGGCCCTGAGCTTCTCCTCTAGCTCCACCTTATCAACGATGTTCTTAAGGACGAGCTTCTTCTCGTCGGGAACACCCGCCACGAAGTCGGCAAGATCCCCGCCGACGACAAAGAGGTCGGCAGATGTCGGGTTGATGTCCGAGACGGTGGTGTGATCAACCTCTATCTCGGGGTGTCCGAGCTTCTTGACGATCTCCTCGGTGTTCATGTGAACGATGAGGCTGGAGCCCAACCCCGATCCGCATGCGCACATGATCTTACGAATTGCCATGACGCACTCCTTCTCTTGGGCAGCGCCAGCCATATGTCCGGCGCCACACAGTGACGATACCTTGATTCTAGCCACTTTAACATCGCTCAAGTCGAGCTTATCGGCCACCGTTCGCCTCTTGTGGAGAAGCGCAAATGGCAAAGACGCGAGTGGCAAACACGCACCCTACTCGACCGTCTCCTCCTGCTTCCTCCCCTTCTTGGGAGCCACGAGGTTATACGCGATGGGAAGGAGGTAGAGGGCCACGCACACAAGAGCGAGCGGCAGGCCACCCGCAACGTGAACCACATTGCCAAAGGCTATGCCCATCCAAGAGAAGTCGGCATCCGAGAAGGTCGTCCCGACATACCCCAACTGCGTGAAGACGGGCATGCAGATGGCAGGCAAAAAGGTGATGAGCAGTCCGTGGACGAAGGCACCGGCAACACAACCCTTCCATCCGCCCTCGGCGTTTCCAAAGACGCCAGCGGTGGCACCGCAGAAGAAGTGGGGAACGACGCCCGGCAGGATAAGGGCGACGGGGAAGGCGACGTTGCAGCCGATGAGGATGAGCAGGCCTACGATACCGCCGACAAACGAGCTCAAAAAGCCGATGATCACGGCGTTGGGCGCGTACGTGAAGGCGACAGGACAGTCGAGCGCCGGCTTAGCGCCGGGAACGAGCTTGTCGGCGATGCCCTTGAAGGCGGGTACGATCTCACCGATGATCAGACGAACGCCAGAGAGGATGATGTAGACGCCACCGGCAAAGGAGAGGCCAGAGATGACACACCACACGACCCAGTTGGTGGTCGTCTCCTGCCCCACGTTGAGCAGGACCGCAAGGTGCTTAAACTGGGGATAGGAAAAGGCAAGCTCATCGGCGGTGATACCGGCGGGGACGGCGCTCAGAAGGCCGCGAGCAACGGCGACGCCGGTCACGACAAGAAAGAAGAGCACCATAGTGAGGCCGATGGAAACAGTGGTGTCGCGCAGGAAGATAAGGCGCTTTGGAAAGCTGATCTCCTCCGTGCTTTTCTTGTTCGTAGAGAACAGTCGACCCACCTGACCGGCAAGCCAGTAGCCGATGCCACCAAAGTGCCCAAGCGCGATAGCGTCTCCCCCGGTCACTTTGCGATAGGTGAGCTGGCAATACGCGGGCGAAAGAACCATGATCAGGCCAAGCAGGCAGCCCCCGGCAACGTACAGCTCGACGCCCACAAGTCTGCCGGCACCGCCGAGGATGACGGCGAGCATGCAGGCCATGTAGAGCGTATGGTGACCGGTCAGGAAGATGTAAGGCATACGCGAGAAGCGCGCGAGGACAATGTTGAGCGCCATGCCAAGGGCCATGATGATGGCCGAGGCGGTACCAAAGGTAGTGAGGGCATCGGCGACGACGGCCTCGTTGTTGGGGACAACCCCCTGCATGTTAAAGGCAAAGTTGAAGACCTCGCCAAAGGCGAGCAGCGAGTCAGACTGCAGAAAGGCGGATCCCGCAGAGAGGACCAGAAAGCCCACGATGGTCTTGAGGGTGCCCTTTATGACGTCCTCGACTGGCTTGCCCTGCAGACAGAGGCCCAGCAGGGCCAGGAGGCCAACCAGTATGGCCGGGGTCGACAGGATGTTGATGATAAAGCCAAGTGCAGCCATGTGCTCCTCCTTTAAGCTGTTGTCACACGCGCCACCCGATTTCCACGGCTGATCTTTGCTTAGGTGTCACAGTCAACGAACAGCTGGTACACCTCGTCTGCGTCAGCCGCCGTCGCGGCCCTCTCGATGTTTGCGGGATCCGCAAACATCATGGCGAGGATACGCATCACGTCTATGTGAGAGTCGGGATCTTTCGCAGCGAGCGTGACGAGCACGCGCACGGGCTCTCCTGGCTTGTACTCGACGCCCGCGCGACAGATCGTGACGGCAAGCTGCTGCTTGATGACGCCCTGCTCGGGGCGGCCGTGCAGCAGTGCCAGGTCGGGCGCAAGGACAAAGTACGGGCCAAACGTATGGACATTCTCGATAATGCCGTCTATGTACTCACTCTTGACGTAGCCTCCATCCACCAGCGGCTGCACTGCGACATGGATCGAGTCCTCCCAGCCCTCACAGGAGTCGACGATCTGCACGTTCTCGCGCTTGAGCATGTCTTTCATCGCGCCCATGGCCAAGCTCCCCCATCCTTCCCAAGGAAGCCAGGGCTGCGGGCCACCATGGGACTTGTCCGGCCTCACTAATTTTCTATTTACTTCGCAGAACAATCACATTATAGCGTAGATGAGCGCGAATCTTTGCACGATGAGCTCATCGGCAACCCCAGGCACACCCACATAGCACGACACAGCTGGCCTTGGAGCGAGCCTACCCCAACGATGGAGCCCATCCGCGCGAGAAGGGACGAGAGGAACAGAAGTTTTGCGCCCACGGCAACTTTCGCTTCGCGTCAGTGAGTGACTTCTCGGCCGTCATCACCAATACGAGTGACAACCAGCACGAGTGATAATGACGTCCTCGGTCGTCTGGCGCGCAGCGGGGTGCCCACGCTGCGCGCGGCATGGGGGGGATGATCTTCAGCCAAACGACGTGACGCTACTGCCCGCGCAGACGCTATTGCCCGCGCACGTACTCCTTGAGCAGCTTGCCATCATAGCTTACCGCACACACATACGTGCCCGTGTTTGGCACCCCGGTGTTCTCCATCAGTCCCGAGCCCATCACGATCAGGTGGTCGCCCGCGTCGGCGAACTCGGCATGGTAGTACCCTTCGGGCAGGGGTATGTCCGTCGTAAACTTGCCGCCCACGGGCACGAACCGGTATTTTGAGGGCTCTGTGAGCTCGCCACGTTTCTTCACCTCGATGTACGCCTTACCTGCGGCCACCGCCCGAAGCGTCACCCCCTCACTCCCAGTCGCATGGTACACGCTCAACGCGCAGCCATCCTCAAGTGCGATGCTGATCACGGCAGACCCATCCTCGCCGCGAAGATCGCCCCCCTCCGTAAAGCAGACGCAACCGTCAGAGACCATAGGGACCCCTATATCTCCCCACTCGTTCGTGTACAGCTCGCGAACATCACTTCCGTCCAGGTTCTGCGAATAGAGCGTCCCTGTGGATTTGGGTGAGGACGTGTTACCGGTACTCTTATTGCGGACGAAGTAGGCCTTGTCTCTGGTGAGCGTCACGTTAGAGCCAGATACGGTACCAAGAACCCGTTGGTTTGCCCCATCCTCGTCCATGGCAAGGATCCTGTGCGTTGCATCATGCTCATCGATGTTAACTACAACATAAAGCGTGTGATCAAAGATGTAGGCATCCTTCACGTATTCGGTCGAGCCACCCGCGCCGGATGCAAAGACAGTCTTCCTGTCGCTGCCATCGAGCTTGATGCTACAGACGTCGTACGATCCTCGCATCCCGCTTCCCCCCTCATCAAGGTAGAAGTCATGGGCCCAGCAGAAGAACAGTCGGTCCCCACTTCTACTGAAGTCCCAGGCAAAAGGTTCGTCAGCCTTCGTACAGTCCACCCATAGGATGCGCTCTGGATCGGCACCGTCCTTCGCGATGCGGCAAAACCCGTTCTTTGCGGCAGAGAAGAAGTAGTCCTGGCCATCGACCGCCATGCCGAGCATGCTGTCGGCATGGGCCGCGTCTTGCGTGTCGTCAGCTCCGAGGCCGACCGCGCTCGCCCCCAGACGCGCATCTGCTCCGTCTCCCGCCGACCGTGCGGTTGGGTCCATCTGGAGCACCTGCCCGTCATAGTCCATCAGGCAGACCCTCGTGTGCCTCGTCTCGTTATAGTTGAGCATCGTCACGACCAGCCCCGTGCCGATATCCTCGATGTCGATACCACCACAGGCATCGCAGGGCAAGGGAACGGTACGCATCGGACCGCCCTCGAGCGGCACAATGCGCAGGTGCGCGATGATCGCGTCGCGCACGACCTTACCTGTGAAGTACGCCCTGCCATTCGCGTAGACCACATTACCGAGAAAGTTGATCTGATCCTCATCCGACGCGTCCACAGGGTTAAAGTGATATGCTGCCTTCGCGTCGGAGCCGTCAGGCGCGATGGACATGAGGGACGTTGGCGTCCCGTAGTCATCCTCGACAAAGCAGATGCGGCCATCATGGGCGTCCAGTGCTCGAATGGTTATGGACGAGCTCACATAGAGCTGCTTGACGTCACTTCCGTCCAGCTTCGACGAGCAGAGCGTGTTCAGGGAGTCACGATCCTTGCCTTGGACAAAGTACAGCCGATCGTTGAGGACCACGGCCTCGCCATACGCGTCATAGACCGTCCGCTGGTTAGAGCCGTCCTCCGCCATCGACCAGATGACGTGCGACGTCCCATCAGAGCCTCCATACTGCCGCCCGACGACATAGAGCTCACGATCGCGCGCATAAAGGTCGATGACCTCGTCCGAGCCTGCGTCGAAGACGGTTGTGTCGTTTCCACCGTCCTCGTTGATGCAGTGCACATGGTAGGAGCAGTCCTGCTGCTGCGGGGATGCCTGCGTCTCTACGAAGTAGACGCGCCCATCTCCCTCGGCAAGGCAGGTGGGCGTCCTTAGGCCGTCTTGCGCCAGCTGCGGCAGCGGGCGGATGAGCTCGACGTCCGTCTTGCCCTCCTCGATCCGGCAGACACCTCCCAGCTCCTGCGACACGAAGTAACGGTAGCGCGCGCGGCGGGGTACGACAAAGATAGCCAACGCTATCGCCAACGCGGCGGTTGAGGAGACAAGCGCCATGATGAACAGAGCTCGACGTCTGTGCGAAGTGGCAGGCGCCGGCTGCGCGACGGCTGTGGGGCCGGGGACTGCGGACGACTGTGTAAGGTCCGGTGAGCCGGCGACGCCCGGTACCTGCGCACTAGCGGCACCTGGCATTTGCACGGCTTCCATCGGCGCGCCACAGCGCGTGCAGAACCGCTGTCCCTCTGATACGAACGCCCCACAGCTCTCACAAAACATGCCTGCCTCCCATCAAGCGCCGCCCCGTAGCTAACCCCGCTGACACGGACTTCCTCTCATGGTAGCGCATCCATCAGCATGCTATCAGCCAGAGATTGGCTATCGTCGCCCCCTCCCGCCTCCCCAACACCCCGTCGCCTTACCCCGCATCACCCTCGCGCGTATCACCCTCGTGCGCATGCGCAGTTTTACGACCCAACTTGCCATGTACGCGTGTACAATCGACCGCAGGAGTGGCGCGGGCAGTACGGCACCGACGTCACCCCCATCTGCAGGCAAGGAGAAGGGACTTTGATGAAACCTCGACCTCACAGTCGATAACCCCTCGGCGGCTCCCCCGTTGGTCTCGCCGTGAGGTACCCCAGGTGATACAAGCGTCGTGCACCCGTGCGAGGCACGTGACGCCCAACCAACAGAGGAGCTCGCATGATCTACCTGTCCCAATTGGTGGGAAACCCCGTCTATGACCTTGATGGCGAGAAGATCGGCAGGGTCAATGACCTTGGCATTGCCACGGGGGAGGTCTTTCCGCGCGTGACCTCGCTTGCCGTGGAGGGTCCCGGCAAGACCCCCTTCATGATTAGTTGGCGCAAATACGTTGGCAGCTTCAACGAGGACGAGATTCGTCTCAAGGTCATCGCGACAGACATTAGGTTCAGCTACCTACAGCCCAACGAGGTCCTCATTGCTCGCGACCTTCTGAACAAGCAGATCGTCGATACGCGAGGGGCCCGCGTCGTGCGCGTAAACGACCTCAAGCTCTCTGACACAAGTTCGTCGCAGCTTCGCCTGCTCGGTGCCGAGGTAGGTATCCGCGGCATCCTGCGATCACTCTCTCCCGCGCTCGAACGCATCGTGCTACACGCCGCACGCGCCCTGGGAAAGCCGCTGCCCGAGCGCATCATCGCCTGGAACTACATGGACCTCATCGAGCGGGACCTCTCCAACGTGAAGCTGTCCGTCTCGCACAAGACCCTCGACGAGCTACACCCCGCAGACATCGCGGACATCATCGAACGACTGGACCCGCGCCTGCGTGGCCAGGTGTTTGCCCAGCTCGATGAGGAGCGCGCGGCTGACGCCATCGCCGAGCTCACCGACGACTCGATGGCTGCCGAACTCATGGGCGACCTAAACGAGGATGCCGCCTCACGTCTTCTCTCCGAGATGGATCCCGACGATGCGGCAGAGCTCGTGAGCGAGCTCGACTACGACAAGGCCGAGAAGCTCCTGCGCCTGATGGGCGTCAAGGAGCGCAGCGCCATCAACCAGCTTCTGGGCTACCGTGAGGACACGGCGGGTCGTATCATGACCTCCGAGGTTGTCTCGCTCGCAGAGGATGCGACCGCAGCCGATGCCGTGGCAGCCATCAGGGGACTGGACGAGAACTTTGAGTCCGTACACTACGTCTACCTCAAGGACGAGAAGGGCAGGCTCTCCGGCGTTGTGAGTCTGCGGCACCTTATCACGAGCGACAGCGAGACCAAGCTCAGCGACATCGCCTATGGGGACCTTGTCTTCGCCCACCCCGACGATGACCAGGAGGACGTGTCAAGGGACATCGCCAAGTACAACCTGCTCGCCATGCCTGTGGTCGACGAGAACAAGAGGCTGCTGGGCATCGTCACCGTCGATGACGCCCTGGATGTCCTCGAGGAAGAGCATGAGGAGGACCTGCAAATCGCAGGCGCAAGACGCAGCGACCCGGAGGGCCGTACGGGCTCACACGACATACTCTGGTTGCTCAGAAACGAGCTCTGGTTCTTTGTCTGGATGCTGGGCCTTGCCCTTCTCGCCCTCCTCATAGGCAGGGAGGGGCGGGGCATCGTCCTTACGCTGGGAGCCGCCATGCCGGCTGCGGTCGTGGCGGCCCTTGACTCGGTGGGCTTCGTCACGAACTTCTTCATCGAGAACGATCCCAACGACGAGGACACGCCCTCGCTCGCGGGCTTTGCGTTCAAAGGCATTGGCCTTGGGCTCTTGTTCGCGGCCTTCGTGGCACTCGTGTCTATGGGGGTCTTCAGCGTGCTCTTTGCGGGCGACGCGTCAACGGCGCACATCGTCCGCATGGGCACCGCCAGCTTTGCCGCAGCAGCCGCGAGCATCGTGGTGTCATTTGTCCTATGCCCCGTCTACCTCATCGTCCTACGAAGTCGGGACGAGAAGAATCTCGACACTTCGGGCATCGCCCTGCAGGTCACGTCCATGCTCCTCTCGTTGGTAGTATTTTGCGCCATAGCCTTGGCACTTGCAGGAAGCTGGGGGAACTAGCATGGCCGCAGAGGAGAGAAAGGGCCGCCTCTCTCGCAAGGGGAGGCTCGCGCTGCTTGCCGCCATGGGACCCGGCCTGCTCACCGCCCTTGCGGGAAACGATGCCGGCGGCATCGCCACCTACTCGAGCGCAGGCGCATCCTACGGCTTTGGCATGCTGTGGACCGTGCCCATCATGTGCCTCTTGCTGATCGTAGTGCAAGAGACCGCCGCACGCATGGGCTGTGCCACCGGCAAGGGCTTTGCGTCGCTCATCCGCGAGCAGTTTGGCATCCGCATCTCGGCGGTGGCGATGCTGGCCCTCATCGTATCCAACTTTGCGGTCACGCTCTCCGAGTTCGCAGGCATCGCCTCGGGTATGGCGCTCTTTGGCATGCCTACCTTCGTCTCGGTGCCCGTTGCTGCCATAACTACCTGGCTCCTCTCGATGACAGGATCGTACCGTCGCATCGAGAAGATACTCCTGGCCATAGGCTGCGTCTTCGTGACCTATGTGGTCGCGGGAATTATGGCAGGTCCCAACTGGGGAGATGCCCTTTGGGCTACGCTGGTGCCGCAGGTCTCGACCAACCCGGGCTACGTGTCGCTCCTCGTCGCCAACATAGGCACGACCACCTCGCCCTACATGATCTTCATGGTGGCGAGCAACGTCGTCGAGAAGAACCTCGACGCGAGCGACATCCCGGGACAGCGCGCGGACAATGTCTCGGGTGCCATCGTGGCCGAGATCATCACCTGGTTCATCATCATGACGACGGGCGCGGTGCTCTTTCCCGCAGGCATCGCCGTGAACGACGCCGCAGACGCTGCGCAGGCGCTCGTGCCGCTCGCGGGACAGCACGCCTCCGCCATGTTCGCGGCGGGTCTGGTGGGGGCCTCGTTTCTGGCTGCCTGCGTCATGCCCGGCATCACCGCCGGCGCCGTCTGCGAGGCATTTGGCTGGGAGCGCGGCGTGAACCGCAGCTGGCGGGAGGCGCCAGTCTACCATGGCACGATAGCGCTCATCACCGCCGCAAGCGCCATCATCGTGCTCCTTCCGGGAGCCGACCTCTTTGGCATCATGATGGTGTCCCAGGTCATAAATGGCGTGCTCCTGCCGGTGCTTTTGCTCTGCATGGTCAACATCGCAAGCGACAGGCACGTTATGGGCGCACATGTCAACGGCCGCATCTGGAACGCGCTCACCTGGTTCACGATCGTCGCGGTCATCATCCTGACCGTGGTGATGTTCGTCTTCCAAGCGCTGGGATATTAGGGGCTTCGTGATCGTGTACACTGTTGCGCCGCGAGGGTCGCGCGGGCGCCCGGTGGTGACGCAATAGTGTACACAGATCGCCGAAAACGGTCTTTCGGCGCCGTTTCGGGGCATTTGTGTACACTGTTGCGGCGCGGGGGTCGCGCGGGCGGCCCGTGGTGACGCAATAGTGTACATAGATCGCCGAAAACGGCCTCTCGGAGCCGTTTCGGGGCATTTGTGTACACTGTTGCGGCGCGAGGCCCGCGCGGGAGGCCGGTGGTGACGCAATAGTGTACACAGATTGGCGAAAACGGCCTCTCGGAGCCGTTCTGGGCCATTTGTGTACACTGTTGCGGCGCGAGGCCCGCGCGGGCGCCCCGTGGTGACGCAGGGGGACACAATAGTGTACACAGATCGCCGAAAACGACCTTTCGACGCCGTTCTAAGCCATTTGTGTACACTGTTGCGGCGCGGGGGTCGCGCGGGCGGCCCGTGGTGACGCAATAGTGTACATAGATCGCCGAAAACGGCCTCTCGGAGCCGTTCTGGGCCATTTGTGTACACTGTTGCGGCGCGAGGCCCGCGCGGGCGCCCCGTGGTGACGCAGGGGGACACAATAGTGTACACAGATTGGCGAAAACGGCCTCTCGACGCCGTTTCGGGGCATTTGTGTACACTGTTGCGGCGCAGGCAGCGTCGAGAGTTGCGCTGCGGGCAGCGCCACAAGCAGCGACGCAAGCTGCGTCGGATGGCACGAGCGCCTCAACGCCATGGTGTGCCGGCGGCGCCCCCTTGGTGGCCGTCTCAGCCTTGGTCGAGAAAACAGGTTCTCTACGTCCCGCTGCCTCGGGCCTTCTTGTACTCGTCCATGAACGAGCCAAACATGCCCTTGGTCTTCCCCAGTTGCCTACCGAGCGCTTTGGAGCCCTTGGCGACGGCCCTCGAGACCTGGGCGTCCACCTTCTTGGCGACCTTTGATCCCTGTGCCTTGGCCTTGGCATAGCCCTCCCCCGCACGGGCGGCAACGCCACCGGAAAGCGCGAGCCTCTCCGCTGCAGAATCCACCACCATGCAGTTCTTTGAGCAGCCGCGAAGCATGGAGACGGGAATGGGCAAGGCGCCCACCAGAGTCTCGGCCACAACGCCGTCACCCACAAAGAAGCTCACGACCTGGCCCGTCTCACGATCGAACTCTGCATCACTCACAAGGCCAAGCCGCTTGCCCTTAGTCGTGCGAGCATCCATACCAATCCACATAATGCAGCGATCCCAGTCAAGCCCAAGGCGCCTTTGAGCGGCAGTGCCCGTGCCCCATCTTCTGTCTGTGACAACGAGGTCGTCCCCGCGCTGCTCAAGCGCATCGAGGGCAACAAAGCAATCGGAGCGCCTCACCAAGCCGGCCACGTCAGGCCGCTTAACCAAAAAGCCTACCACACGCCTGCCGTCGGGATCAAAGACCGTCATGTGGATATGGCCAAGGCGCTTGAGCGCGCCGCTCTCCCCCCTTGGTACATGAACCTTCATGCGCGTGAGATCACTTAGCCTGAGCCTTGCCACGGCACGTCCCTTCACTATGCATCGCATACGGAAGACGGGCGGACACGCGACTGCGCGTCCACCCGCCAATTTACCTACCCCTTACGACCCACGGCAAGAGAAGTGGGTTGCTCGCCAAGCAGGGATGTTAGATGATAGTCGGCTACTGGCTGTTCTTTGCCTCGTCCTCAAGATCGGTGGGTTCGCTCACATCGACGACCTCCACCTGTACGGACTGCGCCTCCTGCTCGGCAGGACGGTCATCCTCTGCACCAACTTTCTCGGCCACAGTGTTGACGGCATCCTGCACCTGGGCTGACGTCGTGTTGACTGCGTCCGAGAGTGAGCTGCGCAGCTGGTCCATACGCTCGCGCGCAAGATCAACCTTGGCGCGAAGCTCGTCGGTCGTGGCGTCAACGCTGGGCCGGACATTGCTGATCTTATCGCTGACAACGCGAGAACCACGCTCGTACGCATCGACTGCGCTATCCCAAGCATCGTTCATGGCGTCGGCAGCCATGGCACGACTCTCGGCCCCGGTGCGAGGGGCGAGCAACAAGCCGGCGGTGGCTCCAGCAACAGCCCCGACGATACTACCAAGGATAAAACCCAACGTTCCCTTTGCGCTCATGATATCCTCCTGTCGGTTTCTGACTTGCCACGCCTACCTACGCACATAGTAATCACTTGATGGTATCGAAGGCAACGTCAATCCCAAGCCTCCCTGCATACTTTAGCGCACTCTGTGCGGTCCGGGAATGTACTCCTCATACGCAGGGGCGGACGTCTCGTTTGTATCATCATCGACTCCTCCCTCATCGGAATCCGCGACTATGACGTCCTCATCATCACCAGAGGACTCGCTTGACTCATCGTCCGAAACAGCCTCCCATTCCGCGAGCGGGATCGAATCTGTCTCAGGCGGCTCTTGGCTCCGCCTCAGGCCGCTGCCCTCAAGTGTACTACTTCGCTCCACGGCTCTCTCGTAGATGGCCGTGGCCTCCTCGTAGATGGCCGTGGCCTCCTCGTAGATGGCCTCGGCCTCTCTGCCAGAATGGCCCTCGTGGGCAAGGCGAGTGTCATCGCTCACAGACGTCCTCGCCCGGTGGCGAGCACTGACCCGAGGACGCGACCTGAAGACATCTCCCAATCGGGCCGAGTGCTCGCTGTCAGGCACGTCGCTTTCATCATCGCGTACAGCGACGTGTGCTGCGGAGACGGCCGGCTCAAGCTCATCCTCGCCGTCTTGGTGCCCTGATGTCCCTGCCTCGTCGCTCGCTCCGATATGGGGTCTTCCCGCCACCTCGTCCGACACGCCCGCCGCATGCTTGGGATCGGGTGCAGGCTCCACGCGATCGGCACGATTGGGTTCCCTGCGATCGTACCGAGCAGCTGAGGCAAACTCGCTGGATGCACTCACTGCAGCGGGCTCTGCGCCTGCGGCATCCTGTTTGTCCGCACCCTGCTCGTACTTGCCCCTATCCTCTGAGGCGTCTTGCTGGTGCTCCTCAGGCTCGGCCTGATCTGTCCGTCCTCGCTCAGCCTGCCGGCGACGCTCCCAGTCCTCCTGGCGGCGCCGGTCCTCCTCATACTTCTGCTCGGCCTGGCGACGACGCTCTGCCTCCTGACGGCGGCGCTCCGCCTCCTGGCGCGCCCGCTGTGCCTCACGCTCGGCTTCTGCGGCTGCCTCCTCCTCTTTGCGACGAGCGTCCTGCTGACGCTCATACTCGTCGAGGTCGACCACCCATGAGGGCATGGCGGCCTTACGAGCCGCCTCCTTCTCCTCGGCGATACGGCGAGCCTCCTCCTCGGCGGCCTTGCGAGCCGCCTCGGCCTCGGCCTTGACCTCTGCCTTGACGGCAGCGATCTCCTCCTCGCGCTTGGCGATCTCCTCCTCGCGCTCCTTGAGCATACGCTGGTACTCGGCATTGACCTCTGCCTGCAGCTCCTCCTCGACCTGCTGACGGTAGGTCTGCTCGTGAATCTCGCCAATGCTGTCCACCATATTGGTCAGGCCGCCCACAATGGCGCTGACATCGGGCTGCGGTTCTTCGCCGCCGCCAAAGGCCCAGTTCGCAATCCACACCGCGCTCGAGAGCGCCCCCATCACCAGCACGTCGTCAGGACAGGAAAGCTCGATGTCAAAGCTGCGCTCGTCTCCCTCGACGGGATAGGTACGCCCCGAGGTGATGGCAGACGAGGCGCTCGACTGCGAGAGAAGCTCGACCGTCATGTGCTCGAGCAGGTGGGCGACCTCAGTATCACCCATGGCATCCTTGAAGGTCTCGCCCCTGTCGCCCATACATACGTGCTCGATGATATGGGGCATGAGATAATAGATGCGCGTCGTGGCAACGAGATCCTCGCTGGTCATAAGTGGAGCTCCCTCGACGATGCGCACGCGCGCGGTCAAGTCCTCCAGACCAACCCTGACCCTCTTGATTTCTATGATCTGTGCCATGAGCTGGAACCTTCCCCTTCAAGCTCGCGTATACATAGAATGCATTGTACCAGTGCGCCTACAAAAATGCCGCCATTACCGCTACATCGTAACGCACGAAACACCGCATGGTGAGAAGACAACACGCCACGTGTTAGCGATTTTCTCCCTCCTCGTCCTGCTCACCACCGACTACCTGCTCTTCTGCGGTATCAGTGGACTCTGGGGCGCTCACGCGCAACAACGAGACGCGCCTCCTGCGCATGGACTGAACGTGAAAGACATATCCATCGACCGTGAACTCGTCGCCGGGCCTTGGCAGGCCGTCGGCCACATCGATCACGAAGCCGGCGATCGTCTCGTACTCGTCGCTGTCCCTAATGGGCCACCCCAGCTCTATGGCGTCGTCCACCGAGAAGCGCCCGTCCACGAGCCACTCGCGCTCACCCAGTTGCGTCAGATACTTGTTGTCAGGGTCAAACTCGTCTTCGATCTCGCCGACGACCTCCTCGACGATGTCCTCGACGGTGATGACGCCAGCAGTACCCCCATATTCGTCCACCACGATCACCATCTGGTCATGTGCGCCGCGCATCTCGGAGAGGAGCGGAATGATGTCTTTGGTATCCGGTACGAAGTCCGGTTTGCGCATGTACCGCTTGATGCCCTCGCCTGCGGCATGATGGTCTATCGTGGGGCCTATAAGATCCTTGATGTGGGCGATGCCCACGATGCGGTCAATGTCCCCATGATAGATGGGGATGCGTGAGTAGCCAGTCTTGCGCATAACATCGAGCACGTCGCCAAGCGTGGAGTCATCCTCCATGAACGTCACGTCCACGCGCGGCACCATGACCTCGCGCGCCTTCGTGTCGCCAAGGTCTATGACCTCGTGAATCATGGACTTCTCCTCATCACTGAGCTCGTCGGAGTCGGTGACCATGTAGCGGATCTCGTCCTCGGAGACCTCCTGACGGTCATCGGTACTCTTGATGTGCAGAAGCCGAGCCACGGCGTTTGCGGTCGAAGCGGTGAGCACGACGAGGGGACGTGTGAAGGTCGAGAAGCCGTTGATGGGACCAGCAACCTTCTTGGCCACGGCCTCAGCGTCGGCCATGGCGATGCGCTTGGGCACAAGCTCGCCCACCACTGTCGAGAAGTACGACACGACAAGGGTGATGATCACCGTGGCAACGCTGCGAGAGATGCCGCTGTCCATTCCCAGGGACTCCATCCAGGCCCCAAAGGGCTCTGAGAGGCTCGTCGCGGCAAAGGCCGAGCTGAAGAAGCCCAAGAGCGTGATGGCCACCTGTATCGCGGCAAGAAAGCGTGCGGGATGCTCGACGACGTCGGAGGCGATGGCGGCACGCACATCCCCCTCCTCTGCCTCGTGGTCGAGGAGGACCTTCTTCGCCGTTGACAGTGCCATCTCGGACATCGAGAAGTACCCATTGGCGATGGTGAGCAGGATGGTGAAGATGATCGAGAGTGCTATGTGCATGCGCGGATGCGCAACCTCCTAGGCAGGGTGCCCGAGGCGGCGAGCGCAGGCAGCGCCACCCTGGTGGGACGAGTCTGGCTGTAGTGTAGCAGAGCTGGAGACCGCACGCGGTCCGGGCGCAAGTCGTGTCACACAAACGCGCGGAAAGCCCCATGCTCAATGCTCTCCGGCACGGGTGAGTACCGAGCGCGGACCCATAGGAATGGAAGCCCTCAGCTCACCCGAACCCTCACGAGCTCGCCCATGCGATCCAACGCGTCCTCCATCTGGCCCACCGACCCAAAGCGCAAGAACATGATGCCCACGGCTTTGTCGGCCCCGTCAAAGCGTCCCACGCGCCCACCGGGCCTTACGTAGGCAACCGTGCGATAGACCTGCGGCAGAAGTTCCGGCGCCACGTCAACGCCGTCGAGCAGGCCGTCTCGCGGGGCGTGGAGCACATAGCTGCACGTGACGGCCTTCCCACCTCCAAAGTCAACATCCATGGTGCCACCCATGGCAAAGCGGACGTTGGCCTCCACCAAGTCTATGCCCGAGATGTCCGAGAGCTGGACGGGGATCATGTTGCCACCCGCCCTCGCACCCAGCTCCAAGAAGTGGGGTGTACCACCCGCGTCGATGATCACCTCGACGTTGAGCTCACCAAACTCCATGCCCAGTTCGCTCACCAGACGCTGCACCTGCTGGCGCACGGCGTCCTCCTGTGTCCTCGCGAGGCCCGACGGGTAGCGCTCCCCCACCGGGACCAGTCCGCCCAGGGACTCGTCGCGCAAGCAACTCATGAGCCCCCAAAAGGTCACCCGCCCTCGGACGACGAAGACGTCTCCACCTATCACGCGCGGAAAGCCAGGGCGTATGTACTCCTCAAGTACGATCGTCCCGTTGCGCGAGTACTCCCTCGCATGTGCAAGCGCCCGCTCAAACATCGCCACATCAGGCTCGTCCACACGTGTCACGCCCTTCGAGCCAGATGAGTCCGTGGGTTTGAGCATAAGCGGATAGCTCAGCGCGTCTGCCACCGCCAGCAGTTCAGCGGCGGGGATGTCCGCCCTAGCCACCCGCACTTGCGGACAAGGAAAACCATGTTGAGCCAAGAAGCCCCTAAATAGGTGCTTCTCTGAGAGCGTCTCCACGGATGCGAGGGGGTTCGTTGGCAGCCCAAGACGCTCGGCGACATAGGCCGCCGTCGGGGCTGCGGGGTCAGACGCATAGGCAAGCACCCCCGACACGCCCTCCCGCCGCGCTACCTGGAGAACGCGCTCCCGGTCGGTCGTCGACTCCAGGTAGGAGACATCCGCATACCGCTGGCCCGGGTTATCTGGGAGGTAGTCGCACAGGACGGTCCTGTATCCCAGGCGCTTGGCAGTCTTGATGGCGATGACCTGCTGCCGAGACCCTCCCAAAAGGAGAATACCTGTGGGTCGTCTTGCCCCCGCCATGCCCACACGCCGCCTAGCGCCTGATGGCACTTCTGGCCTCTCGCTCGGCCTCGTCGAGGGCGTCTAGGGCGTCGAGCTTGGCCCGGAAGTAGTCGCCAAGGTACGCGTCGGTCATGAAGGGGCGAAACAGCTGCAGGTACTTGCATCCAGAGTGCGAGTTGATCTCGAGGAGCCTAGGGCCCTCCGGCGTCACGCAGACATCGAGGCCCATGTACTCCACCAGCCCCAGGTACAGGGCAAGCCCCTCACAGAGCTCCCGCACCTGCGGCCAACAGTCAATCGTGCCCGCGCAAGGCACCCCCGTATCAGGATGGATGCTGGAGCAAACGACGTGGTTACCATACACCAAACGACCGTCGCCAAAGCTGCCGTCCTCCATGTCAAGACGCAAATTGAGCGAGCACACCCCCGCCTGTTCGGGAGGGCGGTAATTTGGCTTGCTGTCATCCCCTCCTACGCCTGTGGCGAGGCGGAGGTAGCATGCTGCAAGCACCGGCTCGGTCGCCGTCGGGTTCACGGTCAGGACTCTCAGCGTGTGCACCACGGGACTTATGCGCTCGAGGCCGCCTCCGGCATGGAAGAACTCCGTGTAGATGTCGTTGGGGTGTTCCCGCACGAAGCGCCACACGGCGTCGGCGTCGGCCTCCCTGTTGTTGATGAGGTAGGTTCCCCCCTCGTAGCCAAGCTTGTTGAAGCCAACCGAGTGCTCCCCGTTACAGGGCTTGCAGGCGAGCTCGCCCACCTCACGAAGGGTCCCAAGAAAACCGTCGCGCGTACCGCGCGCCCGTGCGTCCATAAGCGGCACTGGACCGCATGCGCCAGCATAGAAGTAGTACTTGGGAAGGAGGTCCCCCCACGGGGTGCCCGCAAGCAGGTACTTAAGCGTGAGCTTATCATTGATCCACACGCGCTGCCAGCCATTGAGAGGCCATACTCGTGCGTAGTCATAGTCGCTCAGGAAGTCCCGCGCATTTGACTCGGTGAGCCCGTAGGCAGAGGCCGACTCGGCGCTGAAGCCAAGGGCATGCGCCCACACGCGAAAGTCATCCTTGAACAGGGGGCTGGCATCCTCGCGAGCCAGGACGTCAAGGTACTCCTGCCCCATCCTGCGAGTGAACCCCTGGGCGACAAGGGTCTCAATGGAAGTACCAACCGTATGGAGACTCACCCGGCACCCTCCTAGCGTCTACAATGGGACCGACCTCTTTGATGATAGCGCAAGGAGCGCAGATGACCACTGGCATCACACGTGAAATAGGCGGGTACCTCGAGCTGGAGCACTTCACCGGAAGCGAGTACCACCCCGGGGCCCTTGCCCTCAACTGCGCGCGAGCGTGCCTGGCCTACCTCATCGAGGCGCGGAACATCAAGGAGCTGTGGGTGCCCGAATTCATCTGCGCCTCCGTTGACGACACCGCGAGCGCCTCGGGAACACGGCTACGCAAGTACCCCATCCTACCCAACTTTGAGCCTGACCTGGGTGGGATCGACCTCGGCGATGCGGACTACCTCTACCTCGTTGACTACTACGGACAGCTTTCCAAAAAGAGGATGTGCGCCCTGCAAGAGTGGGCACACGGCCGCATCATCACGGATGAGGTCATGGCGTTCTTTCGCAGGCCACTCGGGGGCGTTGACACGATATACTCGTGCAGGAAGTTCTTTGGGGTGCCCGACGGCGCCTACCTCTTCACAAACGCCCACATCGACAGACGGCTCCAGACGGATGCGTCACACAAGCGCATGGGCTTCGTCTTGGGGCGCTTTGAGGGTCCCGCCAACGACTTCTATCCCCAAGCCGCAGCAAACAACGCGCTCTTCGCTCATGAGCCCATAAAGCTCATGTCCCCGCTCACGCATAACCTCTTACGTGCCGTCGACTACGAACGGGTCGCTCGGAAGCGCGAGGAGAACTGCGCCTACTTGGCCCGACGCCTCGCACCCCTCAACGAGCTGGATCCCGTCACGCGTCGCGGCACCTTCATGTACCCGCTACTCATCAAGGACGGCCAAAGGCTACGCAAGGAGCTGCAGGCACGCGGGATCTACGTCTCCACCCTTTGGCCCCACGCCGTGGGGTGTGCGGGTGTGGCGGGTAGGTACGCCCGCGACATCCTACCTCTGCCCGTGGACCAGCGCTATGGGCGCGATGATATGGCATATGTCTGTGACCTGGTGGAGGGTCTGGCTGGCTGCCTGCGATCAGGGAACTCGTAGAAAAGAGCGGATCCTCAAGCGACGATGACCTTCACCAGATCCCCTACACATGACATCAGCTCGCGCATCTGACCGGGCGTGTCGAATCTCAAGAAGATGACCCCTATGGCTTGGCTGCCGTTCTCCAGGCGCTCGACTCGGTCGCCTCTCCTCACGTAGATCATCTCTCGATAGATGTGCCCCCTCAGCTCGGGTTCACACTCAACGCCCATGAACGAGCCGCTCCTGCACGCATGCAGAACGCTCGTGGCAACGCACTCGTCGTTGCCGTCAAAGCTGACGTCCGTGGGCTTATCTCCCATGGCGGCGCGCACACTTGCCTCCGCCAGGTCAATGCCCGAGATGTCCTCAAGCTGGACGGGGATCATGTTGCCGCCCGCACGGGCCCCCAGCTCGAGAATGTAGGGCACGTCACCCGGTGCAAGGATGACCTCGACGTTCATCTCGCCAAAGCGCAGGCCGAGGCTTGACACCAGACGCCGCAGCTCCGACCTGACAACCCCCATCTGCCCTTGGTCCAGCGCCGTAGGGTAGGCCTTACCGACGGGCACAAGCCCTCCCAGGCGATCGTCGCGCAGGCAGTCCATAAGGCCCCAGAAGCACACCTCGCCCCCCTGCACAAAGATGTCCCCACCGATCAGCCGAGGGTAACCGTAGCGTATGAGCTCCTCAACGCAGAGGACGCCGTTGCGCGAGAAGCGTCGGGCGCTGGCAAGGGCATCGTCAAGGTCGCCCACATCAGGGGCAACCACGACACTCACGCCCTTCGACCCCGAGGAGTCCGTTGGCTTGACCACCACCGGAAACGCCATGCCCTCACAGATGTCAAGCAAGCTGGTTCCTGGCAGGTCGGCGGGAAACGACGCGGACCTAGGACAGAAAAACCCATGGGTCTTGAGGTAGGGTCGCATGAGCCCCTTGTCGCTCAGGATCTCGACAGCGGCAAGGGGATTGGTGGGAAGCCCCAGTCTCTCCGCCACGTAGGCGGCGCTGGGGTTGGCCGCGTCCGACCCAAACGAGATGATGCCACCGATGCGCTCGTGACGCGCAATCTGGAGCATCCTCTGACGATCGGTCGTGCTCTCTAGGTAGAACACGTCCGCCATATGCCGTCCGGGGTTATCGCTCAGGTAGTCACAAAGCACGGTGCGGTACCCCACCCGCTTGGCCGCCTCTATCGCGCACAGCTGGTGGCGAGAGCCGCCCAGAAGCATGAGCGTCCTCGTATGCCGAGCATCCTCGCCACACTCACCCATAGAACGCCCTCACGGCAGAGACGACGGTCTGCCTGTCTGCCGGAGTCATGCCGTAGTACAGAGGCAGGCGGACGAGCCTCTCGCTCTCACGCGTGGTGTACTCGTCCTCACCGTCAAAGCGTCCAAAGCGCCGGCCGGCCGGCGAGCTATGTAGTGGGACATAGTGGAAGACCGCCGAGACGCCCTGTTTCCTGAGGTGGGCGATGAGCTCGCCCCTCTCCTCGAGGTCCGCACATTTGAGATAGAACATGTGGGCATTGTGCACGCAGCCGGCAGGAACCGTGGCAAGCTCCAGCCTGCCTGCCACCTCAATCGGCGCGAGCTCGTCGCGATAGAACCGCCAGGCCTCCAGGCGGTTGGCATTTATCTTGTCGGCTACCTGCAGCTGCGCCCACAGGTAGGCCGCGTTGAGGTCGCTCTGCAGGTAGGAGCTTCCCCTATCCACCCAGGTGTACCTATCCACCTGCCCGCGGAAGAAGCGCTGACGGTTAGTGCCCTTCTCGCGGATGATCTCGGCGCGGTCGATGTGCTCGGGGTTGTTGATGATGAGTGCCCCGCCCTCACCCATGGAATAGTTCTTGGTCTCGTGGAACGAATAGCAGCCGAAGTCGCCAAGCGTGCCAAGGGCCCTGCCCCTGTACGTGCTCATGACGCCCTGGGCGGCGTCCTCTACGACCATGAGGTCGTGCCTGCGCGCGATCCTGATGATCTCGTCCATCTCACACGAGACACCCGCGTAGTGGACCGGCACGATCACCCGGGTCCGCTCGGTGATGGCATGCTCGATCTTGGACTCGTCCAGGTTGAGGGTGTCCGGGCGGATGTCTACGAACACGAGTGTCGCTCCCTCGGCCACGAACGCGGTCGCCGTGGACGAGAAGGTAAAGCTCGGCAGGATGACCTCATCACCCGGCCTCAGTCCACAGAGCGTCGCCGCCATCTCGAGGGCCGAAGTGCAACTAGTGGTGAGGAGTGCCTTCTCGGCACCAAAGCGCTCCTCCATCCAGGCGTGGCACTTACGCGTGAAGGGTCCGTCCCCACAGATCTTGCGATTGACCTCTGCCGCCTGGCGCACGTAGCCCATCTCGGTACCGACGTAGGGCGGAACGTTGAAGTTGATCATCGGAGGGTCCAATCCGGGTTCGTCTTGGCGGGTAACCGCATACACTATAGCCTAGGCCCCTATCGGACCGACGTCTGCGGCAAACGGGATAAGGAAACCATCTATGAGCTGGCTGGACTATGGCTATCTGGCACTTGTTCTCATCGCCTGCGCAGGTGCGCTCGCGCTGCTCGGGCGTCGCCTGCCCCTACTCGCCACGCCCCAGGAGGGTCGCAGGAGGCCCCGCGCGGAGTTGGGCTTTCTGGGACTCATACTCCTGCTAGGGCTTGTCGCCATCTATGGAAACTACTACGTGGGGCGTTCTTGCTTCGCGTACGCTGACGTGGGGTCTGACACGCTCGAGCAGTACGTACCCTACTACCTCAACCTGCTCGACTCCGTCCGAAACGGCAACCTTGGCGTGTGGAACTTCGACTTTGGGCTAGGAGTCAGCTTCACGTCGTACCTCTCGTGGACACTCGACCCTTTTAACCTAGCCCTCATTCCCATGGGGCTCCTTCTGGGAAGTGCGCGGCTGAGCCTAGCCCTTGTCCTTGTGCAGTCGCTGAAGATCGTGCTCGCGGGGTTCATCTTTGATCACCTGCTCACGTTCTACTGTCAGACCCCGCTGGGGCGCATGCTCGGTGCGGTGCTCTTCGCGTTTGGGGGCTACCTCATGCTCTGGGGGCAACACTATTGGCTTGGCAGCGCCTACGTCATGTGTGCCACCGTCCTGCTCATGCTGGAGCTTCACCTAGAGCGTCGGTGCGCCCCGACTTTCGCGGGGCTCGTCCTCGCAGTCGCGCTCAGCGTCATGATGAGCGCCTACTCTGGCCTCATGATCATGCTCATGGCAACCCTGTACGCCCTGCTTCGCGTTGGCCACATGCCCACGGTCAGGTCGGCGCGCGGCTATGCCTTGGCCTTCGCGTCGCTCGCCGCACCCGTAGCCTGCGGCATCCTCATGTCCTGCCTGACTTTGGTCCCTTACGCCCTCGCCATGTCAGCCGACTCCAACCGCATCGTCGCCGCAGGTAATGCCACACGTCTTGGCAGCGCCCTCGCGTACCTTGGGGATTTCGTACCCCTTCGCTGGCTTCTCCCAATCCTTAGCCGTGTGCTCGCAGATGGCCTCATCAGCAGCGGAGAGCCCATCCCCCCGTCGGTCATCCCGCCAACGGAGAGCTTTCGCTTCGTGAATGTCTACGAGTTCATCGCCGTCGGCAGCTCTGGCGCCGCCTTCGTTCTGTTATCGCAGTTCTTCCACTGGGTCTGGCGCGATGCGACACGCAGGGACAAGGTGCTCGTCGGTGTTGCGACAGCACTCGTCGTAGCTTATTGCACCAACGGCTTCCTGCCGGCCCTCACCAACGTCTTCGCCGCCCTCCGCTACCGCTCCTCCCTCATGGTGGTCATTCCCATCTGCCTGGCAATGGCGGTCGGCTTCGAGAGGCGCCTCGTCCTTGGCTCCGTGGCCCTGCGACCATTCTTCGCGTCCGCTGCACTCACGGCCCTCGTCATCGTCTGGTCCCTGCTCCATACGGTCAACGGCAGGCTCCTCTGTCTCCTCTACCTTGTCGCACTGGTGGCACTGTCCGTTTTGGTCGTCCTAAAGAGGAGGGGGGTCGCGAAGGGGCTGACCTTGGCGATGGCTTGCGCCTGCATCGTGACAACCTCCGTCGCCGACGGCTTCTTTGTGACCAACAACAGGGCATTCTGCACCCAAGATAACTTTCCCGCAGCCAACGCTGCCATAGGCGCAGACACCGTGCACGCGCTAAACTACCTTCGTTCGCACGATGACTCGTTCTACCGCATCGAGAAGCTCTACACCGATTGGACCGACTATAACGACGGCCTCGTTCAGGGCTACTCGAGCGCGACGTCCTACAACTCGACGCTCGACAATGACGTTTGCGACTTCTACGAGACCGTATGGCCGCAGACCCTCGATGGCGATATTGCCTACCAGCGCTATCCTAACGCACCAGACTCCCTGCCCGTCCTCAATCTCCTAAGCGTCAAGTACATCCTGGCAAGGGACGAGTTGAGTTACCCCTGGGTTGATCAGATCGCTCAGTTTGGGGACGTACGCGTCTACGAGAACGCTCGGACCTCATCGCTGGCCTCGGTCCGCGAGAGCTACGTGAGCGAGTCAGAGATCGAGGAGCTCAGTTCCAAGGATGAGTTCCTCTCTGCCAATGCCATACTTCCCGACGAGGTTGCCTCAAACCTCAGGCTCGACACGTCAGTGGGAGCCGACGTCACCTACGAGTTCCACGCCCCGCAGTTCAGGAGGGAAGGCACGTCCACGCTTGTCGGAACCGTATCGAACATCACGGATGGCGTCGTCGTGCTCTCGGTTCCCAATGCGCTGGGCTGGCAGGTAAGCATCGACGACAAGCGGGTTGACACGTTTCGTGCCGACTACGGATTTGTGGGGCTGGTAGTACCTGCGGGGACCCATGAGATCAAGGCGACCTTCGTTCCCGCAGGCGTTGGCACAGGCGGCTGCCTTTGCACCGTCGGACTTGGCCTCGCCTGCTTTGGTTGCGTCGCACTGCACCACAAGAACAGACGCAGAGGACGCGCATCTGCGCCGGGGGCGCCGGGGGTGGAACTCTCGTAGAGTTGTCATCGGCCAATAGCCATCGTGGCGGCTAGCGGCTGACGTGGAAAGTCTGAATCTTGCCACACGCCCCTCGCCTACCGTCACGACACATGCGACCGCGCACTCGAGGCACCGAGTGCGCGGCCTATCAACGCTCATGCCTTGGCATTCCCCACCTAGCCGTTACACAAGCTCCCCGCTAGTCAAAGCTGTGCACCGCAGAACCAATGGGAACGTTGTCATAGATCCAGCGTGCCTCATGGAGGGCGACGCGCACGCAGCCATGGGACGATTTGGCACCACGACCATCCTCATACACCGGACCGGGATTGTCGGGATCACGCCTGCCCGTGTACAGAATAGAATGGAAACGCTGCCCCTCGCCTGTGGGGTCCGCGCCATTGTTGAAGAACTCGGTCCAGAAGTACTCATAGGGGTCCCAGCCCATGACCCTTCCCTTGCTGAGTATCCGGCTGTAACCACGGAAGGTCGAGCCAAGGCGGGGGTTACCAACCGCGCACAGGAAGTCCTTGACGGGGGCCCACTGACCGTCCACACGCGTGAAGAAGACGGCGCGGTAGTTCGAGTTGTCTATGGTCGCGTAAAAGTTAGTAGCACTCCTGTTGTTCCTGATGCGCAACCACGCGCTGTAGGCCGCCTGCGATTCGGTGATCTTCTTTCCCGTATACTTGTCAAAGTAGATCATCTTCCCATCGGCATTCGCCCACTCATGGGCCATCTTACCTGAGCCGCGCGCATAGTAGACAGTCTTGCCCTGCCTCTCGATACGCTTGTACCCATAGGTCGTGGCGCCGGTGTGGTCATCAAAGTAATACCAGTACCTCGATCCCGTGCCCTGGTTGTTATCGTGGAGAAAATGCTCGCCATAGAGCATCCAGCGCATCACATCATCGTAATAGACCCACTTGTCCTGACTGCCGATATAGTTCCACTTGTTCAGTGCGGCCCCCGTATGTTGGTCGAAGAGGTACCAGTGATAGTCGCCATCCTTTGCCTGGCTGCTCCAGTTGCTGTTGTTCACATTAAAGCGCACGTTCTGCTGGTTGTACTGCATCTGGCTCGTGTTGAGATCGTAGTAGACCCACTTGTCTTGGCTCTTGATGTACTTCCACCCCTTGGTCGCGATCCCGGTCGCGTCATCAAAGTAGTAGTAGTGCCTCTTGTCCTCTGCGCTGTGGGTCTCCTTGTTGTCTGCGTAGACCCTCTGCTGTCCCTTGAGAGGGTCTCCCTTGGCGTCAAAGTAGTACCAGTTGCCCTCATGGGCCTGCCAGCCGGTCTGGACCCTACCTTGCCTATAGAGGCGCCAAACACCATCAGCTCCCCTCACCCAGCCGTCCGTGGTTTGGGCGCTCCCGCTACCTGCCTGGGTCGCAAGCTTCTCGGATCCAGCGTCATCCACGGCCCTTTGGGTCTCCTTGGCCTGGGCGGTCGTTTCCTCGCCAGTGACGCCAGCGGCCCTCACGCCGTCCGGCATGGGCGTAGGTGTGGCGTCTGCCCCCGGGGCGACCTCGGATTTCAGGGTAGTTTCTGCCTTTGGGACGGTCTTGGTATCTGCCCCCGGAATGGCCGCCTCCTCACCGACGACTGCCGGGACAGTACCCCCTTCTTCTTCCTGACCAACGTCAGTGGTAGATGTGGTCGGATGTACCTTCTGCGTGGCGGCTTCGCTGTTCACTGTGGGGGTAGATTTTGGTGACTGCTCCCGCTGAGTGGTCGCCCCAAGCTCGGGCTGGGCCGTCGCAGCTGGCTGCCCAGTCTCGGCGACGACTGGCTGCGCCACGCCGGCGACCCCGTCCGCATCAGTACAAGCGTCCTTCGCAAGGGCGGGCGCAGCGAAGAGCATCACGCTCAGCGACAGGCCCGCCACCATAGCGGCACCCGCGATTCTACATCTCATCAACACTCCTTTCGATAGCCTTACTGCATCCGTAGGTGATAGGAGACCAATTTTACTATAAACCTGAACAGACGGGCAAGCCAAGGCACCAACGCAACCGACGTCTCTTTGGCGGGGTCTCCTGATAGGCCATCGCTGGCGTCCAGGCGCGGCGCAACGGATAGCCCGGCGACAGCAGTGCTTACCACTTGATGTCCGTACCGAGCGTCGAGAGCGCAAGACGATACGCGGCAAGAAACGGCCGCATCAAATGGGCCTTGTAGAACCACGAGGCAACAGCCAGTCTCCTGAAGGCAGGGCCGTGGCTCATAGCATAGCTCAAACTTGTGTATGGGGACCTACGCCAACTGGGAAAATGCGCGTCCAAGTATGATGTCGTGTCGCGCAGGGAGGCGCCAAGATCCACGCCATGCAGGCAGGAAAGCCTGAAGCTCATAGAGATGCCCAGATGGAGGAAGGCGCTCGCATCGAGCATCTGGCAAAGTCCCGTCGAGGCGCCGACTCGCCCATAGGCGCTTCGCACTTCGAGCAGCATGCGCTTGACGGTCTCGACCTGCTCGATCGTCACGGTGTTGATCATGGAGTCCTGATGCACCACGTAGCGGTACAGGGGCAAGGGAACGAAGGCGATGGTGCCACGCATCACCAGGTAGAACAGGAGGGAGAAGGCAAGGTCCTCAAGGATCGAGGGCGGCTCCTCCAGCGCTGCCATCCTCTGCACGCTCTCCAGCCTAAAGCACTTGTTGCACACGCTCGGGTTGATCCCCACAAGCGCACCGGGATCGACAGAGCTGCTGAGCAGGGGGCGGGGTTGGCAGAACTCCCGCGTCATGACCCTGCCACTCGCGCGGTCGACTCTCGACAGTCCGCATACCACGAGTTCCGCACCGCTTTGTGTCGCGGCGTTATAGAGTCTCTCCGCCCAGTCGCTCGTAACCTCGTCGTCCGCATCCACAAAACCTATGTACTCGCCGGACGCTGCCTCGATACCGCTCCTGCGCGCACTCCACAGACCACCGTTCTCTTGATCCACGACCTTGACGCTGCCGGAATGTCGCCTCTGGTACGACCGCATGATCTCGAGGCTCCCGTCGGGCGACCCGTCGTTTACGCAGATAATCTCAAGCCCGTCGAGCGTTTGGGACAGGAGAGAGTCAAGGCAGCCCCTTAGGCAGGACTCCACCTTGTAGCAGGGAACGACGACGCTGAACCTATGCGTACCGGCCATGCCGCCCATCTTATTGCCCCTTCCCTGTTTTTGTCGGGATTATACACAAGGCCCCGTAGCCCCTACAATCAAAGGCACGTCATCGGACGCCGTCAAAGGAGTGCCGTGAGCATCACTTCCCCACGCATAGCCGTTGCACTCTCGACCTATAACGGCGAGCGCTACCTAGAAGAGCAAGTTGACAGCATCCTAGCCCAGGACGTCTCGGATCTGCGACTTTTCGTACGCGATGACGGCTCGACCGACGGCACCGTCGCGCTGCTCAGACGCCTTGAGCGACGTGAGGACATCACCCTGCTCATCGGCAAGAACGTGGGGTATACCCGATCCTTCCTGCATATCGTGAGGTCCATCCCCAGAAGCTTCGACTACATCTCCTTTTCGGACCAAGACGACATCTGGTTGCCCGGCAAGCTCAGCCGGGCAGTCTCCGTCCTACGACAGCAGGATGAGTCCATACCCCAGCTCTATTGCGCAGAATACGAGTACTGCGACGTTGATCTGAGGCCAAAGGGCCGATCGCGGCTCAACCGCACGGGCGTCACGTTCTCCAAGATGCTCTACGAAAATGTAACATCGGGCAACACCCAGGTCATGAACCGCAGGCTTGCCGACGCCATCAATTCGAGCGATGCGCGCGATGCGTTTGGGCACGACTGGTGGGTTGCGCTGGTTGCCACGGCACTGGGTGGACTTTCCTACGATGACTTCGTCTGCCTCAAGTATCGCCGCACGGGTGACAATGCCAGCGCAAGCGGCACGGATCGCCTCCGGGTGCTCCGGAACCGCATAGATCGCTTCGTGAAAGGAGGACAGCTCAGGTGTGTCAGCGCCATGCTAAAAAAGCTCGATGCCTGCTTCGGGGACCAAATGGCCCCCGAAAGGCGCAAGGTGCTCAAGCTATTCCTCGAGGGATCTCGCACCAGAAAGGCGCTCGCCCCCCTGCGGCTGCGACAGAGCCTACGAGGGGAGCTAGTCGTCCGGCTGCTCTTCCTGCTCGGCGCGCTCTAGCCCGTCACCCAGGACTCCTTCCTGCGCAAGCTCCTCAACCTTGTGCCTCAGCAGCGATATCTCGCAGGAGTTGTGAAAGATCTTGAGCAGCAGGAGCGCTATGACACCTAGGAACACGAAGTTGCTGGGTGATAGGAATCCCAGCTCATAGGCAAGCCAGATAACGGGACCGGGAACGAGCGCGACCAAGAGCATCAGCAGGGACAGAATGATCCAGTAGATGGCGTCCTGCATGAGGATCTTGTCTTTCTTGATCCGGCTGCCGATCATCATGAAGACCAGGACAGACCCAATGACCAAAAGGACTCTGAGCACAGTGGACATGCGGCCCCCTAGCGATACCATTGGAACAGCAGAATGGAGAGGCAGGTGCGTGACATATAGCGTATGACATTGCCCAAGCTGAGGTAGCTCTCCCCACCTTGGCGCTCTCGCATACGCGCCTGCACCTCTACCACGCGCCCGCCCTTGCGCGCAATGAGCGCAAGGGCGTCCGGCTCGGGAGCGAGGTCGAAACCGGTGGCGAAGAGCTCTACCATACGACGGCCGTACATACGCATTCCCGAGGTGGGATCGGTGATCCGCAGGCCCGTGGTCAATCTGATAAGCACCGTTATGAGTCGAGAACCGATACCACGTGCCCCGATCGGCCTTTGCGTGCCGTCCAGGTAGCGCGAGGCAATGACGACGTCCGCATCGCTGTGGGCCAGTGCTTGCGCCATGGGGTCGATGTAGGACGGGATATGCTGGCCGTCCGCGTCAAACTGAATCACCGCGTCATACCCCCTACGAAGGGCATACTTCATGCCCGTCCGAAAGGCCGACGCCAGACCCGTGTTTATGGGCAGGCTCACACCATTGAGGTTGTGCTCACGCATGACGTCCCTCGTAGCGTCAGAGGAGCCATCGTCGATGATGAGGTAGTCAACGTCGGGGCACGCCTGGCGTAGCTCGGCGACGGTCTCGGCCAAGCAGTCCTCCTCATTGAATGCCGGTATGATTGCCAGAATGCGCACGGTACGTCGAGGCTCGATTCTCTCTAGGCATGGGTCTCGTGTCTGGGTCCTAGTCTCCTAGTCTAGCGCTATCCTATACAATCGCAGTTTGCCCGCGACAAGAACCCTCTCGAATCCCGGCGTATCGTCGCTGACGGACTCAATGCCGGCGAAATCTACGAAGTTGAGGTCCTCTCGCAAGTTCACGAACGAGACGTCGGCATATGCGAGGTCAAGCTTCAGAACGTATTGGGCATCGAGCTCCCTGATAGCAGCCCGTACGTCCGGTCGAGTGGCGGCCTCAGACAGGTGCAATCGCACGAGCTTGCTCGCCTCAGTTTCGTTCGTGTCGCCAACGCCCACGAAGCTGCGATAATAGCACCTCACGCCGCAGACGGGATAGGCCAGGAAGCTCCCGTCCATGGGATCGTTGATAACGAGGGAATCACCTGTGATCTTCCGCGCGCGGTCGGCAAAAGCCCGCTCGTTCTTGAAGAGGGGCGAAGCCAAATCAAAGAGCTCGTCGGTAGCCAGCCTCCAGTCGCCAAAGGCCGTATGCACGTTGGGGATGGTAAGACTTCTCTTGAGAACGCTCCCGGTGTCAGACGCATAGTTGATCATCCTATATTTTGGGGCATCTGACCAGGGGAGATCAAAACCTGGCATGAAGACGAGCACAAAAAAGAGCGCGGCCAGAAAACAAGTTGCCTTCGTGGGATGTGTCTGATGGCCACGCCAGCGGTTGTAGCGCCGCACAAGCTCCAAAACGAGCTCGTGCGTCCACCTGATCCCAAGCGTCGCGAGTGGAACGGCAGCCATGGCAGCGCAGGCCGCCACGCGCACAGGATCAGTGTACCAAAAGCCCGTGAGGACGGTCTTGAGCTCGCCATCGCTCGTCGCACCGACAAAGCACATGTAACACCAGATGACGTAGGTCGCACACAGCCAACGACGCTCCCTGTCGTGCAAGGCACAGGCAAACCCCACAAGCACCATGGCAGCAAGAAGGAGCTGGTACGAGAACGTACATGGCAGCATGTCAAACGTAAATGCAAGGCCCAGTATGTTCACGAGCTGCTGCCTCGGAACGGCGAACGAGGGCCAGTTCTCCTGCAGCATCTCCGAGAAGAGCGGCAGCCTGAGGCAGAGTGCCCAGAAGCCTATCGCGAGCAAGAAAAGCGACAAGGGCGCCATCAGGCGCAACGTGACCTTGCGCTCCCGCATCCAAGGAAGGTCCCACAGGCGCCACAGACAGTAGGGCAAGAGGGTGACTATCGCGGCAAAGACGGTGTTGGGATGCATGAGCGCCAGGGCAGTGGCCGACAGCGCCAGCAGCGCTACCAGACGGACGCGCATACGGCCATCACCACGATCGACAAGGGTAAGGCCCATGAGGATGGACGATGCGCAGGGCAGCAGCGCCATGCCCGCGAGGTTAGGGTATATGGGTCCCCAGATGATGACAACCCATGGGAAAGAGACGAGCGAGCAGACGACCAAAGCCCCCGCTGCCTGTGCCTTGTCTAGGCCCCTGAACGCCATCGCCAAAAACGAGAGCATAGCGAGAGGGTACACGAGAAACGAGAACGCAAAGGTAGCGGCGTTGAGCGCGACGGGCGCCCTCACGCCAAGAGCCTGGGTTGCCAAGGCGCAGATGCTGTGATATGCCGCAGGATAGAACGCATGATTGGGTGTTGGATCAATCGCCATGTCCGCAGCCGTCAGGTACGGACTTGTCTCCAGCGAGGACATGTGCCCTGATTGCGAAAACGCAGTCGTGAGGTTCAAGTGCTGCATCACGTCGTACTGGGGATACACGTAATCGCCTGCCGGCAGTTGGCGCACAAAGAGCAGATACCCCACAATCACCCCAACAGCCGCATAGAGGATCACCACACGCAACCGTATCTGCGGAAGTCCAGGCTCCGCGAGCCTAGGCCCAATGACGATGCGCGCCAAGACGCCGAGCACGACGATGGGCAACAGCACGGTCCACGGAGAAGCGAAGACTCCCACGAGGGCAAGTGCCTGACACCACAGGGCAATGGCACCACAACTGACTGACGGAGCCCAACAGAGGGACCACGAGCGAGAAATCCGCAGGCCGCGCAGGACAAGATACCCGGGCACCAGAAGCTCCGCCAGTACGAACAGCGTTGTCAGTCCCAACCATGCCACAGGATCCCTCCGACAGATGCGGCATCAGAAGACATGGACCGTCGAGCCGACGGGCACATTGTCGTATATGTACTTTGCCTCAGACATGGACAGGCACGTACAGCCGGCCGAGTTATATCCCGGGCGATCCCCGTCAAAGCCGTAGTGGAAGCCCTGGCCATCGTCATACATCCCGTTCCACGGGTTCATGTGACCGTCATAGTCGCTTTCACTCCCACAGGGCAGGTAACAGGTCCACCAATCGTTGATCCCGATGCCATCGCGCCAGTAGGCCCGAGACTTGTGATCGACCGTGCGGGTTCCCGTAAAGGTCGGCGTGCTACTCTTGCCTAAGTTCGCATTGGCCGTCAGCTTCACCTGCCAGGACGTGCCGCTTCTCTGGAGCACCACGACGCGGCAGTTTGACGTGTCAATGGTGCAGAACCAGCCCGTCTCGCTACCTATGCTTCGCGCATGGCCCATCATCTTCTTCACATAGGCGTCATCATCCCAGATGTTGGAGCCCCCGACGCTCTTATCGTCATTCTTGCGCTCCTCACCGTTATTCTTGCGCTCCTCGCCGAGGAGGTTTCCGTTCCCCTGATCAAAGCGATACGTGGATCCATCGATCAAGACGGTCCCCTTTACCATTCGCCCGGTGCTCTTGTCATAGAAGCAACGTCGCCCGTCCTCCATGGTGCGCCAGCCGTACTGAGTGGCCCCGGTCGCCTCGTCGAAGTAGCACCAGCCCGGCAGGTCGCCCTCAACGTAGCGCTCGCCCTTGGCCATGCGGCCGGTCGTGGGGTCGTAGTACACCCACTTGCCGCCACTGGAGGAGAGGTGCATCCAGCCGTACCGGGTGGCCCCGGTCGCCTCGTCGAAGTAGCACCAGCCCGGCAGGTCGCCCTCAACGTAGCGCTCGCCCTTGGCCATGCGGCCGGTCGTGGGGTCGTAGTACACCCACTTGCCGCCGCTGGAGGAGAGGTGCATCCAGCCGTACCGGGTGGCCCCGGTCGCCTCGTCGAAGTAGCACCAGCCCGGCAGGTCGCCCTCAACGTAGCGCTCGCCCTTGGCCATGCGGCCGGTCGTGGGGTCGTAGTACACCCACTTGCCGCCGCTGGAGGAGAGGTGCATCCAGCCCTTCGCATATGAGCCGTCAGCATTGACGTAGTACCAGCTGCCCTCCCTGCAAACCTCACCCTCCGTCACCGAACTCGCCTGCACGAGCTCGTTCTCCCGCGCGGGCGCGCTCGCGCGCACCGGCACGTTTGTGCGGACAAGCGCGAATACGCCCATGAGCGCTGCGATGACGACCAAGCCACAGAGGGCGTGAGCGCCCTTGACCCTGATCGTCCTTCCCCGCGTCTGCACATCCATAGCTGATCTCCTTCCAGAAAATTTACACCAAGGCCAAGCTCCATGGTGTGACATCATCGTCCGGGCAAGCCTGCCTAGGAGCACTCGCCATGCGCCAAACCCATGTTCGACGTTAGATGGCGATAACACCGCGCGCTCAACTTACTTGTAATATATATAAGAATACCAAATTCGATAGCACAGGTACAGCCTGCCGTCCCAAGGGCCGGAGTTCACGGGCGAGCGGTCCATCACCCCTTAAATCCGCTACTCATCGAGGTTCACCGTCTCTCTCACAATATATTGGGGAGAGCTGTTCACAGAGAGAACCATGTCTCCCAGATACTCACCGATAATCCCCAGCACCAGGAGTACCAGGCCAAAGAAGAGGAGCATGATGCTGATGATCGATGCCCAACCGGCGGCAATGCTTGGGTCAAGGAGCTTTCGAAGCACTGTGACGACGAGTGCCACGAAGCCAGCCAAGGCGCAGGCGACGCCCATGCCAGAGGCCAGGCGCAGCGGCAACACGGTGTAGTTGAAGTACGAGAGCCACAGCCTCACCAGCTTGCCGAGGGTGTATCCCGACTCCCCGTACGCACGCTCGTGATGCTCGATCTCGACGTTGCCCACGTGAGTGGTGAGCCTGGTGAAGAGGGCGTCAAGCTGAGGATTGTAGTTAGTGTACAGGATGACTTGATCGCGCAGCTGGCGCGTGATGCACCAGAAGTTACTCGATCTGATACCCTTGGGCCTCCCGAGGAGCTTGCGAGCTGTGACCTTGTTGAGCCAGCTCGTGAAGTCCTTGGCCAAGCCGTTCTTAGACTCGGGGTACACCCCATACACCACGTCGAACGTCCCCGACGCCATCGCCTCGAGTATCGTGGGAATCTGCGAGGGATGCGTCTGCAAGTCATCGTCCATCCCCAGGACTAGCTCTCCCTTCGCGTACCCCAGGCCGCACATCTGCGCGTTGGGCTGCCCAAAGTTGCGCATGAGGTTGACGCCGTGCACGCAGCTGTGGCGCAGCGCCAAGCCCCTGATGGCACCATAGGTGTCATCAGAGGGCGACCCATCGTTGACGAGTACGAACTCGCACTCAAAGTCAGCAAGGCGGTCGAACTGCGCTATCGTCAGCTCGACGACCTCGGCGATGGATCGCTCGGAGTTGTAGCAAGGTATGACGACCGACACCAGCATGGCTTTCCCTCGTGTTCTCCTCACAGGTCAACCGGGCGCCCCAGGAGCCGCCTCAGGCCAAGCACCGCATACCACCTGACCCAACTATAGCGATAGCGCAACTGGCGTGCCTCACGGCGAAGCTCGTCTAGGCATGCGCTGCGACTGAACGCCCAAGGCATGCGCCGACTCCACTTGAGATAGCAGCGATAGTACTGGAGCTTTGCCGCGTCAAGCGCCTCGACACTCTGCCGCAGCTCGGCATAGTCGAGACAGGCCCTACAGAAGAGTAGCTCGTTGCGGGCATAGTCCTCATCTATGCGCACCGTCGCGGAGTAGCTGCTGCCACCAGTGACGACATGGCGGTAGGCGCTCCAGGCCTCTGGTAGACAGCGGACCTTCCCCTCGCAGAGCATGAGGAAAGCGTTGCGGCGATCGCCGGCATACGAGTCATAGCGTGCCAGCGCCATAAACTCGTCGCGGGCGCGCCTGTAGGGCTCCCTTCTCACGAGCGAGGTCCCCAGCTGCCCCGGTAGACTGCGGTAGAAGTACTCCCTAAAGGAGTATTCCCTCACAGGGCACTCCGGATAACGCTCGCCGTTTGGCCGGGAGTCGGCTCCAACCACCTGGCACCGGTGATAGCAGGCAACGTGATCCGCATGCCCATCAAGGAAGTCGACCTGCGCCTGGAGCTTCCCGTCATAGGTCCAGAAGTCATCTCCCTCCAAGAGAGCAAGGTAGGTCCCCCTCGCCCTATGCAGCATATCCTCATTGTTCCTCTCCCCTCCCTTGCCCATATTTTGCTCCCTGAGGAGGAAGTGGAAGTCAGAACGGCCTAAGCCCTCCTCAAGCAGGCGCAGGACATCCCGGGTCCCATCAGTTGAGGCGTCATCGCCGATGAGAACCTCAATGGGAAAGCCAACTCTCTGCATGGCTATGCTGCGCACGGCGCGTTCGACATACTCTCGCTGGTTGAAGGTAGCCATGATGACTGTAACCTTGGGTGCGACACCTCCCGACCCACTCATGCGCTGCCGCGCCCAAGGCCTAGTAGGATATCGCAGATGCGGTCGACGTCCTCAAGGGCAAGGTCAGCATAGATGGGAAGGGCGAGCACACGCTCAGCCACCCATCGCGCAACGGGCGTCTCGCGCGAGTCGAAGCGGCCCCGATAGCACTCGAAGTCACTCGTAAGAGGGTAAAAGTACTTGCGCGAGTATATGTGCTGGCGGGCCAATGCATCACGAGCCTGGTCGCGCGAGGCGCCGTAATCATCCTCGAACACCACAGGCAAATAGGCATAGTTGTGGTGCACCCGTGGGCCTGGCAAGCAAAGCCTGAGGCCGCGAGCAGCTTCGAGGCGCTCCCAGTAGCGCTCGGCCACCAGCCTGCGCCTTGCTATCTCGGCGTCCAGGTGGCGCAGGTTGCAGATCCCCATAGCTGCCGAGAACTCGTTCATCTTCGCATTGCCTCCCACGTACTCGACGCTCTCGAGTCCCGTGATGCCGAAGTTCTTCCACTGGTCGAGTCTCTCCTTGAGGGAGGGATCGCAAAAGCACACGGCACCGCCCTCTATGGTGTTGAACACCTTGGTAGCATGGAAGCTGAACATGGAGGCGTCACCGAACGCGGCCGATGACACGCCGTCCCTCGTAACGCCAAAGGCATGAGCCGCGTCATAGATGACGACAAGCCCATGACGGTCGGCAACCTCTTGGATCGCGTCCACGTCACAGAGGTTACCGTATACGTGGACAGGCAGAATGGCGCAGGTGCGGGGCGTAATGAGCGCCTCAAGACCGGAGGGGTCCATGGTATAGTCGTCGGCCCGTACGTCAGCGAAGACGGGCGCGAGTCCCTTGCGCACGATCGCGTGGGTCGTGGAGGCAAAGGTGAAGGGCGTGGTGATGACCTCGCCCTCGAGCTGCATGGCCTCAAGGACGCACTCGAGCGCCAGGTGCCCGTTCACGAAGAGTGCGATGCCATTGACGCCTAGGTAGGATCTGAGATCACTCTCGAGCTGGGCATGCTTCTGCCCCATGTTCGTGAGCCAATGGGTCTGCCAAATGGAGCGTATCTCGTCTACATATTCATCCAGGGGCGGCAAGGACGAGCGAGCGACGAGAATGGCCCTCTGCTCATGCTGGACAGACATGACAGCACCCCAATCGACTGCGTGGCGACCCAACATACATAAGGATACCTCCCGCAGACAGTCGCAGCGCCCACGTTCACGAATCCTCCCTTCCGCCCATTGCCTGCTGCGCCACGCGCAGCAGGTAGTAAAGCTCCTCCACCCTCAGGAGCCAAGCCATGAGGAGGTAGGTAGCCGAAAACGCGAGCAGTTGCAGCGCGACCGTGCCAGCCGCGCCAAGGGCACAGGACCCCAGGGGCCAGGCGGCTGCGGTCGCCAGCGCCGCGAGACCAAAGGCAGGGGCAATGTCCCTCAGCTGGCGCAGATACGGGTAGCCCACGACCCTCTTATTGGGAAACGCGTTGATGAAGGTGCAGATCATATTGGACAGGGCTGCGGCGAGGACTATTGCATAAATATTCCTGAAGGAATATACCGCAACCACCAATGCAAACAGCCCTATCGCTACCTTGATGACCTCGAGCCCTAGGAAGATATCGCTCCTCCCCATGCCATTGAGCACTTGAAGGTTTGTGGTGTGGATGGGCAGCAGCGCATATGCAAGGCAGTAGACACGCAGGAACGGAACTGCAGAAGCCCACTGTGGCCCCAAGAGAGCGGGCACCAGGATCGGGGCAACAAGAGCGAAGGCGCACATGGATGGCGCCACGATGAAGGTGCTTGTCTTGAGGGCACGTCGCATCAGGCGCCGCACCCTGTCCGTGTCATCCTGCACGCGAGAGACGGCAGAGAGCATCACGGGTTGGATCACGCTATCAAGAAGCGTACCCAGCTGCTGGGGATACTTCTTCCCCTGGGAGACGAGCCCTAGCTCCCCGCTCGCGAACACACGACCGATGATCAGGTCGGAGACGCTTTGCGAGAGCTGATCGAGCACTCCTGAGGCCAGGAGCTTCCAACCAAAACCGAAAAGCACCCAAGCGCGCCCACGCCTGAAGGCGGGCCGCGGCTTCCACGGTATCTGCACTGCGAGGGACAGGCATTTGGTAACCTGATATGAGAGCTGCTGGATGACAAGGGCCCAGAGGCCGCCCCCCATGAGTGCGCACCCCACGCCTAGCGTCCCCGAGACGACCGCCGCCACGACGGTCGAACGGAAGGTCTTCTGGAAGTCGAACCCGCGCGCAACGATAGCCTCCTGTATGGCGTTATACGCATTAACCACGAGCACCAGCACAAGAACCCGCAGCGGCGTTACGAGGAACGGCAAGCCATAGAAGTCGCCAATGACCGGAGCGCCCGCGAACACCGCCAAATAGAGCACCAGCGAGATGGCAAGGCTCATCCAGAAGACAGTGTCAAAGTCCTCGTCCGTCACGTCGGGAGCCTGGATGATGGCCGTGTTGAGCCCAGACTGCACTACCACGTTGCCGACGTTCACGAAGACTAGCATGATGGCAAGGGCGCCGAACTCCGATGGAGTGAGCAGACGCGCCATGACGACCTGCACCACGAGTTGGATGATGGCGGACCCGCCCTGCTCGAAGAGCCTCCAGACGAGTGATCGTATGGTCCTCGATCTGAGGTCCGTCTCGGTCACGCTAGCCACCTTGGTCGCCGTCCTATCCCATGCCCAGGTAGCTCTTCCAGAAGCCCAGAGACGTCAGGCGATCAGCCTCTGCGGAGTACTCCTTTAGGAGACGGTCCTTGTGCGCACGGTAGTAGCTCATGGCGCGCTTATAGCGACCCCAGGTCTCGCGAAAACGCCTGCGGTCCATGTGCCGTATGACGCCGCGTCGGTTCTCGAGGTCCACGGCCACGATGGTGTCCTTGCGACGGATCTCGGACGACGGGTAGAGCCAACCGGCGACGTCGATGTAGGCAACCGCACCCCTCTTGACATAGCCGAGGTCTATGCGCTGGCCATTGAAGCTCACAAAGTCAACCAGACGCTGCCCGAGGCTTCTGAGCTCGGGTGGGGTCCTGTCCTTGGGCGTATCTGTACGCGTGATGCCTGACAGGTCAATACCCTCGCTCTGGGCCTGCCTCTGCAGTTCATCGTAGGGCAGGAGCCTCTCCGCCCGCCTATTTGCCTCCATGAAGGCCCGCTCGGTAGCACCAGGCTCCTTGATAAAGCTGGGACCTTTGAGAAAGTCCTCGAAGCCATCGAGCGCGAGGTTCGCGTTGGTATAGTTGAACTTCTTGAGCTCGAGCTGCACCAGATGGTAGAGCTTCATCTCGAAGTCCGCCCGAGGGGCCATCCCCATGGCGAAGCGCCCTATGAAGGAGTTACGCACCACCTGATAGCGCTCGACGGCAGCATTGTAGCGGCGTGCGAAGGAGGGATGCCACAGGCAGATCCCATTCATCGTTATGAATCTTGCCTGACAACGGATGCCGTACTCGATGTCATCGTAGCGCACGAACACCGGCAGTGGCAGGCCGTGTTTCTCGATGGCGGACATGGGAATGACGCAGTACCACCAGCCGGCATAGGACTGCGTGTCTAGTAGCTGCTGGTCGACCTTGGCGGGTAGGGGTGTGGGGAGCTCGTTTGTCACCACGCCATGCAGCTGTCCCATGGATGCGTTCACCTTAAGCGGTACGCAGTCGCCGTCGGGCGTCACGAAGCCCGTGTCCTCCCACCGAAGATCGGGTTCGAAAAGGTCCATCATCGCACCAGAGACGAACCAGTCCCTGTGCCCCTCGTTGAGGATAGACAGCAGGTTGAAGGTACGCCTAATACTTTCCGGAGAGATGACCACGTCATCATCCATCAGGAGCACATGGGTGGCCTTGGGTACCTGGTCCATGGCCGCGAGCATGCCGCGAGCGTAGCCACCCGCCCCGCCCACATTGGCGTTAGGATAGACGTGCACGCGCTCAGCCTCGAGCGCGTGCACGTCCAAGGTCCTCCCGTTATCCACGACATGCTGCGTGAAGTGTGCGGCTATGGGATCGTCTCCAGCAAGGATGTCCCCCTTCACCAAGGCGATGTTGCGCTCGATGTAGGACTCCTTTTTGAAGGTGGTCGTGCAGAGGGCAAGCTCGACGGGACGTAGGTCCCCCTCGTCCACGTGCGTAAAGTAGTAGCAGCCTCGAAGGTACACGGGCTCGTCTTTTGGCACGTCCAGCATGAACCCCTCGATGACATCGTCCTGGTCAGACCGCATCGCGAGATCAGCGACCTGCCAGGCATCGCTTGCCGCAAAATCCTGGGAAACGCCGCCCACGAACTCAGCGTCCCAGCTAAAGAGGTCAGCGCGCGTCTGCCTGAGCGTAAATGCCCCTCCCCGGTACTCCAGGTGCAGGAAGAACTCCTTGGCAACGGTGTACTCCCGCCACCGCCGCACAGACAGCGCGTTGAAAAACGTCGTGAAGTCATGTGTGCCAGGCCCAAGGAACACCCATGAACCGTCCTCGCCCCCGGTACTGTGAAAAGGCGCCGTGGAGCGGCAGAGCAGAAGCGGCTCCGAGAGGAACTGCGGCGTGTCCTCAAGGACTATGTTTGCGAGCTTAACCTGTTGCAAACCATCTTCTCCAAACCCTGTCATGCCCTCCTGCCAACTCCGCAAGCCTGGCATAGGGGTTGTCCAAGACCCGTGGTCAGCGTGCAGGCCACTGGGCCACCTCGAAAGTGATCCCTTGGGGGCGACACCCGCCACAAGACGGGTGCCGCGTACTCCTAGCGCCCCTCGGCACGACGCTGCGCGTACTCCTCCGCAAGCCGCTCCTGCACATCGTGGGGAACCTGCTCGTAGCCAGATACCTCCATCTCGAACTCGCCTGTGCCGCGCGAGAGCGAGCGCAGGCGCGTCGCGTAGTCGGTGACCTCGGCATAGGGAACCGTAGCCTCGATGGTGGTGTGGCCAGCGGTGGCACCCTGGTCGGATGTAGCTGACATGCCCTCGACACGACCGCGTGACGCCGAGATGTCCCCCATCACGGAGCCTGCATAGCTGTCCGGCACCGTGATCGAGAGGTGTGCCATGGGCTCAAGCAGCACGGGCTCGGCCTGCGCGACCGCCTTCTGGAAGCCAATGCGGGCAGCCGTCTTGAAGGCCATCTCGTTGGAGTCTACGGGATGATAGGAGCCATCGTACACGGCGACCTTCACGTCGATCATCGGATAGCCGGCGAGCACGCCGTCAACCATCGTCTCCTGCACGCCCTTGTCAACTGCGGGGATGAAACCGCGTGGGATGTGACCACCCACGACCTCGTCCACAAACTCGTAGCCACCCTCGGGGTTGGGCTCGATGCGCAGCCAGCAGTCGCCGTACTGGCCTGCGCCCCCGGTCTGCTTCTTGTGCCGACCCTGGGCGCTCGCCACGCGACGGATCGTCTCTCGATAGGGGATCCTCAGCTTGACGGTGTGAGCCTTGACGCCCGTGCGCCCCTCAAGGCGGTCGAGGAGCACGGAGACCTGCGCCTCGCCGATGGCAGAGACCACGGTCTGGCCGGTATCCTCATCGCGCTCGACGCGCAGGGTCGGGTCAGCGTCGGCGCTCTTCTCCAGGAAGGAGTAGAGCTTGCCCTCGCCACCGCGCTCGTCCGCCTCGATGGCGACGCGGTAGAGGGAGTTGGGAAAGCGAAATGCCGCAGCCTCGACCTTGCCGGTGGCCGAGAGCGTGTCGCCCGTGAGGGCGTCAAGCTTGGGCACAACGCAGATGTCGCCTGCCGCGACCTCCTTGAGGTCGCTCATCTCGCGCCCCATCATCTGGTAGAGGTGTCCGAGTCGCTCGGTCTTGCGTGTGCGCGCGTTGATGAGCTCCGTACCGGGGGTGATGGTACCCGCAAGCACCTTGATGAAAGACAGCTTGCCATTCTGCTGGTCATGCAGGCTCTTGAACACAAAGGCCACAGGACGCCCGTCGTCCGGCGAGATGTCGAGCTCCTCCCCATTCACGAGCGGCACGCGCCCATAGTCCGACATCGTGGGGAACCACGCCGCGATGTCCTCCATGAGCGAGATGACACCCTCCTCCCTCACGCAGGAGCCTGCGAACACGGGAACGAAGACGCGCCCTCGGATCGCCTTTCCAAGAAGCCCCTCGAGCTCCTCGGTCGTGACCTCCTCGCCCTCGAGGTACTTCATCATGAGCTCGTCGTCTGCCTCGACCACAAGCTCTATGAGCTGCTCGCGTGCCTTGGTTGCGGCGTCGGCAAACTCTGCCGGGACGTCACTCGCGACGGGCTTCCCATCCTTGAGGTGGCGGGCCTTCATGTGTACGACATCGATGATGCCCGCAAAGTCGTCGCCCGATCCCATGGGCATCGTGACGGCAGCCAGGCGGTTGCCGTAGCGCTCCTGGGCGGCTCGCAGCGCAATGTCCCAATCGGCGTCGGGACGATCCAGGCGATTGATGAAGAGCGCGCGGGCTATGGAGAGATCCTCGGCCGCGTACCAGAGCCGTGTGGTGATGGTACCTGGGCCCGACGCCGCGTCGACAACGAAGACGGCCGTCTCGGCTGCGGCAAGCGCACCATAGGCGTCACCCACGAAGTCAGGATAGCAGGGCGCGTCGAGCACGTTGATGCGACACCCGCCGTACTCGATCGGTGCGATGGTCGTCGAGATCGAGAAGCCGCGCTCCCCCTCCTCGACATCATAGTCAAGCGTGGGCTTGGTGCCGGCGTGGCCACCCAGACGGGTCGTCTTGCCCGTCAGGTGCAGCATAGCCTCCGCCAGCATGGTCTTGCCCACGCCACCTTGGCCCACGAGCGCAAGGTTCTTTACGTTCTGAGTACGTGCAGCCATATTGCCTCCTCAAGTCTGCATTCGTCCATGGTGGACGCGGCGCCGAAACGACACGACCTTCTTAACATAGCCATGAAGCCTCCCGCTGTCTTGCACGTTTCGGGAGACGCGCGCGCAGCTGCGGTGGGCGCACGTGGCAGCATCTGCGCCGCATGCCGCAGCGGCTGCGGAAACGTGGCTGCTCGACAGGCGGCTCTCCATAGAATACACATGATCGTGTACCCGTACGCAGCCACGGAGTCTGCGAGCGTGTACGAGCGCCTACGGGCACTGGGCGGCGCAGGCGCAGCCATGGAGGCCTGCAAGGCGAGATACCCGTGGGAGGTACCAGCTACACCACCGGCTACCAACAGCGGATCTTCTCGATGTTCTCTTGGATGTGCCTGCAGCTGGCATGGAACTTCTCCTGCTCGTCTGCGGACAGCTCGAGCAAAAAGAGCTGCTCGGCGCCGTCTGCGCCCACGACCACCGGAACCGACGTGAAATGTCCCGCCTCGTCGTAGTAGCCCTCGTCAGGCAGCAGCGTCCCACAGGGCGTGATGAGCTTCGAGTCCTGGACCATGGCCTTGACTAGCTCCGTCGCGGCGTTCGCGATGGCGTACTCCGTGCAGCCCTTGCCCTCGTAGGTCACATACCCTCCCTTGCGGGCAGCCTCTTCCACTGCGTCCTTGTCAAACGAGAAGCGCCCGGGGTCCGTGCGCTCAAGCTCGGCAAGGGGCGTCGCGCCAAAGAAGACGTGGGACCACGCCGCGAACTGGCTGGAGCCATGCTCGCCGAGCATCCAACCAGTGATCGAGCTGGGGCTATAGGCATGGCCCGTCTGCTCCCAGAGCGCATGGCGCAGACGCGACGAGTCGAGCGCCGTGCCAGAGCCTACGATCTGGTTGGGTGCGAGCTCGGCGAGCTTCCAGATCATGGTCGCAATGACGTCACAGGGGTTGGCGATGCTCACGATGAGCCCCCTGTACCCTTTGAGTCGCGGGGCCCATTTCTTGGTCTCGTCGGCCGTCACGAAGAGCTCCCCATCGCGATTGGTAGCGGCCGCAGCCACATGCCCGGCGGCATTTACCACAATGTCGCAGTCAAGAAGTGCCTCGTAGTCACAGTGGCAGTTATAGACGCGAGCCTGGCGCGGGTAGAACGGCATCGCGTCCTGAAGGTCATTGACCTCGCTCACGACCTTAGCCTCAAGGGCGTCTACGCAGTAGATCTCGGCTGCAAGTCCCTGGTACAGGATCGCGTTGGCGACGTGCGTCCCAACGTGGCCCATCCCAAGTATGCCGACCCTCGTGATATTGTCCATGTATTACTTCCCCTCTCTTGCTCAGGACGCGCGCTATCCCACTCCCTTGCAAACGACTTCGCTCAAGCTCCGCAGTCATAACGGACCCGCACGCGATCGGACTACCTCGGGGCGCAGGGTGCATCAAGGCGATGGCGCCATATTGGCGCTAGTCTAGCAGAGACGTGCGGGACAGACGACCAGCCTCCTATAATAGAGTCCCAAAAGACGGGATACTCCGCACCTTGCAGCTAACCCGTCAGCGACGGCCCGCCGGTCCAACGCCAACGGGCGTCGGCCTGATGAGCGCCGACTCCAGGGCAGTGGGCCTTGTGACGGGCGTCGGCTGCGCGGTGGCGGGCGTCGGCTCGACAGCCGCTGGCTGCTGGGCAGGGGAGGTCGGCTCGGCGATCCGTGGCTTATATCCCGGCAGGAACTTCTCCTCATAGAACGAGCGTGGGATCGCCACGGGATAGTCACCCGTGAAGCAGGCGCGACAATAGCCGCACGGGGGCACACACTTCATGAGCCCCTCCGTAGAGAGGAACGCCATCGAGTCGGCCCCTATGTACTCTCGCACCTCGCCTACGGTCTTGCTCGCGGAGATGAGCTGGTCTTGCGTCGCGGTATCGATGCCATAGAAGCAGGGCCACACGACCTCGGGAGACGCCGAGCGCATGTGCACCTCGGTCGCGCCCGCCTCACGCAGCATACGCACTATCTGCCTAGATGTCGTGCCGCGCACCACAGAGTCATCCACGATGAGCACGCGCTTTCCCGCCACGACATCAGAGAGCGCCGTCAACTTGAGCCGCACGCCCATCTCGCGCAGCTCCTGCGTGGGCGCGATGAACGTACGGGCCACGTAGCGGTTCTTAATGAGCCCCGTCGCAAACGGCAGGCCCAGCTCCATGGCAAAGCCCTCTGCGGCAGGCGTGCCGCTGTCTGGCACGCTTGTCACCAGATCAACGTCTGCAGGTGCCTCCCGGGCAAGCTGCCTTCCCATCTCGTGGCGAACCATGTAGAACGAGCGACCGTCCTGCATGGAATCGGGACGCGAAAAGTAGACCTCCTCGAAAATGCACTTGGCCTCACCCACCTGCGGCAGGCCCTCCTCGCTCATGAACCCCCCGTCCGAGATGCGCAGGATCTCGCCGGGACGCACCTCTCGCACGAAGGTCGCCCCAACGATATCGAGGCCACAGGTCTCGCTCGCCACGACCCATTCATCCTCATCAAGCCTTCCAAGGACAAGAGGTCGTATGCCCAGCGGATCGCGAAAGGCATAGAGGGCGTTCTCCCGTACCAGCACCATGGCATACCCGCCCTCGATCATCTGCATGGTTCGTCGAATGCCCTGGCTCAGGTGAGAGGTCCGGTGCGTGAAGTAGCCGATGAGGCGAGCCGCCACCTCGCTGTCCGTATCCGAGCGAAAGGGAACGCCCGCCTCTATCAGCTCGTGGCGCAGCTCGTCGAAGTTGACGAGCGTCCCGTTATGGGCAAGGGCGATGACCACGTCACCGATCGCCGAGAGGTGCGGCTGGGACGACTCCCAGCCCTTCGCGCCTGCGGTGCCGTAGCGGCAGTGGCCTATGGCGACCCTGCCCTGCATGGCCTGCAGGTCCTCGTCCTTGAAGACCTCCGTAACCAGGCCAAGGTCCTTACGAACGAGCACGGTCTTTCCGTTGCCGACGGCGATGCCCGCCGAGTCCTGGCCGCGATGCTGAAGCGCCCGCAGGGCAAAGTAAGTCATGCGGGACACGTCACGGCCAGGAGCCCAGATGCCAAAGACGCCACACTCCTCACGAAGCTCGGGGGCGTCGATATCCATCTGCCACCCCTCGCGATGAGCCCGCCGCGACGTGACGCAGTGAGCGGTCGTGTCATCCTCACCCGTTGTTGATGCAGGCATCATATCCCCCTTGCATACGCTATAGAATGGAATGAGATGTGCCATCCTCCGAGCGACGTACGCTCGACCTTCGTTTGTCCAAGCATAGTGTATGCCATAGGGGGACACGTTTTGTGCGTGGTTGGAAAGGGAAACACATGGGTTACCGTACCTATACATGTCCCATCTCGCGGCGTTGCGGTGGCTGCGAGTGGCTCTCTGTTCCCTACCCCATCCAACTCAGGCGCAAGCAGGAGGAGGTAGAGCGCCTCTTTACGGGCGTATGCCGGGAGGATGGCTGCACGGTAAGTGCGATTCGCGGCATGGACGAGCCCTGCCGCTTTCGCCAGAAGGCTGCAGCGCCTTTTGCCCCCGGCAAGGGCGGGCGCGTGCGGTCGGGATTCTATGAGGGCAACTCACACCGCATCGTCTGGTGTGAGAAGTGCCTCGTTGAAAACCCGCAGGGCCGCACTATCCTGAACGATGTGGCACGCGTGACTGAGCAGCTGCGGATCCCCGCCTATGAGGAGGATCGGGGCAGGGGCGTCCTGCGCAATGCCGTGGTGCGCTGCGGATACGCGACCGACGAGGTCCTCCTTACCGTTGTCACCAATGGGGAGAGGCTCCCCCATGCCGAGCGCTTCGTGCGCATGTTGCGGTCAAGACATCCCGAGATCACGAGCATCGTGCAGAACGTGAACTCCCGGCGCACCAACGCGATCCTTGGTAGGAGCTGCGTGACGCTCTGGGGACCGGGGGTCATGCACGATGAGCTACTTGGCTGTCGCTTTGAGATCGGACCCACGAGCTTCTATCAGACGAACCCCGCCCAGACCGAGACCTTATACGAACTGGCTATCGAGAAGGCTGGACTGCACGAGGGTATGCGCGTGCTCGACGCCTACTGTGGGACGGGCACCATCGGGATCTGCATGGCAGCCGCAGCGCGAGACGCCAGGATTGATGGCGTACGGGTCACAGGCATCGAGCAAGTTGGTGCAGCCGTGAGCTGTGCACGAAGAAACGCACAGGCCAACGGGCTGAGCGCCACCTGCTCCTTCGTATGCGCCGATGCGACGGCCTACCTGCGCACAGGCCGCAGAAAACACAGCAGGCGGCACTACGACGTCGTGGTCATGGATCCGCCGCGAGCCGGGTCAACCCCAGAGTTTCTCGCGAGCGTCGCTGGGCTGTCGCCCATGCGCATCGTGTACGTGAGCTGCAACCCCAAGACCCAGCTACGCGACCTGACGGAGCTGCGCAGGCATGACTATCACGTTGACTCGATCGAGCCTGTTGACATGTTCCCCCATACCAAGCATGTGGAGACGGTGGTGCTGATGACAAGGGCTGAGGGCGCATAGCCACAACAGGTCAGTAAGGCTGAGGCTTGCGGGCAATCGAGCAAGTTGGGCGCCCACCAGGCAGGAGGCGTGTAGCTTGAGTTGTCAGAGCCAGAGACCAAAGGCCTGGGGTCCAGGAAACGAACATGAGCTTGACCCGTCAGAGTTCATGTGTGAAGAAAACGTGAATACTCATGAATTTGGGGAGAGACCCGATGTGCCCCTGTAGCTGTGCAGGCATTTTGGGCGTCAGGGTGCTGTGGAGCATATTCGACCCGAGAAGTACACGGACAACGATTTTAGCCACATCAAAGAGGCCTGGCGAGGGAGGGCGTCGAGGGATCCAGGAGACGCGACGCCCGCGCCGCGCGCCCGATGCTCACCGTGTCGTTCGGCGACGCGCTCCCGCCGGGCTCGTTCCTGCGCTCGAGCGGCCTGATGGCCTACGCCGACGCAGGGCCACCGCCGCGACCAGGGAGATGCCGGACATGCTGGCCTCGCGCAGGACCTCGCCTGCGGTCGAGTCGATGCCGGAGATCCCGTGCGAGCAGCGCGCCGTGGAGTACGACGGGCGGCTGATCAGCTCCGGGCCAACCAGAAAGATGGGTGAGGCGTACAGGGCCTTCGGGATCAAGTGCTCGAACACCGTCAGGCTGCCAGTCATGGGCTCAGGGAGTGCCGGGGGCTCAGGGTAAGATAGCAGCTGGGAGGTGATCTGGGGTGAATAACGATCCCTTTAAGGAATATATCAAAGAATCTGAACCTAATAAACGAGTGAAGGGGTATGCGTGGCACACGGCCATCGGCCTACAGGCAGTTGACGGATTGGAGACATCAGAATATCTGGCGCATACCGCTGCTCGTAATATTGAAGGTGAGATATCCTTTGACGAGGTAAGTGCACTTCTTCAAGCTTATTATAAGGAGAACCCTGCCCGTGATGCGGGAGATCGCACCGAGGAAGCAGACAAGGTTTCGGCCAGAATCGCAGCACTCCTTTCCGAGAGGGCGTTCAGCTTTACACCAAATGAATATCTTTCCATTCACAGAAGCTTATTTGCAGGTATCTTTTCTCACGCAGGGTGCATCAGGGGTTATAACATCACAAAGAAGGAATGGGTGCTTAACGGTGCAACGGTGCTTTATGGCAGCGCCACAGAGCTGCAAGCAACTCTGAACTATGATCTTTCCGAAGAGAGGAAATTCTCCTACAAGAATCTCTCGATGAGTGAGGTTATTCATCATCTCGCTATATTCATCTCGAGGCTGTGGCAAATACATGTGTTTAGTGAAGGTAATACCAGAACGACAGCGGTATTCTTCATTAAATATCTACGTACATTGGGTTTCGATGTAACAAACGATATCTTTGCTGAGAATGCATGGTACTTCCGTAATTCACTTGTCCGGGCAAACTACAATGATCTAAAAAATGGTATCCATGAAACGACAGAATTTCTAGAGTTGTTCTTAAGAAATCTTCTTTTAAACGAGAACCATCCGCTCCATAATCGGACATTGCACATCAGTGGTACGTTCAAAGCGGCAAAAACACCGGACATTAAGACCTCAAAACCGGACATTGAAGCATTAGAAGCGAACATTGAGACTGTATTCCAGTCAAAAACGGTAAGCCATATTCTGAAACTCCGCAATGCATTCCCTGATCAGACAATCTTTGGACGTTCGGATGTGATGGGAGTGATCGGCATTAAACCATCAAGGGCATCGGATCTTTTGAAAAAGATGGTAGAACACGGAGTCATTGAACGGGTACCTGGTCATGGCAAAGGAAAATACAGATTTCGGTAGCGTTCGGGTTAAAGCGATGAAATTCCATGTGTTCATGGAGGCGGGCGAGGGTTGAGGCGACCGTCCTCTCTGCTTTGAAAAGATCCCATTTCTGGCTCTTCAGGGGTTCGTGTGGGTTGACGCCTTGGCGAAGATGCCAACCTGGCAGCGGTGCCACTCGCGCAGAGCCTGTCTTCCCGACCAAGCGAGAGGGGCCAGCGAGGGGGCGCCGCCGGCACGCCGTGGCGGTTGAGGCGCTCGTGCCACCTGGCGCTACTCGCGTCGCGATTCGTATCGCGACTCGCGTCGCAACTCACGTCGCAACAGTGTACACAAATGCCTCGAAACGGCGCCGAGAGGCCCGATCCTCCCATTTGTGTACACTCCTGCGTCCCCACGTCTGTCCACAACAGCGCAACAGCCCAACAGTGTACACAAACGCCCCAAAACGGCGCGGAGAGGCCCGATCCTCCCATTTGTGTACACTATTGCGATCCCAAGGCCACCCACAACCCAAGCCCACGACCCAACAGTGTACACAAATGCCCCAAAATGACGCCGAGGGGCCGTTTTCGCCAATCTGTGTACACTGTTGCGTCGTCGCCCTGGCGGTGAGGCCCACGTCGCCAGTGCGGTGACGCAACCGCCCACCCACACGAATTCACGAAGCTTCCCATTTCTTGCGGGTCTCCAGCAATCTTTGATATGTTTGCGCGAATGAATAGGAAGGGAGACGAACTATTCACTTCTGAATATTTTTTGATGTGGCCAAATAGGATTCACTCCTGCGAGCGAGGCCTTTGACATTAAAGTGGACGTGCCAAGCCATGCGGTGTCCCCATGCCAGGGCCGGAAGCTACGTGACTCCGAAAAGCATCCGTTATCCGTTTGTACATGTACAGCTCATATCCTTGTTCCAGCTCGTGTGCGATAAGCTATCCTTGTCCATAGTCCCCGCCCTTCCCGGACGGCGCAGCCGCCCCTCCGCACCTCCATGGTAGGGCGGGGACTGTTATTACAGAAGGACGATAGGGTGGAGCCACCGTTAGCACCACTGGCTTAGCCAGTGGTTTTGCCACCAGAATCAAGGTCTGTGTATGGAGAAAACGTGACCATTCACGAATTTGGGAAGGAAAATGAGAGTCTTCTTATTTTATTCCATCCACTCGGCGTGCACTGGGATGTTTTCAATTATGTGGTACCCCTATTGAAAGATGGCTATCATCTCGTTATTCCCGCACTACCTGGCTTTGATCCGGACGCGCCGGAGGCGGATTTTACCAGCGTGGAGCAGATTGCCGACGAGATGGCCACGTGGCTCATAGAGCGCAACCTCAGCAACATCACATGCCTTTACGGTTGTTCCATGGGTGGAGGCATCGTAACGCGGATGCTAGCGGTTGGGAAGGTAGACGCTAGCTGCGCCGTGATAGACGGTGGCATGACCCCGTACCAACTCTGGAAGCCGCTGACCTACCTCATTGGCGTCCGTGACTTCGCAATGGTGGAGCTTGGCAAGCATATGAGCGTCAGGGCGCTGCGGAGCATGTTTGACCCCGAGAAGTACACGGACGACGATCTCAGGTACATCAAGAAGGCCATGCATAGCATGAGCGCGAGAACCATCTGGCGCTCGTTCTACTCCTGCAATAACTACTCCATGCCAAAGCCCGTCCCGCCCGTCAGGTGCCGCATAGCATATTGGTATGGCTCTGATGAGAAACGGTCACGAAAATGGGACATCGCGTATGTCCGCAAAACGTTTCCCCATGCGCTGGTCGTCGAGAACGCAGGGATGGGTCACGCGGAATTCTTCACCCTACATCCAAGGGAGTTTTGCGAAAAGTTGATCGCATGGATTCGCTTGTCGGGATGACGCGCATGTCCCAATACGGCTCTGAGGGGCCATTTTCTCCGATCTGTGTACACTCCTGTCCCCACGTTCGCTCGCGTGACCTTCGCGTCGCAACAGTGTACACAAGTGCCCCAAAACAGCTCCGAGAGGCCATTTTCTCCAATCTGTGTACACTCCTGCGCCCCCTCACAACCGCTCGCACGACTGGGTGGGGCCACAGGTCCCACGACATCGACGGCCCCCTGGCCCCGTGATACCAGGACGCTCGGACCTGAGGCCCACCCCACGGTGACGTGACCCCCTACCCACACGAACTCACGAAGCCTCACTTGAGAGATGATATTTCGTAACCTGGCGTTGATCTAACAGCACCCGTACGTCCACAGTGGCATACCCATCTCCCACAGTTTCGTTATATCGGCATGCCGATCCGACGTCAAGGACGCGAGCAATCCCTCGAACGTAAAGTTGATAAGGCAAATCTAACAGTCAAGCAGCCGAGCACAGCGCTGAGCCCCCCACCAGCGACGTGGTACGATCAGCCTAATGCGCGGGGTCCACGACCACCCTGCCATCTGCCCCCACGCGCACGCGGCCCTCGGCCAGAAGCTGGATCACATCGGGATAGAGTTCGTGTTCCACCTCATGGATATGGGCCTCAAGCTCAGCGACAGACCAGCCCTCCTCGACCACGAGCGGCCGCTGCGCGATGATGGGTCCGCAGTCGTAGCGCTCATCGGCAAAGTGAACGGTCACGCCCGTCACCTTGACGCCGTAGTCGTAGGCGTCCTGGATGGCATGTGCCCCCTTGAAGCTGGGCAGCAACGCCGGGTGCAGGTTAACGACGCGGTTCTTAAAGGCGTCCAGTATGGGCGCATGCACCATGCGCATATACCCGGCCATGATGACGTAGTCCACGCTGGCGTCCTTGAGGGCGCTCGCGATACGCTCGTCAGCCACCAAAGGATCGCGGTAGGCCTCCTTGGAGAGCGCCATGGTCTTGATGCCTGCGGCCTCGGCGCGCTTAAGTCCATAGGCACTCGGACGCGAGGAGATCACCAGCTCGACCATCGCGTCGAGCGTACCCGCCGCGATACGGTCGATGATGGCCTGGAGGTTTGTCCCACCACCGCTGATGAGGACGCCCAGCCTGACGGGCGCGCCTCTGCCCACTGCGACAGCGGAGCCCGCTGCGGCTGCCCCGCTCACCGGTACATCACCTTGCCCTTGCCGTCGCCTTCCACGCACTCGCCCATCACGAAGGACGAGAGACCCTCGGCCCCAAGCGCGTCACGCACGGCATCGACGTCATCGGCTCCCACGATGAGGCTCATGCCGACACCCATGTTGAAGGTCCTATACGCCTCGTCCGGCGTGAGACCCGCCTCGCGCACGCAGTAGCTGATGACGGGAGGCACGCTCCATGCGGGCTCGCCCGCCCCATCCCAGCCACAGCCTGCCGCAACCCCACGATAGACGATGGCGTCCACACCCTCAGGAAGGGCGCGATCGAGGTTTTCCGTGATGCCACCGCCCGTGATGTGCGCCATCGCATGGATGGGCGCCCCCGCCCTGAGGACACGCACGAGCGCGCCGGCATAGATCGTCGTGGGGCGCATGACGGCGTCCGCGATGGACTCGCCGCCAAGCTCGTCGAGCGGCCTTTCCAGCTCCTGGAGACCACGCCCCTCGATGACGACCTTGCGCACAAGCGAGTAGCCGTTGGAGTGAATGCCACTCGACGGCAGGCCAAGGATCACGTCACCTGCACGCACCCTCTCCGGACCGATCATCTTGGGTCGGTCAACGACGCCCACCACGAAGCCGGCGAGGTCATAGTCTCCCTCAGCCATCACGCCGGGATGCTCGGCCATCTCGCCGCCCACGAGCGCGCAGCCCGAGAGGCGACAGCCCTTGGCAATGCCACTCACCACCTTTGCCATGTGATCCGCCCGCAGTTTGCCCACGGCAACGTAATCCAAGAAGAAGAGGGGCTCCGCACCCAGGGGCACGATGTCGTCGACGCACATGGCAACAAGGTCTTGCCCCACGGTCTCGTGACGGTCGAGCAGACGTGCGATCGCAAGCTTGGTACCCACCCCATCGGTGCTCGAGACCAGGATAGGGTCCTCCATGTCCTTAAATCCGCTCATAGAGAAGCACGAACCAAAGCCGCCCAGACCCCCTATGACCTCTGGACGAGCGGTGGAGCGCACCGCGTCCTTGATGGCGTCAACGGCACGGGCCCCCTCGCCCACGTCCACACCCGCGTCGGCGTAGCTCACGTGCCTCTTCTCTTGAACCGCCATCCTCGCTCCTCTCAAACTGCCATTTCCCGTTTATGGGTCGCGTCCGATGTCTATGTCTGATGCCTATGGTAGACCGTGCTCGATGTTGTCAGGCATACTTTCTCTTGAAGTCGCGAGTCGGGCAGAACTGACGGAGGAGAAGGGGAAGCCGAGGGACGGCCAACCCTCCCGCAACCTGTCCCGACGACAACGCCAGCTGAGGGCAACGCCGATAGTGCCCCGCAGATTCTGGGGCACTGAGGAAAGGGTGCCAACTGGGCAAACGTCTCGGTGATAGTGCCCCGCAGAATCCCGGGCACTATCGGCGCCACGCCAGCGGGCGGCGCCACGCCAGCGGGCGTCCAACCTGGCTCACGTCTGCGATGCGAGGGCGGCGTCTACCTCGACCTTAGGCACACAGACGAGAATGCTTCTCCCGTTGGTGCCGTCCTCGTCGTAGTACTCCCGATAGTAGTTGCAGGTGACGAGCGAGAGGACGTGTCGGGTCCCTTGGATGATGCGGGTCGCATCAGGGCGGCTCGTGACAGACTTGTCAAGAAGGCTGCCCAGATAGGCGTGGTACTCATCGACGCTGTTAAAATCGAAACGACGCACGTCCTGATCGTCCGCCCGCGAGTAGTACATAAGCAGGGGCACAAGCTCATGGGGGCCTTGATCGGTCACGTACCAGATAGTTCCGATCTCATTGAACTTATCTTGGTCATCCATGGCGGCTATCTGCTCGAACATCGTCCCGTTGAGCAGGTGGTGTCCGTAGATGATCGATTGTTCGTCCACCATGCCGGGAGCGACGTTCTGATAGTCCATGAAGAGTTGACCCGAGACCACCCAGTTACCCGTGGCGGAGTGATGCAGGTACTGCTCGTTGTCCTCCCCCTGATACACGGCATAGTTGATGGTCGTGCCCGGAACATAGAGCCAACCCACCACATCGCCGTTGATCTTTCTGAGCCCGTCCCAGTCGACCTGGGGCGCATCAGACGGATTCTCGAAGACCTCCGCGTAGGCGGCAAGCCGCTCGTTCTCGACCGCAGACTCATGGTAGCGCCACTGGGTAAAGCCCCAGACACCGCCCGCCGCCACAAGCAGCACGACGCCCACGACAATGAGGAAGTTCGATATCCTGTGGGCGAGACTCCGACGCCCAGAGGTCCGCCTAGCCTGCCCGTACTGCGGCTGCCTCCGGCTCATGCCAGGCTGCGACAGGTCACCGGGCACGTTCGTCGACGACAGACCCAGCTCCTGGTACAGACGCGACAGCTCCCAGTCGCCGTCTAAGGGGTCTTTCGGCATCAGCTCAGCCCTCGGCCATGTTCCTCTTGAAGTCCTCGATGACCCTCGCGTATCCGGGATCGGTTGTCGCGAGAATCTGCGTGGCATAGATGGCCGCGTTCTTGGCACCGCCTATCGCAACGCAGGCCACAGGAACGCCGGAGGGCATCTGCACCATGGAGAGGAGGGAGTCCATGCCACCCAGGTCACTCGTCTTCATAGGGACGCCAACGATGGGAAGGGAGGTGAAGGCCGCGACGACGCCGGCTAGGTGTGCTGCCTTGCCGGCAGCCGCGATGATGACCTTAAGTCCGCGCTCCCTTGCCCCTGCGGCCCACTCGTGCACCCTGTCAGGCGCGCGATGGGCCGACGCGATGATCATCTCGAAGGGAACGCCAAACTCCTCGAGCTGCTCGGTACAGGCCCCCATCACGGGAAGATCCGACTTCGAGCCCATGATGATACCAACTAGTGCCTTCTCTGCCATAGCAAACCTCCGGATTCAGGGGGCGAGCGCGAAGGTAGCCTGCGACGCAAGAAGAGCACGTGCCACCCGCGCGACTCCGACATAACTGCGCGTCCAGTATAGGCGTCCACGTGTGCCCATGCGTTCTCATTTGCCATCTGCCCTGGCAATGTCTATTCTGTCTTCTAGCATCGGTCCATAAGTCCATGTGAAAGGAAGATCATGTCAGAAGCAAAGGACCTGTATCTGTACAAACGCGAGGGCAGCTACATTCCACGTGTCGCCGCCGTGCATGACCTCTGCGGCTATGGCAAGTGCTCGCTGGGCGTCGCCATCCCCGTCCTCTCCGCCGCAGGCTGTGACGTCTGTCCCGTACCAACCTCGCTTTTCTCGGCACATACCAAGTTCCCCAGCTTCTACATGCATGACACCACCGAGATGCTCGACGGCTACCTTGACGCCTGGGTCGAGGAGAAGATCGAGCTCGATGCCGTCTATTCGGGCTTCCTTGGCTCAGCGGTGCAGGTTGACGCCATCAACCGCCTGTATCGTGAGCATCCTAGGGCCTTGCGCATCGTCGATCCCGTAATGGGCGACGGCGGGCAGAAGTACCCCACCTACACAGACGAGATGTGCGAGGCAACGGCACAGCTCGTCGACGGAGCGGATCTGCTGACCCCAAACCTCACCGAGGCCTCCATCCTCACCCACATTCCCTACCAGGGTCAGGACGCAAGTGAGGCGTACGTCGAGAGGGTCACAGACACGCTGCTGGGCATGGGTGCCAAATGCGTCGTACTCAAAGGTATCGCGCGTGGTGACGGCAAGGTCAGAAACTACCTGATCGGCAGGGACTTTGGTCTGGTCGAGGTGGTAAAGGAGCAGCTGCCATACATGCTACACGGTACGGGAGACCTCTACGCATCGGGCCTTCTCGCCGCCATCATGGCCGGGCGCAGTCTCCTCGACGCAGTGAGGTTTGCCGGCGACTTTGTCTACGATGCGATGGTCGCGACCCGCAGCCAGCCTGACTTTGAGCTGCGCGGCGTGAGCTTCGAGGGCGTGCTCGGCGAGGTGACGGACCTTCTCAGGTAAGGGGCGTCATGGGGGCGTCACGAAAGTGCCCCGCAGATTGCGGGGTACCGAAGAAATGAGCTCAACTGGGCAAATGCTGTAGCGTTAGTGCCCCGCAGCCTGCGGGGCACTAACAGACGGCTCCGTCGACCCCGATGACCCCGACGACCCCTGCGATTCCGACGATTCCGTCGTGCCACCTGTACTTGCGCTGCCGCTTGAGCCCTCAGAACTCTCCTCGGAACCCTCATTCTGGCCTGTACCCAGAATGCTCGAGAAGATCGTGTTCGGCGTGATGGAGGAGGTAATGCTGTCGTGAAGCTGCTCGGCCGTCTTGGCGTCGACTCCCGTGATCGAGCAATTGAAGCGCACGCCATTTTCGGTCGTGGTCTTTGACCAGATGAAGGTCATGAGCGTCTTGCGGCTCCCTGACGGCTTGAGCAGCCCAAAGAAGCCAGCCTGCTGGACGCGTCCGTCCTCATCCTCGTAGACGTCCACGTGATAGACCACGGTGTTGATGTTCTGGTTGAGAAGCGCGTTGACTGCCAGCGCGGCAGCTTGGATCTGCGAGCCGGCAAAGGACTCCAGCGGGTTCTTTGAGGCAGTGTCGGTGACCGTTACCTCGATGCGATGCGTGTTCTCGTCAGCCTCCTGCACACTGTAGTCGGCCGGGAACTGCGTGAAGCCGGTACCCCACTCGACACCGTGGTCCAGCGCCTGGTTCACCGTGTTGATGTTGACGTTCTCCGCAAGATCCGCCGTGCTCGCACGACGGATGAGCGTCGTGATGACCTGAAGCGCGACAACACTCACCAAGAGCACGACAACAAAGCCAACGGCAGTGCGGGCTATCTTCGTTCCGACGTTGGACCCAGAAGGATCAGCGTCAGAGAGGGGGTCGATGTCCACCCCATGGCCGCGCGACCGTCTTTGCTTGCGTTGGGCACGCGCCGTCTCCTCGTTGGTATGGCCCGTCTCGTCGACGGTACCAAAGAGCTCCTCAGCCTGCTCGGCGTTCAAGCTGCCCTTAGGGATGAGCTTTATGTCCCTCTTCCTAGCCATGCGGCCCCTCCCCGTTGCTGCCACACAGGTAACTGGGTGACTCTGGGTGACTGTCTTGCACTAGTTGCCCGGCGTCGCCTGGGACACTAGACAGTATAGGCAACCTGCCCCACATCGCGCCACCACGAACGTCCAGCCCCACAGCCAGGGCCCAGCGCCAAGCGTCGCTCGACGGCCATCCGTCCAGCGTCGGCGTATGTGCGCGGTAGGTCGACAGATTGCGAGCCTACACAAACACCACGTGGTGGGCCCTGTGCCCCATCAGCGCGTGGCACGTACGACAACCGACAAGAACCAGCTAGCCAACCGTCCTCTCACCTTCGACTCCCGCAGAAGTGGAGAGCCTGTGTGCGATCGCATCACAGGCAAGGACCCCCACCACGGTCTTCGCGTCCTCTATGCGGCCATCGAGCACCGCGTCCACGAGCTCTGACAGCTCGACGAGATCCACATGTAGGAACTCGTCCTCGTCGGGGTTCGGACACCCATACGAGAGTCCCGTGGCCATGTAGATGTGTATCAACTCGTCGCAGAAGCCAGCGGAGGTGGCGATGGTGGTGAGGAAGGCGATTTTTTCGGCCGCCATGCCCGTCTCCTCCAAAAGCTCACGTCTTGCGCAGTCGAGCGGGTCCTCACCAGGATCGAGCTTGCCTGCAGGAATCTCGACGGTCACGCGACCGAGGGCCGTCCGGTATTGCCTGACCAGACAGATGCGCCCACCGTCGGTAAGGGCTATGATGGCGACGGCACCGGGATGGCGCACGACGTCACGCACGGCCTCACGGCCATCGGGAAGCCTCACCGTAAGACGGTCCACGTTGAAGATGCGACCCTTCCATGCGACACTCTCATCGAGCGCCTCCTCGGCAAGGGCATCATCACGCGGGTCGCCACCTCCCAACACGAGCGTACGAGCTTCGGGATGTCCCGACTCACACGCTCCCATCACCTCCTCTTCCCCATAGGTGAAGGAGGCCACCTCGGCCTTCATACTATGGACGGCCTCCTTAAGACCAGCATCAACCGGTTCGGAGCCCTTGGCCTGCAGCCCATTGCCCAACTTGTCCATCAAGCTCCCTTCCTTCAGATTCCTAGAGCCTGTCACGACCCCTGATGGCCTTGATCCCAATATCATGGCGGTAGGTCTTGCCCTCGAAGGAGATCCTGTCACAGGCCTCGTAGGCCCTGTTGCGCGCATCCTCAAAGGTCGCAGCGACGGCCGTCACGTCGAGCACGCGCCCGCCTGCCGTGAGCACGCGCCCCCCGTCGTCGAGCGTCGTGCCCGCATGGTAGACGATGACGCCCTCCATCGCGTTGGCATCGTCGATGCCGCAGATGACCTTGCCCCTCTCATAGTGCCCAGGGTAGCCCGCACTCGTGAGAACCACGCTCACCGCCCAATCGTCCGCCCATGAGACCATGGCGGGATCTAGCGTGGCGCCATCGCAGGCGAGAAGACACTCGACGAGATCCCCCCTCATGCGTGGCAGGACCACCTGGGTCTCGGGGTCCCCAAAGCGGGCGTTGAACTCGAGGACCTTAGGGCCATCCTTGGTGAGGATGAAGCCACCATAAAGGCAGCCGCTGTAGTTGATGCCATCCTCCCTCAGCTGATCGACAACTCTCTGTTCTATCTCGACCATGCGCTCGAGCTCACCGTCGCGCAGGATGGGCACGGGAGAGTAGACACCCATGCCTCCCGTGTTGGGGCCACGGTCCCCGTCAAGGGCTCGCTTGTGATCCTGCGAGGTCGCGAGCGGCACGAGCGCGGTGCCATCCGTGAGGGCAAGAAGCGAGCACTCCGGTCCCTCGAGTAGCTCCTCGACGATAACGGTCGAGCCAGCCTCTCCAAAGGCACCCGAGAAGCACGCATGGACGCCCGCGAGCGCCTCCTCTGTCGTCTGAGCCACGACGACGCCCTTTCCCGCAGCGAGGCCGTCGGCCTTGACGACGCAAGGACCTGCGAGCTCACGCACGTACGCCACGCAGGCTCCCTCATCGGTGAAGCTCCTGTATGAGGCCGTGGGCACCCCCGCCCTTGCCATGACTCCCTTGGCAAATCCCTTTGATCCCTCTATGCGCGCAGCCTCGCCCGAGGGTCCAAACACCGGGATGCCTGCAGCGCGCACGGCGTCGGCTACGCCCGCCACGAGGGGAGCCTCGGGGCCGATCACCACAAGGCCGATACCGTGCTCACGGGCGAAGGCGCTCACCGCTCCTCCTGACTCCGGGTCGATGTCGGCCCTCTGGGCGAGTTGCCACATCCCACCGTTGCCAGGAGCCACCCAGAGCCTGCCCGCCTGCGGCGACTCAGCAAGCTTGGCCAGAAGCGCGTGCTCCCGGCCACCCGACCCCAAAAGAAGTATGTCCGTCTTGCCGGAGCCTGCCATGTCCCGTCTCCCTTCGCTCTGTGTCATTTCTGGTCAAGATGACGTGCTCGTCCCCTACGCCGTCCGCCGTGATACCAAGCGCGGCGGCGCAGCTCGCAGACGACGACAAGCACCCCTGCCGCAAGAAGGCCACCTGCGCCGATGGTCATGCCCAACCCAAGGCCCGGGGTGGCATAGCGCAGCTCGATGCTATGTCTGCCTGCGGAAAGCGCAATCCCCATGAAGGCCGTGTTTGCGCAGATAATGTCAGCCTCTGCGCCATCGACCGTCGCGCTCCAGCCATCGGAATACGGGATTGAGAGAAACAGCAGCTCGTTTTTCGACGCGTCGATGGTCCCTCTCACGCCGTTGGTCGGCAGCTCCACGTTATCCAAGACATCCTCCTTGAGCGCGTCTATCTGGCCGTCGAACTCGTCCATCGGCTGGACGACAACGCTCATGTCGTCGAGGCTGTAGCTGCCCACCCGGGGGAGGTAGAGCGTGATCTCCCTCACGGGCTTCTCGCCATAGCCAAGGTTGACGAGCCAGTCGCTCTTGCCACCGTACATGTGGCTCAGGCTCGGGGTGCACTCGACCTCTGCCACGCCTCCACCATCACTGCTCACCACTATCTTGTGGTAGGTGTTGGGTTGATAGAGAGACGTGCCCTGATACAGCGACGACAACCGCTCAAACAAGGTCTGATCAGCGTCTGGCTCATTTTCCGGGAGGTGGTAGCGAAGGTTTCTTAGGCTCAGATAGGTCTCTGCGTTCGGGAGCCCCTCGAAGGACAGCCTGAGCGTGGCGCCCCGCTCTCTGACTACGATCCTACCATCCTCGTAGGAGCAACCGCTTGTGGAGGTGCCGTCGGACCCCTCACCGACGACCATCCCCTCGCCCCCTGAGGAATCGGAGGCATCGTTGATGTCGGCGGCACGATAGGTCGGAGAGCTGTCGCTGAAGCGTGGCGTGAGTTCGGCAAGACCAGTAGCCAAGACATCGTCATTATCCACTACAGCAGCTTGCAGAAGCGTCGCCTGCCTGCGCGCCATCGAGAGCCGCTCATACTCGTCTCTCGCCATCACGTGCGAGTAGGTGAAGCCAAACGGCAGCCTATCGCGGGCCGCATAGACCTCATAGCTCATCTCGTCGTCCGCGATCTCATCGACCAGCACGGGTGTGTCATCGTAGTAGTACGGCACAGGGAAGCTGTGATCGCTCGGTGCAAGATAGTAACTACCAGCAGTGACAGCCTCAAGAAACGACCTGCCACCAAGGCCCTTATAGGAGAAGTTTATCGCGGCCCTTGTCAGACCAAGCTCGGTATGAAAGCGATCGATCCTGCTGTTATAGATGTTGTAGTAGAAGCTGTAGGCACGCGTCCCAAGAAAGATGCCGTCGTTGCGCAGACCCAACGCGCCCACGTCGGTATCGGCTCTCCAAAACGTAGGGTCATCGACCTTAGTGAGAACATAAGACGGCGAGGCGAGGGTCACCGACCTGTGCACGTCACCCAGCGAGTATGCGTCGATCGTATAGCCCCCCTCCCTGTAGTCTGCGATGTAGGTGACGGCAACGGCAGACGAGACCAGGAGCGTGGCAACTATCGCGAGGGTCATGTGGCGCCGTGGAACAACGCCCGTCGCAAGAAGGGCGAGCGAGAAGAAGCCCACAGCAAGCGATGCGAGGTAGGCTTCCTTGCGAAGGCTGTTGACCACGAGGACGAGCACCAGGATCACGCAGAGGACGACGAGCGCGACGCGCCTCTCCCTCCCACCGAGTCTTCGTAAGCGTGGGGCGACAACGCACACGATATAGGATATCAACATCGCGTACACAAAGCTCCACCGGTTTGACGCGTAGTTGTTTCCGTTCATGACCCTGCCAAAGATAGGCACGAGCATCATGAGAGTGAGGACGACAAAGCCGATCCTGAGGGCGCGGTGCTCCCTGCGTCTCTCACCCCTCTCAAGAAACAGCGCCACACAGGCAAGCAGCGAGGTAGCTCCGTAGCCAATGAGGTAGTCGTTACCCGGACTGAACGTCGATATGAAGCCTGGAATAAAGTTCAGATAATATAAAAACGAGTAGGTGGGCTGGAAGATCACCGTATTCGACGTGAAGCGAGCGGACCCAAAGAGCGCATGCATCTGTGGGACAATAACAGAGCACCCGATGGAAAGCGAGATCAGGACGCATCCTGCAAGTCTCACAAACCACGTCAGGTGTATCTTCGCGGAGGGATTCTTCTCGACCTGCACGACCCTGACCACACAATAGGGGATAAGAGCGAGCATGATCATGTAGGCAAAGTAGTACGAGGAGACAAACAGCAGGACCAGCCCACCGATCAGGCCGTAGGGCCTCCCGCCCGCCAGCATCCGCTCGACGCCGGTGAGGACAAGCGGCAAGAACAGCGCTCCGACCAACGACCCCGGCCAATACAACCCATTGAGGAGGCAGGCGGAGAAGACATACGCACAGGCACCGCACAAGGCATCCTGGGCATCACGGTCGCGAGCCAGCGCATAGAGGCAGAAGAAGAGGCCCGCGAGGTACATGCGGACGAAGATGAGCGCCTGATAGGCAAGCTCAGAGAGGGACTCGGGAATCAGCGCCGACACAAGCGTCAGCGGCTCGAACGACAGCATGGTGGTCATGGAGTCAACGCCGTAGCCCACGCTCCATTCCCACTGGGGAACGACCCAGCCGCCTCCTGAGAGGAACGTCCTGAAGATCTGCCTCAGCCACCTTCCCTCATACAGGAACGAGGAGTACTGCTGCTCGACGCCATCCGTAATCCTGATGAGGGAACGATCGATCCTCAGGTAGACGATAAGGACCATGGCGGCGAACACGGCGAATGCAAGCGTATAGTGGCCGATGAGCCAACGAGACCCCCTCGACGCATGGCGCGAGACGTCTGTGGGAACCGACGACGCGGCAGCGTCGCGTCGCCCTTGGACCTCGCCCACCCGCGAACCGTCGGAAGGCTCGCGCGCTCCTGTATCAGCCACCGTCTGCCTCCGGGCTGTCATCAAGACCCATCAGGGTCCGTGCCTCCTGTGCCAGGACAAGGGACGCGGGAACGTATGCCACGCCCGCCGCGCCGACACCCATCTCCATGGTCGTGTACGGGCTTGTCCTCAGCACAGCGGCGCACTCGGCATCGAACTCGTTGGTATCAAGGTGCTTCTCTATGATGGGAAGCAGTACAGACACACCTGAGTGCACTTTGACGTAGGTAAGGGGTCCCACCTCACGCGCGTAGGTGCTCATGGCCCTGGCGATGACGCCCGCAAGACGTGGCAGCTCGGTCGAACGTGAGAACTCACGTACACTGCCATCCTTATCGACGCTAAAGGCACACCGTGCTCCCAAGGCACGCGTACGCAAAGAGTCGGCAGTGCCAAGGACCTTCTTATGCAGCGCAGGCCGCCCGCCACTCTTAAGCCTCTCGCTCAGTGCGCCGGGAGCTGGAATCACGAGCAGGCGCGTGGCACGGGCAACCTCGACGGAGCGATGGGCCGCACGCTCTGCGTCCATGCCCGCGTCACGGTCCGCCACGAGCCGGGCCAGCACGAGCGCCATCTGTGCCGAGACGCAGTTGCTGTCGATGACGTGGATGTCGACCGACGAGACCTGCGCTGCCGCCCTCGTAGCAAACGAGCAAACATCGCGCATCGCCGACGAGACATGCAGGGAGATGACAGAGCGGTATCCCTGCTTCGCAAGACGCTCATAGACCTCCCTGAACTCCCCCACCCCAGGTAGGGGCGACTCGAGCTGAGCCTTACCTCTCACTCCAGAGAGCCTCTTGAAGAGGTCCGTCCCCGTACGGTCGCCCGTACGGGGACGGTCGAGAAACGCATCCCTGCCCACGAGCGGCACGCAGGTCACCCGGGCGGCAGCGAGGGAGTCTTTGGAGAGGTCGCAACCGCTATCGCAGACGATGGCAAAGCGCTCCCGCGTTGTCTGAGTAGTGGTCAACACCTCTAGTTCCAGTACCTGTCAATGGTCTGCTCGCGATCAGGACCGACCGTGATGATGGAGACGCGCACCCCCGCGAGCTGCTCGAGGAAGTCGATGTAATCTTTGGCCTCGCGGGGCAGCCGATAGAAGTCGCGCACACCCGAGATGTCACACTGCCATCCAGGCAATGTCTCATAGACGGGCTTGGAGTGGTAGAACACGCTCTGGTGCTCGGGAACGGTGGTGTAGCGCCTACCATCGGCCTCATAGGCGACGCACACCTTGATCTTGTCCAAGCACCCAAGGACGTCGAGCTTGGTGATCGCAAGGTCCGTGAGACCGTTCACGCGGGCGGCGTAGTTCACGATCACGCCGTCGTACCAGCCACAGCGCCTCGCGCGCCCCGTGGTCACGCCAACCTCGTGACCCGTCCTGCCAATGAGGTCACCCACCTCGTCGAAGAGCTCGGTCGGAAAGGGACCCGATCCAACGCGGGTAAGATAGGACTTTGCGACGCCCAGCACGCGCCCTATCTGGGTGGGGCCGATGCCCGAACCGGTGACAGCGCCGCCGGCAGTGCAGTTCGACGAGGTGACGAAGGGATAGGTGCCGTGGTCTATGTCGAGCATCGTCGCCTGGGCTCCCTCAAGAAGAATGTTCTTGCCCGCCTCGAGCTGCTCGTTGAGGAAGAGCGAGCTCTCGACGATGTAGGGACACAGGCGCTCGGCATAGGGCAGGTAGGTCTCGCAGATCTGTGCTGCGCTGTAGGTGGGAAGCTCGTAGACCTTCTCGAGGATGGGATTGGTGTAGGCCAGGGCCGCCTCGAGCTTCTCGCGAAAGATCTTCTCGTCGAGCATGTCCTGCACACGCAGGCCGGTGCGGTTCATCTTGTCCATATAGGTGGGACCGACTCCACGCTTTGTGGTGCCGATGAGGTTCTTGCCGAGCCTTTTCTCGTGCGCTCCGTCGAGGTCCTTGTGGTAGGGCATAACGATGTGGGCGTTGCCCGAGACCTTGAGCGCATCGCAGCTGATACCCTGCTCGCTGAGGGTGTCGATCTCCGAGAGAAGCAGCTCGGGATCCACGATGCAGCCGTTGCCGATGACGGGGTAGGTTCCCTCATACATGACTCCAGAGGGGACCTGGTGCAAGGCAAGCTCATGATCGTTGGCGATGACGGTATGGCCTGCATTGGCCCCGCCTGCGTAGCGGCACACCACGTCGAAACCACCGGATATGAGGTCGGTGACCTTGCCCTTGCCCTCGTCACCCCATTGCGTGCCGACCAGTACTGATGCAGGCATGCTGACTCCCTTCTGGTATAAGCCGCCTCGGCTTGTTTCTAAGTATAGGCTACCTGAGGACCCAAAGCGCGCACAGGGACGTCGCTCGCCAACAACACGACAGGGGGATCGGCTCGAGGCAAGCGTCCGCCCCCTACTCAGAGTGCCTCGTGTCCACCTCGACGAACTTGGTGGAGTTGGGGATGAACATGAGCGGAACGACGTCGAGCGGCCCGGATCGGTTCTTCGCGATGATGAACTCGGTAACGTTGGGGTCAGGCCGGTCGGCCCTCTCGGCCTCCTCCTCGGTCATCGAGCGGTCGAGCAGGATGACGATATCGGCGTCTTGCTCGATCGACCCTGACTCGCGCAGGTCCGAGAGCTGGGGGCGCTGTCCCCTGCGGTCAGTGACCTGACGGTTGAGCTGCGAGAGCGCGACAACGGGACATCCCAGGTCCTTGGCCATGATCTTGATGCCACGCGACATCTCGGAGACCTCGGTGGCACGGCTGTCCGTACGCCGTGCGCCTGAGGGTGGAGAGAGCAGCTGGAGGTAGTCCACGAGCACGATGCCCTTCTCCTTGCCCCTGAGCATACGACGTGACTTGGCTCGTATCTCGGTCACCGTGGTGCCGGGCGTATCGTCGATCATGATGTCCAAGGCCGAGAGGTCGGTCGTGGCCCCGATGATCTGGCTCCACTGGTTTCCCTTGATGCGAGCGCCCCTGATGTCAGAGAGAGAGATCCTTGCATGGGCCGAGAGCAACCTCTGCGCTATCTCTATCTTTGACATCTCGAGCGAGAAGAAGGCCACCGACGCACCCTTGGCCGCCGCGTTGAAGGCGAGGTTCAGGGCAAACGAGGTCTTGCCCACACCCGGTCGGGCGCCAACGACGATCATCTGACCCGGCCGCAGGCCCTGAAGACGCGAGTCGATGCCCGGATAGCCCGTCTCGACACCAAGGACGCTGTTGGGGTTCTGACAGGCCTCCTCGAGCTCCTCATAGAGCTCGCCCATCACATCGGAAAGCATCGAGTAGCTGTTCCTGACAGAACGCTCCGTGACGCCCATAAGGAGCTTCTCGGCCTCGTCCACGACCTCCTTGGTGTCGCCTGGCGCATCAAAGGCCAGCGAGCTGATCTTTGCCGAAGCCATGATGATGTCCCTGAGCGTCGAGTTGCGACGTAGGATCTCGACATGGTGGGGCCAACTGACGAGCGCCGTGCTCTCTTGGTTGAGGTCGATGAGATAGCTCGTCCCACCAACCTTGTCGAGCTGCCCCGCGCTCTTGAGGTAGTCAGCAAGCGAGATGCTATCGATCACCTTGCCATTTGCGAACATGTCACTCATCGCGTTGTAGATCAGACGATGTGCATACTGATAAAAATCAGCTTCTTTTAGTAGAACTATGCATTCTTGAAGTATGTCTGATGATATAAGCATGGCAGAGAGCACCGCCTGCTCCGCCGCTGCGTCCTGGGGCATGGTCGGGCGACCTCTCTCCGCAGCAGGTAGTGACCCGTCGTACCCGCCATAGCTGTCATATCCATCTGGCATGCTAACCGCCCATCGCCTTGCTGCTTAGTTCCTCACCCAGACACACACGCACCCGAGCTACCGACCATACCCATGGGCCTCCGAACGTGTCCTCCCGCACTGCCTCCATACCGTAGGCCCTACGGACCTCCATCGATACGCTCGCCAGACTGTGCGATGACAGTATTGCAACCCCTCTTGGCGTGGAAAGTCAATCATGGTCATGAGCAGGCCGTTGTTCAAAGTGCCCCTCTGATACCCTTGCCTTTAGCGCTTTTCGACGTTATCAACAAATTTAGAAAGTCTTTCTTCGATGGTTTTCGACAAATCGAGGCTCACACAAGTCTATTCGTCTACTTGAGGGTTACGGGCCTATCAAGCTGATGTCTCTGTCCTCGGTTTTGAATAATGACTGGTAAACAATGGTTTTTTACAGCGAGTCATGAAAAGGAGACTTCCAGCAGACAAAGCTCCTCGAAGTCTCCATGAAAAGGATCGCCTGGTCCTTGGGAGAGTATGGTCCCGCTCAGCAGGCAGAGTGTTTAAAAACCTGAGAATCGAGGTTCTCTCGTCCCAGATGGGGCTACTCTTGCCCCTCCCCACCTGCGGCAGCCTCTTTGGTGGACTCTTCGGCGACACTCGCGTCATCGCTGGCGACCGCCTCGGCGGCAGCCTCCTTGACGGCGTCTTCGTCGAGCTTGTCCTCGACCACGCCCACATAAAGGCTCACCAGAGCATTGATCTCTCGGTAGAGGTTGATCTCGATGTCATGCTTGCCAGCGGTCTTGATAGCGGCGGTGCGTGTGATGCGCTTGCGGTCTATCTCGACGCCAAGCTGGCTCTTGATGGCGCTGGCGATCTGGGCGGTGGTAACAGAGCCAAAGAGCTGGTTGTTCTCCCCGACCTTGGCATCGACGGTTACGGTCTTGCCGTCGAGCTTCTCCTGCATCGTGTTAGCATCAGCGATGCGCTTCTCCTCGCGCTTCTCGATGTTGTGGCGACGCTGCTCAAGCTGCTTGATGTTGCCAGGGGTAGCGGGCTGGGCGACCTTGTTGGGGAACAGGTAGTTCTCCGCGTAGCCTTGGGCAACCTCCACAAGGTCGCCCTCTCCGCCCTTGCCCCTGAGCTCATCCAGAAGGATGACTTTCATGGGTACTCCTTTGTGTCGTCGGCACGAGCCGACCCCTCGTATGGTGTCTGCGCGCTAGCCGCGACTGCGACCGCTACGGCTAGAAACCACAGCAACGGTATACGGAAGCAATGCCATCTCGCGTGCCCTTTTGATCGCGAGCGCGATGTCATGCTGATGCTGCGTACAAGCGCCTGTGACGCGACGCGGCTTGATCTTGCCACGATCAGTCATGTACTTGCGAAGGAGCTGGACGTCTTTGTAGTCGATAAAGTCGACGTCCTCCTTGCAGAACTGGCAAAACCTGCGACGCGGCTGGCGCTGTTCGACCTGCCTTTGCTTAGCCATGTCTTATGCCTTTCTCTGGTGGCACACGGCCACCTCTTGAACCCTAGAATGGGATGTCTGTATCGTAGATGTCCGCCGAAGGTGGGGTCTGGACAGGGGGGCTCTGGACCTCGGGCGCTGCCTGCACCGGTGGAGCGGGCTGGGCCTGAGGGGCTTGTTGGACCTGTGGGGCGGGCTGGGCCTGCGGGGCCGACTGTGCCTGTGTCGCCTGCTGAACAGGCTGGGCCTGCGGGGCCTGCTGCTGCGTCTGCGGGGCTGGCTGGGCCTGTGGGGTTGCGTAACTTGGCTGCTGATACCCCTGCCCCTGTGACGCCGATGGCTGATAGCCGCCCTGCTGCTGATCTTGGTCACGTGGTGAGAGAAACTCGACCTGATCCACGACGACCTCAAGCTTGGAGCGATTTGATCCTGTCTGCTTGTCCTGCCATTGACTCCAGCGAAGCTTGCCCTCGATGGCGACTTTGGAACCCTTGCTCAAGAAGCGGTTTAGCGGCTCAGCACGGTTGCCAAACACGACGCAGTCCACGTAGTTGGGCCTATCTTCCCAATTTCCCGTGGTCTGGTTGCGCACACGGTCGTTAACTGCCACGCCAAAGCTCAGCACTTGCGTGCCGCTCGGCAATGACCTCAGCTCTGGATCACGCGTGAGGTTGCCGGATATGTTAACCCTGTTGATACTCATGCGACCACTCCTCCTTTGGGTCCAACGCCCACCTTCCTTACGCCTTAGTCCTTGTCGCTACGACGCACGATCATGTGGCGCTTGACAGCGTCGTTGATGCGCAGGACTCTGTCGAGCTCGGCGATCTGGACGGGATCAACGTGGAAGTTGACAAGAATGTAGTCGCCCTCAGCGAGCTCATCAACCTCAAATGCGAGCTTGCGCTTGCCCCAATCCTCGGTGTTGTCGATCACACCACCGTCTTCGGTAATGGCAGCACTGATGCGCTTCGTAACACCCGCACGGATCTCCTCGGTACTTGTGGGATCGAGAAAATACAGCAGTTCATAGGCCTTCATATGGTCACCTCCTCTGGACTAGCGGCTCCGGTCAGTGAAGGTGCACCCGGAGCAGGAAAGATCAAGTTTGCACTTTAGCACAGCTCTTTGTTGTTCTCGCATGTCGACGCCCATCTTGAAGCCTCCCACGGTTTCACCACATCGCCTGAGCACAGCGTAGCTGACCGAGCTGGCACGGTTATATCGTGCAGCTAGCGGTCAGCTGGCTATGTAGCGACAGATACCAAGTTGAGACCCTTAGAAGAGAGCTGCGCTGTTGAACGAGGCTCTGTATATCTCCATAATAAGAACATATGCTAGCGTCAACATGATTCCGTGTCACAGGCCTACGTTTAGACAGACGCCGGGTCGTTCTCACCCGCTTCCTCGCTCGCTTCTACAGAGGGAGGCTCCTGTCCCATAGTCTGGGCGCCCACATGGGTATCCGCTTGGGTACCCCCATCTCCTTGAATCCCCTCCGGAGTCTGGAGCGTCTTGGCAGCCATTGCCTGCGAGGACTGCTGCGTGAGGTCACCCCCATAGGGCAAGGTTGACTCGACGGAAGAGGCGAGCCCGTCTGTCTGACCCGAGCTAGATGGTACGGATGACCCCGAAAGGGGGGTGATACCAACCGGCTCGAAACTGGAGGAAGGTGGTGGAGCAGGGGCGTCTGTCATAGGAGCTGGCGTCGCCACAGGAGAGCCATACGGCATAGCAGGCTGATACGGAGACGCAGGAGAAACGGGTGTCGCAGACGTGGACGTCATGTTCGCAGGCGCGGGCACAGAGCCATTCTGGTTCATCTCAACTTGGGGCGTTATGGGAGCTATGGGAGTCACAGGAGCGCCCATCGTGAAGGCTTGCTGGGGGACCTGAGCCTGACCGGGCTGCACGGGCATACTCCCCTGTCCCAGCCATGGTGACGCAGGCAGTGGGTCTCCGCTCGCACCCCAGGACAGAACGTCGAACTGCCTCAACCAAAGTCCAACCATCACATAGCAGATAAGTCTCAAGACGAGCAGGATGATGTCTACCGCTAGGATATAGAGAACGATAGCGAGCAGGGTGATGAATGCAGGGACGAAATGAGAGGTCCCGCTCGCCATTCCATAGGACAGCAGTCCCAAGCCAAGGATACCAAGTAACCCGGCAAAGAAGCTGAGTACCCCAATGACAGCGCCGCTAATAAGTACAGAGAGCAGGTTTATGCCAACGATTTTAACAAAGCCACCGATGTCACGCTTAAGCATGTCAAAGATGCGGTTAAGCTGGTACCCAGCGGTATAGCTCTGATAGATGGTTGTCCGAACGCCTGCAATCACAAGAAAGACCCAGTAGCATATCCCCACGATGTTAGCAAGAAACGACATAAAAGAACCATTATCCACACTGATATAGGGGTAAAAGCTGTAGAAATGTAAGGTCCCGGTTCCGAGCAAGGTGAAGCAGTAGAACATCGTCCACAGAACACCCCAGCCAAACTGGGCGACAAACACACGCCACCCACTCGTAAGGCACTGGCTCAAATTGATGTTCTTCTGCTTGGGAGAGCCTTCAGCCCCCCAAGCAATGAGGCGCGCCCACTCAGCCTCATACCCTAGAACCCATAGCCAGCCCACGATGGGAATGAGCATCCAAAGGGCCAGCATCACAATGACCTTAGGCCAGCCCTTGTCCTTGGTAAGCAGGGCCCAAGCATGGGAGAAGTACCTCGTTTCCTGCATGACCAGCCAGCTCCTTTCAACGTTGCAACGAGTGCGGTACGCCCGTACCTCTGGTACCCAACGTTACCACCCACCACATCGCACATTGCGCCAACCCACGGCACTCGTAAACGACTCGCTCGGCATCCACCGAACGTATCCTGAATTTACTCGATCCAGACTCATAGCAAGGGGTACCTCGCATCACGGACTACCGCAGGACAAGCCGAAAGCCACGCAGCCAAGAGATACAGATGTACGCAGATATGTTCGTGCATTCTGGCGGAGGGGGAGGGATTCGAACCCTCGTACCCGCATAAGCGGATAAACGGTTTTCGAGACCGCCGCATTCAACCACTCTGCCACCCCTCCGCAGGGTGAAACGGCGTCCTCACGGACGCCGTCAAAGATTCTGGCGGAGAGTCTGGGATTTGAACCCAGGATACGCTTTCGGCGTATACACGATTTCCAATCGTGCTCCTTCAACCACTCGGACAACTCTCCAGAAAACGCATATGAGAGTATAGCGCAAGTTCTTGGCTGGTGTGATAGATAGAGTATCTCCACAGGTCCTCGACCTACAGTTCTAATTCCTCGACCTACAACCTTATGAGTGTATACATGGGATTGATCCAACGCTATCGCAACAGACAGCCTTTCGATACACGACGCCAACCCTGCGCAGTCCATAAATGAGGCTTCGTGGGTTCGGGTGGATAGGCGGTCACGCCATCGCCGCAGCGTGGGCCTTAGGCCCAGGTGCCCGGGATCCACGAGAGTTCACAAGATCTCCATATTCTTGCATTAACAAGAACGCCTGTTCCAGTCCTGTGCTATGGTAAGTGTCAAGAAACGGCGGCGAGCGGGGGACGGTGGTCGGATGGCACGGGCGGTACGTGACATGGGCGCGCTGAGGCCCATAGACGACCTGATGTTTCGGGTGATGGCGAGGGACAAGGCCTTCTGCGGGGAGCTCCTGGGGGTGCTGCTCCAGGACCCGGGGCTCGAGGTGGTGGAGTGCAAGCCGCAGTCCGCCGTCACGAACCCGCAGGGGCGCTCGGCGGTCCTCGACGCCCTCTGCGAGCTCTCCGACGGCAGGTTCGTGAACGTCGAGGTGCAGCGCGCCGACGATGACGACCTCCAGAGGAGGGTGCGCTACTACGCCTCGCTCGTGACGACCGACAGGACGCCCCCGGGGGCGCGCTTCGCCGACGTCCCAGACGTCTGCGTGGCGCTCGTCTGCGAGTTCGACCCCCTCGGGGAGGGCTGCCCGCTGTATCATGTGGACAGGGTCGTCAGGGAGGGCGGGCGTGCGCTCGACAACGGCCTCTCGGAGCTCTACGTGAACGCCCTGGCGAGGGACGGCAGCGAGGTCTCCGCCCTCATGAGGGTGCTCACGGAGGCCGAGGCGTACGACGAGGAGCGCTTCCCGGAGACGTCTAGGGTGAAGCGCAGGCTCAGGGAGACGGAGGAGGGGCGAAAGGACATGGGAAGCGTCATTGAGGAGATCCGCGCGGAGTGCATCGCTGAGGGCAAGGCCGAGGGCAAGCTCGAGACGCTCGTCCGGCTCGTGCGTGCCGGCCTCGTGGACGCCCGCGCGGCTGCGGCCTTGCTGGAGATAGATCTCAAGGAGGTCGAGCGCATGCTCGCGTAGACGATATGACCTGAACTGAGGGAGTAGAACTTATCTCTGAGTCGGGACCCAAGGGAACCTCCCGCGAGCCAGAACGGCCCCGTCGCGGCAGGACGGCACTGAGACGCCACGACCGGCGGGAGGGTCCTTATGGCCATCTATCGCGCATGCCTCGGGATCGGCGGCCACCCGTGAGCCGCGACGGCATGCGCGCCGACGCCCGAATATTCGCCATCCACATCGGTCGCGTCGCCGCAACCACTCTCATTATCCAACGGTATACAGCGCCTTAAAATAGCCATTCTTCTGCATGAGTTCATCAAAACGACCACACTCGCAAATGGAGCCCCCCCTGAGAACAATGATCGCATCAAACTGTTTAAGCTGAGACTTCTCCAGGCTATGCGTCACCACTATGCGAGTTGTACCGTCAAGCGCGAACACTGATCGCATCACCTGGGTTGCCGTGTCACGATCAAGAGCGGAAGTAATCTCATCCAACAAAAGCACCTCCGCACCATTTAGGAGGGAACGTGCGATACAGACTCTCTGACGCTCACCGCCAGAGAGGTTCGATCCTCTCTCGCCGCACGCCCACCCCATGCCATGGTCCCTTACAAAATCAACAAGTCCCGCATCTGCGACCGCTCGGTCAAGCGATGCTTCGTCTGCTTCCTTGAACATTGTAATGTTATCGCGTAGACTCGCATTGAACAGGTAGTTCTCCTGCCGTACGATGGAGACTCGTCGATATAGGGAAGTGCGCCGTATATCTCTCACGCAAATACGATCATAGGATATCTCTCCCGTATAACCTGCGTGCTCTCCCATCAAGAGGGAGAGTAACGTCGACTTCCCCGATCCCGTTCCACCAACAATGGCATAACACCCGCCAGTGTGAAAGTCGAAGCTTATATTGTCCAGCATGTTCCGGTTGCAGTCGTATGAGAAAGACACGCCTGAAAGCGAGATGCCTTTAGTAAGGGGGGTGGGAAGCTCCCTCGTTCCATCCGAAACATCTTGAGTAGCGAGAAGCTCGCATAGCTTGCCTACAAGCTGGTGTGCGGACTTCCGGGCACCTATGACTTGGGGAATCTGCAAGATCGGATTCGAGAAGTAATTCATGAGCTGACCGACAAGCAGCACCGTGCCTGGCGTGACACTCCCATCCTCCACACAGAGCCATGCAGCAAAGAGTGCTGTTCCGAGCTGTGTCACGAAGTACGCCAGCTGGCTTAAGATCGCAATGCTTTCCCGCGTGGAGCGCTGAGCACACTTTGCATCCTCAAGGCGTCTATTACTCTCATCAAAGATCCGCCTTGCGGCAGGCTCTGCCATGAAGCTCTTTATGAACGAAAACCCCGCAACGAGATCCTTTATGCTCGCGACGAAGCTGTCGGACTCATTTGAAACCATCACCTGTCTCGATGCAAGCCTGTCACCCGTCAGAAGGCTGACGCACACGGGCGCTATCGAGAGTAAGACAGCAACGACGGCAAGTCTGACATCCTGCACCACGAGCATTGCGAGGGCTCCGCCGAAAAGGAGCACGTAGGTGACAAGATCAAAGATCTTTTCCAGATAGCTCGTCTCAATGGAGGTAAGATCATTGGTGAAGGCTGAAACGCATTGGCTTGCCTTTTCTTGGGGTACCGACTGTATTCCCTTGTTCAGGAGCACATCAAATGCTCTCTTGCGATACTCGTACGTCGCGCTACGCATGAACCGGGGAATCGTGTAGCGATCACATAACTGAAAAATTATCGTTACTACCACAAGACCGCTGACCTGCATGGCTTCGAACCAGAGCATGGATGCATTCCTACTTGAGGCAGCATTTATAATCTCCATAAATATATAGGCATACCACAGGCCTATACAGCTAGTGAACATCCTGCTCACGATCGTGTAAAAAAGATAGCGCTTGTTGTTGCGATAAAAGCAGGAGAAGAGTTCCTCATGCAGCTTCGACACCTCAACGTCCACGGATGCACCCACCTCAACCGCCTATCATCGATAATCTACCATTGAATAGTCAGCCAGTATGCGGATAGAGCGATGTGGCTTCGGAGCCTGTCATCTCTCGGCGCTACGATTGTATTGCCAAACACGAAATCGCCAGCGGGTCCATCCGCCCAGAATGTCGCCAAACGCAAAGACGGACGGGCCCGCTGGCGGACGGGATGGTAACTCATGCCACGCCGCGAGAACCTCTGCGTCAGCATGGTGGATGAGTTCTTAGACGCACAGTTCGCAGGACCTTCTTCCGCCGTCGCCGCAAGGAGGTGCCAAGGGGAGGTCGGCCTCGGGAACGTTCGATGAGGCTGCCAAAGCCCGGAGGTCTGATCCATGGTGCCCCTGGTGCCGCCACGAGCACAACAATCGCGACTCCTCCACCCCGTCAGGTCAGTGGCGCTGGGCGTGCACCGCATGCGGGAGAACCCACGCGGCGCTGACCGGCACGGTCATCGAGGAGCCAAGAGGGACTTCGCGACCCGGGCGCAGCTCGTGCGGCTCATGAACTGGTATGCCTACTTGTTCCGGGTCAAGCAGGCCGAAGAGAGGTGACCCAAGACTGCAAGAGTACTTCGCCATCTGATGCTCACGGACGCGCATTACCGCAGTTCAAGGAAACGCTAGTATCCGCACACTGGTTGACTGTTCGTATTTGATCAATGCTACAGCGAGTCCTTACCCACCGCAGTTAACGCCACAAATTGAGAACATTTCATCTACCCCAGTCATGTCATCAAGCTCAATTGGAATAGGATCCCACTCTTCTCTCTTAATATCAGACATGGAAATCACCTCCTTTGCAATGTTGTGGTAATCATTACAAAGAGAGGAAAATTTCGCCATAGCGTTTCGTGCTAGATTTCCATTTAGCATGAAACGCTATGGCGATTCTTCTTCACATAATTCCCTATTAGACCACCGTTGACATGGCCAGCTTCTCTTCCAGTAGGACCAAGACGGCTACGGCTCCCTTGCGAGGGCGAACTGTGTGTGGTCATAGCCCCCAGTCACAGCCTGGCCCGACAGGGTGTCCGCCCTGTCGACGTCCGACCCCCTCGTCTGCTCGTCCCACAGGAACCAGTCAAGGTGGTGGCCGAGCCTCACGGCTATGGATGCCGCAGGCTCGCCACCGGCCTTCGCCAGCAGCATGCGCGCTCGGCCCGAGCGCGCACGCGGCGCCGACACCTACCGCAGGGGAAGTGGCGAGACGGCCGGGCGAGGAGGATTTCGACCTACTCGAGCAGTTCGGGATCAAGGCCATAGGCGACAGGCTACGCGAGATGGCGGGCAACCCCTCCTGCGACGGACAGCCTTCGAGGAGCGGATGACCCCTCCCGCTTACATCCCCGCCTTGCGCGGCAGCCCCACGAACGCGGGATCCGGCAGTGGCACGCCCACACGAGCCATTGACCGGGCGTGTCCGACGTCTGCAAGACGCACGGCCCATGTAAGATGACGACGGCATCTGCCACACCGACGCCGCCTGTCGGGGCATCACCAGACGCGAAAAGATTCGCTCCGACCCGCCCTCTCCGAGACAAACCGACGCATCGCGATAGGTTGGCCCAAAGCTGCCCGGCGGCGACCGTAAGGAACCGGTACGCTGTGAGGGATCGTCGAAAGGACGCGTAACCAACCCCTTAGACACGAATACTACCGAAACCTCCCCATTCAGTAGACATATAAGGCTATAGCTCAACCCCAAGTTCTCTCTGAGTCCAACCCCGTATGATGGCAGCATTTTCTGCATCACCGATAAGATCCAGATAAGGAATGATAATGTCTAACATTTTCCTTGCCCCATCCACATCCCCCTTACGAAAACTTGTACGTGCTTCAGAATAAATGAGCTGTGGCAGATAATAATGAAGATGCTCCTCTAGGCACTCTCTCTTGGACCGCTGTACAAGCGCAAAAGCCTCACCGAAGTAACCCTGCAGCTCAAGACATTGTGAGAGGTTAAACTCAACGTTCACTCTTGTCTCGTGGAACTCCATGCTATCGGCCTCTTGGGCATCCAATGCAGCAAGTAACTCCTTCCCAAACATGATAGCCTCAAGCGCTTGCCCTGCATAAAACAGTGCTGGTATCCGCAGGGCAAGACTCTGCATCTCATCTCTTGAGAGCAACACATGTTTCAAATCCCCAAAGTCTAGGTTGGGCTGGGTAAGTCTTACCGCCTGATCAAGCTTTGTAAGCGCCATCCCCGCGTCATTCGGTCCACAGTTTTCGCTCAGCAATGCAGCTGCATCTAGGGATAGATATATCTGACGAAGCGTCGGTCTATTTTGGGAGCTAACATCCAAACGCTCAAGCAAGGCCCTGAACTCATCAAACCTACCACGATGGAGCAAGACGCTAGCCTGTTTTGCTTTGTCCACAAAATCATAGTCCTGCTCACTCTGATAGTACACATTACACAGTTGATACGTATTTGAATGGAGGCGGGCAAGAAGAGCATCAAGCAGTGTCTTAGACGGCATCTGACGCTCATTCTCAATGCGCGAAATCGTAATGGGAGAGCAAAGCCCCTCGGCAAGTTGTTCCTGCGTGAGACCGTGCTGTCTGCGCAGACTACGAATGGTCTCTCCAAGTGAGCTGCGCTCTACCATGATGAGTCCCCTAACGACGTCGAAGCATATAGTCCGACAGTAGTGCACCCCTCTGCTCAGTGTACCCGTAACGTCCTCGCCTCCCCGGAGACGTCGAGAAATCAGGAGCCCGATACACCGATCGTCATGGATCTTTGCGCTCTTAACCTAGGATCTCTACTTGCCCACCATACCATGGCGCACACGCCACTTTCGGCGCTCCGTGTCATTGAGGATGCGCTTGCGCATGCGAATGGATTGAGGTGTGACCTCCACTAGCTCATCATCCATAATGTACTCGAGCGCCTCCTCGAGCGTAAAGACCTTGGGTGGCGTAAGCTGCACCGCAATGTCGGCCGTTGAGGAGCGCTGGTTACCAAGGTTCTTCGTGCGGGCGACGTTGACAACCATGTCGCCTGGGCGGGACCGCTCCCCCACCAGCATGCCCTCGTAGCACTCGGTACCGGGACCCACAAAGAGTGCGCCACGCTCCTGGAGCGTCCCGAGCGCGTAGGCCACCGCCCTCTCTGTTGACATCGAGATCATCGCGCCGTTCTGCCTCGTACCTATCTCGCCCGCAAAGGGGCCGTACTCCAAGAACGTATGGTAGAAGACAGCCTCACCGTGCGTGACGTTGAGGATACGGTTCTTGAGGCCCATGATGCCACGCGTCGGTATCCTGAACTCTAGATGGGTCTGGACGCTACCCGTGTCCATAGAGGCCATGGTGCCTCCGGCATTGCCAAAGAGCTCGATGACCTTGCCCGAATACTCGCCAGGGCACTCGACCACGGCCTGTTCGATTGGTTCGAGCCGACCACCGTGACCATCGCTCCTTAAGAGCACTTGGGGGCGGCCAACCTGGAACTCGAAGCCCTCGCGTCGCATCTGCTCCATGAGGACCGAGAGGTGCAGAACGCCTCGGCCCGATACCTCGGTGCCCGTCTTGTCGGGGAGCTCCTCGATACGCATGGTCACGTTGTTCTCGCGCTCCTGTTCGAGGCGCTCCTTGAGCTGACGACCGCCCACGATGTCACCCTCGCGACCCACGAGCGGTGAGGTGGATGGCTCGAACACAATGGACATGGTAGGCGGGTCTATCTCGATGGGGTCAAGCTCCACCGGATTGGTGGGGTCGGTGTAGACGTCACCGATATCGGTGCCATCAATGCCCACCACAGCACCAATGTCGCCCGCACCTATCTCCTGGCATTCCGCACGTCCCAGGTAGTCAAAGGTAAAGAGCTGCTTTACCTGGGCCATCGCACGACTTCCGTCATTCTTTACGACCAGGATCTCGTCCTTTGCATGGATGGTGCCGGAGTACACGCGCCCTATGCCGATGCGCCCCACATAATCGGAATGGTCGATGGTCACGCACTGCATAGCAAGGGGACCGTCCACGTTCGCATCAGGGGCGGGCATGGCGTCCACTATCATGTCAAGCAGCGGGTACATGTCCGTGTTGTCACCATCGGGGTCAAGACGTGCGAAGCCGTTGGTGGCCGAGGCATAGATGACGTGCTCCATCGCAAACTCTAGCTGATCGTCGGTGGCCCCAAGATCCATCATGAGGTCGAGCGAGGCGTTGAGGGCATGCTCCGGATCGGCTGTGGGTTTGTCCACCTTGTTTATCACGATCATGACCCGCAGACCCACGTCGATGGCGTGGCGCAGGACGAAGCGGGTCTGGGGCATGGGCCCCTCCGCCGCGTCAACCAACAGCAGAGCGCCATCGGCCATCTTGAGCACACGCTCAACCTCACCGCCAAAATCCGCATGTCCCGGCGTATCGATGACGTTTATCTTGATACCACGGTATTCGATCGAGATATTCTTTGCGAGGATGGTTATGCCACGCTCGCGCTCCTGATCATTGGAGTCGAGCACGCGCTCCTCGACTTGCTGGTTGTCGCGAAACGCGTCGGTCGCACGCAACAGCTTGTCCACAAGCGTGGTCTTCCCGTGATCGACGTGGGCGATGATGGCGATATTGCGGATGTCCTTTTGGAGCATGGATACCTCTTGTGTCTCTGCGACTGTCTCTGTGTTCTATCCGAGTGCATGACTGTTATAGCACGCAAGAACAGCTGCGACGCTGCCGGGCAAGAATGTGGCATTACTCCACGCCAAGGCACGGGCGTCCGCTTGTTCTACAGAAGGGGCTCGACCTCCCCCGCAGGAGCAGGATCGGCCCACACAAAACCATTGCCTCGTCCCCTACCCGAAAACAGCGAGTAAGCGGAGTAGGAGCGGTAGCCCCTCTCACCAAACTCGAGCATAAGAGCATCCTGGTAGTTATCGTTATCGTCTGCAATGGCACCCTCGTAGACGATAGCGTAGCGAACAGGCGCGGCAAGGCCACCGTTCTTATGGGCGGTACCGCCATCTTTTCCCAACATCCGAACCTTGTCGTACGCTCCCTTGAGACAAGCCTCAACACCATCATCTGTAAACTCAAACGAGCTGACCACGCCTGCTGCATCCTGCACGGCAAGCAGAACACCAAACGACTCTCCTGCGGCAAGGGCGTCAAGCGCCTCTCCCATCAGCGTACTGCCCAAGGCATCAAGCTCCTCAGACATCCCATCGCTTCTTTGACCCAAGTTCGCTCCCCTCATCCTCCCCGCATCCGAGCCAAGCATCCGACTACCCGTGAAAGAAGCCAGAGCCGCTGCCCCAACGCAAAGACCTTAGTGGGTGGGGACGATAATGACCGAACGTGCGGCCACAGGCTCGTGTACGATTATAGACGAGTCACTTTACTGTAACTTTTCTGATATATGACGGCTTGTCGGTTGCGGCAACCCTGTTTCTGGCCTCAGCAGTCCTCGTGACGGCGCGGGACCAAACCCCCCGCCAGCCTGCGGGGCACTATGGAAAATGGCCCAACTGGGCAAACGCGCTCGGGCAACCCCCCGCCAGGCTGGCGGGGGGTTTGTGCCAGGGTCCGCAGGCCTCGGCCTGAGGCCTGGCCGCACGGAAAAGCGCAGTCTGCGGCTCCCGCGTCACGCAGAATGCGCCTTTCCGTCACATCACCGCCCGGGAGGCGCGGGACCAAACCCCCCGCCAGTCTGCGGGGCACTATGGAAAATGGCTCAACTGGGCAAATGCGCTCGGGCAACCCCCCGCCAGGCTGCGGGGGGGGTTGTGCCGGGTCCGCAGGCCTCGGCCTGGGGCCCGACTGCACGGAAAAGCGCAGTCTGGGCAGAGGGTCGCTGATGGCGCGCCCCGAACTAGGCCGTGACACCCCGAACCAGGTCGGGACACCATCAGGCTGCCAGTTGTGGGCTAATGAGATACCGGGACTCAGGGTAAGGTGTACGTGTTCGTCATGTCACTCGACAAAAGTCCAGTTGGTCTCTCTTTGAGGCGACAAAACCGTACACGTTACGAAGGCCTACCCACCAAGACGATTCAGCGATAGCTGGCACTGCGTCGATGCGCACCGCCAGACACCCGCCCCAGGAGATGGCTAGAGAAGGAGCTGAAGGAGGTGAGCTCTAACACCGCTGTAGGTTGTGCAAACAAAAAGCCCGGGGCAGGAAGCCCTCGGGCTGGACGCTCTATGGTGGAGACGATGGGGTTCGAACCCACGACCTCAGGCTTGCAAAGCCCGCGCTCTCCCAGCTGAGCTACGTCCCCGCGTGAAAGACAGACATGACTTGCCCCATGGGCAATAAACACCCCAGCGGCGACTCGGCTCACGCTGGGGTGTTTATTATCAAAGTCTGGTGGGCCCGACAAGGTTCGAACTTGTGACCTCCCGGTTATCAGCCGGACGCTCTGACCAACTGAGCTACGGGCCCAACGCAGAGAAGTATATTACACGCGTTGAGTCGAAAGGTCAACTGTTTAGTCAGGAAATTCTCAACTTTCTTCGCTCTACAAGACCACTCCTTGCATTGTGCCGCCATACGTGTACCATGTACCAACGAAAGTGGCTTAAACAAGTATGGATGGGGTCTCTTAAAACCCCAGGGACATGGGTGATGGGCTTATGGTACGCATGGACATTCAAGCCATCATGGTCGGTGCAGGTCCGGTGTCTTCACTCATCGTGCTGAGACCACGGACTGCACACAAAGATGAGGAGAGTATAAAGCTTCCCATTCGAATTGGCGTCGTCGAAGCGACGATCATCTCGACCGGTATAGAGGGTGCACCAATCAAACGTCCCATGACTCATGACCTGCTACTCAGCTGCATTCACGAGATGGGCGGATCTCTCAATTCCGTCGAGATAGTCGATGTGCGCGGGACTACCTTCTACGCTCGCCTCAACATCAGCTGTGAGTCCGGTCGCCACATCGAGATAGACGCGCGCCCCTCCGATGCCATAGCCCTTGCAGTCAGGCAGGGCGTACCTATCTTTGCCGACGAGCAGGTACTCAAGATGGCTACCATGCCTGACTTCGAGGCTGTCGAGCGTCAAGAGAAGGAGCATGAGATGGAGGATTTCCACGATTTTGTGGAGAAGCTTTCTCCCGAGGACTTCACGTAGACATACTCAACCTTGCATCCTCCCGTGCGTGCCCAAGAATCTGCCGGGCACGTAGGGGAGGATATTTGCCCAGTTGGCGTCAATTCTTAGGTACCCCAGAATCTGAGGGGACGTACGGGGGGTACTCCCGCTCCAAGACTCGGACCTTGAAGCGGGGCGCCCGAAGCCTACTCTCCCTCGTCCTCGATCATCGAGTCGTCCAGCTCTTCCTCGCCACCTATGTCCACAGCCTCCTCGTCGGCGTCCTGGGCACCCGCAGCGTCAAGACCAAGGTCAAGGGAACTCTGACCCTCGGCCTGCCCCGATGCCTTGGGTGCCTTCTTCTTGCGGGCTACCATGCGAGCCACCGCGCTCACACGGTCGTGCTCGCCCATGTTCATGATCCTGACCCCTTGGGTCGCACGCCCGAGGCGTGAGATGTCCGTCGTCTTCATCCGGATGACGACGCCCTCCTCAGAGACCATCATGAGCTCATGCTGTGGGCCGACCACGCGACACGCCACGAGGTCACCCTTCCTCGCAGTCATCGAGATAGTCGAGACACCCTGGCCACCACGTCGCTGCTCAGGATACTCGGCGACAGGCGTACGCTTGCCGTAGCCCCTCTCGGTCACGACGAGCAGGTCTCCCTTACCGTTCGATATCTCCATGCCCAGCATCCGCGCCCCGTCCTTGAGGGTGATGCCACGCACACCTGAGGTCGCACGCCCGGTCGGGCGAATCTCCAACTCGTCGAAGAGTATGGCCTTGCCCGCCGTCGAGCACAGGATGACCTTCTCGCCCTGCTTGACACGGCGCACGTTAACCAGCTCATCGCCCTTCTTGAGGTTAATGGCGATGATGCCGTCACGACGACTCCTGTCGTAGTCGCTCATGGCCGTCTTCTTGACCATACCGCTCGTCGTGGCAAAGAACAGGTGCTCGTCTGCGGGGAAGTCGCGCGTCGTGATGACGGCAGTGGAGTGCTCGCCCTCCTCGAGCGGGATGACGTTCACCATGGCCGATCCGCGAGCATGGCGGCTACCGATGGGAAGCTCATGTACCTTAACACGGTAGACCTTTCCCTTGTTGGTAAAGAAGAGCACGTAGTCATGGGTAGATGCCACAAAGAGATCCTCGACGAAGTCGTTGTCCTTGAGCGAGAGACCCTGGACGCCCTTGCCACCGCGCTTCTGTGAGCGATAAGTCGAGACGGGCAGGCGCTTCACGTAACCCGCGTGAGTCACCGTGATGACCATGTCCTCCTCGGCAATAAGGTCGTCCACGTCGAGGACGACGGGCGCGTCAGAGATGGTGGTGCGGCGCTTGTCGGCAAACTTCTCCTTGATCTCGAGCATCTCGGTCTTGATGACGCCCAGGATCTTCTGCTTATCCGCCAGTAGCTCCTCGTAGTAGGCGATGGCCCGCCTCAGGCCGTCGAGCTCCTCCTGTATCTTGTCTCGCTCGAGACCCGTCAAGCGACGCAGGCGCATCTCGAGAATGGCCGTCGTCTGCTCCTTGGTAAAGGAGAAGCGCGCCATCAGGCGCTCGGAGGCCTCGCTGTCCGTGCGAGACGAACGGATGATGGAGATGACCTCGTCGATGTGGTCGAGGGCCACAAGCAGGCCCTCAAGGATGTGGGCGCGCGCCCTCGCCTTGGCGAGGTCAAACTGCGTCCTGCGGGTCACGACGTCCACCTGGTGGTCGATGTAGTGACGCAGTATCTCGGGCAGGGTCAGCAACCTGGGCACGCCGTTCACGAGCGCGAGGTCGACGATGCCAAACGACGTCTGCAGCATCGAGTGCTTGTAGAGGTTGTTGAGGACGACCTCGGGAACGACCCCCTGCTTGAGGTCCATAACCAGGCGCAGGCCCTTACGGTTGGACTCATCGCGCATGTCGGAGATGCCCTCGATACGCTTGTCGTTCACGAGCTGGGCTATCTTCTCCTGGAGGTTGCCCTTGTTGACCCCATAGGGAAACTCGGTGAAGACGAGCTTGTTACGCCCGCCCTTTGAGGACTCCACGTGAGCCTTCGCACGAACGGTGAGGATGCCGCGTCCGGTCTCGTAGGCCTGCTTGATGCCCGCAGAACCCATGATGACGGCACCTGTCGGGAAGTCGGGACCGGGCATCACACCCATGAGCTCGTCCACTGTCACATCTGGGTTGTCGATGGCCATGCAGGTCGCATCGATGACCTCGCCCAGGTTATGGGGGGCGATGTTGGTGGCCATGCCAACGGCGATACCCTGCGAACCGTTGACAAGGACGTTCGGGAAGCGAGACGGGAGGACCTGCGGTTCCTGGAGCGACTCGTCGTAGTTGGGGATCCAGTCCACCGTGTCCTTGTTGAGGTCACGGAGCAGCTCCATGGCCGGCCGCGCAAGGCGGCTCTCGGTGTAGCGCATGGCAGCGGCTGAGTCGCCGTCGATGTTCCCAAAGTTGCCATGACCGTCCACGAGCGACACGCGCATCGAGAACCACTGGGCCAAGCGCACCATGGCATCGTAGACCGCTGCGTCTCCGTGGGGATGGTACTTGCCGATGACCTCGCCGACCGTCCAGGCCGACTTCTTGTGGGGCTTGTTGGGAAAGATACCCGCCTCGTTCATGGCATAGAGGATACGCCTGTGCACCGGCTTCAGGCCGTCGCGCACGTCGGGCAGGGCACGCGCCGTGATGACCGACATGGAGTACTCGATAAACGACTGCTCCATCTCGTGCCCGAACTCACGCATCTGGAGGGTGCCGCCATGGATGTCGGTCTCATCGCCGCCTCCCCGCTCGTCATCCTCGGCGAGCCCTAGCCCCTCATCATCATCCCCATCGACCTCATCCTCGTCCTCGTCGCCATCCAGGCCCGCCTCGTCCTCGGCGTTGGGATCATAGATAGGGACATCTGAGTCCTCGAGGTCGCGCTCGGCACGATCGAGCAGCTCGCGCAGGTCGTCGGGCATGCCTGTGGAGCTGTCTGCGCCAGGCTCTGTGGATTCACTGTAGGTATCGTCTGCCACGTGGCTGTTTCCCTTCGCCTAGATGTCAAGGAAGCGGGCGTCCTTCGCATGGCGCTCGATGTAGTCGCGCCGATAGGCGACCTGCGTGCCCATGAGGCGAGACACGGCGAGGTAGGCCTTCTGTCCATCCTCTATCGAGATGCGCTGCAGGATGCGGCTCTTGGGGTCCATGGTCGTGTCGGCCAACTGCTGGGGGTCCATCTCGCCGAGACCCTTGTAGCGCTGGACGGAGTACTTGCGCTGCTTGCCCTCGGCGTCCGTGGGAACGTGCCGCTCGATCGCCTGCGCGAGCAGGGTCTCCTCGGAGGTCTTGCTGTCGGGATAGACGTAGTGGATCTTCTTTCCCAACTTGACCCCAAAGATGGGAGGGCAGGCGCTGTACACGTAGCCCGCATCGATGAGAGGCCGCATGTACTTGTAGAAGAAGGTCATAAGCAAGATGCGGATGTGGGCACCGTCGACGTCGGCATCGGTCATGATGATGATCTTGTGGTAGCGGGCCCTCTCGATGCTAAAGTCGCCGCCCTCGCCGCTGCTGTTGGTAACGCCCGTGCCAATGGCCGTTATGAGTGACTGGATGGTCTCAGACGAGAAGGCACGGTGATCGCCCACGCGCTCAACGTTCAGTATCTTGCCGCGCAGGGGCAGGATGGCCTGGATGTCACGACGGCGCCCGTCCTTGGCCGACCCCCCTGCCGAGTCACCCTCGACGATGAAGAGCTCGGTCATCTTGGGATCGCGCACCGAGCAGTCAGCGAGCTTGCCCGGAAGAGACGCGCTCGCCAGCAGGCCCTTGCGCCGTGTGGCCTGACGGGCCTTCTGGGCGGCAAGGCGACCCTTCGCGGCCTGGGAGGCCTTTCTGAAGATCTCCTTCGCCTGATTGGGGTGTTCCTCAAGATACTCAGAAAGTCCGGTCGAGACGACCCTGTTCGTGAGAGCACGCATGTAGGAGCTGCCGAGCTTGATCTTGGTCTGGCTCTCGAACTGCGGGTCGGGAAGCTTGACCGAGACCACGGCGGTCATACCCTCGCGGATGTCATCGCCTGTGAGGTTGGGTTCCTTCTCCTTGAGGAGCCGGTGGTTGTGCGCATAGTCATTGACCGTCTTGGTGAGAGCCGTGCGAAAGCCCTCCAAGTGCATGCCACCCTCCTCGGTGTAGATGTCGTTTGCAAAGCTCATGATGATCTCAGAGAAGCCGGCGTTCCACTGCAGGGCGACCTCGACCTCACCTTTCAGCGAGACGGGCGCGTCTGGCTCGGAGCCCCCTTCGATGTAGATGGGCTTAGAGCAGCCAGGGAGTATCTCCTTGCCCTCATTGAGGAACTTGACAAAGTCAACGATGCCGCCAGCAGAGCAGAACTCCTCGACCCGGGGCGTGAGCTCGCGCTCGTCCGTCAGGATAATCTTGAGGTTCTTGTTCAGAAATGCGATCTCCTGGAGCCGGTCCCGCAGGGTGTCGTAGTCAAAGATCGTGGTCTCGAAGATGTCGTCATCAGGCCAGAAGGTGATGGTGGTGCCCGTCGCCTTGGACGTGCCCACCTGCCTCATCTCCTTTGTGACCTTACCACGCGAGAGCTCCAGCTCAAAGATGTGCCCATCGCGCTTGACCTGGGCCACCATCCTCTTTGAGAGGGCATTGACGACCGAGGAACCCACTCCATGGAGCCCGCCCGAGACCTTGTAGGCGCTGTTGTCGAACTTACCCCCCGCATGGAGTATGGTCAGCACGACCTCGAGGGTGGGCCTGTGCTCGGTGGGATGCATGTCTGTGGGAATCCCGCGTCCGTTATCGGCGACGGTGATTGAGTTGTCGGCATGCACGGTAACCTTGATCTTGGTGCAGAAGCCCGCCATCACCTCGTCGACGGAGTTGTCTACTATCTCCCATACCAGGTGATGGAGGCCCGTCGTCGACGTAGTGCCAATGTACATCGCCGGCCTCATGCGTACGGCCTCAAGGCCCTTCAGGACCTTGATCTCGCTCCCGTCGTAGCTTTCGTTGCTCGTGGCCACGGACTTCCTCTCTCGCATCCTATGACGTGATGTTAAATGTTCAGAAGCTCTATTGTATACGAAGTTGGCAGCATTTCCAATGGTATGCTTCCGTACCATAGAATTACTGCGTATACGACACGAGAACTACCCTCTCTGCGGCCATCAAAGGGTGTTTTTAGGGCTAGGGACGCCTTCAGGCACTACCCCCATTGGCATCGGTGTTAGATGCATGCAGATCGCGACTGTATTCATGTTGAAGCGAGAGGGTCATGGCCCTCTCGACCCGCTGTCTGAGGCCATCGGGAAGTTCTGCGCATGCGTCACGCACACGCCTCTCCTCTTGAGGAGAGAGTGGTGGTAGCTCGGGAGCACCAGTCCCAGATGCGTACCTGCGCAGTTCATTGCCCTTGCGCAGTATGCCGCCCTCTTGAGGGGCGGGCCAGCGGGTAAGCCGAAATTCTATGCCAGATACCTCAAGTCCCACTCCGGCAAGGCGCGTAAGGTAGATCTCCTTATTAGCGTTGAAGTCAGAAAGACGGGCATGCGAGTCAACATAGACCCCAAGTACCGGCGGCAGGCTCTCGCTTGGAGGTTTGCGTAGATAGACGCCAGTGGTGTGCGCCCGCTCGACGTCACCGTTAGCTGCCCTCCAGAGGGACGCGGCCCGTTGGTTGGCACTCATCCCCTGTCGCACGCGAGCTGGAATAGTCCTTCTCAAAAGCTCTGCCATACTCACGGAGCCTCGTTCGCGAGGGTTGAGACCCAAGACCTCGCGCAGCACGCGCTCGCTCCTTGTAAACGTAGCCACCTGGGGTCACATTCCTTGTGTATAAGGGCGAGTCGTACAAGGGCGAGCCGCTGCCACTGTCACTAGGCACGCCCCTCGTGACGACGCCAAGCACCTTGCAGCCCTCTCAGCCTCGTGAGGGGCCTCAACATGGTATTACCCAGCCTGAAACTTGTTGACCTGCGCAGTTCCTCAGCCTCCCTACGTGCACTGGTAAGATCCTCCTTACGCACTTTAGCCTCATCGCACAGACGTTCAACCTCACCAGAGAGCTCCTCAATACGACTGCTAAGTCTCTCGGCCTGATAGTGCATGTGGGAGTCCACAAACTGTAGGCGCATGCAGTCAACATCGATCGTACGAAAGAGTCCCATCAGATATTCTGCGGGAGACGTCCCGTCCCTCATAGTCCGCAATAACTCGAGACATTCAGGACTCTGGTACTCATCCGCCTGGAGACTGTCCAGCCCAAGCTCGTCGATGATCTCGTTTCGGATTTTCTCATACACCATCGAGAAGGTCTCAAAGCCATTAAGCGTGTCCAAGTTGTACTTGCACGCATTGATGGCCCAGTTAGTGTATGCGACCCTAAGCTCGTCGAAGTATCCGCTCTTCTCAAGCCAACTCTTCAACTCTCTAAATGCTGTATAGAAGTCAAGTGGATGGGCATCCTTGAAGGACATGACGTTCGTGCTGATACCCACACGATGATACACGACGTGCTGCCGCAAGAAGCAGATGCGTTGTGCACACACGAGGGCAGGTGCCATGAACATGAGGTCCTCGGTAAGAAAGATCTCTTGGTAGCGAAGGTCGTTCTCGCGAACAAGGCTCATTTTGAGAAGCTTGTTCCACGGGTAGTTCTGAAGTGCTCTAAATATCCAGTCGGGGTTATCCCTCCAGCTGAACACGTCTTGGGGAAACTTGTCCTCAAGGATGAGCCATGACGCCGCGCGCAGAAGCGCACTGGTTCCAAAGGCCTCAACGATGGGGAACACGACGATGTCGGCCTCGCACTCCTCGGCACGAGAGACGGCACATTGCACAAGATCATCTGCCATCCAGTCGTCTGAGTCAAAAAAAAGCAGGTAGTCACCGGTTGCTCGGTCCAAGCCACGGTTTCGGGCCACACCGGCCCCACGGTTTTCCTGTGTCACGTACGAGAAGCGGGAATCAGCCTTGGCGTAGGCATCAAGAATCTGGACAGTCTCATCCGTTGAGCCGTCGTCGACACAGATGATCTGAATGCTGCGATATGTTTGGCCGATGATGCTGTCAAGGCACTGCCTGAGATACTCGGCTGAGTCATGCGTGGGGACCACGATGCTCACGAGACTCTGCTGCCTAGACATGCCTTCCTCTTCCCTGCAGCCACCATCATATATTGTGGGCAAGAAAAGAACCCGTATACCCACCTGTTATGTGGGACTGGTCTTTTCGAGCATCATTTCGCAAGCCGTAAGCAACAGGACCATATGACGGCGGACGGCGGTGAGTCACCTACTTCTATAATATTGTACTGTACCCGCAAGGGGGAGGCAAGACTCGAACAAGGTGGACGCGAGTGAGGCGCAAGACAGAGAGACGGTCCTCTTTAAGAGACAGAGATAGAGCGAGGGGAGCAGGTCTCCAGAACCTGTCACGTAAAACGCAGCTTTGATAGCTTGAGATCGAGAAGTGGATGCTTCGTCCATGAAGCGGGTTACAGAATGCGCCTTTCCGTGAGGCGACGCCGCATTTGCCCAGGTGAGAAAAAGCGCACTCTACGGAAAAGTGCATTCTACAGCCGGCAAGTCACGGAAAAGTGCATTCTACAGCCGGCAAGTCACGGAAAAGCACATTCTGCATGAAGCTTTCACGGAAAGGTGCACTCTGGGATCTTCAGAACCGCCAGAATGCGCTTTTGCGTGAGGGGTCGAGTCCAGAATGCGCTTTTGCGTGAGGCCGTCGGGGCAGAATGCGGTTTTTCGTGAGGTGAGTCGACGTTTGCCCAGGTGAGGAAAAGCGCATTCTGCAGCCGGCATGTCACGAAAAAGTGCAGTCTGCAGCCGCTCGCTGCGCAATAGTGTACACAAATGACCCAAAACGACACCGAGAGGTCATTTTTGCCAATTTGTGTACACTCCTGCGTCCCCACGTTTGCCCAAGTGAGAAAAAGAGCACTCTACGGAAAAGCGCATTGTGACTCCGACGGCAGCCTTTGTGCGTCATGCGAAAGTACATTTTGTACGCGTGCTGGTGGTCAGAGTACGCCTCTCCGTGAGGCACACTGCAGGAAAACGCATACCAATTCCCGTACCAACCCAGTAGTACCAGCTGGCAACCCGGCGCGACGAGGGGCTACCGAGGAACCATAATGGCTCGACGGCAGCGGAGGCCCAAGGCGAGGAGGGCAAGACAGCCGTGGGAGGCGTGGTGGAGGAGATGCAGGACAGGCCGAGGGCGCGCTCGAGGCGCTCTGCAGGCTCGTGCGCGACGGCCTCGTGAACGTGCAGGACGCCGCCACATAGGCGGGGGTGGACGCAGACGAGATCAGGCGCGCACTCGTGGCAGAAGGGTGAGGCCGGCCGCAGATGGGTGACGGCTAGCTAGCTCGCCCGACCCAATCGTGGTCGGAAACCGGCGGGACCGGCACGCTCGCCTCGAGCGCCCCCTAATCGTCCGCCTCTATGTCCACGTTCCCGGCAATGTCAGCCATGGCCGAAAGGTCGGAGTCGTCCTGTATCGTGGACTCGCCGCTCCTCGAGTAGCTGAGGTTCTCCTCGCGGAAGGGGTTCTCCTCCTCGGGCACGACCTCGTCCGCCTTGACGCCCCCCTCGACCTTGAGCCGCAGCATGATCCGCAGGAAGTCGGCGTAGATCTCCCTCACGAGGTCCCTGAAGGAGTCGAACGCCTCCCTCTTGTACTCCACGAGCGGGTCGCGCTGAGCCAAGCCGCGAAGGCCCATACCCTGCTTGAGGTGGTCCATGTCCACGAGGTGGTCGACCCAGTGCTGGTCGAGGGAGCGCAACAACACCTGTCGGCAGAGCTCGCGGAAGGCCTCCTCGCCCATCGCCTCCCTCTGGGCGTCCCAGCGCTCGGCGAAGACATCCTCGATGTCGTCAGCCAGCTCGTCCACGCCCGCACCCTCTCCGAGCTTCTCTGCGTCAAAGGATTCGTCGCCGGTCATGTCGCTCACCCAGGCGTTGAGGCCATCGACGTCCCGCTCCCCCTTGCGGCGCGCCCCCCCGCAGGTCTCCTCGACGATGGCGTCTATGATGTCGACGGCGTGCCCGGCAATAAGCCCATGCCCGGTGACGCGTCCCTCTATGTCCGCGCCGTCCAGGATGGCGTCGCGCTCGTCGTAGACGGCCCGGCGATGCTTGTCCATCACGTCGTCGTAGTCGAGCACCTGCTTGCGCATTCCGTGATGTATGCTCTCGACCTTCTCTTGTGCCTTGGTGACCTGTGCGGAGATCCTCCTGTCCTCCGCAGGCTCCCCCTCTCCCCAGCCTACCTTCTTCATGACCTTTGTCATCGCGTCCAGGCGCCCCTTGCCGTAGAGGCGAAGCAGCCTGTCCTCGAGCGAGAGATAGAAGCGGCTCTCGCCGGGGTCCCCCTGGCGGCCGGAGCGCCCGCGCAGCTGGTCGTCGATGCGGCGGCTGTCGTGGCGCTCGGTGCCGATGACCAGGAGGCCGCCGAGGTTGCGCACAAGGTCGCCCTGGCGTCTCATCTGGGTTCTGGCGTATTCCTCGGCCTGCTCGACCTGCCAGGGGAGGGCGCCCTCGGAACTTTGTGCCCTGACCTGCCTGAGCCCCTCTTCGAGGTGGCCCTCGTAGCTTCCGCCGAGGATGATGTCGGTGCCGCGCCCGGCCATGTTGGTCGCTATCGTGACGGCCCCCACCCTGCCGGCGTTCGCGACGATGACGGCCTCGCGCCCGGGGTCCTTGGCGTTGAGGGTCTGGTGCGGGATCCCCCGCTTCCCCATCAGGCGGTCGAGCTCCTCGCTCGCCTCGACCGACGTGGTGCCCACGAGCACCGGCTGGCCCTTCTCGTGGCGCCGTTCGACCTCGTCCGCCACGGCCCTGAGCTTGTCCTGCCTGGTGAGGAAGACGTAGTCCTCCCGGTCCTCCCGGATCACGGGCCTGTTGGTGGGGATAGTGACGACAGGCGTGTCGTAGGTCTCCCTGAGCTCGGCGTCGGCGCTCTTGGCCGTACCCGTCATACCCGAGAGCTTGTCGTAGAGGCGGAAATAGTTCTGCAGCGTGACCGTCGCCATAGTCATGGACTCATAGCGAATCTCCACACCCTCCTTGGCCTCGATGGCCTGGTGGAGGCCCTCCGAGTACCGACGTCCCTTAAGTATGCGACCCGTGAACTCGTCGACTATCTTGACCTTCCCCTCCGCGACCACGTACTGGTCGTCCCTGTGGAAGAGGAAGCGGGCCACGAGCGCCTGCCTGAGGTGGTTGGCCAGGAGCCCCGACGCGTCGGCGTAGACCTCGAGGCCGAGGATGTCCTCGATCTTGTCGAGACCCTCCTCGGTGGCGTAGACGGTGTGCTTGGCCTCGTCCACCGAGACGTCGTCCTCGGAGAGCCCCTCCACCGCCCGTGCGAACTGCCGGTAGCGCTCGACTGGGGTGGGGTCGATGCCCGAGATGATGAGCGGCGTCCTCGCCTCGTCGATGAGGATGGAGTCCGCCTCGTCCACGATGGCGAAGGAGTGTCCGCGCTGCATGCGCTGGTCGGGGCTGCCGACCATGTTGTCGCGCAGGTAGTCGAAGCCGAACTCGCTGTTGGTGCCGTAGGTGACGTCTGGGAGATACTCCCCCCTCCTCTCGCCGGGATCCATGTCGTTCTGCAGACAACCCACGCTCATGCCCAGAAAGCCGTATACCCTGCCCATCCACTCGCTGTCGCGCTTGGCGAGGTAGTCGTTCACGGTGACGACGTGGACGCCCTTGCCGGCGATGGCGTTCAGGTAGGCCGCGAGCGGGGCGACGAGGGTCTTCCCCTCGCCGGTCCTCATCTCGGCTATCATGCCCCTGTGCAGGACGACGCCACCCATGAGCTGCACGGGGAAGTGGCGCATCCCGAGGGTGCGCCCGGAGGCCTCCCTCACGGCGGCGAAGGCCTCCGGGAGCAGTTCGTCGAGCTCCTCTCCCCGCTCGTGCCGCTCCCTAAAGTACTCGGTCATGCCACCCAGCTCCTCGTCCGACATGGACTCGAAGTGGTCCGAAAGGTCTTCGACCTTGCGAGCTATCCTCTCGAGCTCCCTCTTACGCATGCCCTCGCCCATCGAGAGGGCATGCGTAAACAGACTTTCTTTAGTCGTCGAACTCATCCACGATCCCTTCGACTTCCCTTGAAACCTGCTCGCACCCAAGGGGACATTGCAGCGCGAGGAGCCATCACCATTGTTTTTCCTGCTTTGAAACGTATGCGAGAAGGCCGCCCAGCCCCTTACGGCTGGGCGGCGCAAAGACGCTAGGACAGAGTGTCTCGCACAAGTACAGTCACGAGCTTGGCCATCTGGGCGCGCGTCGTCATGTCCCTGGGGTTGAGGGCATGCGTCACACCGTCTCCGGTCATGAGCTTGTGGGCAAAGCACCAACCAACACCAGCGCTCGCCCAACTATCGACACTACTTGCATCAGGCGCAGAGGCATAGGAAGAGGCACTCGCCCCTGAGGGGTTTGCACCGTTCTTGATGGCATAACGATAAAACACGAGTGCAGCCTCTTGGCGCGTCAGGCCCGCATTGGGACGCACGGTACTGCTACCGTCTCCATCCCCGGTAAAGATACCCTGCTTATAGGCCCAGTTCATGGCCGCCGTGTAGTATTGCTTCGAGTCGTTGTCCCTAAACGGCGTCTCGTTGTTTTCGTAGTTGGCACTGTTCGTCGTTGCGGTAGAGGTCGGATTAGCACGGCGATAGAGAATCGTCGCCAGTTGTCCACGCGTCAGGAAGTCATTGGGGCCAAAAAGATTGCCCGTATGTTCTCCCATAAGCTTATTTTTGGCCACATAGCCCAACCAACCTCCGATGTATACCCAATCTCTTTGGTAATCAATGTCCGTGAAGTGATGGACCCTCAGGTGGTCAAGGGCAGCGTCGGCATCAAGGATGCCATGGCTTCCGTTTGAGGGTCGACGCGCCGTGCCGCTGCTCTTGACCGGGCGTGCCGTGCTATAGACGGCCTCCTTCACCTGATCAACCGTTGCGGTAGGCACGGCGGAGAAGAGCAACCCTAGAGTGCCCGAGGCGACAGCCGTTGCCTGGCTGCTACCAGAAAACTTAGTGTAGGAGTCAAAGCTCCCGGTCCCAACAGAGGTGATGCTCACACCAGGTGTACTGATATCCTTGGCCCCATTGAGCTCGGTATACTCCCAGTCGGTCCCGTCTGTGGTCAGCGCCGTCACAGACATACATTCATCGAAGTCGGATGGATAGCTGTGTTTATCGACGGTATTTGGACTTGCGGGGGTCTTTCGGTTGCCACCCGCACACACACAGACGATGCCATAGTCATCAAGAGCGCTTTTGATGGTCTGATGTAACAGCTTGTCTCCGTTGGCAGATGATCCAACCCTTAGGCTCATATTGATGATACGAAGCCCCCACTCGGGATGTTGCCTTGCCATCTGCATCGCATAGGTAATACCAAGGATGATGCTTGCTGTATTGCCCTTGCCCGCGTCATTTATCACCATCACGGGAAGCACTTGGCAGTTGTATGACGCTCCGGCGATGCCGCGACCGTTATTGGACCTCGCAGCAATGATGCCAGCGATGTGACTTCCGTGACCCATATTAGACGTTGGGTCCGACGTGCCCAAGCTCATATGCGTGCGGTTCATGGCATCATAGGCATATCCCGAGAGTACGTTGGTAGAGAGATCCTCGTGAGCAGCGTATATGCTTGAGTCAAGCACTGCCACAGTTGACCTGTGAGACGAGTCACCGGCATTAGACCATGCCTTTGGCAGATTGGTGCTATAAGCCCAGTACTGGTTGCGTCGCGCGGTGGGACTGGATATCTTGGCAATGGGATCGTTCACGGCAAAGGCAGACTCAAGTCCTATCTGAGAAGCAAGATCCTCGCCAGACGCATCTTCCTCGTCCCTGTCATCCACGAGCTCATACACATAGTTTGGCTGGGCGGAGGTGACGCCGTTCACACTCTTGGCAGCCGCGACCGCATCTTCCACACTCTGTCCCTCTGCAGGACGTGCCACCATTACACTGCTGCCTTCGCTGTCTGTGAGCGTGGCTGTTACGCTCATGCCGGCAGCCTCAAGCTGACCTTTGACCTCGCGGGCCTCGGTGCTGTCTTTGGCTTGCTCTCCGTCAAGGGAGAGAAGACCGAGGCCATCAGAAGATGAGTCCCCAACCGTAACGATAATCCCATCGGTCTCTGCGGCTCCGTTTGACCCTGAACCATCGGACTGTTGGGTGGTCACATCGGACGTCTGGGCTTGCTCGGCGACAGCCACGGTAGGACTCACGGGAAGGCCACCATACAGTAGCACTGCGCTCATGAGCACAGCCAACACTCTCTTTGCACGCAACTTCACACTCATCATCCCTTCCGCAAAAGGCGCCTCTTGAGCGCCGATATGGGCCGTACCATTATATTGCCAAGCCGGTAGCTGGTGGAGGCTCGCACGGCAGCAACCTCACAAACGGCGGCATCCCTCTCTCGCTCAAGAGACGCGACTTGAGCCTGAAGCCTCTGAACCTCGCTACGCGCACAACCAAGCTCCTGCTCGGTCAAAGACACACTTCGAGGGTAACAGTACGTCTTCGATTGTGTGATCGCGCTATTGGACCGTTTGGTCACAACCTTATCGATTGCGGCAAAGAGCTCGCAAAACTCCGCATCGACTAACGCCTGCTGTTGGGCCATCACGCCTGCAACCTCGTCTGCAAAGGACTCGCTCGCGTCAAGGGCATCGATCAGCAAAGCGCTCATATCCTTTGCGGACGCATCCAAAGAGAGCAGGCGACCCTCTTGTCCGATGGTCGTAAACTGCGCCTCTATCTTGTCATTGTAGTTGAGTCCGACGGCTGGCCTACCAAGCACCATGTGCAAGAGCGAACAGTGCAGGCGCATTGAGAGCGTAGCAGAAGAGCTAGAGATATAACCAAGTATCGTCTCGACCGTGGGTCTCTGACCAATGAGGTAGGCACGCTCCTTGTGTTCCATCAGGTCGAACGCCTGCCTCTGTATGCCCACGTCATCTGCGTCAAGTGGAAGATAGAGCACGCTCATATCGCGCCTCTCACACACGCCGTCAAGTGCTTGGGCAACGCGAGAGGCAAGGTCAGGTGGATTGCGATGACAGCTGCGCAGCGATACAACAAGGTACGGGCGACCCTGCGCCTTAAGCCAACGCCAGGCCTCCTCACTATCTAAAAAGGCAACATGCCTATCAACATAGCGTTTGGCACCAAAGGAGAGATCTGCATAGCTACCAACTTGACCAGGGTCAGCTCCAGCTGCCAGGAGCAGGTCACTCGTGTTTTGGTCCCTCGTAAGAAAATGCGCACCCACGGCACTCATGAGCTTGGCGTAGCGCTGCATGGCGGGAGTGTCCATGGGCCCTCCCCCAATGCCAAGAAAGTACGTTGGGACGTCGTACATACGTGCAAGAGAGCAGATAGCTGCCTGTCCCGCCGGATCGATCCAAGGGTCAAAGGCCAGCTCCGCCTCACCGGCTGTCTGTCCAAGGGGATCATCAAACATGAGCCCACCGCAGTAAATGAGGGCAGCGGCACCGTCCAGCCACTCACAGATACGATGTTTTTGGTGGGGCTCTGTTGCCTCAAGGCCATGCTGCACGCGGATCTGGTGTGGATCGGCCCCTATGACCAGTACCTCCGCAGAGGGGTAGTGCTCCCTCACGCGGGCATGAACAAGCTCAAGCAGCAGGTCATCGCCAAAGTTCTGCGCACCAAACCACCCGTATAGCACCACCTTAACGGCAGACCTTCCAAGTGGCCTCACAGGACCCCCAGCTATGGAGTCCGCATACGAGAAGAGGGACTCCAACATCTGGTCGGCACGTGGAAGGTCATCGAGCGCACCCTGCTGGGCCTCATGGGCGGCCGTATAGCGCAAAGGGTCCTGCTCAAGCGATCGAACGACGTCGATGAGCTCTCCCGAAGCAAAGGGGATAGCCACAGCTTCCAACCACTGCGGCAGCCTTACGTCCTCCTCGACAAGAAGCAGGCTCCCCTCCTGCATGCGCAGTGCCATATTCGCAGCCGCAGGCAAGGCCTCACCTACCTCAGGACGAAAGACGACACTGTACTTTGCCCTGCGACACCAATACGAGAGAGACGAACCAGTACGGTCGCAGCCCAGATCATCCTGCCAACCCTTATCCAAGGCTACAAGTCCGCCAAGCCTTATCTCCTGTAGCAGGCCATCCACCTGACTGGCCCTTCTTGCGCTCTGGGGCTGCATGACACAGACGCAATTTTGTGCAGCGGCTGGGTCAGCAATACGCATGGCACGATAGTCTTCGTCAAAAAATGCCCCCAAAGTCCACGCTTTGTCTGTATCGCCAAGCGCAACGCCAATGACTGGACAGCCCACCTGCGGGAGGATATCTCTGTCCACGCTTGATACGTCCCACAGTACGAGGTTTGGACCAAAGACCTCAGCCATACGCTGTACTTGAAAGGAGGCATCTGAATCATCAACAGAGCAAAATAGCTGTACCACATGCCCCCTTGAGCGCAGAAGCGCAGGGAGGCGACCCATGGGGCTCGCCTCATCCCCCACAACAGAACAAAGGTAGAGGACCCGTGCATAACGCCCGTTCGTTTCCATCCCGTATCCTCTTGCGTCCTACTTCTTGCCCCTCAGGAAGCGCCTGAGGGCAGTCACAAACCTACGGATTGCCGATGGTCGCACTTCCTGCGTCGTATTGGATGCACGTCGTAGCTCGTCGTTGGTACGTGCAAGTTCCTCTTTCGCTGTGGCCAGCGAAGAACTCTCCATACGCAGCCGCTCTATCTCATCACGTTTGTCGGTAAGCAGGTAAAACAGGTAGTCCTCGGCATCAGCGCCTTGCGTTGCATCAAAGAAGCGACGGTAGCGTCCCCCAAGATAGTCACCATCGATCAGATCCTTTGAACTACAGATGTAGTCTTGCCATTCGCGTTGGTAGCCACTGTAGATACGATCGAACTCCTGCCTCGAGTGAGCTGTGTCCAAGGAATACCAGATCGTGTCGAGGACAAGGTTCACGAGCTGTCGTTTGATACGTACATCATCAAACAGTCCATGCGAATCCCCAAACGCCCTCACGTAGGCAAGTGAGCGAAGACATGTGTCTCCCCTCTCTCCGTGGGTGATCGACCCTCCACCGTCACGCCTGTAGTGATAGAGCCGCTGCTCCATAAGAGTGATACGCTGTGCCACAAACAGCGTCTCATAGATAAACGCGAGGTCCTCAGCGGCCTTGAGATCCTCATGAAAGCGTATTCCACTCTTAGTAAGAAGAGAGCGCCTATAAAGTATGCGCCAGACGTTAGGCGTCGTCAGTTCAGTCGTAAGGCAGGACATCTCACTAAGGTTAAACGAGCGTTCAAAGAACTCATGCTTTCCGCAAATCTCACGAGGAACGTAGGTATCACTCTTTCCATAGAACTCGTCAAAACCAAATATCGTCATGTCCGCAGAGCACGCGTCTGCCTTCTGGACCGCAAGCTCCAAAAGCTGGCGATCAACGGTATCATCCGCATCCACAAAGAGGAGGTATGTACCTACGGCATCCTCTATCCCAGCATTGCGAGCCGCACTAACTCCTGCATGCTTCTGTGATAGGACACGAAGATTCTCATACTGCTTAGCTAATGTGCCCAGAAGCTCAGCAGAGCCATCCGTAGAGCCATCATTCACGCAGATAAGCTCAAAGGACTTAAGTGACTGACCCTCGAGTGACTGAATGCATGCCTCCAAATATTGCTTCGCGTTATAGACAGGTACGACCACACTTACAAGCGGAGCAGACCTAAATGATTGCGTCCTGTTCCCAGTCCCCATACCCCTCCCTTCTCAAGCTACAAGATCAAATGTAAAGGATAGCAAAAGAGCGGGCGCCTCCACCATGTGAAGACGCCCGCTCTTACCAGCTTGGACAGTGTCCGTGCTATCTACCGTCTATGGCACTAATTTACGCCAGCAATCTTGTTCGGCTGTGCACGAACTGCCATCGCAGCTACCTCGGCACGAGTGATATCGTTACGAGGACTCAGGAGGTTCGTATTAACGCCCATGACCTTATTAGCCACAGCCCACTGCACTGCACTATTAGCCCAACTATCAACCGCAAAGGAATCAAGATAGGCACTCAAGCTCGTACCCTCACCAGACTTATACTGGTTGGGAGCTACAAACTTCTCGTAACGGGACAGCATAATAGCTACTTCCTGACGGGAAATCTGCTCATCAGGCCTGAAGTTGGTTGTACCGTCATCACCCTTAACGATACCAACGGCATGTGCCCACGCAACAGCCTTAGAGTACCAAGCGGAGTCATCACAGTCTGAGAAGTCAGTACGGTACGTTGAGTCATTCTTACCCCTCAGACCCCTGACAGTCTCATTATCAGGCTCACCGGCCATATTGAAAACGACACGGGCAAACTCGGCACGAGTGATTGACTGCTCGGGCTTAAACATAGTCGCACGTGAATTATTTGCACTAGGAGGAATTCGATTGTTGTCATACCCGTGAATATATCCAAGCTCCTTAGCCTTATAAACCTCCTTGCAGTACCAAGGCAGCGGATCAGAGCCAGTATAGTTCGCTGGATTAATTACATCAAGGAAATCATCCTTTGTAACCCTGTCAGTGGCCGTAACGGTCATCTCAGGAGCAGTGATCTCCATATTAGTGTCATTGGCGCTCGGCTTTGAGACAGAGATCTTGTAGGTATCAGCCTTATCAAACTTCTTTACCTCTTCACCCTTGCTGTTGGTAATCTTCACCACAGCATCAGCAGGCAGGTCCTTCCAGACCAGATTCCCATTCGTGTCCTTCTCGCCATTGTTATACCTGATGAACACCTCACCAGGGGCAACGACGACACTGCTCTGGCCATTACCGATGCTATCAGCCTCGATGGCCTTGGCCTTTTTTGTATCTGGGTCAATCCTGAAAGGCATGATTGCTTGGATCTTAGCAGGCTCAATCGTAATGGGTACGGACGGGTTCTTGATAAAGTACTTCTTGCTCTTGAACGTAAGCGTATAAGTCCCAGCGTCCTTGATCGAGGTAACTACATTGCCCTTTGAGTCAGTATAGTCAACAGTAAAGTCTTTATCTGGACCCTCTTCCAGATAATGAGTCGCATCCTTCTTAACACTATATCCAATGCGCTTGATGATATCAGTACCATCATAGGTAGTCTTAATGGCACTTGTTACTACGCCCTGCTCATCATCCTTTTGCTGCTTGAAAGTGACTATCGCGTTCGTATCAGCATCTACAGAATTCTCAGATACTGTGACCCTCATCGTAGCAGCTGCGCCAAAATCATATTCACGAGCTGCCTCATTATTATGCCATAGAGCAGTTACAATATACTCGCCAGACGTGCCAGAAATGCTATTTACTTTCTTTCCGGTTCTCACATCTGTATAGAAAACCTCACTAGGATCTATAGCAACACCATTCTGATCACGTGCTTTGATAAGGTCCTTATTCCATTGCTGATGGCCAAGATTTCCATTAATATTTACAGACTGACCTTCCATTGGCTTGCCATCATACTCCATGGAAGTAGCATAAGCGACCCTGTACACATAGTTTTTGCTAAAGTCAGTATCCACCTCTCCATTAACACGTACAAAGTTCTTGTCGTTAGGATCTTTTGCCGTAAGTTTCACTTGATACGAACCAAGATCTTTGCCAGTAGGAACAGCACTAGCCTTACGCCAATCGATAGCCTGAAGTTTTGACGCAAGGGCTTTGGAACCATTGACACTTACAAGCTGAACCTTGCTATTGATAGGAGTGTCTGCACCAACCACAATAGAGGTATTAAACTGAGCGGCTAGCTTATCATCCGTTACAGCCTTTTTAAGGTTTAATGGCTTAACTGTAAACGGAATTAGTGCGGTATCAAAAGTAGCACCATCCCTTGGTTCCACTTTGGCGATATAGTCTCCTGCATCAACAGGCGTACTTGGTAGAGCCTTTGATGAATCAGCGGGATCATCACCATCTTTAAAGTACTTGACTACATATTGACTATCATCAAGAACATTACCACCAGCCTTAAAGGTAATCTTCTGCGCTTCAGCGCTATAAGTGAAGTCGTCTGGTAGGCCACTTTCCTTATTATATGCGTGGGTATCTAAAGTAAGAGGCGTACCTTTTACTATAAAGTCTGCTGACGCCGAACCACTCTTATAGTCCCCATCAGTTGCGGTCACAAAAAGTTTATAAGAACCCGCATTATTTCTTACTTCATCTTCACTAACAGGTATATTGGAAGCATTCTTATATGAGATGGAGTAATATAGATCTTTTTTCTGAGTCTTCTCAAACTTGGTCTGATCGTAAAGTTTGCCGGAATCTTTATCATAGGTAAGATTCAATGTTACATTAGGACTAATCTCAACTTTAATTAACTTCAGGTCATCAGTAGGAAGCTTTTTATCTTTTATAGGATATCCTGTAGCGGGAATAGCAGGATCAAGCGTAAGTTTGGCTGCACTAAATGCCTTATCTGGGCTAAGCTGCAACTCTACATCATCAGCAGCCTGAGACTCTACATCTTCTGCCTGGAACTCTACGTTGCTATCGGAACTCGTGTCGGTTGCAGTACCCTCCGCAAAGGCTGCCGCAGGCACCATACCAGTCGCCATGATGCCAGCAAGCACGCTTGCTGCGACCTTCTTGGAGACCGGCACAACTCCGTTCTTCTTTTCTACCATTCCTGCCCCTTTCTAAGAGCAAACACTGCCTACCATCACTGGTAAGTCAGGACTATATCGCTTATCCCTCTATCGTGCAAGCAAAACCCAGTTCTTTTTTTGGCATCTTAGGACAATTTCATTTTATTTCCTTAGTTGACCTGACCATAAACAATTACCATGTGAAGACACCATGTAAATGGGAGGTCAAGGACCATGTTGTGCCATCACAGTTCGCCGATACCCACCAACGTGGCCCTGTCAAGAAGCTCTCTGGGAAAGTTTCCCACGTTCGCCGTCGTGACGACCGACTGGATGGTGCCCTGCACGAAGTCCATCAGGGCCACAGAGCGCCTCTCGTCGAGCTCGCTCATGACGTCATCGAGCAAGAGCAGGGGCCTTGTTCCCACGACCTCAAAGGAGAGCTTGACCTCGGCCATCTTGAGCGCCAGCGCGACTGAGCGCTGTTGTCCCTGCGAGGCGAAGGCTCGGGCATCCCTGCCGCCGATGGCAAAGCCCAGGTCGTCGCGGTGTGGACCGACGAGGGTCTGGCGCCTTCTGAGCTCGTCGTGCCGACGCTCCTCCAGCTGCCTGAGGATGAGATCCCTGAGCTCGTCCTTGGAGAGCCCTGCGAGCTCCTCCTGGCTCCCGACGGAGGCAATGTAGGTGCAGTCGAGCCGCTCGCCGCCCGATATCCTCTCGTAGATGTCCCTCACGTGCGAGGAGAGGCGCCTAAAGAGGCGAAGGCGCGCAAAGAGCAGGGCCGCACCACAGAGCGCCACGGACTCGTCCCAGACCCCGAGCAGGCCAGGATCGACGACGTCCTCCCTGATCAGGCGGTTTCTCTGTGCGACCGCACGCTCGTAGGCCGCAAGCACCCTCCCGTAGCCCCGGTTTGCCTGCCTGCCAAAGTCATCGAGCTCGTCTCTTCGGTGGGATGCGCCGCGCTTTACGAGCGAGAGGTCATCCGGACAAAAGAGGACGCTCATCATCGTCTCGGGCAGGTCCGCCGCGTGGCAGCGCTTGCCGTTTCTCTCAAAGTGGCGACGCGTCCCCTCGACCTTACAGCAGACGTCGATCACGCGGCCGTCACCCTCCAGGCGTGCCGACGCCAGCGCCCGCCCCTGGCCCTCGCGTACGAGCTCCGCGGGCCTCGGGCGCCTAAACGAACGTCCCGATGTCAGCGTCTGCAGGGCCTCGACGACATTGGTCTTGCCCGAGGCGTTGCGGCCATGAAGCACCGTCATGCCCTCGCCGAGCCCTATGGTCCTGTCATCGAAGTTTCGCCAGTCGCGCAGCGAGAGGCTCCTGACGAGCAGCACCTGTGCTACATCCTGACCGGCATCAGCAGGTAGAGGTAGTTTATCTGCCCATACGACTTGAAGATGCCCGGCTGCATGGAGCTCTGGAGCTCGAGGCAGATCTTCCTGTCGGACCCGCTTGCGTTCACGCAGTCGAAGACGTAGTGGTAGTTGAGGGCTATCGACACGCTCTCACCCTCGGCTTCGACGTCCATCGTCTCGGCCGAGTCCCCCTGGTCTGGAGATGACGCGGAGAGCCTCATGAGCCTGCCGTCGACGTCTATGTCAAAGCGCACCGAGGAGTTTGACTGCGTGATGACAGAGACGCGCCTCAAGGCGGCAGAGAGCCCCTCGACGTCGATCGTGACGGAAGTGTTGCAGGTCGAGGGCAGGAGCTGCTTGTAGTTTGGGAAGCTCCCCTCGATCTTTCGGGCGATGTAGGTCGTGTCGCCAAACGCGAAGACGACCTGGTTCTCGGTGGTGCCTATCATGACGGTGTCGCTGTCTGAGGCAAGCGTCATCACGTCGTGGAGGGTTGTCCCCGAGACGATGGTCGTGAAGGCCTCATCGGCGCTTGAGGTCTGCGTGTGCGAGTCGCAGACCGCAAGGCGGTAGGCATCGGTCGCAACGAGGCGCACCGTGTTCTGCTCGACGGAGAGCAGCACGCCAGAGAGTATGGGCCTGGAGCTGTCCTTTGACGTCACCTTGTAGACCTTGTCCACCATCTGGGCAAGAAGCACGCTCGGAAGCTCGATGGAACGCTCGAGGGAGTAGCTGGGAAACTCAGGGAAGTCCTGTGCATCAATGGTGTTGAGGCGAAAGGTCGACTTGGCGCAGGTGATGGTGAGCACCCTCTCTCCTCCCTCGAAGTTCACCACGGCGTCCGCAAGGGTCTTCACGACGTTTTGAAGGACCCTGCCCGAGACCACGGTCTGCCCACCCTCCTCGACGTTCGCCGCCAACTTATGGCGAACCGATATGGTCAGGTCAGTGGATTGGAGCTCTATCACACCTGCGGTGGCGCTGATGTAGATACCCGAGAGGATGGGAAGGGTCGAGTTGGAGGCCATTCCCTTCGCCACAATGGAGAGTGCTCGCTCAAGGAATGACTGGCTTACCGAGAACTTCATCTTCAATCCTTTCCGCGACGGTCTGTCTTTAATAGTACTTACTATATATAAGAGCGTTATCAATAATAACGACTGTCGAATTGTAGAAAGGTCCACGTTCCCACAGATGGAGGGTTTGTCTCCGTTGCCCGCGAGCTTCTTGAGAATCGACGCTCTCGACAGGGGCGGGCGTAGGCGCGCTCGCTTGGGCGGTGGGCGGTGGGTTTTCGAGGTCTGCCGAAAGGATATCTTCACGACTTTCGACAGGCCTGGCAGCACGAAGGAGACACCCACTGTCGCAGAGGGATCTCTGCAGGTTCTATCCCTTGTCGATGATGCTATCCTTGAGCGTCTCCACCCGGTCGAGGAAGATCCTGTCCTCCTTTAGGGTGGCATCGACCCACGAGATGCTGTGCTTGACGGTCGCATGGGTGCGCCCGCCGAACTTCTTGCCGATGTCTGCCAGGGTGTTGTCCGTGAGCTCGCGTGAGAGCCAGATGCCCACGTGCCTGGGCTCCATGAGCTCCTTGTTGCGCTTCGAGCCGACGAGGTCCGAGTGCGACACGTCGTAGTAGGTCTCGACGGCCTTCTGTATCTGTCCTACGCTCACGGTGCGCTGGCCGTTTGGCCACTTGCTGTTTGCGAGGCGAACGATGTCCTCTCTGTTGAGCGTCCCGCCCTTCTGCTCCTTGCGCGTGGCGTTCATGAGGCAGGTCTGGACAAATCCCTCGATGACGCGGATGTTTGTGCCTGAGCGCTCGGCCATGAGCTGGCGCATGTCTTCCGAGATGGTGCCCGACATGCCTGCGACGTGCTCCTGCTCGCTGTCCTGGTGCATACGCTCGTAGAAGGCGTTTATGAGGTTGAGCTTGAGCTCGTAGTTGGGCACCTGGATGCTCACGGTGACGCCCGAGTCCATGCGGCTCGTGTCGCGCTCGTCGAACTTGCTGTCGCCCATGCCGAGCTGTGAGGGCGAGCGGTCGGCGGCGAGCACGATCTGCTTGTCCCTGGCCGTGAGGGCGTTGAAGGTCTCGAAGAAGAAGCGGATGGAGCCTGCGGCGGTGTGCATGTTCTGGACGTCGTCGATGATGAGGATGTCGACGTTCTGGTAGTTGTTCGAGAGGGCGCTTCTTGCCGACGTCTCCTTGTTGTTCGAGGCGATGCGGTAGTCCTCGACGAACTCCCCTGCCGTGCGGTAGACGCAGAGGCGGGAGGGGTCATTGAGGACGACGTAGTTCTGTATGGCGCGCAAAAGGTGGGTCTTTCCCAGCCCGCTCTTGCCATAGATGAAGAGAGGGTTGTAGCCCTTGTTCTCGCCGTCGGCCACCTGCTTGGCCGCCTCGAAGGCGAGCATGTTCTCCTCGCCGGCGACGAAGCGCTCGAAGGTGAGCTTTGAGCCTGCCAGGTCTTGCGCACTGTCGGCAAAGGCGCTCCTCGCCCGCTCGACGGCACGTCTGCGCCTGTGCTGGGCTGTGGTGTCGGGCGCACTCATGAGCCCGGCTTCCTCGCTCGTCACCTGGGCGATCGTCTCGACAGATTGGGGGCCCTCGGCCTGGGAGAGCTCAACGACGAGTCCCACCGGCTGGAAGGCCGCTTCAGAGAGGCACTCCTCGATGATGGGGGCCTGCTGTAGGATCTTTCGTCGCGCGAAGCCAAGAGAGGTCGAGATGGTGATCGTTGAGCCGTCGAAGGGAGCGACCTTGCAGCTCCTGAGCATGGCCAGGGTGGAGGGGCCGACCTTCTTCTTTGCGAGGAGCGTGAGCATGTCGTGCCACAGGACCTGTGCGTCGTCTTGCGTTGAGTCCATGATCCCCCAGACTTGGAGCGCCGTGTACGCGTTGCCAGTGTTGAAAAGTCAGAGCGAGGCCTAAGTATATGATGAAAACTGACATCTGTGAACGGGCTCAGTGTGGGTTTTTGGTAGTCGAGGGCCGCCTCTGGGTTCTGTGGTCAGGTGGGTCATCGCCCCATGCCTGCGACTATGGCCCGGCCAGAGACGGTGAGGCTGCGCTTCTGCTCTCCCTTGCGCTTTGCGATGAGCCCCATCTCCTCGAGGGCTTGCAGCTCGCGCGTCCAGGTGGGCTGGGAGTGGCCAAAGCGGCGGGTGAGCTCGGTGGGGCCGACGCTCGCGTGCTCGGCGAGGTATGAGAGTATCGCGTGCCCGCGCTCGCTGAGCGCGATGGCGGGCTGGGAGGGTGCCTGCGAGGCGGACTCCTGGCGCGTGGTCCCTGCCGTCGGCTGCGGGTAAGTGGGCGCGCCTGGCTGCCAGTGTGGTACCTGCTGTGCCTGCTGCGGGTACGCTTGGGGCGCAAACGGCTGGGACAGAATGGGGTAGGCCTGGTAGATGGGGTATCCAAGTTGCTGCGGCAGGACGGGTGGCGGAGGTGACTGGATTGCTTGTCCGAAGGCCCCGACCTGTGACGGGCCCTGGGGAGGCGCCGAAAAGACGCCCGAGGCAGAGTCGCTCCCATCGCCTCGTGCGACGGCCGATATGGTCACGATGGTGCCTCCCGCCATGTTGTCGTCTATCGTGAGGGAGCCGCCCTTGTCCTGCATGTACTGCTGCACGTAGGGAAGTCCTGAGCCAACACCCCTGATGTAGCGCCTCATCTCCTCGGTGGCCGAGGTCGTCCCGTACTCGAGGGCCCGCTCCTTCTCCTCTATCCCCGGTCCCTGGTCGCTAAAGCGAATGGTGTCTCCCCTGTCGAGGATGCTGATCGTGGGCTGCCTGAAGTAGGAGTGAATGAAGTTCTCAACGACCTCGCGGATGACCATGAAGGGCAGGGTCCCCCCCTGCTCCTTCGAGAGACGCGACACCGTGGCCGTGATCTCCTCGAGGTAGTCCCGTATGTCCTTGGGATCGATGACGATGACGCGAGGTGCGGCGGAGGGATCGTCGTAGACGGCGATGCGGGCGGGATAGCGAACCTCGAGTGGCTCGTCCTGTCCTGCCTGCCCGCAGGGCGACGCCACGGTGGCCGATGCCCCAGCAACTGACGCCTCAGAGGTTGGCGTAACGCCTGTGCTCTTTTCTGACTGCTCGACGAATGGGTAGAAGCTGCGTGACAACGATCTACCTCCCTTTCAACATCCATTCGTCATTGATGAAAACTTTCATTCATGAATGGGCCTGTATGAAAGTTCTCAACATCTCCCGCGTTTCCCTCATACACTCTGTCTACTACTCATTTGAGGAAAGAATATTCTAGCATGTGGTACGACTTCGTGAGCGATATATGAATGAATCCATTCATGCATGGCTGTTTTCGTATGGTGCATTCTTTCAGTTTTTGAAAGCTGGGAACCGTCGGGGTACCAGCTCTGACGTGGACGAACGGTGATTCATGCGCTTCCGCCCGACCCCAATTGACAGAGACTGACAAAGACCTCTATACTTTCATAGCTTATTGACATTAGGCACTTTTCCCAGGAGGGTTTTGAAATGAAGCGTACGTACCAGCCTAATAAGAGAAAGCGCGCGAAGACTCACGGATTTCGTGCCCGCATGGCCACAAAGGGTGGTCGTGCCATTCTCTCTCGCCGCCGCGCCAAGGGTCGCAAGCAGCTTACCGTCTAGTTCGCTATGAGGACCATCAAGTCCAGGCGTGACTTTGAGAGGGTCTTCTTTGGCGGAAGACGTGCGAACCATAGGCTCGTACGCATGACAGCTCTCGTGGATGACGAAGGCGGCTTGGGAAGGGTCGCCTTCGTTGCGCCTAAGCGGCTCGGAAATGCAGTGTTTAGGAATAGGTGCAAGCGGGTGCTCAGGGAGGCGGCGCGCTTGAGTGGGCTTCCTGAGGACATGAGCCAGGTAATCCTCGTGGCGACACACGCCACCTTCGCGAGCAGTCCCGCCGACGTCTCGAGGGCGATCGACACGCTCATGAGGCGCCTTGGCATCCGTCAGGCGGATGGGGCCTCGATATGATGAAAGAGGCTCTGATTAGGGGCATAGGGTGGTATAGGAGGTGTGTGTCTCCTCTGCTGAGGAGCCACTGCATCTATTCTCCTACCTGTTCTGAGTATGCGTCTGAGGCTATAGAGAGATACGGTGCCATACGGGGAGGCCTGCTTGCCGCGAGGAGGATTCTTCGATGCAACCCGTTTCATAGAGGTGGATTTGACCCCGTCCCCTAGTGGGCCGACCCAGGAGGAACTATGTGGGATGCGATTTGTAACCTATTGAAGACCGTCCTTGCCGCCATAGAAGGCTTTTGTGGCGATTGGGGACTGGCCATCATCATCCTGACGATTATCATCAGGCTGCTCCTCATACCGCTTATGACGCGCTCAACCGAGGCATCCGCTCATATGCAGGTGCTCCAGCCCAAGTTAAAGGAGATCCAGACAAAGTACGCTGATGATCCCGTGCGTCAGCGTGATGAGATGCAGAAGCTCTATACCGAGAACAAATTTAACCCGCTTGGTGGATGTCTTCCTATCCTCTTGCAAATGCCGATATTCTTTGCCCTGTTCACCGTCACGCGTGAGGTTGGTGAGGAGGCGCACTTCTACGGTATCCTCCCCTCGCTTCAGTACTCAGCCTCGAAGGCTTTTTCCGAGTGGGGTATCGCAGGTGGGTGGGTCTACGTTCTTCTTGTCGTCGTGTTTGGCGTGCTTACCCTTATTCCCATGCTTATGAACCTCAAGAACATGGAGGGCGAGCAGCGCTCCCAGAGTCTTATCATGGGTGTCATGATGGCGATCATGATGCTCTGGGTCGGATGGGGCCTGCCCTCGGGCGTCCTCCTCTACTATGACACCTCGGCCCTCTGGCAGGTCGTGCAGCAGAAGCTCGTGACCCAGCGTGTCATGGATAGGGCAAAGGCAGAGGCTCAGGCAAAGCTCGACAAGCAGCCCGTGGAGGTCGAGGTCGTTCGTAAGGAACACAAGCCGAGGCCCAAGAAGAAGGCCAAGGCATGAACTTATAGGGGTCTGACTTTAGTTAGACGGAGGTAATAATGGAAGTTGAGGAGTATGGACACGCCGAGGGTGCCGAAGACGTCTCCACGGATATCGAACAGGTCGCAGAGGACGTAGCCTCGAATGTGGCCACGAACGTGACTGAGGACGAGATAGCTGCCATTCGCGAGCGTTTTGAGGCGGGCAAGACGTTATCAGAGAGTGATATTGATCGTATTGCCGATGTCGCGCTGTCCTATGTCAGGAATCTACTTGCCTTTTTTGGTGAGAAGCAGCTTGTCATAGACGAGTACGATGGCGACGAGGGGGAACTGATCCTCGACGTGAGCGGTGGTGACCTTGCCGTGCTCATTGGTCGTCACGGTCGTACACTCGATGCTTTGCAGATGCTCGTCAACTCCTATATGAGCAACACGATACACTTCCATTATCCCGTTGTGATTGACATAGAGGGATACAAGATGCGTCGTAAGCAGAAACTTGTTGCGCTTGCAGGCTCTGCGGCATCGCGTGCGATCAGGCAGAGGGGGGAGATTCGCCTTGCTCCCATGAATGCCTATGAGCGCAGGATCATACACCTTGCCCTCGTTGACAATGAGGAGGTCATGACCCATTCTGAGGGAGAGGATCCGCAGCGTCGTGTTGTCGTGACATACGTGAGGCCACAGTAGTCCTTGCTTGATTGTGCGGCTTTGAGCTGGCTTGGTCTTGGGGTCACGTGATTGAGGGAGGGGTATGTACCCCTCCCCTTTTTGTAATCTGTCATGGCGGCGCTGGATGGGTGGTGACGTCCGGGTGGGGTGCGGCACCGACGGAGTCCCGCCGGGCACGGAAACCCCCCGCCAGCCTCCCGGGCACTTTGGGAGACGGCCCAACTGGGCAAACGCCGCCGGGGAACCCCCCGCCAGATTCCGGGGCACTTTGCGCCCGACCCCTGCCCTCGGGCCGGCGGCGGGCGGCGCCGGGTGGCGGGCGGCGCCGGCGGAGCCCCCGCCAGGCACGGAACCCCCCCGCCAGCCTCCCGGGCACTTTGGGAGACGGCCCAACTGGGCAAACGCCGCCGGGGAACCCCCCGCCAGATTCTGGGGCACTTTGCGTTCGTCAGAGGCTACACGGGATTCCTCGAGGCCTGGAAGGCGAGGAACTACGGGGCGTTGGGGTCGTACTTTCCCAACTTCACGAACAGGACTCCAGGCGCGCAGGCTGGCGAGGCGAGAGAGCTCTGTCCTCCCCATCCGATCGAGGGATACGAGATAGAGGAGATTGTCAGGCCCGCTGCCGCAGTAGCCAACGCAAAGATAAGTTCCGCACTTCGGGCAGATCGTGAGCCGCGTCGATCCGCCTCTCCCGTTTAGACGGAACCGCTCCAGCTGTTGATTGGGAGCGGGACGCGTGGAAGGTGATGGGTTACGGAGCCGCCCCTTCTTTGACGCGGAGGAGAACAGTCTATCAGGCGATGCTCCTCCGCCCTGATGAAAGATGCCATGCAGCCCGCCCGCGTTGGTACCATAAAGCCGAAGGGACGCCGAACGGCCTAGTTTGAAGCCTCGAATCGCAAGACGAGCGTATACCATGCCACCAAACCGCAATTTCCAACGTCATCAGCAGACCGACGCAGGACGCATGGCTTTCGACGATTTGGATGTATGAGGTTGGGTTAAGCTTGTCGATTCTCATTTCCGCGAGTCGGATCGTTTGTTCTCTGGGAAATTTCGTGACCCTTGTACAAGCCAATTCAAAAGAGAAATCGGCCGTGTACAACATGACCGTGCTTTCGTAGTTCAGGTCATTTGCCCCCAGCGACGTGCGTCCACTCTTGCTATCGCGTGCTAAAGCGGGATTCAGTGTTGAGTCCCAGGGGACGTCCCGGTTTTGGGACGGTTTCGCGGACGTGAAAATATACAAAGCCGTTGTTCAGGAGGCTCGTTAAGTTCACTCTGCCCTGTTTGCTTCTATTGAGTGGGAATAGTAAATTACTCGGTTATTGGGGTATAAATCGTATATCTGATAAAAGATACACCCATAAACATGAGGTTTGATATATTGACTCCAGTGAAGATCGGGGTCATTATGCGTTTAGGCTGTGTTAACCCTATTCTGATACGGTTGCCTTACGTGACTTACGTCGGTGCACGAAGCCTGCCGCTCCGACGACCCGATCGAGCTGCTCGCCAAGCTGCCCCATGTTTTCCGTATTGGTTGACGTGGGAATAGAGTGTTGCTGCGTCGTATCAGAATAGGGCTAACGCAGCTATACGTTTAAAATCTCCTCTTGCAGAAAGTTGGTAATCCGACTGTATCTGCCAGCAGAGGCTATCCCCTATAGCCGCCAGGTGACATGGCCATCCGCTGCGGTAGCAGGGACTACCGATCATGGGCGGCAGGAGACAGCACTCCTTCGCGGCCCTGGCGCCCCCCGCTGACTTGACAATCGTCGCGCACCTGCTGCCGCCCGCGACGCCGTGGCTGATGTACATGCCCGCCTCCTGTGGAATGAGTGGAAATCTGCTCCCGGCTCTTCAGGGCAGTGTTCAGATGGTTCATGTAGGAGGGCCGGAAAGATGGAGCTTGCACCGATCGTTAAGCTCCGACTGGTCACACTTTTGATTAATAGACACAAATCGGATAGAATTTGTGTTCAAAAATCAAAAGGAACGGATATGGGAAGAAGCGAAGAGATAGTACGGTTCGTCGATGGAGCCGGAGGCGTCGCCAGCGCGGCACAGATCAAGGGCGCGGGCTTTCTGCCTGGCTCAATTTCCTATGCGTTGAAATCGGGCATCATAGACAAGCTCACGCGAGGCGTCTACTGTTTGCCGGATGTTTTTCATGACGAGTTCACTGCCGTCTCCTACAGGTGGAGGAAGTGCGTGATTTCGCACGGTAGTGCGCTGTACCTCGCGGGCCTCTCAGACAGGATACCCCACGTACTCGACGTCACCGTGCCCCACGGCTACAACCCGCGCGGCCTTACCCGCGAGCACCCCGACGCGAGGATCCACAGGGTCAATCCCGACGTCTACGAGCTGGGCATCACCGAGGTGAGGTCTCCCTGCGGCGCAATGGTGAAGGCGTACAGTGCGGAGCGGACGGTGGCCGACCTAATCTCCCAGAGATCCTCTGAAGGTGCCGACCCGCAGCTCGTACGTGATGCGGTGGCGGGCTATTTCAAGAGAAGTGACGCTGACCTCGAAGGTCTCGCGCGGATGTGCTCCGCGCTCGGCGTTGGGGATGAGTTCAGGATGTACCTGGAGATGTTCAGATGATGAGAGGCGATGCGAGCCTCAGGGGCAAGGTCAAAACCATGGGTTGAGAGACAGTCTGTTTTCCTGCCCACTATCCTTAAGAGGTATAGTGGGCTGTGCTTTGCTATTCTCTTTGTTAGACAATCGTTGATATGATGATGTTTCGCGTCTTTGCCACGATGTCATTAGTAGGTTAGCCCTTTAAGGGTGACATAGGGTTTTAACGTCATATCTCGAGAGGTAAAGTTGCTGGTTATGTCAACGGTGATCTATAAGAGAATTGTCATCATGTGTGCCAATACTTAGTGATCCGTTGTTTTCTGTCAGGTGGATACTATGGAGCTATCTCAAATCAATCCGCTTATAAACTATCTTGTTTCTCAAGCCGAAACTCTTGGCTTATCACTGTCTTCCGATGATGCGTTACTCATGGTTAGACATTTTTGTATGGTCATTGAAAAGAATGAGCAAATCAATCTCACAAGGATAACTGATCCTCATGATGCTATAGTCCGTCACTATATTGACTCTCTACTCTTTGTCAAGGTACTTGAGGACAGTCACTGTCTATCAGCTTATCTATCTAATAGCCCTCGATTTCTCGATCTTGGTACTGGTGCTGGTTTTCCAGGAATTCCCTTTTCTATCGTTACAGAGATGGATGGATTGCTCATTGATTCCATTACGAAGAAGATCCATGCCGTACGTGAGTTTATTGTTAACCTTGGACTTGATTCAAGGATTAGCGCCCTGTCTATTCGTGCTGAGGACCTTGCGCGGTGTAGTGCTGCTTCATTTGATCTTGTTTTGGTACGTGCTGTCGCAAAACTCAGTATTCTTATTGAGTATGCTTCTCCCTTACTCAAACCGAATGGCTTGCTTGTAAGCTCTAAGGCTCATATTGAAGCTAATGAACTTGTGCATGCAGAGAGTGTTGCACAGCTTTGCGGTATGAAGCTTGTTTCACGTGAAACGTATGACTTACCCCATTCCTCTGGCCATAGGGAGCTCATTTGTTTTATGAAGACCGAGGAGGCAACGGTGAGTCTTCCTCGTAAGCCTGGGATGGCGGTACATCGTCCTCTATAGCTATCGGGTCGCTTTCTTGAATGCTTAACAACCGTAGAATAAAAGACATCTTTTCGTACAAGACTGTTTAGTTCAATAAGATTAGAGGCTGGTGTACAAGACACTCTCGTAGCTACTTGTGTTTGTATAGTCTCAGACGGATGTGCATCCGCTCCCTTTGCGATGCTGCAGTAGCGCACTTTTGTGTAGCCGAGAGTACGTCTGGCGACCTGGCAGGGGTATTTTGCTCTCGCGCACACGGAGACTTCGGCTCCGTTCCCGCGCCCGTCTTATTGGGCCCGTCGTGCGGCCCCGGATTCGAAGGTACCCATGCGACGCTCCAGCCGGCCCTGGAAAGGCACGGATCCAAGCAGATTCTTTGTGTCTGGCGATGCACCGCAAGCCTGCGTTGGCGTGGCAGAGGCCATCGTTACCCTGCACGAGCCCGTGCACCTCGCAGGTGTCGAGCACGCAATACCGACATCGCGCAAAGTCGTGGACCGAGAGTGATTCGTAGCAGACGTCCTCGCAGGTGACATTGAATAGGTCCAGTCGACACTGCACGAGGCACATCTCGGGCAGCATTTTGACGGGTCAGAACCGCCTGCCGTGCCTGTCTGTGTCCGTCCCCGACGGCTCAACTAGGGACGGAAGCCATGGCCCAGGGCACCACGAGATCCGTCTGGTCGAGGAGACCGACTCACCTCGTGTGCCTGAGCCTGCCTTCCCACTCAGTCGGTGTGAGGCACGCCTGTCTGCCCGGCGCCATCCTCGGCCCTCTCACTGCCTGTTTGTCTCGATCGTTCGATCATTGCACAGAAACGTCCCTCCGCTTGTGGGCATGTCACATCATCCCAAGTTTTTCGTCCGTTACGGGCACAGCCTCAACCAATTCATCAGCCTGATTTGTTTTGCGTCTTCCCTATGCCCTTTGAATATGTTACGGTTCCCACTCGCATATTTGGATGTATACACTGAAGGTTTTGTGAGCTCGTTTGGGTAGATAGTTGCGTCACTGTTTCAGTTGCGTGAGCCTCAGGTCCGAGCGTCCAGACATCACGGGGCCATGGAACCATCAATGTCATGAAATCCATGGTTCTGCCCAGTTGCACGGGTGGCCGTGGAGGCACAAGAGTGTACATAGATCAACGAAAACGGTTTTTCAAAGCCGTTCTGGGGCATTCGTGTACACTGTTTTACCGTTACAGACAGACGTGAAAGCAAAGGAGTGTACACAGATCGACGTAGACGGCCTCTCGGTGCCGTTTCGTGGTATCCGTGTACGCTGTTACGATGCGAGCTATAACGTGAACAGCGATGCGGGTTGTGACGCGAGCTATAGCGTGAACTGCGATGCGAGTTGCGATGTGAACTGCGTTTGATGGCACGAGTACCTTAGCCGTTGCGGTGTGTCGGTGGTGCTCCTTTGGTGGCCACCTCTCCCTTGGACGAGTAAATAGATTCTACGCGACAGGCTCTGTGTAAGTGGCGTCGCCGATAGGTTGTCGTTTTTAACGAGCGTCAACCCATATAAATCCCGAAGAGCCATATACTGCATGATATTGACAACGTTCGATCCAATTTCTATGTCTGTGTTTTACATATCATCGATTTTGCTATAAGAGCCACTCTCAAAGCTATATCTCTTAGTTGCGACAATGATTGAAATGTACGAGACGGAAATTACGAGGTAACTCTATAAATCGAGATGGAATAGAATCAGACGGACAATTTCATCTCAGCAGTTTCACGTGAAACAACTAGCATATGATATGAAGACGTGAGCGATATGAGTTGATTAGTTCTACCTAAAGGGAGGATATGTGGGCTTTAGAGACGTAAAGCGTGCATTTCCAGATGCACAGACACATGTGATTGCGATAATCAATCAGAAGGGAGGTGTTGGAAAATCTACGACTGCCGTTAATCTTGCGGCTGCACTTGGAGAGAACAAGAAGAAGGTTCTTGTAGTTGATTTTGACCCACAGGGAAATTGTACGAGCGGCTTTGGTATAGAAAAGGAGGGACTTGAAGGTGATATCTATGATGCCCTACTTAAGGGCGATCCCATAGATGATATGATTCACCCTACAATAGAGAAATCGGTTTTCGTTATTCCCTCAACCATCCAACTTGCTGGCGCAGAGATCGAACTCGTCGCCCAGGTTTCACGTGAAACGTTTCTCAAAGAGACCATTGCCCCCATCCGGGATGAATTTGACTATATATTTATCGATTGTCCTCCCTCACTTGGACTGCTTACAGTTAATGCCCTCGTTGCTGCAACTTCGTTGCTTATCCCTATTCAATGTGAGTTCTATGCGCTTGAGGGTGTTACAAAGCTACTAGAATCAATGAAAATGGTTCAAACTCGACTCAACCCAGGCCTTACAGTCTTTGGTGTCGTTATGACCATGTACGATGCAAGAACGACACTCTCAAGGGAAGTTGTCGATGAAGTTCAGAGGTACTTTGGGAACAAAGTATTTAAGTCAATCATACCGAGAAGCGTAAAACTTTCTGAGGCCCCATCTCATGGGATGCCAATCAACCATTATTCCCGAGTGAACAAGGGCGCTCTCGCCTACCAAAAGCTTGCAAGAGAGGTGGTGCGACGTGGCTAAGAGGAGCGGGCTCGGTAAGGGATTAGAATCACTCATGGGGGGCGCTGACGTTGAGGTTGGCGCTATGAGGACGGAGTCTGTGCTTCCCCTGAGCCAGATTAAAACGAATGAGAATCAACCAAGAAAGTCTTTCGATCAAGACAAGCTCAATGAGTTGGCGGACTCGATCAGACAAAATGGGGTATTGCAGCCGATCCTCGTACGCAAAGTGGGAGATAAGTATGAGATTGTGGCAGGCGAGCGTCGTTATCAGGCAGCAGTACTTGCTGAGTTAGAGGAGATTCCCGTTATAATACGGGAGATCTCTGATAAGGAAGTATTTCAACTTGCCCTTATCGAGAATCTTCAAAGAGCGGATCTAAATCCCATTGAGGAAGCTCAGGGATACTCAAAGCTCATTAGGGACAATGGGCTTACTCAAGAGCAGCTTGGTAAGATCCTATCTAAGTCTCGCTCTTCGATAGCAAATACATTGCGATTACTTGATCTGCCTGAGGAAGTCCAAGACATGATGGCTGAGGGAAAGCTATCCGCAGGACATGCTCGTGCCATCCTTGCAGTGGCAGACGAAGAGGCAAGAATACGGCTTGCCAGAAAGGTACTGGAAGAGCGACTATCGGTTAGACAGACAGAAAGTCTTGCTCCGCTATTTTCTGGCATGAGGAAGGAAGAAAAGAGGCGCGAACCTACACCGAACTCATTTAAGAGGGCGGCACGACAGCTTCGCCTTGCTCTGAATGCAAGCGTTAGAGTCAAGCGTGTGAGGAACCGCAATAAGATAGAAATTGAGTTCGAGGATGAGGAGGAACTTGCCCGCCTCGTGTCATTATTCTCTCGTGAGGGGATGGAGTAGAGACACCCATGAGGCCGAGAAACGCTATGGGCATTGTTTTGGTAACAGCTGGCATGACTTTTGCCGCGTATAAATTGCTGCTCACAAACGAGGCCCGTCGCAACCTACGTGAGACAGGATCGTCACTTGCTCGCGGTTACTATGTCTTGTTAGATATGCTTGATGGGTTGGTAGGAGAGAAGACGGATCTCGACCAATTAGACGCTAACAGAAGGCAAATCCAGCAGGAATGGGAACGCCTGGGATACTGAGGGCCACCGATACGGTGTGGCATGATGTCATTTGGGTGGTACTACGACTTTGCGGAGCTTGAGACGGGCGCGCTCACCGCAGCGTAGTCATAAACGCTGTAAGAGGCCACAGAATGACGAACTCAGTGTGTCCGTAGCGTACCATCGATGCTTTGCCTAAGCTGGCCACAGGCGGCATCAATGTCTGAGCCTCGGGAGTCCCTGATGGTTGCCTCGACCCCAACGCTTGTCAGTCGCCGCACAAACTCGCGTGCCCTCTCATTGGTGGAGGGTTGAAACTTTGATCCTTTGACCTCATTGAGCATGATGAGGTTGACGTGCGCAAGATTGTCTCGGCAAAAATCACAAAGGGCAGCAATCTCGTTGTCGCTGTCGTTAACGCCCCTGATGAGGGCAAACTCATAGCTTGGACGCCTTCCGGTCTTGTTGACGTATTCGTTCATGATGTCATAGAGGTGGATGAGCGAATACTTCTTAACACCCGGCATGAGCATGTCTCGGGTCCTCTGCACGGCCGAGTGAAGCGATACGGCGAGGGTAAACTGCTCGGGCTCGTTGGCAAACCTCTTTATCATGGGAATGATGCCGCAGGTCGAGACCGTGAGATGGCGCGCGCCGATACCTGCCCCATCGGGAGAATTAAGCCTACGCAGGGCCGCAAGTGTCTCCGTATAGTTTGCAAAGGGTTCGCCCTGGCCCATGAGGACAACACTTGTGACACGACGTCCAAAGTCATCACGCACGTGCATGACCTGCTCGTATATCTCGCCTGCCGAAAGCGAGCGCGTAAGGCCAGACATCCCCGTCGCACAGAAGGCGCAGCCGATTCCGCATCCCGCCTGGCTTGAGGCGCAGGCGGTGAGCTTTCCTTTAGAGGGCATACCAACACACTCGACGCTCACCCCATCAGGAAAGCGCAGCAGGTACTTTCTGCTTCCGTCAGCGGATAGCTGCCGTGCGATCTCCTCTGCGCTGTCAAGTGTCACACGGTCTTGAAGTACATGACGCAGTGTCTTTGGGAGGTTGCTCATCTCGTCGAGAGACGAGACATTCTTACGCCAGACCCACTCCTCGATCTGCTTCACCCTAAAAGCAGGCTGTCCCAGCTCACTCATGAGCTCTTGTAGCTGCCCATGGGTCATACTGCGAAGGTCGAGCTTTCCTGTGGTAGAAGGCCTTTCCGCCTCTTGTGCGCCCAGGTTTGGGTCTGTAGTTGTCTCTGATGCCTCAAAGAGCTCGCTCATGTCATTCTGCATGATTCGTGATCCCTGTTCGTGGGTTGCCAGTAAGGTGGAGTATCCTCAAGAGGAGCAGAGGCCACGCTGGTCTCGTGTGGCGAGGACTCGCTGCACAAAGTCTAACCCAGACGCTACGGGCAGAAAGAGAGCTCCCTATGGAGAGAACCGAGCTTACACAATATAGGGTCGCCGTCCTCAGCGGCGGATGGTCCGACGAGCGTGACATCTCCATGAGCTCGGGTCGTGCCTGTCAACAGGCACTCAGGGAAGCCGGTTTCATAACCGTAGAACTCCTTGACATAGCCGACGTTCACTTTGTCGAGTGCCTGTCCGCAGGGGACTACGATGTGGCCTTCATTGCCCTACACGGCCGTTATGGTGAGGATGGTTGCATCCAGGGGCTTCTCGAGGTTCTTCATGTACCCTATACCTTTTCGGGTGTCCTCTCGTCTGCTCTTTCTGCCGATAAGGAGAGGGCAAAGGACATCTGTCGTGCTGCAGGTATCCCCGTTCCATCAGGCGTCACCCTTGCCCCTGGTTCAGAGCCAACAGATGATGACCTCGATGCCATTGTGGATAAGATGGGGCTGCCCCTTTTCGTAAAACCTGTAAGTAACGGCTCGAGCTTTGGCATAAGTCGCGTCAACGAGAGGGGAGGGCTTGCCGCTGCGGTACGGAAGGCGGGAAGCAAGGGCGACCGTGTGCTTGTTGAGGAATGCGTCTCTGGCGTAGAGATCACTGTGCCCGTTATCGGAAACGACGAGCCAAGGGCGCTTCCCATCATCGAGATAGCGCTTGACTCTGAGTTCTATGATTTGAAGGTCAAGTATGAGCCCGCATCGCTGCATCACATTATTCCCGCTCGCCTCGACGAGACTGTCTATAAAAGAGCTGAAGAACTTGGCATCGCCGCTCACAAAGCTCTTGGATGCAGAGGCGTCTCTCGCACGGACTTCATCGTCAAGGATGACGGAACGCCAGTAATGCTCGAGACTAACTCCATCCCCGGCATGACGGACAGAAGCCTTTTGCCCGATGCCGCTCGTCATGCTGGTATCGAGTTTTCTGAGCTCTGTACCCTCTTTGTCCAGTGGGCCCTCGAGGATGTTCCCGTGCGCGCCGCACGCTAGCGTGGACTCGCGTATGCAAGAGAACCACGCTAACACAGTGAGTGAGACCATAGCTGCCCTGCTTGTCCCGGGTGTGACAGCTGCGGTGCGAGATGCATATATCGGGCTTCCCGATAAAGCCGCGCACACTGACTTCGGACCCCTCGAGGAGGGAGTCATCGTTCTTGACACCGAAACGACGGGACTCTCGTTTAAGGACTGCGAACTCATAGAGATAGCGGCCGCACGTCTTGTCGGGAAGGAGGTAGCAGAGCGCTTTAGGACCTTCGTCAATCCCAACCGACCCATTCCGCCCGACATACGTGCGCTCACGCATATTCGCGACATCGACGTCGCAGACGCTCCGTGTCCCCAAGAGGCCGTTTCGCTTTTGGCAAACTTTGTGGGAGGCATGCCTGTCATCGCCCATAACGCGAGCTTCGATCGTGGCTTTGTCGAGAAGGTTCCCGGCGGTCGCGAGGTGAGCGAGCTCTGGGTCGACAGCCTGGCCCTCTCGCGGATCGCACTTCCCATGCTTTCCTCCCACAGGCTCTCCGACATGGCCAGGGCCTTTGGCCGTGACACCGTGACGCACCGTGCCATGGATGATGTGGACGCGCTCGCTGGTATGTGGCCCATCATCCTCTCTGGCCTCATGGAGCTGCCGCAGGGGCTCATGCGGCGCCTCTCGCAGATGCACGAGGAGGCCAGTTGGCAGTTTAGGCCCATCCTCGCGCACATTGCCAGCATGCAGGAGCCAAGACCCTTCCTCCTCAAAGCCATCCGAAGCAGCTTGGTTAGTGATGCTGCAGGAAGGGGGACAGCGCGTGTCAAGGAGGTGGGGGCGAGGTCTCTGGCACCAGATGCCGACGAAGTTAGGATGGCGTTTTCAAAGAGTGGACTTTTAAGTGACATGTATGACTCCTTTGAGGAGAGGTCCGATCAGATCGAGATGGCGCTCGAGGTCACATCGGCACTCGCCGAGGGGACGCACAGGGCAATAGAGGCAGGCACCGGCGTTGGGAAGTCGATGGCCTACCTGCTTCCCGAGGTCCGCTACGCACAGGAGAACGGCGTGACCGCAGGCATAGCCACGAAGACGAACGCCCTCACAGACCAGCTCGTCTCTCACGAGCTGCCCGCCCTCGATAGCGTCTTGCCCCAGGGAGTCAGCTTCACGAGCCTCAAGGGCTACGAGCACTACCTCTGCCTGCACAGGCTTGACTATGCGAGCACGGTGGAGCTTCCCTCCGCAGATGAGGGGAGCAGGTCCCACAGTGCGACACAGTCCGATATGCTTACTTCGCTGGCCGTGAGCTATGCATTCGCCTGCCAGGCGGTGGAGGGGGACATCGATGCTCTTGGCATACGCTGGCGCTCCGTGCCTCGCTCCATGCTCACCACCACGCCTGCGGAATGTCTGCGCAACAAGTGCCCGTACTTTCCCGCAGAGTGCTTCGTGCACGGGGCTCGACGTCGCGCGTCCGAGAGCGACATCGTCGTCACAAACCATGCCCTGCTCCTGCGCGACATTGATATGGAGGGAAGAATACTGCCTACCATCAGGCACTGGGTGGTCGACGAGGCACATGGATTTGAGGACGAGGCTCGTCGACAGTGGGCCCGAGAGTTCTCGGGCGATGCGGCTCGTGAGGGCTTTATGCGACTTGGCGGAACCAAGACGGGAGCGATCCACGCGATCATGTCCAGGCTTACTTCCCATGAGGCCTCTACGCTGCCGCTGCGCCTACTTACCAAGACCTCTGCCGTTGCGGCGCGCGCCTCGGTTTCTGTGAGCGCACTTGTCGAGGCACTCCACGCCTTGGGCGAGCATACGGGAAAGAGTGGCTATGGTAGCATTCAGCTCTGGATTGATGATGAGCTGCGTGCGGCGAAGGTGTGGGAGACCTTCTTGGCGGCGGCCTCTGCGGCCGAGACGCAGCTAGATGAGCTTGTCAAGGACGTCCACAAGACGGCGGAGGCGCTGTCCGGACAGGATGCATCCCTTGCGGCAGACCTCACAGAGGCAGGCAGTTTCGCGGAAGAGTTGCTCGTGACGCTCAGGCTCGTCATCTCGGGTGAGGACGAGAATTACTTCTACTTTGCTGAGCTTTCTCGTAGACGGCGTGAGATGGGCGGCGAGAAGCTTGTTGCCCAGAGGCTCGATATAGGCTCTGAGCTTGGAAAGCGCTGGCTCCCCGAGATGGAGAGCGTCGTGTTTACCTCGGCGACGATGGCGGTGGGGGAGAGCTTCGAGCACTTTGATCATGCAGTTGGACTCGACGTCGAGGATGCTGGGACTCACAGGGACATACTCCTGAGATCGTCTTTCGACTTCGAGCACAACATGTCAGTCGTTATTGCCCAGGACATGCCCCAGCCAGGGGATACGCAGTACTTGCCTGCCCTTGAGGAACTCTTATTTGAGGTCCATCGAGCCATGGGCGGCTCCACGCTCACACTCTTCACGAACCGGCGGGACATGGAGAAGGTGTATCAGGGACTGAAGCCGCAGCTCGCACAGGCCGGGATACATCTTTTGTGCCAGGAGCGCGGTTCCTCTCCAAGACGTCTTCGCGAAAGGTTCTTGGCTGATAAGAGCTGTTCGCTTCTTGCGCTTCGCTCGTTTTGGGAGGGCTTCGATGCGGTAGGTGACACGCTGCGCTGTGTCGTTATTCCCAAGCTTCCCTTCGCGAATCCCCAGGACCCGCTTGTTCGCGAGCGCGAGCTTCGTGAGGATCGCTCCTGGTGGAAGCACTCTCTTCCTGAGGCGATCATTGCCGTTAAACAGGCGGCGGGAAGACTCATACGAAGCTCGGATGATGCGGGAGTGCTCGTGCTTGCCGACTCGCGTCTGGTGACCAAGCGCTACGGTGCCCAGTTCGTGAGGTCTTTGCCCAATCCCAACGCGACGCGGCTAGATCGTGCAAACGTGGGACGCTACCTTGAGTTGTGGCGCCGCTCCCGGAAGAGCTAGGGGTACACGGATTAAATCGGACTGACCAGTCGCAGAGTTATCCTAAGCTGCGAAAGAGTGACCTATGGCGGCGAACGCACGGGGTAGCGCCGCCCACACTGCCACTCGACGTCGAGCGTACCAAGACGGTGCGCTCAGGCCCGAGTGGCAGCGCCGCCCACACTGCCACTCGACGTCGAGCGTACCGGCAGCACGCCCTCACACTGCCACTCGACGTCAAACGTACCGAAACTGTGCGCCCAGGCCCGGGTGGCAGTGCCCTCCACACGGAACTGCACGCTCAGGCCCGAGTGGCAGCGCCGCCCACACTGCCACTCGACGTCGAACGTACCGAAGATGTCGCGCTGGCTCCCGATGACCTCGCGTACGCGAAGGCGGTGGCCCTCCCGCGCGCGGTGCCCGGTCACCCCCGCCTCGCGGGGCCCATGACCTCATCGGGGAATGTGCCTCTGTAGGAGCATTCTCAGGTCCCTTGGAGCTGCTCTCTTGCGCCTGTGTGTGGGCATATATGGAGTGCTTGTCGGCGCACGTGTTCAGTCGGGAGCAGATGTGGAGAGAGCCGTTCTCTCTTGGGTGAGCGGCGGCAGGCGGAGGCTTCTTGCGTCTGGCGTAGCGCATGATGTGTCCAGGTACGCGGTAGTACAGGTATGGAAGTAGCACGCAGCTGTGGCAATAGGGAGGAGCGCGACATGTTCTGTGCCAACTGCGGGACTCGTCTAGAGGACGAATATAGATATGCTGGTGATGGCTCGATCAGTACTCGGATCGTCTCTATCGACATGGGTGGTCCGGAACAAAACGGTTCAGTCCCAAAACCTGTGGGATAGTCCCTACACCGCTATCGTCTCCCGCTCAGGCAAGAAGCGCCTGCTTGCGCCGATTTCGTAGCACTAAATCGATTTCAAGTTCTCTGGCATCTCCCCCTATCGGGGATCCGTCAATTTAGGGAGACATGGTCAATGGCGATTTGAACCCCTATTACCCAATATCGATTTTTTTCAATGTTGGGAAATAAGTGGGATAGTATCGTTGATACTGCAGGGGGTGTAGGATGAGGCTCATCAAGAGAACACGCTATCTGGAAACGCTCGTCGACGTGATGGGCACGCCCGATATCAAGGTGATCACCGGGATAAGGCGAAGCGGCAAGTCCAAGCTTCTCGAAGCGCTGTGCGATTACATATTGGCGAACGTCGCGGACGCGAACGTCATCCACGTCAACTACAACCTCGACGACTTCGAGGGGATCGCCGAATACCATGCTCTCCTCAACTACGTGAAGGGCAGGTATCAGCCCGAGGCCGTAAACTTCCTCCTGATCGACGAGGTTCAGATGTGCGAAGGGTTCGAGCGTGCCATCAACAGCATCCACGCCTCGGAGCGCTACGACATCTTTATCACCGGCTCCAACGCGTTTCTGCTGTCGAGCAATCTTGCGACGTTGTTCACGGGCCGTACGTTCGAGCTTGAGGTGTTCCCATTCTCGTTCTCCGAATTCTGTGAGTACTACGGGCGGACGGACGTCGACGACGCGTTTGATGACTATGCGCTCCAAGGCGGCATGTCCGGCTCATACCTTTACAAGAACCCTGTGCAACGCTTCAAGTACATCGCGGACGTGTTTCGTACCCTCGTCATGCGCGACATCGTGCAGAGGCATAACGTTCGCAACAAGGTGATGTTGGACAAGATAGGCGACTTCATGTTGGACAACGTTTCCAACATCACGTCGGCAAGGAGCGTCGCGAATGCTCTTGGGAGCGGCGGCTCCGCTCCCAACCACAAGACCGTCGGCGCCTATATTGGCTACCTGTGCGACGCGTTTGCCCTCTACCGGATCAGGCGCTACGACATCCGTGGAAAGAAGTACCTCGCATCCGGCGAGAAGTACTACCTGGCTGATCATTCCTTCAAATACGCACTGCTAGGCATGAGGGACATGGATTGGGGAAGGACCTACGAGAACATCGTGGCCATTGAGTTGCTCAGGCGTGGCTATGAGGTGTATGTCGGTACGCTCTACAAGAAGGAGATTGACTTCGTCGCCATCAGGCAGAGCGAGAAGACCTACATCCAGGTGAGCGACGACATCAGCTTGGATAAGACCTTCGAGAGGGAGGTCTCCCCTCTGTTTCAGATCAAGGACGCCTACCCGAAGATGGTAATCGCGAGGACGAAGCATGGCGAGTATACTCACGAGGGCGTGAGAATCGTCGACATCGCACGCTGGCTTGCAGGATAAGGGGCTCTTCTGGGGTCATTGTGTGCTGCCGCGAGGCAGCTTGGGTGAACGGCGGCAGGCGGAGACTTCTTGCGTCTGGCGTAGCGCATGATGTGTCCAGGTACGCGGTAGTACAGGTGTGGAAGTAGCACGCAGCCGTGGCAATAGGGAGGAGCGCGACATGTTCTGTGCCAACTGCGGGACTCGTCTAGAGGACGATGCGTTGTTCTGCACGGAGTGCGGGGCCTCTATCACGAGAAGGATGCCAGGTACCCTCGAACAGGTCACAGGCTCCGGCACAGCGGGGGAGCACGCCATGTCGCGACCTGTGCCTGCCAAGTCGAGGCGTCATCATAGGTTGCTCGTTCCTATCTTTGCACTGGCTTTTATCGTGGTGATCGCAATCATTGTTGTGCGTGTCCTCGATGGGGGGCAGATCGAGCAAGTTGCGTCCTCTTCTTCCCTTTGCAGCACCTTTGGTACCACTGCGAGCTCTGGCTCCTATGACTACTTCTTTAGCAGGAGGCAGGGAGGTATCTGTCGGGCAACGACCGATGGAACGGTTGACCTCATCTATCCTATGGACACGAACCAGAGCTATGTGAGGTGCCTGACCATGGATGGGGACAGGCTATTCTTTGTGAAGCTCGACAAAACAGGTTCTGGGCAACCATTGGGTATCCACCGCATGCGATCAGACGGTGGTGAAGACACCATGATTGGTATGGGCTGGACTCCAGACTACAGCACGGGGTCCCGTGTGTCCATAGATCAGGTCATCCTGTACGGCCACCGGCTCTTTGTCGTATTGTCGTCGCGTGACCAGCGCACTGGAGGTGGCTTTCTTGAGGTCGTGAGCATGGACGAGGACGGAGGTGATCGGCATACGCTCTGTCATCAGGACGGCATAGACGGCACGCAGGCTCTTGTCACGCCAGATCACATCTACTATATAGACCGTGCGGGTGATAGCTCGGGCAGTACCAGGATCGTCTCCATCGACATGGGTAGTTCGGAACAAAGGCTCATCTATGGGGTACGATCGACTGGAATCAACTGGCTCGTGTTGGTTGGGAATCGCGTGTGTTTCATGGATGGCCGTCAGGTGATGTCAGTGGCAACTGATGGGACGGACGCGAAAGTTCTATACAATGTTCCGTCAAACCTGAACAGTCGGATCGTTGCGACGGGAGAAAGAACACTCTACTTGGAAACCAGTGAAGTTCCACGCGATGAGGTGACTGTGGAGGCCGACACCTGGGACCTTCAAAGCCTCTCAATTGATGGTGGGGTGCCTGTGACCTTAAGAGCAGGGATCGATTTCTACCATGCTTCTGTCCACAACCAAGGCGGGCATCTGCTAATTATGGAAAATGGGCAGGATGTGGGAAGCGCGGGCGAGCGGGTTGCGTCCGTTGGCACTGATGGCTCAAGGTACACGGAGTATTCGCTAAGAGGTACGACCTTTGGCAATTAGCCTGCTTGCCATGGACTGCAAAGTCGTCTTGCGTCGCTCCCAGAGCCTCGCAGCTCGCCATCAACCATACGCTTTTCTTACGGTTCTCTGACTAGCTGTGAAGCATTCGCCATTTAGCATGCTGCTATGCAGACAAATCAGCACATTTAGCAGTATACTTTACGGATGGAACGCTGAACGCACAGCGCCTATTTGGCAAAGGATCAGAGCATGGCTTCAACGCGCTACTATCTGGACTACCTCAACAACCAGATCGACATCTCCCCGGCTAACAGCCAAGAGGAGCTTGACGCAGCTCAGCTGCTCCAGTCATTGATGGACGAGCATGGCCTTGACACCACAATGCAAGAATTCGATGCCCCTGCGGGAGGTGAATTTACGCACGACCTCACGTGCGTGCTGCTCTTCTTTGGAATGGTCATGAGCGGTGTGTTGGATAGTGCCGTTGGTGTTGTCGGTAGGGTCATCGTGCTCGTGTGCGTGGCCCTCCTTGCCCTTCGCTTTGGTGGCTATGACCTCCTGGGAGGGATTGGTCCCAAGGCGAGGAGTCAAAATGTCATTGGCGTACACCGCGCCACGGGGCCTCTTGTGGTCAAGGGCAATCGGCCGATCGTTATAGTTGCGCACTACGATAGCCCTAACGAGAACCCGCTCTATCGTCGCAACTTCGTTAGCCTGCTTCCTGTCATCAAGAGGATGAGCCTCTGGCTGGTCATTCTCGTATCCCTCTGCACCCTGCTTCAGCTGATTGGCGCCATTCCCGAGGTCGGCCGCCATGTCTTCTGGGGCATCGGTATTGTGGCGGGCATTCCGCTGATCGTCATCGGGGTGGCAAATATATATGAGAGGTTCGCACCCTGTACGGTGGGAGCTAGCGATAACAAGTCGTCTGTCGCTGCCCTGCTCGGCGTTATGGACATGGTACGTCCCGCCGATGACGATGCCAAGCGGCAGGCCGCTGCGAATCTTCGCAGTGAGGTCGAGCGAGGCGTTGCGGCAGGTCAGGCTTCAGTGGATGAGGCTGATGGTCTTGGAGAGCCAAGCGAGGGGCCCCAGGCTGAGGAGGCTCAAGTCGCCCCTAAGGACGTAGGCCAAGCCGATGACGAAGGCGTCAAGGGTAGCGAAGAGGATGGTTCGGTCACAGAAGGCTCGCCTGCCATGCGCGAGACTGAGGGAGAAGCGCCAGACGCTGAAGCCTTGTCCCATGAATCATCAGATCGTGACGAAGACAGCCAAGAACCAGACCAGGATCCGAGGATAGGTCCTCTTTCAGGAGTTTTCGATAGGGTGCGCAAGGGTACGGGAGGCCTCTTTGGTAGGATTCGCTCGGCTGCCGTCAAGGAGCCAGAGCCTATAGAGGACGACCGCTATGGCTTTGCCCCCGAGCCTCCCTCTGTGGTGGCGACGCCTCGCGTACCGGTGACGGAGAAGGGTGTGGGAGCTGATGACGATACCATAGGTGCCTCGATTTCCACTCGTGTCCCAGGGGAGGGGATCGAGGCGAACATATATAGACAGAATGGGGATGGGTCAAAGTTCGACCCAGACACGATCGTCGCGAACACTGCGCCGTCCGCAGGCGATACTGAAACTGCAGAGACTCTGGAGGTACCTATCGTGAGCAAGCCCGAACCCAGGCCGGTGACTTCGAACGCTACGCGCAGAGAAAGGCGGGTCCCAAAAACGCGGGCTTCCTCAACAAGTGAGCCACAGGCCGTTGCGCAAGCCAACGAGCACGATGTCGTCCGTCGCGGGGCAAGTTTCATCGAGAGTCTCCAGATCCTTCCCTCGGACTGCGAGATCGTCTACGAGATGCCCCCACGCCCCAAGGTCGATCTGTCGAAGCTCCCTGAGGTTCCCGAGATACCCGACTTCAAGGTCGAAGACTTCTATGAGCCGGTTGAGTCCGTTGATGAGGAGGAGCCACAGGAGGAGCATACCGGCTCCGTTCCCACCTTCTTTAGCAACAGGGAGCGTAAGGTCAAGGCGAGAAGGGACACGGCCGCGCGCACCGAGGCTGCGGAGTCGCGCTCATCTGCAGCGGGTACAGACGATGCGTCTTACGAGCCTGGTTCAGATGACACCTACGCGGACTATGGTGAGGGCGGCGAGGACGCTGCCTATGCACGGAATGCTCGGGACATGCTCGAGAACACAGCTGACGCCGAGTATGAGTCCATGGACACTGGGGGTCGTGGGGGCCTGGCGGACTTGTCTCAGAGAATCGCTGATATTCTTACCAAGATTCGTGAGGCGTTCAGGAGCTTGGTCGAGCGCATCACCCAACGTAAAAGGACCGTTAGCGGGAACACGGCGCAGTACGGGATGATCGCAGACGAGCAGGACGAGGACGACCAGGACTCCGATGACTTCTACTACGATGATGACAGTCAGGAGCCACAGCAGGAAGGTGCCGAGGACGATGACGTTGCCATCGAAGGGGAGTATGTCGTTGAGGATGACGTGCAGTACGACTCCGATGGATCTGATGATGATACTAAGGCATTCGCTCGTGATGAGATGAGGGTGGATGCCACCGTGTTGGAGGATGAGGGTGACGCTGAAGGTGAGCTTGGCGACACCCAACCCGACGGTACCCTGCCCCGCTTTGATGATGCCGACACGACGGGAGGGTTGGTCGAGGGGGATATGAGCGGCCTCGACACCAAAGATGAGGATGTGAGGCCGGACGAGAGAAAAAGGCCGAGGCCAGTGGATGACCCGAGGTGGGGAACGTCTGACTTCCGCCCCGCCCCTGTGGATGACGGAGACCCGAGTGGGGGCGTGGCACATCGAGCCGTCTTGTTTGACCTCCCTGACCCATCGCTTATGCCGAAGGACCCCCTTGCGCCCGACGACCTGGGGTCAGCGACCTCGTACGACTCAGGTCAGACGAGTGCCAGTGTGCGACCGGTTCGCGGGACGCGCGAGCCCATTGGTATCGTGAGGCCAAGTCGTGACTTTGGCGCAGAGGCTGGAGAGGGTAGCCAGGTACGCGAGAGGTATGCTCGCACGACCAGGGATCGCGGGGGCGAGTCTGGGTATTCGGGCGGCAGCCGCAGGAGCCAGGCTGCTGACGATAGTTCGGCGAGCGAGTGGAGCAGGGCTGACGTAGGCCATGATGCCGGGCAAGATGGACGTACCATCGGAAGTCGAGATCGTCGGAGCGGCGGCAGGGTGGATGGCGACCGTCCCGCATCTGCGGGATCACGTCCAGACACACGCAGGTGGAAGGGCGGTGCAACCGAGCGCTATGACCTTCGAGTCGTCGACGAGCGGGTCCGTGAGGGAGAGTGGGATGACGCACAACAGCAGCGCCCTACTAAGGAGGACCTACGCGAGGCGATACTGGGCATGGGGGATGACGAGCTCATCTCGCATGACGTGTGGTTCGTTGCCCTTGGCGCATCCTCGATCAGGCACGCTGGTATGCGAGAGTTCCTTGCTGACTTCAGGAAGTCAGTAAGGGGTGCCTTTGTCGTTAACCTTGACTCCATTGGTGCCGGGGACCTGACCATCCTGACGAGCGAGGGCGCAAACGAGACTCGCCGCTCGGATCGCCGACTGGTGAGGTTACTCGGATCGGTTGCAAAGGACCTACATATCAACGTGAACAGGAGGCGTTACATCTGGACCGAGACCGACGCGACGCCTGCCATGCATGCCTCCATGCGAGCAGCCACTCTCATGGGTCTTTCGCATGATGGTGTTCCGGAGCTTTCGCACACGGTAGACGATGTCCCCGAAAACGTAGATGCCGAGCAAGTCGTCTCTGTGACAGAACTCGTGTCGGAGATCATTCGTCGCTCGTAACCATGACTTTTGCGACGCTGTGCTCGCTGGGTTTCTGTGTAGGTTGTGTGACTACGTGGGCCAACCGAATGTGACCACCCGCCGTCGTCCGGCATGGCCGACGGCGGGTGGTCGTGTTCTCATGACGGGATCACCTCCCCTGAGCGTTGTGTGAGGGAGTACTTGTCCCACATTGTGTGATGCCCATATGGGTGCTATAGGATCTTGTATGAGCGAGCGAGCGGATACGACCATTGTGCCTCACCCTTTCTGTCTTGGTGCCATTTGAACTACCAAGAGGTTAGCGGGGCACCGTTGCATGATGCTCGCATCCATCTGCGCTTGGCTCTCGCCTTGAGGCGAAATGTGAGGAGAGTTCGGGATATACCCTGCTATTTGCCCAATGGGCGAGCAGGAGGAGCCACTTACCCGTAAATTCTGTAAAATGCCTGAATTTGTGTTACCATATCTCTGATCATGAGCGTAAACAGGGACATATACCGGGCAGTTCATGAGCGCAAGTGGCTGAGCGTGGAGTACCTCAATGGGCAGGGCCGAACCACACGCTATTGGGTTGGCGTCAAGGACATCGACCCCAGGCAACGCACGCTCAGGGTGCGCGGTATGCACCTGGGGAGCTATACCGTCAAGGACCTTACCATTCGTGTGGATGGTATCGAGTCATCCTCACTGATCGATGAGTCATACTTTCCCACCCCACCTGAGCTCATCGAGCGCATCGATCGCGACGAGGATCGGTTCTCATCCATCTTTGGCACGGTACCTAACCTTAACGTCCTTAACTACCTGGCCGATTGCAGCAGGCTCAACGTAGCGCCCGCCACCAAGGAATTCTCGCTCATCAAACGTGTCGATGAGGACTCCTTTGCCCGAGGGGCGCTCTGCCTTGACAAGGAACAGTTTGCCGCCGTCGTCAAGAGAGCTCAGGACAGGGCTCGCTATCCGCACAAAGGGTTTCGTGCGAAGTTTGAGCAGCTTGCGCTCAACGTCCTCTCGGTACGCGGGGCGGGTGGCCTCTATGTCATCGCCTATCGACAGCTACGTCTTGACCCCGAGCGTCGCACATTGGTCATAGGCCATAACACGATACTATGTCGCGAGTTCGTCGTGCGAAACGGGAAGGCGTTTGAGCGCCAGTCCATCAGGCGCTACCTGGGAGAGGAGGACCTTCATCTGCTCTCGTCCTTTGACGAGAATCGCGAGCGTATCAAGGACCTCATGGCCAAGCGGATCAGCGCGCCCCGGCTCGTCGATGACGTTCCGTACCTCCTCATCATCACGCGTGATGCCACCGTTGACCTGCAGAGGGAGTACGATGGCATCTATGCGATGTATGAGCGCGGCGAGCCGACCGTGCCCATAAAGGCGTTCTTTGGGGACCTGACCAAGCGTCCGGTACGTCGCCGGGAGTTTCCACTCATCCTTCTTGACCAGCACATCAACATGGACCAGCTCACCGCGACGCATCAGGCGCTCAAGTATCCGGTGACCTATGTGCAGGGTCCTCCTGGCACAGGTAAGACGACCACCATCGTCAATATCCTGGTCAACGCCCTGTACAATGAGCGCACGGTGCTCTTCGCGTCCTTTAACAACCATCCCGTGGACGGGGTGTTCAAGAGTCTGGAGAGCTATAGCTGGAACGGGAAGGTGCTTCCGCTACCTGTGATACGCCTTGGCAACAACGCCGTCATGATCCAAGCACTCGAGCGCATGCGTACGCTCTACGAGCTTGTCAAGGATGAGTCCGTCACGCCCGATAGGATGATGGAGCTGTCCCGAATCGATGGCAAGCTTCGTGCCAAGGACCTCAGCGACCTCCTGAAGGAGTACGAGGAGAACCTTGACCTGCAGGAACGCAAGGAGTGCATAGAGAAGCTCGCGAAGGATGCCGATGACTTCTTCTTTAAGCTCGAACTGCAAAGTGTGCAGCTTGAGCTTGTGCGCAAGCGGCTGAAGAGAGTCGAGCCTGCCGAGAAGACGCTTGAGCGGGCGCTCAAGCTCATGGACAGGGACCAGGAGAGCCTCCTTAGACAGCTCTTCTGCCTATCTGTGCGTCGCATCAAGCGCTTGGGTGAACCGCGTGTCGATGAGCTGCGGGAGATCGTGTTCTCAACGCAGGCCGATGACGAGCGCGTGACAGCCTTCAATCATTATCTCTCGGATACGGATAACCTCAAGAAGTTTCTGCGTATCTTTCCCATCGTTGCAACCACCTGCATCTCGGCACATAAGTTAGGGCAGCCCGTGCCAAGCTTCGACATGGTGGTCATCGATGAGGCGAGCCAGTGTGACAGTGCCTGCGCGCTCGTGCCCATAGTCCGGGGGCAAAACCTCACCTTGGTGGGAGACCCCGCCCAGCTCTCTCCGGTCGTGGTGATCGACGGGACAGACAATGCTACGCTGAGGCGTACCTACAACATACCCGACGAGTACGACTTCATAGAGAACTCGGCATATAAGACCTTTCTTGCCTGTGACTCGGTGAGCAACGAGATACTCCTGCATGAGCATTATCGCTGCGACGAGAAGATCATTGGCTTCAACAATCGCAAGTACTACAACGGTAAGCTCAGCGTGAAGAGCGGTCGCAACTCGCCTGGCGCGCTTTCGTACTATAACGTCGAGGGGGACGTCTCCCGTGAGAAGAACGTCGCGCCGGCCGAGGCAGCCGCTATCGTAGACTACGTGCGCAAGAACTGTGACAAGCAGATAGGGATCATCACGCCCTTTGCCAGGCAGCGTGAGTATCTGTTGTCCTCCCTCTCCGCGCAAGGCTTTGATGACGTGCCCTGTGGGACGGTCCATGCCTTTCAGGGAGACGAGAAGGACGTGATTCTGTTCTCGCTCGCCCTGACCGATCGCACCACACCCGCCACCTATGCGTGGGTGGCAAACAATCAGGAGCTGATCAATGTGGCGACGTCACGTGCCCGCGATGAGTTGGTCATATTCTCTAGCGACAGGGAGCTCGATCGCTTGCATGGGTCGATGAAGGGGCCGGATGACCTCTGTGAGCTGGTGCGGTACGTGAAGCAAAACGGGAAGTCGCTGGTGACGCCTCGCTCTGTGTCATCTCGCGCGCTTGGGATCAAGCCATACAGCACCAAGACCGAGGCGGCGTTCCTTGAGAGCCTTAACCATGCGCTGAGCAACGTGTTTACCTCTCAGGTGCGCCATGTGGTGCATCACGAGGTGCCCATAGCGCAGGTCTTCGACGAGAACGTGGCCCAGCAGCAGCTCTTCTACAGCGGTCGATTTGACTTCGTGGTCTATGAGGTGGAGCCTGACGGAACTGAGGTCCCGGTCTTGGCCATCGAGCTGGACGGAAAGGAGCATCGGGCAAACGAGGCGGTGATGAGGCGCGACGAGCAAAAGAACGAGATATGTCGCAGACATAAGCTACAACTCATCCGTGTGGAGAACTCCTACGCCCGCCGCTATGCCTTCATCAAGAGCATCTTGGAGAAGTTCTTCTCCATTCGGCGTTAGGGTGGGCCCAGCCGGGGCCGGTCCCGACGTTTTAGAACCCCCCCGCAGTGATCCCGCCCCGGTCTTGATGCCTTAGAACCCCCCCCGCAGATTGGCGGGTACCGAAGAAATAGGCTCAACTGGGCAAACGTCCTCGTGATAGTGCCCGCCAGATTCTGGGGCACTAAGCCCCAAGCTTTTGCGGGCAGGTGGGGACGCTCTGCGGGATCCTCCAGGGCCTGCCGAAACCTTTGCTGTATCCAAAAAAGCAGTCTCCCTCGCACGGGAAGACTGCGTTTGTTTGCGTGGAGCGGGCGATGGGAGTCGAACCCACCTCAGTAGCTTGGGAAGCTACGGTTCTACCGATGAACTACGCCCGCATAGAAACGAATTCTAGCACAGAGCCGCGAAACCCCTCAGTCCATTGAGTGTTCTCGTGAGTGCACACGATAAGCCCAGAGACGGTAGTGCTCGTTTAGTAACCCACATATACGCGTAAGCCCGCCTCAGTGCTTGGACGCCGGGTTCGATAAGTTGGCGTAAATCATGAAGAAGCCCATCAGCGAGTACACCAAGCGTATACTACGCGCTGCAATGTCTCAAACAAATTGGGGTTTTACCTGGGACTTTACTGGGGCAAACAATGAGACCGAAACGCGTGAACACAAGCCTTCTAGGCCGTCATTCGCGGGTTTGGGTCCTGTTGCTCGCTCCATGTGAGCAGTGCGGCTTCCTGCTGGGGCTGCTTTTGCATGCCTTGTGGCTCCTGTCGACGTGGTGAGCACCGTACTTGATCGAGATTGAATGACGGGATTTGCCTCATCGCGCGCCAAGGTCCTTGAAAAAGAGTATCGGAGGGATGTTTTCATGAGCAGCCGACTAAGTGCCGAGGAGTGTCGTCGGGCGATGGAGGGTCTCGCTCCTCAGATAGAGCGCTATGCGGAGCTTCTCGTCCACAAGGGCGCCGCGATCAAGCCGGGCCAAGAGCTTGTGCTCCAGGCGCCCGTTGAGCGTGCCGACTTTGTGCGCATCGTTGTTAGGGCCGCCTATAGGGCAGGTGCCGGGCACGTCACCGTCATCTGGCGTGATGACGTTGTGCAGAGACTCACCTTTGAGAGCGTCGCGCTCGACTTCTTTAGGCACACACCCTCGTGGCAGGTTGAGCAGTTGAACTCCCTTGCTGAAGCTGGCGCAAGCTTCTTGTTTCTTGATGGCTCTGACCCGGCGGCATTCGATGGCGTCGATCCGGCTAAACCGGCTGCGGCATCACGTGCCAGGAACAGCGAGTGCCGTGCCTTCAGGGAGGGCATGGATTTTGGGCGCAACGTCTGGTGTATCGCAGGGGTGCCTGTGGTTGCCTGGGCGGAGAGGATCTTTCCGGGGGTGAGCGCGAGCGAGTCTCTCTATAGACTGTGGTGTACGATCTTGAGCGTTGCCCGTGCGGACGGTGATGACCCGCAGGGCACATGGGAGACGCACAATGCGACCTTCGAGAAGAACAAGCGGATTCTGAACTCCAATCGTTTCGTGGGTCTTCGCTATGCCTCAAGCAACGGGACGGACCTCACCATTGGCCTCAATGAGGGCCATGTTTGGGAGGGGGGCGCGGCGCGGACAGTTGACGGAACAGTGTTCTTTCCCAACATACCGACCGAGGAGGTGTTTACCACCCCAGACCGCAGGCGGGCCGAGGGCATCGTGCACTCTGCGCTGCCGCTCGTGCACGCGGGCAGCATCGTGGAGGACTTCTGGTTCGCCTTCGAGGAGGGCCGTGTCATAGATTACGGGGCCGAGCGGGGTAAGGACGTCTTGAGGCATATTCTCGAGACGGACGAGAACGCGGTTCGTTTGGGGGAGTGCGCCCTCATCTCCAAGAACACGCCCATCCGGCAGAGCGGCATTCTCTTCTATGACACGCTCTTCGACGAGAACGCGAGCTGTCACCTCGCCCTGGGCATGGGTTTTCCCGAATGCCTTGAGGGCGGGTTCAAGCTTGATAGGGATGAGCTGCTCGCACATGGTGTCAACCAGTCCCACACGCACGTGGACTTTATGATTGGAACCGAGGACCTTAACGTATGGGGCATCAAGGCAGACGGTGCAAAGACACCGCTGTTTGTGAACGGCCAGTGGGCCTGGGAGAGCGAGTAGAGTATCTGGCGTGAGGGGTCGGTTGAGGCTGTGAGGGCGCATCGAGCGTGGTAGAATCCAAATATGGGTCGTTAGCTCAGTTGGCAGAGCAGGAGACTTTTAATCTCAAGGTCAAGGGTTCGACCCCCTTACGACCCACCATGGGACACGAGGCCAGGGGACAAAACCCCTGGCCTTTCCATATGGACGGAAGACCGCGCGCCGCTAAGGGTCGCTAAGGTTCTTGCCAAAGAGCTACTTTTTGGTTACGCCTGCTTTGTCTCTCTCGTGTTCTGGAGCCTTACCCTGGTTTGGAGTCGGAATCTGGATCCCTTCCACTGCTGGGCTCGTCGAGTGAGATATCAAGTTCCGGCTGATACGAGTAGAGGCTTGCCGTAGGCACCATGAAGTCAATCCTGTCGATCTGGCGGCACACTCTCAGCAGTTCTTTGTCAAG